>NZ_JBHSEC010000019.1:0-328149 GCF_042651785.1 Chungangia koreensis
ATCAACGCATCTTTTAAATCATCGAAATTTAGGGTAAAGTTCAATTGAGCCATACTTGATTCCTCCTAATGTTTTGGTCGCACTTAACATTTACCCAGGACCCAAGGTGGCTCATTCACTTTTACACAATTATATGGACTTTATCAATAAAGCTCCCAGCCATTCGCTGGGAGCTTATTTTCGTTATTTAAATAGATCAGGTCGTTGTGCCCTTGAAAGGAATGCACTAAACGACGCACGGTTCATTTTCATATTTGGTTCAAACGTTGTTGCTGAATATCCTTTTGCAATGCCAGACTGATAGAGTGCAAGAATTTCATCATAACTTGCCATGTTTTGATTCACATCGGTGAAAGGCATGGTTGCACCAGCATTCGTCGGGAAGCCAAATGCGTTTTGTATTAAGATTGCCATTTCAGCACGTGTTACGGATTGTGATGGACGGAATGTACCATCAGGGAATCCGGATAAAATTCCTGCTTCGTATGCTGATTGAATATATCCGGAAGCAAAGTTACCAGTTCCTACATCTTTAAATCTTGTCACCCGTTCTTCACCATTCAATCCTTTTGCACGACCGAGTAATGCAACTGCCTCCGCTCTTGTGATCTCCCTAAAAGGTTCAATCTTTCCGTCATCCGTACCATTCATCTGTTTTTTGTAATAGAGATAACTGATATTAGATGAGAACCATTGATCGATTGTTAAATCTTTGAACGTTGGATTACTTAAAACAACCGTAATCGGATTCTTAAATACTTGTCCATTGTCCATTTCAAAGGAGAATTCGAAGCGATATATTCCTGCAGGGCGGTACGTTTCCCATTCTCCGGGAGCAGTTTCAGTAATAGTGGTTCCATTCTCTGTAAGAGACCATTCTTTTACGGCATCTACGTTCTGAACGGACATGTGGATTCGACCGTCACCAGAATTCACTTCTAAGGTAGGAACGTTAGTAATCACACTTTCATAGGTAGCAATGCCGTAACCAAACACCTCGTCTCGGCCAAGAACACCAATATCCTGAGCTGTCAGTTGAAGCAATTGGCGAAGTCTTTGTTGGGAAGCATCCGGGAAACGCTCCTTGTAAAGAGCTAATATCCCTGTTACATGTGGCGCTGCCATTGAAGTTCCAGATAAAGCTGTGTAGCCGTTTTGATTGCCATCTAATATATCCAGGCTGCGAGGAAATGTACTCGTAATGTTATAACCTGGAGCAGTTACTTCAACCGCAGGGCCTTGGGAGCTTTCCGCTAACTTTTGAGTTTGTGATGATAAGGCTGAAACAGCTATAACGGAATCGTATTTGGCAGGATAAAGGACGCTATCACCGGATATCAACTTTCCTTCATTTCCAGCAGATGCAATTATTAATATTCCGTTCTCGTATGCTTTGTTTAGAACCATTCGAAGTGCTGGATCATCTGTCTTCGTCGTAATACTCAAATTCAGAATATCCATATCGTTTTGGATGGCCCATTCGACCCCTTTGACGATACTGCGAGTATCCCCTTCCCCGTTTTCACCTAATGCTTTAATGGCATACAGCTCGGCGTTAGGGGCAACCCCTACTATTCCGGAATTATTATTAAGTGCAGCAATCGTACCCGCAACATGTGTGCCATGGCCATTGTTGTCATTGAATGCACTTTCAGTTGGACAAGCCGATGGAAGACTGCAATAACCGCCCCGCACATTTAAGTCCGAGTGATTTGTCGCAATTCCTGTGTCCAGAACCCCTACTTTCACACCCTTTCCGGTGTAAGGGGTCGTCTGAAGTTGAGTAGCTTTGATGGTGTTAAATGCTGGCGGAATAGATTCTGCCATGATTTCATACTTTTTATCTTTCAGAATCTTGATTGTCGGATACATTTTCCGGATGAGAGCTTGTTCAGAATCCGTCAATTTAGCTTCTGCAAAAGGTATGAAATCAAAGACATTTGTGACAGGAAGATCTTTAAATAATAGTTCCTGTCCCTCCGGCACCATGAGTAGTACATCTTCTGCCTCTTCAGCCATTGCCGGACTTGTGAACGGCAATAACAAAGTTAGGCAGAGTAATATTATAAGAGTTCGGTTTTTCAAGTGCCTTCACTCACTTTCTATCAGTCTCTCTATTATTCTATCAAAAAAACACTGTTCCGCTCACGCAGAACAGTGCTATTTTTAATGCCGTTTTGGCGATGAACTTGCGTTAACCGACTTATAGAGTGGTAAAACGTCTTCACGTTTCTCATAATGGTAAAGGTAATCCAGCGTTCCTAAGTAGATTGCCTTTGCCATTTGCTCTCTACGAGATGGAGATGCGATATAAGCATTGTCTGTTTTGTTATCGATAAAGCCCATTTCAACTAATGCAGCTGGCATTGCATTTTCACGAATAACGTAGTAGTTTCCGTATTTCACACCACGATCTTTTAAGTTCCATGCTTCAAGCATGCGTGCCTGTAAATACTTCGCTAATGCCTTAGACTCTACGTCATATGGATTTCTCGCAGCTGTGTAATAGAAAGTTTCTGTTCCGTTGGCAGAACCGTTCAATGCATTCGCATGGATACTGACGAACAGATGACCGTCATTACGTTTTGCAAATGCGACACGATCACGAAGTTCAACAAACACATCTGTTTCACGAGTCATTTTGACTTGTAACGGTGATTGGACAAAATAGTTCTTTACCCTCTTACCAACATCCAAAACCATGTCTTTCTCTTTTAATCCGAAACCAGTTGCACCTGGATCGTGGTCACCATGACCAGGGTCAAGAATAATGACCATATCTTCAAGTTTTTTAGGTAGAATTGGTGCTGGCTCAGGTGGTGTAATCACTGGTGGATTGTTTGGATCAGGCACAGTCGTCTGCAAGTACGCTGTATGTACAAATCCTTTTTCACCATTCACACGTACGTAAGCCCAATCCCCGATTGAATACGCGTATTCCACTACTTGCCCAAAATTATATTTACCCATGGAAGGATAATTTGTGTTTGGACCGGTACGGAAATTCAAGTCATTCACATTGACATACATAATTTGACTGAATGTTTCCGTATCCGCTGTACGGAACTTTGCATTGATGCTTCGAGCAAGGAAAACAGAGAAATCAGCACGGATAATCGTATCTTGTTCACCGAATGTTCCGTCCTCGTAACCGTTAGCAATTCCTTTTTGCATTAAAGTGGAAGTAGCGACAGCGACAGAGTTTGTTCCTGTTCCAAATGAACGGTTAATTAAAATGGCCATTTCTCCACGGGATAATGTCTTATTCGGTAAGAAGTATCCGTTCGGATAACCGGAGATGATGCCCCGCTTAACTAACTGTTCAATGTAGCCAGAGGCAAAATAGTTCTCGGAAACGTCATTGAATGAGGTTTTCCGTTTTTCACCATTAAGACCAAGTGCCCGTCCTAACATAGCAGCTGCTTGTCCACGCGTAACTTCTGTACTTGGAGAAAAAGCAGTTGTCGAGATCCCGTTGGCGATACCGCCTTCCACTAAATAGTAGATTTCATCTTTTGCCCTGTACGTATCCCCGATATCCGAGAAGTTCGAACTGGCAAATGCCTGTGATGTTGGGAGCCCTAAACCAATGAATAGTGCAGCAAAGAGACTGAATAACCAAAATTTCTTCAAATTTCGTTGCTCCTTTTTCGTTGTTGTACCAAAATGTTACCATATGCTGCTAATTGTCGATATGATTCTATTAGACTATATTTTTGATAATTATTGTCTCTATTTATAATAATAGATAGGAGATTCATAGGATAAAAGATATAAAAGAAGGCAAAAAAACACCCCTATTGTCATGTAACGACAGGGGTCTATTTCTACCAATTATTAGTTGATATAGTGGATGGATTGAAGGAAGTTGTAAAGAATTTTTGCCATTGTGAACGACGGTCAGAATTTTCCTCTCAATAGTAGTAAAAAATTGTCTCTCTTAGGAAAGGAAACTTCCATGGAGCAAAAATAGGAGGTGGACCCATAGCGGATCCACCTCTCTTTTTTTATTCTGCTACAGTTTTAGCTGCTGCAGGGTTTACATCAACAATGCGTCCTTCAACTGCAGGAGCAACTTTGTCCAATACATTCAGGTAGTCGATGAACATTTGGTAGTCAACGTTACCTGGTTCAGATACACGTCCGTCAGCATAAGCTTTACCGAACATATCGTATCCGTCTCCACCCGCCGCTGTGAATGTGTTAGTTGCTACGAAGTATGTTTTCGCATCATCAAGTGCCACGAATTTATCTCCTTCAGAAACTTCCACTTTTGTTACGCGTTCACCAGCTGGTTTGGAACTGTCATATTCGAATTTCAATCCAGAAACATGTAGGAATGCTCCGCTTTCTTTCAAGCCTGTTTTGTCATCACGAAGATCTGCAGATACAGAATGTTCAAGAGCTGCTTTAATCTCAGAACCTTTTAGTTCCATGATTGCTAATGCGTTACCGAATGGCAATACAGTCATTACTTCCCCGACTGTGATATCTCCTTCGTCGATGGAAGCACGGATTCCGCCGCCGTTTTGCATAGCGATCGTTGTTTTGTCATTGATTGTTTTCGCAGTTGCCAACATACCGTCAGTGATCAAGTTACCAAGGTTTGTTTCGTTATGGCGTACACTTGAATTACCTTCGTTGTTGCTATCACGTCCACCATCAAGCGCTACTTCTGTAGAAACGCCAGTAGATTGGTTCATTAGTTCGTCTACTTTTTTCTTGTAAGGAGCCAAGATTTCTTCCGCTTTTGCATCAGCTTCAAAGTCACCTACTTTTACTAACTCACCGCCGAATGAAGTAACGACACCGTCTTCATTAAATACTGCATTCAAAGTTCCTAAGTATTTGCTTTGAGTTCCAGCTTGAACGATGATTGTTGGTGCATCGAATTCATTTGAAACAACTGGATCTTTCAATTCGGAGTGCGTATGACCGCCAACGATGATATCGATGCCTTCAACTTTTTTCGCCAACTCAAGGTCGTTGTCGAAGTTGAGGGAGTCGTTATAACCAAGGTGAGTCAATGCGATGATTTTATCTACACCGCGTGCTTCGAATGCTGCAACCGCTTCTTTTGCTTTCTCAACATAGTTAGCAAATTGGACTTCGCCAGTTGAAGAAATTGTTGGTGTTTCTTCAGTAGTTAAACCGAAGATCCCTACTTCTTCCCCGTTCACGTCTACAACAATTCCGTCATAGATTCCGTTGCTATAATCGGAAGTGTAACGGTTGTTTTGAAGACCAATGAATAGCTCGTCCTTAGAGAAATCAAGGTTTGCTGATAACATTGGGAATTTCGCATTTTTAACAAATGAAGCCAATGCTTTATGGCCTTCTTCACTGCTGCCAAGATCGAATTCATGGTTACCGAATGTCATCGCATCGTAGCCCATGTAATTCATCATTTGAAGATCAGCTGCCCCTTGGAATTCGTTGAAGTAAAGAGTTCCGGAGAACACGTCACCTGCATCCACTAAGAGGTTGTTTTTATGTTCAGAACGGAGTTCCTTAACAGCTGTTGCGCGTTTAGGACCCATGTCCGCTTTTGCGTGTGTGTCGTTAGTGTGCATAACGAACAAATCGAAGAAGCCGAAGTGTTCTTTTGCACGGTCAAGGAATAGTGCCAATTCACCGCGTTTCACTGCATCATTTGCACCAAATTTAGTTTCTTCTTTACCTTTAGTGACACCTTCACGAACAAGTGCGTCTACGTATTTTGCAAAGTTTTCATTTACATCTGTGAATTTCGTTTTCGTAACGCCATCATTTACTGGAAGTTTTGCAGCATTCGCTAATAGTTTAGCAGTTTGGCCACGAGTCAAATTGTCATAGGATCCGAATTTAGTTGTAGAAAGTCCGTCTACTACGTTGTTTTGCACAAGTGCATTTACGGCCCATTTCGCGCGGTCTGGTACATCTGTGAACCCAGCGTCTTTGTACTTGCCGTTTTCATCGAAGCCTAATGCGCGTGCAACTAATACAGCCGCGTCAACACGAGTGATGTTTTGGTGCGTACCGAACTTTGTGTCTTCTACACCTTTTGTAATACCATTACCAACTAGGAAATTTACCGCATCCGCATATGTATCGGAGACGTCAGTGAACTTCAGCTCATCTGCAGATACAGATGGTGCCAACACTGCCGCTACTGCCGCTGCAGTTACAGTTGTAGCTAAGAATTTTCTGTTCTTCTTGGACATTACTTTTTTCCTCCTCATGTTTCGTGAGAGTTTTGACCCTTCACTTTTACTTTAACAAACTATGAATAGGAAAAATAGAATGAATTTAATAATTTCTTTGTAAAGTCCATGTAAAAAACACCCATAAGATTTTCAAATCTCATGGGCGTTTAAACTTGTTGTACATATAGATAAGAATTAGAGCCAAAGTTGCACCAATTGCATCCAGCCCAACATCTTGAATTGCTGGGGTTCGTCCTCCAGTTAATGATTGATGGTACTCATCCAAGAATGCGAATATGACAGTTATAAGGAAAGCTACTATAAACCTTAATCGTAATTGAGGAAGAACCAAATAGACTGCAAATGAAAGAGTCCCAAATGTAAGGATATGTGTACCCTTGCGAATTAGGAATTCAACAAAAGCATAATACCCCCTTTCCTCAACCGAGACGATCTTTCCCCAATATGGAATTTCAAGGATTGAAAGCAGTTCCTTCAAAGGTTGATTGGGAAGCCACTCTTGTAATTGTGGAATTAGCGACTGTTCCTCGTATGTTTGTGATGAAGAAATAAATAATCCTATTAAAATTGCGAGCAAGAAGATATATCTAATCATACTTTTATTCTACCAGTATTCGAAAATGAATATACGTAGAATATGTAGAATTCGGAATTAATAATAGGAGTGCGATATAACCGATTATTTGGATGTATAACCGATTGTTGAACAGTTATAACCGATTATTAATTTTATAACCGATTAATGAGATTTATAACCGATATTAGGTTGGCGAGGCATCCAATAAATCTTATTACCGAATTTGATGACTCTATTACCGATTGTTCCCCATATTTTACCGATTATCAGAATTTATTACCGATTATTTTGATATATTACCGATTATAGAGATATATTACCGATTCCTATTTCTAATGAAGTTTTATTCCACAGGTAGTCACCCAGTATGCCTTACTACCGATTTACTTGGTTTTACTACCGATTATTATCTTTTTACTATCGATTTTTCTCGTTTTACTACCGATTATCATTCGGATACTACCGATTCTCCCCACTTTACTACCGATTCGTATACCTCTCATTAAATGACTCTTTTATTTTTCCGCAAACATATGAACCCAGTAGATTCGACCGTTGGAATCCTTCACTGCTCCGGAGCCGATTCGATTGTATTCTTTATGCAAGATGTTCGCTTTATGACCTGGGGAATTCATCCAGCCTTCAACCACGGCATCCGGAGTGGAATAGCCGTAGGCGATGTTTTCTCCGAAGCTTCTATAGCTATAGTCGAACTGTTTAGCCATTTCAAATGGCGAGCCGTATGTTGGTGATGTGTGATCGAAGTAATCGTTTTTGACCATGTCTTCCGCTTTCAGAGTCGCAAGGCGGGAGAGTTCAGTATCCATTGTGAGCGCCGATAACCCTGCTTTTGCCCGTTCTTTATTAACCAAGTCAGCTGAAGTGTCCGCAATCGAAGCGGTGATAGTCGAATGATCCACGTATCGTTCCTGAGTCGGATCATATTTAATCGAACCGTTTTTAACTCCTAAATGGAAATCCAAAGCACGGTCTGTAAACGCAGCCATTTGGGCACGGGTCACATTTTGATATGGGCCGAAGTAGCCCGGTTTTACGCCATGTGAGATTTTCACTTCTGCAAGTGTCGTGATGTACGGGTGCCAATCCCCTTTCGGTACATCTTTGAAGTGTACTTCATCATTGTTATCAATTTTGATATTCATGCCTTCAACGATGATTTTTGACATTTGTGCACGAGTGAGCGGTGAATCCGGATTGAATTTTGATACGTTTGAAAATACACCATGCTGCGTGAGTTCTTTTATTTCCTCATAGGCATAGTGATCTTTCGGAACGTCGGTAAAATTAGGTGTGAATGAAGGGTCACTTTTGTAATCGAGTGTTCCTCCTAATATTTTCGCGGCCTGTGCACGGGTTAACACTAAATTCGGCTGATATGTACCATTCTTATATCCGTTGATAATTCCTAAGTCAGATAGCCGGTCTATTGAAGGATATGCCCAATGATTTGTCGGAACGTCAGAAAATTCCTTGGCAGAAGCTGCAGCCGGAAACAACAAAGACAGTGATAATGCGGCGGTAATAAGGGTTTTCGATTTTTTCAATTTTCGCACTCTCCTTTTATATAAGTATAGATTGATAGACAGGTAGATTTCGTGAGTGAAGATGTCTATTTTTGTCGGAAATATCAGGTATATTTTGGATGATTCTGGTCGTATAATGGTGCTAATGGTTTAGGAAAAAAGGACGTGCATGGGTGAAAGCGCAAGTTTCATTGTTTATTGGTTTATTAACTATTAGCTTCATGATCTTAGGATCGATACGAGTATCAGAGACAAGAACAGTAGCAGATTTCGAGGCTTTAAAGTCATCGGAATTCCAGGCTATTGAAGTATCTGCCGACCGGGTTACGATCGGCATGATTGGCGATGTGTTATTACACTACCCGCTATACATCTATGAAAACTTCGAAAACAGCTTTTTGGGAGTTTTTAGTAAAATGGATTCGTTTGACTTTTTAATGGCAAATGTGGAGTCGTTACCTGGCGGAGTCGAGCTTGGATTATCAGGCTATCCGCAATTTAATAGCCCCGCTCATATTGTTCGTGATTTAGGTGCATCCGGCGTAGATTTAGTATCGATGGCGAATAACCATTCATTCGATAAAGGTGAAGACGGGTTGCTCCGGGCGATTGGAAATGTAGAAGAATATGGGATGCCGTATGTTGGTGTTGCGAAGTCTGTAGAAGATGCCGAGCAGTTAAGGATTGTTGACGTCGATGGAGTGCGCGTTGGTGTATTGGCGTACACGTATGGAATGAATGGATTTGCCTTGCCTGTCGGGAAAGACTATTTGGTTTCGTTGATAGATGAAGAAAAGATGATTTCGGACGTTGGGCGGATTCGTAGTGCATGTGACTTGGTCGCGATGTCGATCCACTGGGGTTCGGAATATATGCTGGAACCTTCGGAAGGACAGAAGGAGTTGGCACAGAAAATGGCCGATGCCGGGGTCGATGTAATTTTTGGTCATCATCCGCATGTTTTACAGCCTTATGAAGTTGTTGAAGCTGTAGACGGTCGGCAAACCCATGTCTTTTATTCGTTAGGCAACTTCTTCTCCGCCCAACCGTTTGAGTACACGAATGTAGGCGGAATCGGAAGTGTGGAAGTTGAACGGATTGGCGTTTCTGGGAAAGGTTATGTGAAAGTTGTGGGAGCTGATTTCTTCCCGACTGCCGTTGTGAAGAAGGATGGGATTTTACAGGTGGTGCCGTTGGAGGAAGGTACTGCGGCTGTTGGGAAGACGTCTGAATGGGCGGTTGCTCATGTGGGAGCAGAATAAAAGCGAGTCCGCGATATGCGGGCTCGCTTTTCCTTTTATAGTGACGCGATGAATTTCTCCATCCGATTTAGCCCTTCTTCCAGATGCTCCATGGAATACGCATAGGAGATTCGTAAATAACCCTCGCCATATTGCGTGAACGCACTTCCTGGAACAGCAGCTACACCCGCTTCTTTAAGAAGTCTGGTTGCGAATTCGAATGACGTCATCCCGAACTTTTCAATTGAAGGGAAAATATAAAATGCACCAGTTGGTTCGGTAACTTCAAGCCCCATATCGAGGAGTCTGCGGTACACATAATTCCTCCGTTCGATATACGCTTTGTTCATTTCCGCAGGGGTATCCTGACAAGTTGTAAGTGCTTCGATTGCGGCGTATTGGCTTGGAACCGATGCGCAAATTGCGTTATATTGCTGGATTTTAATGCAGTGCTGCATCCACTCTTTGTCCGCCATCAGGAATCCGATTCTCCAGCCTGTCATGGAATGTGACTTTGAAAGACCATGTACTAAGAACAGCTTCTCTCGTAATTCCGGGTAGGCTCCGAATGAACAGTGCTTACGGAAGAACGTATTCTCACTGTAGATTTCATCTGAAATCGTGAAGACATCATGTGTTGCGAGCACTTCTGCAAGTTCGTCCATTTGGGCTTGTTCAATCGCCACTCCTGTTGGATTGGATGGGAAGTTGAACAGGACAGCTTTTGTTTTGTCAGTGATTAGAGATGCAAGCCGCTCCGCAGATGGCTGGAATCCTGTATCGGTTGTGTCCAGGAAAACCGGTGTTGCGCCGAGCAGTTTAATAATCGGCACATATCCCGTATAGATCGGAGCAGGCAGGATGACTTCATCCCCCTCCTCTAAAATTGTACGGAAGATGATATCAATCGCTTGGCTTGCGCCGTTCGTAATGATGATTTCTGATTCCGGATCATAGGAGAATCCGTATTTATTCGTGAAGAATTCATTGACCGTATGTCTGAGGTCAATCAGACCCGCGTTATGGGTATAACCGGTTTTGTTCTCATTAATAGCTCGGATGGCCCCCTCCTTCACTTCGTCAGGTGTCGGAAAGTCCGGTTGTCCGATTGTCAGGTTAATCGCGTCTGGATAATTAACAAGCTGATTGGAGAATTGCCGGATCCCGGATATCGAAATTTCGGTGAGACGAGGATTAATACGCACTGTCATGATAATGCCCCCTTTTGTATAAACTCTTACCTATACAATACCGAATTGCAGATGGTTCGCATAGTGGCGCATGGAAATTTTTACTGCGTATAATGTCAGTTTTTGCAGTAGATAGTAAGTTATACAACTGAATAGCATCGCTGTAGAGAGCGATCAACAAATTGCACGACAAACCACTCTGGGACGGGTGGTTTGTTTTTTTATTATGAAAGATTCGTTAAGGAGTCAATTAGAACTGAACCATAGAGTATGGTAGCAGAGTAAGTAAATTATTATATAGGAATAATAATGAACAGTAGATGATTTAGTTTTTAAAACATCTTAGAAAACGAATAAACGCATTTTAAGAAATGTAAGGGATTACAAACTACAAAAGTCACAATTTGTACTTATTTTATTTTCATTTTTTTACCAATATAAATAGCAAATGTTGTATTCTAACTATTGCAGTTCAAAATACCTACTTTTCTACATATATTTTAAATAGTTAATAGGGATTAATTGAATAGCAATTAAATACAAATGGGAGAAGGTTTAGTATGAAGTTTGTTGTATTTCAATTAGACGGGAAAAATTACGGAGTAGAACTTCAATACATCCGCTCAATTGAAAAGGTGAAAGAAGTACGTGAATTACCTCAGACCCCCCACTTTTACCGAGGAATTATTAATATGCGCGGTGAAGTGATTTCGATTATCGATTTGGCAGATTATTTTCATTTAGGACAGATCAGTAATGTGGATGAAAATTTCGTCCTCATCACACAGTATCAGGACTTAGTCGTAGGATTGATGGTGGATCTCGCTACGGACGTGATTGAGATTGATCCTTCAAGTATTGATGACGTTCCTTCCATCATTTCAGAAAAGTACATACAGGGAATTTTGAATCTTGAAGATAAGATGATTGTACTCTTAGACATACCCAACATTTTGGATAAAGATGAAATCTTGATTTCAAAAGACTTATCTGATCTTGCAATTTAACTAAACAACTACAAATTGAAAGGTGTATACCCATGAAAAGAATTAAGCTTAATACCATCAAGAGTAAATTAATCATCATTTCTTTATTATTATTAGCTATTCCTATGATTATTTTAGGAACTATTAGTTATACCAAGAGTGCATCAAGTTTAGATGGGCT
Source organism: Chungangia koreensis (assembly GCF_042651785.1). NCBI lineage: Bacteria > Bacillati > Bacillota > Bacilli > Lactobacillales > Chungangia > Chungangia koreensis. Next base: position 11,926 of record NZ_JBHSEC010000019.1, read on the forward strand.
TGGAGAACAAATATTAAAAAACAGTGTTGAACAGACGATTGATAGTATTCGTGTTTTAAATGAAAGTGTAGAAAACGGAGACATATCGTTAGTCGAGGCACAGGAAAAAGTAAAAGTCATGATGTTGGGAAACATCAATTCAGATGGAACGCGCCCTATTAATCCCAATATAGATTTAGGTCAATATGGATATATGTACGCGTTAGATAGTAAAGGATTGGAACTTGCCCATCCAACTGCTGAAGGTAAAAACCTATGGGAAATGGAAGACTCGAATGGCGTAAAATTCGTTCAAGAGATTATCAAGGCAGGTGAAGACGGAGGCGGCTTTGTCTACTATGAATGGCCTCATCCCGAAAATGAAAATATTACTGAAACGAAAGTCTCTTATTCTGAAATTGATCCGTATTGGGGTTGGACTGTAAATGCCAGTACGTATTTAATGGATTTTAATCAACCTGCAAAAGAAATTGGTGCGATGATCCTGATCGTCTTTGGCGCAGCAATGGTTGCTGGGATTATAGTGATTTGGTTATTCGCAAATAAAGTGGCAGATCCAATCAAAAAAGTGACAAAACATATGAATCATCTTGCTGACAGTGATCTTTCCCAAGGAGACGTAATCGTAAAATCCAAGGATGAGACAGGGCAACTTGCTTCATCTATGAATCTTATGCAGGAAAATTTACGAGCGATCATACAAAATGTATCGGATACTTCCGAGACACTGACAGCTCAAAGTGAAGAGCTGACGCAATCGGCAAGCGAGGTAAAAGAAGGTGCCGGACAAGTGGCTACTACGATGACCGAAGTTGCTTCCGGAGCTGAATCACAAGCAAACAGTGCCAGCGAACTCTCTTCTATTATGGATACCTTCGTTGCACGTGTGATGGAAGCAAGTGAAAATGGAGAACATGTCCAACAATCCACTCAGAGCGTCATGATAATGACGGATGAAGGTAAAAAAGCGATGGAGTCTTCAAACCAACAGATGGCAAATGTGAATCGAATCATCCGTGAGTCAGTCCATCAATTTGATGGATTTGAAGAACGTACAAATGAAATTGCGAATTTAGTATCAGTCATTAGTGGTATTGCTGGACAAACAAACTTATTAGCTTTAAATGCTTCAATTGAAGCTGCACGAGCTGGCGAACATGGAAAAGGGTTTGCAGTAGTCGCAGATGAAGTTAGAAAACTTGCTGAGCAAGTCGATGTTTCCGTAAAAGACATAACGGAAATTGTTAATAACACTCAAAAAGAGTTTATCTTAGTGAAAGATTCTCTACAAAATGGATTCCGTGAAGTCGAAGAAGGAACTCAACAAATTTCTGTTACCGGTGAAGTGATCAATCGTATTACCACTTCTGTTGCAGACATGGTTCAAAATGTACAAACCATTACTGGAAACTTAAGTGAAATAGCGGCGAATAGCCAACAAATGAACGCATCAATCGAGGAGATCGCCTCCATTTCGGAAGAATCTGCTGCAGGAGTTGAACAAACAGCCGCAACTGTCCAGCAAGTGAGCAGTTCTATGGAAGAAGTTGCAGGAAGTGCCGATCAATTGTCTGTCTTAGCGGAAGAATTAAACACAGTCGTCAAGCAATTTAAATTGTAAGAAAGAGGGGTAAAATTGAGAAAGCACAGCGTAGTTTTTAGCGAAGGCCGTTACAAAATGCCACTGGCTGCACGCAAGCAAATAAAAGCGAACTGGATCTGTTGTATGGACACATATCAGGTAAACTTACCTAAGAAGTTCTTTCAACTTGTTGACTTTCTCCTATCAGAAGCAGACAACCATGGAGTTATTTTTACAACTAATTCGGAGATTAAACAGCGGGCAAATTTGTCCTACACCACAATTAGTAAGTCCTTTCATTTCTTAGAGAAATATGAACTGATTGAAAAGAGAAATGGAATTGTGTTAATTAATCATCTACATCAGGAAGGCATATTCGATTAAATATCGGATATGCTTTTTATTTTTTGTAAAAAACAAGTGATTAGAATCTACTTCATGATGACCTGAAGATTATTACGCAAAAATCCATGACGGAATTTGTCGATTATTGTAGAAAATAATACTTCCCTACCCTGTCGTAAAATGGTATTTTATTCTACGTAAATAAAATATTTTGTAAAGGATTGGAAGAAATACTTGAAATCAATTTCTTATTCATCTGACTTGCCTTTCAAAAAACGCAATCGCTACTTCTATTTTCCGATTAAAGCAAAGTTTTGGTTTAGTCATTTCGGAGCCTTTCTTTGGATGTGCTTATCTATTTATTTGGCCAGACCGTGGCTCATGAATTTAGCTGATGTTGTTTCGTTTCCGATTGCATTAATGATAATTGCGGGGATCTCTTATATCCCAGGTTATATGAACGCCTTCCTTGTCATGAGTTTGCTGTTGGATCGGCAGCCGCCTTTCAAAACAGTCACGCCGAATGACGAAATTACTATATTAATAGCTGCTCATAATGAGGAAAACAAGATCTACCGTACATTAAGTTATATCGCAGAGCAAGATTACTCCGGGAAGATGAATGTGGTTGTTATCAACAACAATTCCAATGACAAGACTTGCCAAGAAGTATTGCGGGCAATCGATGAGTTGCCAATCCACATTGAGCTGTTGCATGAACTGAAACCTGGTAAATTCCACGCTTTGAATCATGCTCTGAAATTAGTGAAAACACTGTATGTGGTGACAATTGATGCAGATACGATGCTCCATCCGTCTTCTATCCGATTTTTAGTCTCGCGTATGAAGTCCAGCCCTTCTGATGTGAGTGCTGTGGCGGGGGCAGTATTAACTCAAAACAGCCGGGAAAACATGTGGACCAAGATTCAAGAGTGGGACTACTTTTTAGGAATTGCCTCTATTAAAAGGTTACAAGGTTTATATCAAGGTACATTAGTTGCCCAAGGTGCCTATAGTTTATATAAAACGGAATGTGTAAAAGAGGTTGGGGGCTGGCCGGATGCCATTGGCGAGGATATCGTGTTAACGTGGCGAATGCTCGAGAAGAATCGGAAGGTTTATTTTGAACCGTTGGCAGTGTCGTTTACCGAAGTGCCAAGCTCCTTCACTCATTTTGTCCGCCAGCGCGCTCGCTGGGCAAGAGGAATGATTGAAGGTTTACGGGAAATCAAACCATGGAAGCAGCCACAGATGTACGTGAAATATTTGACTGGCATTAACTTGGTAATGCCATACTTGGATATTGTCTATACATGTGTATGGATTCCCGGCTTGATTTTGGCATTATTCGGTCATTATTATATCGTTGGACCTATGACACTACTTGTACTACCTTTGACTGTTGTCAGTTATTTAACACTATACGTCTACCAACGGGATTATGTTTTTAAGCCATTGAGGTTACGTATCCGAAGGAATTTGGTTGGATTTATCCTTTTTATCGTCAGTTATCAAATGCTCATGTCTCCAGTGTCAGTGTATGGGTATGTACAAGAAACTTTGAAGTTGAAGAGAAGTTGGAAATGAAAAAGAAGACTAAGTAACTTGTTAAGTTCTTTTATTAAATATAATTTGTGAACTACTCGTTTAAGATCATACAAGTTTGGAAATAGTGATATTGCGCATAAAGTTGGAGGTGCCGCTTTGCTACTGGCAGAGCGGCACTTCTTTTTTGCGGATTTAAAAAAGCTGGGCCAGTTAGTTCTGACCACAGCCTTTTAGTATTATTTCAAATCTTTTTTGTATTTTTCCATATCAACCGTATCAAGTTTTGCTTTTTTCATTTCATTGATAATGGTTTGAACGCTGCTCGTGGATTTTATATTCTTTTTCACGAATGAAAGAATATCACTATTCGATGCTTTCTTTTTTGTTGCTTCGATTACACCGGCGGCAACCTCTCTCACTACATTGGAATATGATTTCCGTTGTGCGAAGTTGCTTGCTTTTTGTTGATGTTTGGAAAGAATGGATCTTCCAATTTCAGCTTGCTTTAATTCATTCCGGAAGACTTCAATTGCCTTCGTATCCATTTTGTTTTTCTTTAATTCAGCAATGATTGCGCTCGCACTGCTGCTTGACGAGAGATTCGGTTTAAGGACAGTTTCAACAAGCACGGCTTGGTCCACATTCTTCTTGGAAAGTCCGACGGTCGCTTCTTTTACAGTAGCCAAGACACTTGCATAAGATTTTGTCTTCGCATAATACGAAATAACCGCTTGGTATTGGCCGATTACTTTTGCTACTTCACTCTTGTCTGTTGCTTTCACAGAGTTCATTGTTTTAGCGAGATCTTTGCGTGCATTCATAGCCGTTGTTCCATTTTTAACTTTAGGAGCGAACTGCTTTTGTGCTTTCGAAGCTTCGCCTTTAATTTCTTTCACAACTTCCGCCACAGTTTGTCCTGGTGCAGGCTTAGTAGAAGGAACTGTCACTTCTGACTTAGGCGCTTCAGGTGCAGGTTGTGGAGCTGATGCAATTGGTGAGGTTGCTGGAGCTGGCTCCGGCTGTGATGGTGCAGGTTGTGTCGGTACCGGTGCTGGTTGAGTTGGTGCTGGCATCGGTGCCGGTTCACTCGCTACTGGCGGAGCTGATGGCGCTGTGCTTCCAACAGGCGCTTGATTGACAACAGGCGCTGGAGCCGCAGCAGTAGCGGCTGACTTCGTTACTCCAACCGATTCATTATTGAATGTATCAACCGTTTTGATTGTAAACGCATAGGATGTGCTTGGATTCAGGCTATCCACCACAAGTTCATTCCCTGTAACATTCTTAATTTTATTTCCATCCTTATAGACATTGACGGATGCAAAGTCCTGATCAGCAGGGTTCTGCCAGTTCAGCTTCACTTTCTGATGGTCAATCGCTGTTGCGGATAAGTTTGTCACTTCATTCGGCGGTGTGACATCAGCAATGGTTGTAATTTGGTAGGTTGCACCTTTTGATTCATTCCCTCGTGCATCAACCGTTTTCAGCGTCATGCTGTATGTCGTATTCGGCTTCCGGTCGGTTACTGTGATGCTCGTTTCACCCTTTGAAAGGGACTTAAACAATGTACCGTCTATATACAGTTTCGTAGAAACATAGTCCGAATCAGCCGGCTTGTCCCATCCAATCGTAAATTCCCGTTCCTTAACGGAAATAGTTTTGATGTTTGATACTTCAGCAGGTGCAGTTACATCCCCACTGTACGTAGCGAGTCCTTGGCCGAATTTCACATCATATCCTGTTGGCCCAAGGTCCTCGACTCGCTTATATAGCTCTTCCGTCAATTGTTCGTCGGTCATGTTCGGAAATTGCTGTTTCAATAAAGCCAAAATCCCTGTGACATGAGGAGTCGCTTGGGACGTTCCGCTGCTCCATGCATGGTTTCCGTTCAAATACGTACTGAGGATTTGAACTCCAGGTGCTGCGATGTCCACTGTAGATCCATAATTGGAAAAGCTCGCAAGTTGCTTGGAGGAATCTACCGCAGTCACGGCGATTGTGCTTGCATACTGCGCAGGGTAATTGACCGGTTTTGTGCCGCCGTCATTCCCTGCTGCTGCGACAACGAGGATTCCATCGCTGTCAGCCTCTTCTAACATTAACCTCATTACCGGAACATCTGACTCACTGCCTAAACTCAAGTTGAGGATGTCCATATCGTTTTGGATTGACCACTGAATACCTTCAAGGACATCGTTTAGATTACCTGTTCCGCTGGAAGGCAAGGCTTTGACTGCATATAACTGGACGTCCGGCGCGACACCTACAGTACCATAGTTGTTATTCTGAGCTGCAATGATTCCGGCAACGTGTGTGCCATGGCCATTATCATCGGAATAGGATTGTACGCCGTCTACCGTGGATACTCCTCCGGCAATTTGCAAGTCTCGATGTGCCTGGATGCCCGAGTCAATGACAGCAACTTTGACACCTTTTCCAGTGATGCCATTCGTGAAGGATGCTCCGTCTTTATTGACCGCCTGGAACCCCCAGTTCAATTCCTGTTCAGCCGTTCCCGTAATTGTTGCTGAATCAGCCAACTCAAACACTTCAGCTGTATCCTCTGTTTCAATCTTGACGTTGTGTTCAACGCTTCGGATATTTGGATCTGCTTTTAATTCATCTATTTGAGATTCATTTATGACAACAGTAATCGCTGAAATGACGCTAAATTCTGTAACGACTTCTTTAGCGGCAGCCAGCACGCTTTCTTTTCCGATTTCATTTTTATAAATAATGATGACTTCTACATCGTTTGAGGTTGGAACCGTCTCGTTCGCCGCCATTACAGGAGTAGTAGCAGCAATCATTACGGCAGATGTGGCACTAACAGAGATGATTTTGCGGAATAAATCTTGTTTATGATTCAATTATTGTTTGCCTCCGATTGTTAAATAAAGTAGGTTGTTCACAAGGATGTGATCGGCAGATTACTTGAAGAAAGTAAATTTAGTAGACTTACAGAAAAGAATATTACCATTTATAGGATAAAAACACAATCATTATTTGGAAATTAATAGGATAAAAGTCTACTGATTTTTGCGAATAAAAAACCACTCCATTTGGCATGGAATGGCAGGAGCTACTATACCGAATATTACTTTTATTCGTATCGGAGCTAAGTCGCTTTTTCTTGAGTCAAGAAAATCAAGTGTTCGTCATATACTATAAATAACCTGTATTGCGAGTTAGGTAGGTGATTGTCATAAAGATAGATAATAATAAATCGTTACTGGCAAAGAGACTGGGCGCAATGGCACAGGAGATGTTGTATTGCCAAGCGAAGGATATCCAGTATCCGGGCCGATCCACTGGCCATATCCGAAGAGCATCCGATATCGTTGGGAATGATTTGTTGGTACAGAAAGCCATTGCAAAATACTATGGATTGAAAAAATAAAAATGCTTCCGGGGTGATTCGGAAGCATTTTTGTTTAGATTGGATCCCTCTTTAGGAATGCGGTCATACAGTGGACAGCTCCCCATCCGTTCATGAGCTCGGAAAGGTCGACTTCGATGACTTCAACGTTGTGTTCCTCGAGTAGCTTTTTTGTTAAGGGATTGCCTTTAACCATTACAACTTTGCCTGGCTCGAGTGCGACGAAGTTTAAACTCATCCCAAGTTTTAATTCCTCTATGTACGGCAATTCTACAATTTCAACCCCTGCCTCATGCAGCTGGCGGATGCAATCATAGCCGACATGCCACGGGAACACCATCAATTTATTCTTGTCGATCATGTTCATATAGCCGTCGAGATGGATGGAGCCGTATGGGATTTCAGTACGGATAATGTTGGAGACGCCCATATTGCGGAGTTCGTTCTCCACTTGATGTGCGCCGGATTCATTCGTCCGCGAACCGGTGCCGATGATGACGGTATCGCGGTTCACCCACATCGCACTTGCCCCTTCGAAGTAGCCATCGCCGTTGATGGTTTTGATAATGGGGACTCCTAATTCACCGAGTTTCTTGGCAACTGCGCGTTCTTCTCCTCTACGGGCTGGAATGGAAGGACGGCACAAAATTGCGCCTTCTGGTGTCATGAATAAAAGATCACGCATGAACATCGCATTCGGCTTGTCTTTCCGTTGTTCTCCTACATAATGGACTTCTACTCCGTATTGACGATATAGGTCTGCGAGTGCATCCTGTTCTTGTCGTGCTTTTTCAGGATTGATTGCCCCACGGAATCGATACTGTTCATAATTTTCTACGGTAATCCCTTCGATTTCCGCTCCTGGTCGGTGCATAAGGACAGCTCTTAGTTTGCCAACCTCGGAATCACAATACCAATCGCCCCAGTTTTCTTTCATTTCATCGGAGAATGGGATTTCACTCGGGAACCAACGCTCCCCTTGGACCTTTAACTTCCAATTCATTTTGATGACCCCCTTAACTAAATCTGATCTTTGTATACAATTTTCTAAGTGGATTTTTGATTAGTTTCCAACCAAATGCCCCAAGTTTCCAACCATGTGGTCAAAGATTCCAACCAAATCGGAAACTTTCCAACCATTTACAAAAACTTTCCAACTAATCCATCAAACTTTCCAACCATCCACAAAAATAACCACCCCGCATGATGTGACCCCTAAAAGTTAGAGTTTTTATTAAGCAGCTGACTGGCTGGTGTGATGACGGTATTGTACCGGACTCATACCGGCCAATTTTAGCTTAATGCGCTTGTTATTATAATAATCGATATACTCTTCAATTCTTCTCTTTAACTCTTCAAACGAACACTTTGGTTCTCCGTAATACATTTCTTGTTTTAATAAACCGAAGAAGTTCTCCATCGGAGAATTATCTATACAGTTTCCCTTACGGGACATGCTTTGGAAAATCTTATGTTTCTTGAGTGTCTTTCTCCACTTTTTATGTTGATAATGCCAACCCTGATCCGAGTGGATAGTTGTCCTGTATTTTGAAACCTTCACAATTTTAATTGCTTCCTCTAGAGGTTTGATAACTAAGTCCAGGGTAGGACTATTACTTACTCCATAAGAAAGAATCTCTCCATTAAACATATCCATGATTGGATTTAAGTACAATTTGATACCTTCTAAACATTTAAACTCGGTGATATCAGTTGATAGCTTTTGATGACAGATAGTTGTGTAGAAACGACGATTAATCCGGTTCTTAGAAATTTTCCCAATCGTCCCTTTATAGGAACTATATTTACGTGATTTTCTTCTAAATTTACTGCCCTTCAGGCACAGTTTCTTCATGATACGTTGGACTTTCTTATGATTTATAGTAAGCCCCTGATTTTTTAATGCCGCGTGAACTCGACGATAACCGTAATTTCGGTTATTTTCTTCAAAAATCACCTGGATGGATTTTTCTAATTCTTGATCCGGATTCTCTTGATTCATCCTCTTAATGTGATAGTGGTAGGAGGATTCAGGGATGCCTACTATTTGAAGAACATCTTTTAATCGGAAGGTTTCTTTGAGTTCGAGTGATAGCGCTGCTTGTGCTTTTCGAGATAGCCCTCCGGATCCATCTGAAAAGCTCGCAACTTTTTTAGGTATTCTACCTCCAAGCGAAGAAGCTCGTTTTCCCGTTCCAATTCCTGTTCACGCGTCATTTCTTTTTCTTCTGTTTCGATTCTTTTCTTATCTTTATTTGACATGGAGGGCCGTCCTTTCGGTCTACCCAAGCTTTCAGCTCCTCCTTCTGAAAAGACTTTATTCCAGATTGAAATGGTGGAGGGATTCGTGATTCCGAAATGGAGGGCTGCCTCAGTTTGAGATGAACCTGTTCTTTTCATAAAGGTTAATACATCCAGCTTGAATTGAACAGAATAAGATTCCTTCTTCTCCTTCTTCATCAACGCCTCAGGTCCCAATTGTTGAAATACCTTTACCCACCCCTTAAGAGCGGTACTACTTGGAATCCCATACTTCTCAGCTAAAAGCTTATATCCCAAAGCGCCTTCAAGGTATTCTTTTACCACCATCAACTTAAATTGTTCACTATATTTAGTCATTAAAAAGCACCCAATACGAAGTGGTCATTTTCCGTTAGGAAGCTTCCGGCAAGCCGGAAGCAAACCCAATTTAATGCTCTAACACTTTACTCAAGAAGTTCCTTGCCCGCTCCGTGTCTGGAATGGAGAAAAACTTCGATGGGAGCGCTTTTTCGACTATCTTGCCGTCTGCCATGAAGACAATCTCATCACAAATTTCCTTCGCAAAACCCATTTCATGGGTTACGACTACCATTGTCATCCCACTCTTCGCGAGCTTCCGGATTGCATCCAATACTTCTTTGACCATTTCCGGGTCCAATGCAGATGTTGGTTCATCGAAGAGCATCACTTGCGGATCCATTGCGAGCGCACGAGCGATGGCGACACGTTGTTGTTGACCACCGGATAGTTTGGATGGGTAGGCATCGAATTTGTCACCCAATCCAAGGGATGTCAGCAACTCTTTCCCTTTCTGTTCCGCCTCTTCCTTACCCAATCCCTTTACCTTGCGCGGTGCCACGGTGACATTCTCCAGTGCAGTCAAAAAAGGATAGAGGTTAAAGCTTTGGAATACAAACCCGATATTCGTACGGGCTTTATTCAAATCGGTCTTCTTCGCGTGAATCTCGACACCGTCAACTACTACACTCCCGTTGTCGATTTCCTCGAGAGCATTAATCGTACGGATCAATGTACTCTTCCCTGCCCCACTCGGTCCGATCAGCGCGACGATATTCGATTTTGGGATTTCTAAGTTAATATCACTCAATACGTGCAAGTCGCCGAAGCTTTTATTCACATTCTGTATGCTGATCATGTAATTCCCTCCTTATAGTTCGCTAACTTTCAGCCGTTTTTCCATGTAACGGACAAGAAGGGAGAGGCTGAATGTCATGACAAAATAGAGTAATGCGACGAACGTCCAAATTTCAAGACTCTTGAATGTCGTCGCAACAAGGTTTTTCGCGTTCAACGTTAAGTCGACCACAGCAACTGTTGATACTAAAGAAGAGTCTTTGATTAGAATAATAAATTGCGAAGCAAGCGGTGGCAGTACCCGACGGAATGCTTGTGGCAAAATGATAAACCGCATCGCTTGCACATAGCTCATGCCTGATGAACGGGCTGCTTCCATTTGGCCCTTAGGTACGGATTGGATTCCCGAGCGGACGATTTCCGCTACGAATGCTCCGGAGAACATGGACAAACCTAAGATCGCTGAGAAATAAGAGCCTAAATTCAGGAACTGTCCGAGTACGAAGAAAATCCATAGGAGGAGCACCAATAATGGCACTCCTCGCATCACTTCGACGTAAATGCTGGAAATCGTATAGATGATTTTATTCTTCGAAATCCGTCCGAGACCGAACAGGATTCCGATTGGTAAGCTTAGTAGTAATGCATAAAATGAGATTTCAAGTGTGAGTAAGACACCTTCTATGAAGATATCCATGTTTGCCGGGATCACCGACCAGTCCATTGCATACATTGGTGCTCCCCCCTTCTAAGATGATTATTCTTCTACTTTGTCTAACCAGTCGCCGCTATTGAACCATTTCTCACGGGAAGCAAGCTCTGCTGGGCTTTCCAAGTATGAATCAAGGAATGAATTCAGCCACTGAACTGTTGCGTGGTCATTCTTCTTCACTGCAATTCCTAAGTTTTCTCCTGTAATTAAGCCTTCCACTTTACGGACTTTGTCAGGATTTTGCATGACCCAAACTGCAATAGCAGGTTCGTCATAGACAATGGCATCCGCTTTCCCCATTTGAACTGCAGTTGATGCACCTGGGAAATCATCGAAGTCTAATACTTCAGCGTTCTTGAATAGGTCTTTCGCAAGTAAGGCACCTGTTGTACCCATTGATACGGCAATTTTATTTCCTGGCTTGTCAAGGTCTTCCCATGATTTTGATGTTGTGTCGGAAGATGGGACCATTAAAGTCTGCCCTGTTTTGTAGTAAGGTTTTGCAAAGCTTACTGCTAATGCACGGTCACCACGGATTGTCGTTCCTGCGATGCTTAAGTCGATCTCACCTGTTTGAAGCGCAGGGATGAGGGCATCAAAGCTGAATTGTTTGAACTCAACTTCTACATCAATTGATTCACCAATTGCATTTGCCAAATCCACGTCGTATCCAATGAAGTTGCCTTCTGTGTCTTTCATTTCAAATGGGAAGTACCCTGGAGCGATCCCTACTACTACTTTCTTGTTTTTTACGATTTTATCGATTGTTGATGGCTGACCGCCGCCAGCTGCACCCGCATTGTCACTACATCCTGCAATCAAAAGAGCCGCTATTAACATCAAAGGCAAAAGCCATTTTTTCATCTTCTTTTCCTCCTCAGAGAGTAATTGTTTACTTGAATGACTATGAGTATAAATGAAATATTATGCATTGTAAATGGATATTTATAAATATTTATTCAAAAATTCATTGAAATACTATCATTCAATGAATAAATATACTTTTATCATGTATATTGAAACTTTTTTGGTAGTTGACTCGTACAAATTGGAAAAAGGAGGTAGAGGGGATAGAAATGAAGAAAATCATCATGATCACACTAATTGCCCTTTGTTTAACTGCTTGTACGGATAAAGAGAACACTGGTGAGAATAATATAGTTTTTAAGATTCAAACTGAGAGTGGATTAAGTGGGGAGATTAAACCCAATTACATAGGTGGATATAATGATCATTACGTGAATATATTTGCTGGCGTCGTGAATGCAAACACTTGGAGGCAAGGCACAGAAAAGGTATTTTATAAGTTTTATTCGGTTAAAGACGATTTAGCGGTTGAGGTATATCCAGGATCTATTTATGAACCGCATATCCCTAAACTCCCGGATGGGCATTATGCGGAAGTCCTGTTCGAAGAGGTGAACCGTCATGCAGAAAAGCCGAAAGAACTTTTTTCCGGAAAAATAACATCCTCTGAAGAGGGCATTGTTAAGATTCCTAAAAAATCAGAAGCGTATTTCATTTATACAATAAAAGTTTTTGATGACAACGGCGAATTCCAAGACGTTAGCTACAAACCATTGTTTACGACATATGAAGATTACCATTTTGTTTTCAATGTACGGAAGCCTATCTATGATCAGGATGAAAAAGTCACTCTGAACATTGAAAACTGGGGGCCAAACTATATTTCATACAATGAGGATGATTGGAAACTTTATAAACAGAAGGATGAAGAATGGGAGGAAGTCGAGGACTTTTTAGTACAGGATGCGATTATTGATGGTCCCGCGACTTTCCACTCATCATGGAGTCAGGCCATTCTGATTGATAAGGACTCTGAATTGCTGGGATCCGGTAGAAATGTATCAATTAATCTAAAACATATCCAATTAGAAAAAGGATTTTATAAAATCCAAGGCACGATGGGTTCTAAGAAACATGTTTTTACAGTGGAAGATGCGTTTGAGGTAAAATAAATTAGTATGACTATGCAACTCAAAATGCCCCCTTCATATAATAGGTAAAAGGGGGCACAATGGGATGAAGAATCCTTTCGTAGCGGCGCTTTTGAGCTTCTTCTGGACCGGGCTGGGGCAAATTTATAATGGCCAATTGTTCAAGGGCCTGATCTCCATCGTCATCCAGATCGTTAACGTCTTCCTCATGGTCATTGTTATCGGATTTTTGACATTCGCGATTTTCTGGCTGTGGGGAATTTACGACGCCTATACAACTGCGGAGGACATGAACAAGGGATTGAAATGAAATTATGAGTACCACTTCGCTTATGGCGGAGTGGTTTTATTTGATTGAACAAAAAAATGACCCTCGATGATGCTGAGAGTATTTTGTTGGAAACTTTTGATACTTGGTTGGAAACTTTGAGTGAATAGTTGGAATCTGTGAGTGTTTTGTTGGAAACTTGAGACACTTAGTTGGAAACTTTGCATACTTCGTTGGAATCCGCCTTAAATAACTGCTTCCACCACATTAAACCCTAATCCTTTTGCTTCTTCCGGGTCAAATTGGTTGTCCAGATGCATGCAATACACCTTCCCACGCAATTCCTCGGGGATTAACTCTGTTAATTTATTGAGCGATAGATGAACATTGCCGGGATAATCTAATTTACTTGTATCTTGGTAGAAAGCATCGATTTCCCCTGACTGGAACTTGTCCATGATTACCGAAGGAATTTCCGAACAGTCCCCGCTGTAATAAATCCTCTCACCGTCGATCTCCAACAAATAAGCATAGGCATTCAATTCGGGGACATGAGGTACATCGAACGCTTCATATGCTATTCCCATGATTTCACCTTGATTCCCCACATAGTACCCATACTGCTCGTCCTTCACGGCCATGAGCCGCAAAATCTCACGAACCTTCAACTTCTCAGGTGCGTACACATGAATACTCGGCTTCGCAAATTCACCCATGACATAGTAGCCATAGAAAATCAGATCGCCAAGTGAACCGATGTGGTCAGGATGTGTATGTGTCATTAATATGTGAACGGTGTCGACGCCTTCCAAAAGCTTTGCCCTCTGCAAACGCTCGAACGTGCTGCTCCCGCAGTCGATCATGAATAACACATTGTCTTTCTTAATAAAGGCGCCATTATTCCCAAGCGCTGTATTAAATGCACTTCCGCAGCCGATGAATTGTAGCATGCCAAGTCCTCCCTACAGTCAATTGCCTTCATTTTATTCGAATGACAACGGGACATCAACTTATGAACATTAAAAAGGAGGCACCTCTTTTGGAGATGCCTCCTTTTGCTCGTTAAATTTTAAATTTACGGATCAGCTCATTAAGGTTCTCTGCAAGGTTTGCCAAGTCATTCGAACTATTCGTGACTTCCTCCATCGAACTGCTGATTTGTTGTGTGGAAGCAGATGTCTGTTCAACGCCTGCGGCAGATTCTTCGGAAATTGCCGCCATGTCGTTAATGGATTCGCTCATCTTTTGGCTGTTATCGGAAATGTTATTGAGACTTTCAGAAACCACTTGAAGATTGTTCACCATTTCATTTACTGCCTCTTTTATTCCATTAAACGTTTCCATCGTTGTTTCAATTTGATCCGTTCCTGCCTCAACTTCACTGAATGCCACTTGCAAGGAAGTCGAGACTTCACTGGATTCTTCCTGGATCCCTTCAACAATTCCTGTAATATCCGATACGGAATCCGACACTTGTTCTGCAAGCTTTCTTACTTCATCGGCAACAACGGCGAATCCTTTTCCTTGCTCTCCTGCCCTCGCTGCTTCAATTGCGGCATTTAATGCCAACAGGTTTGTCTGATTCGCTATATCTTTAATGACCGACACGATGCTGGAAATTTGTTTGGAACGCTCGTCTAATCCTTGCACCTTCCCAACCGCTTCTTGAACGATTTCATTGATTTTGGCCATCTGGCGGTTGGAAGATTCCATCAGAAGACTTCCTTCACCTGTCATCGTTAAGACATTACTTGAGGCCTTTTCAATTTGTGCACCATTCTCATTTGCATCATTAACGGTTTCAGCAAACGAGACCATTAGCGTTGCAAGGTCCGTCGCGTTGCTTGCCTGTGTTTCAGATCCGCTTGCCAACTCTGACATAGTTGAAGAAATTTGTTGGGATCCTGAGCTTACTTCATTCGCTGACTGTGTCAATTCTTCACTTTGACTTGTTAAGGTTCCGGAAACTTCGTTTATTTCACTTAATAAACCGCGGACATTCAGATTCATCTCATTTGTGGCTGCGACTAGACTGCCGACTTCATCCTTCGTCTTCACTTGAAGCGGTTCCCTACTCAAATCTCCACTTGCAATCTGCTTCATCCACTCCATCAATTGAATGATCGGTTTTGAAATAAGGGCTGCCGTTACGAGCGCAACAATAATACTAATGACGACGGCCGCAACAGAAACGATTACAGACAGCATTAATGTGCGATCTCCGTTTTTCAGCACTTTGTTTCCTTTACTGACGATTGATTCCTCTCGGCCTATTGCCAACTCATTATAGGAGGCCATGATTTCCCGTGCTTCTAACGTAGCATTCTTGAGGTTCGTGATTGCCTCTTCTTTTGATCCCCGTTGCGCTACAGAAAATACTTCTTTTTGAATATAATTGGTCCAATCGTCTGCCTTTTTATTAGTAGCGATGAATTCCTCTTTCATTCCTCCAGCTTCTTCAAGGGTTTTGATTTGCTCGTTGCTTTTTTTCGTGTAATCGTCAAACAAATCCTTATAGCTTTCATCCTCAAACAACACATACCCACGTGCGGCAGCAATTCGGTTGGCCATACTATTTGTCAATTTCTCGTCAGCAATCAGAATCGGTAACTCTTTTGAAATGATCCCTTCTGACTCGTCATTCATCTGTTTAACTGCCAAATAATTAAAAGTGCTGAATCCTAAAAGGATAATGACGATAATTGAAAAAGCAAAAATCATTTTTGCTTTTATTGTTTTAAATTGAAAGAGCGTTTTCATATTACAGTTAGTCCTCTTTTCCCTTAAATATTTTCTATAATTCGTTTAGTTCATCCAAATCGTTTGTTGATAATAAATGATCAATATCTAATAAAGTAATAATTTTGTCTTGTAATTGAGCAAGTCCCGATATTAATGCGCGATTTGCTTC
This sequence comes from Chungangia koreensis, assembly GCF_042651785.1. Lineage (NCBI taxonomy): Bacteria > Bacillati > Bacillota > Bacilli > Lactobacillales > Chungangia > Chungangia koreensis. The sequence goes on from NZ_JBHSEC010000019.1 coordinate 27,986, forward strand.
ACCCACTACATTGGGTGAAGCTTTGATGAAGTCTGATTCGATATTAATTACATCTGTAGCAACGTCTACAACTAAGCCAAACTGATTCTCACCAATATGGACGATTAATATTTTCGCTTCGTCCGTTTCAATTATACCCGGGATTTGAAGCAGCTTTTTCATATCAATAACGGGTGTTATAATTCCTCTTAAATCAGCAACTCCCATTAAATAATTTGGCGTTCCAGGCAAAGACGTTACATCCATTATCTTCTCAATTGAACGCACTTGGTCAATTGTTGCCCCATAAAGCTGTTCACCCAGTTGAAAGATTATGTACTTATTGCCTAATTCCATGTGGGTTCCCCCTAAATTTAGTTAGTTTCTTCCATTGAAAACACAATATCGAAATGATCATCTTGTATTAAATGACATTTCATAAGGATAGCTTTGTGATATCCCGAAATTACTACGTCCCCTTCTAATAACGTTGGGGATGTAATATCGATTGAGATCCCGTTCACTTCCACGATTGTTGAAAAGGACCCGGCAATCATATTGCTTAATTCGGCAATAAATGAAGAAAGCATTTCACCCTCCAATTGCATGCCGTACATCGTTTGGGCGATTCTGTTAAATACCTCTTTTTCCCCCGATATTAGGATGTTCCCTTTACAATCACCGATTGTCCCCACAATCACCCCTTGACTAATCCTAATGGATTCCCCGAGCAGCCTTGGTCTTTCTAACTCTAAAATATTTGGAACAATATTCTTAACGGATGTTAATAGTCCATTTAGTAATGTCTGAAGAATGACTACCTTTGATTCTTGCCCAGAAGATACAGTTACCACGATTCATACCTCATTTCCAAAATTTCCATTACACACTCCAATCTCCCTAAGCTCGGGAAGGATTTCTATATTGGCCATCAATAAAGTTAAAAAGATAGAAAAATGTCACAAGTCTTGTTAGTTGACATTATGTTGTTCTTTTGAACTAATGCCCCATAAACTATATAGGTCTTTTATCCTTTAGTCAATATGTTATTTTGGTTATTTAGACCTTTTAATTTATAATTATTTATTCTGAAATTTTTAAAAAATAAAAAGGGCAAATCCAAGGAATACTTGGATTCGCCTACTTTTCTTTTATTCATCTTTAGCTATAATGCGTTTCCTCCACAAATCCTCCGCCGCTCCGGAGCCTAAAATAACTCCGGCTACGATGAACACCAACCCAACTAAGTGACGGACGGCAAGGACTTCACCCAAGAACAACACGGATCCCAATAGCGAGAACATCGTGTTGAAGTTAATGAAGATGGCCGCTTTTGCAGGTCCGGCAATTCCTACTGAATAGTTGTAGAGCATGTGACCGACGGCGGTACCGAAGATTCCGGATAGGGCAAAGATGAGCCAGAACACATGTGGCACTTCCGCAAATTTTAAGAGTTCACCCGGTTCCTGAACTAAACTAATGAAAAACAGGACAGTCGATCCAAACAGGAACATATACGCGGTCATGACCCGGGGGTCCAATGTACGGGCAGCTTTGCTGATGACGAGATAACTAAAGACTTGAACTAAGATCGAAATGAAAACAAAGACATCCCCGATCGATCCCGATGCGACTCCTTCCCCTCCGGCAAGTACAATCGATGATACCCCGATCAGTCCGGATAACACGCCAAGCCATTGGATTTTCGAAGGATAATTACGCAAGATTAATGACGTCAAAATAGCCGTCAATACCGGACCTGTACCTAAAATAAGCCCTGCATTTGTGCCGGATGTCTTTGTTAACCCAGCCGTTAAGAAGTAGTGGTGCCCAACAACATTCAACAAACCGCCTAGCATGATCCATTTCCATTCCTGCTTTGTCGGCAGCCGTAAGATTTTCATAGTCGCAAGGATGGCAAATACCACGATGGCTGCAAGTAAGATCCGGAATGACGTCATCGTTACTGGTCCGATTTGCGAGACTAAATACTTTAAAAGTGGTAGGTTGAATCCCCATAACATCATGACGAACACTAAGATGACATACACTTTCCACATTTTCATGAGGATTCACTTCCTTTCATTAGAACCGGTACGCCTCCCGCTTCATAAGTAAGCTGAAGAGGATGAATGCAGCAAGCGCCAGGAGCACGGGTATGGTGACCGTGTGAACGCCCAATAGATTGCCGTTTTCTGTGTTGTAAAAATGGATGGCAATATAGCTTATAATACCGGTCATCATCGATGCAATCGCTCCGTATTTATTGCCATGTTTCCAATAAAGACCAAGAACGATCGGCCAGATGAAGGCTGCTTCCAAACCTCCGAACGCGAATAGATTCAAGAAGATCAGTAGGTCCGGCGGTTGCAATGCCATTAGGAACACGATGATTCCGAGGATTGTTGTAAATCCGAATGTCATCTTCTTCACCGTTTTTTCTTCCGCATCAGGTTTAATGAAGTTTAAATACACATCCTTCACAATCGTCGAACTTACCATCAGTAGCAACGCATTGACTGTCGACATGATGGCCGCCATCGGAGCTGACAAGACGACGCCAGCAAGCCATGCCGGCAGGATTTCCAAGGCAAGCAGCGGAATGACTTTATCCGGCACGTCGATTCCCGGTAACACTGGCCTTGCAAACACGCCGATCAAGTGCATGTTGAGCATAATAAAACCGGTGACGACCGTACTGATAATGAGTGCACGATGCATCGCACGAGAACTCTTATAACTCATTGCACGAACCGCCATCTGCGGTAGACCGACAACTCCGACCCCAACTAAAATCCAGAAGGAAGATACATACGGAATCGTCAAGTTGCCATTCGCTCCGAATGGTGTGACTAAACGCGGATTTTCCGCGAGTAGATCCTCCATAATATTCGGGATTCCCCCGCCGGCAATAATAACGCCGATGAGGAGAATCAGTGTTCCAAAGAACATGACCGTCCCTTGAACGGCATCCGTGAGCGCAACTGCGCGGAATCCGCCGATAATGACGTAAACAAGAACTGAAATCGCGAAAATAAAGAGCGCTGTTGTGTAATTCAGGCCGGTGAGCGACTCGATCAGCCGTCCGCCCCCTACCCACTGAGCTGTCATTGAAGAGAATAAAAATGTAATGATGGCAATCGCCGATAATAGGACAACCCATTTACTGTTATAGCGCTTCATCAGAAAGTCGATGAGGGTCACTGCATTATATTTCCGTGAAATGATTGCGAATTTCTTCCCGATGACGAGTAGTACGAAATAGCCCGTTACGACTTGTGTCATCGATAATAAAACCCAGCCGAGCCCCATCGTGTATGCAGTACCAGGTCCTCCTAAGAAACTGGATGCACTGCCGTAAGTCGCGACAACCGTCATCGCAAGTACGAATCCACCAAGCTCACGCCCGCCTAAGAAATACTCTTGAAGAAAGCTGTTGGACATGGCAACTTTCTTGGACGCAATGTAGCCAATGTAGAACATCACCAGGATGAATAGAATAATAGGGATAAACACAGCAAAGTTCACGGTTGATCCCCCTCTCCGTCAAGCGGGATGTCTTTCAAGAAAAACTTTACGACTACTGCGACTAATAAACACATTAAGATAAAACCGACGATGCAGCTATAAAAAAACCAATCTGGTAAACCGAATATGTATGAATACTCTTCTACGGGTCGTGACCCAAGGCCATATGCAAAACCGAACCACCACGCGAAATTGATGATGGCTAGGATCACCCCGATCCACGCCTCCCGATGCGCGACCTTGTATCGCGGATCTGACTGCTTAACTTCCATTTCCTTTTCCCCCTTGAAAATTCCATACTCCATATTATACAGAATGGTGTAGAAATTAGGGAGACGAAGATTTTGGGAAGGGGGCTTCTTGCTATGCTATATGCAATAACGAGAAGCTCCGCTATGTGATGGAACTTTGCTATCTACTTTGCAAATTAGCTCCATAAAGACAATCGTCATATAACATTGATAGAGCCTAAGATGCTAATTTTAGCCTACTTTAAAACATTCCATTAATTTCCTATAACATTTCAAGAGAAACAGGGCTTTATACCTGTATATATTCCAAAATAATCATGCTACATTATATTTCGCAAATAAGAATTTGCAATAAAAATTTGGGGGAAAGTACCTTGCTTAAGAGTTTTAAAAAAGTGTTTACAACAGGTTTAGCAGCAGTTTTAACTCTTGCGATCATAGTTCCAACTGTTTCCGCTGCAGAACATCCGTTCACTGATGTCAATTCTAATTATGAAGAGGCAGTGAGTTTCCTGTATATCAATGAAATCATTAAGGGAAAGACTACAACTTCATTTGGAACTGATTCAAATCTTACCAGAGGAGATGCGGCAGTCATCTTAGCTAACGCATTAGGATTAGATGCAGAAAACGCTCCTTCTGCTGGATTTAAGGACTTAAACCCAAGGGTGAAAGGTGCAGTCAATGCATTGGCCGCTGAGGGAATTGTTGCGGGGGTAACGAAAGAGGAGTATCGTCCGGATGAATTGCTCAGCCGTGGTGCCATGGCGAAAATATTGACTCTTGGATTCTACTTAGAAGATTATGCAGTCGAAAGCCCATTCACTGATGCTGTCGGAGTATTCGCTCCTTACATCGAGTCACTGTATGGTACGGGTATTACAAACGGAAAGACTGAAACAACATTTGGTACGTATGACAACATTAAACGTGGAGAGTTCGCTAATCTACTGTACAATACCATTTGGTTCTCCATCTATGTGCCAATCGCGGATTCAGCTACGATTGTAAATCCTACAACTTTAGAGATTAACATGAGTGAACCTGCACCAGAAGAACTGACTGCAGAAGACCTCGCAGGAATGTTCCTAATTGATGGATACTTTGCTGATGGTTCTGTAAAAGAACTCGAATTTACAGGTAAATCACTTTCGGAAGATCGTTTAACTTTAACTGTTGAATTTACTGCTGAAAGCTCTTTAGACGGTAAAAAAGGTAAAATTGAAATTGACGGCATGAATGAACTGCTATTTGATTTTACTACACCAGTAGAACAACAACAGTAATTCGGAAATCACTTTTAAATGATAAAATTCAGCCCTGCTCTTCGGAGTGGGGCTTTTGTATTTTCCTATAAACAAAATAACCACCCCGCTCCATGAGCGAAGTGGCCCCATAATGCAATAGCCGCCTCGGGCGAATAGCCCGCGAGCGGCAGTGTCCAATCTATTTCCCTTCAAAAATGTAGTCCATGACACGTTCATCTTCCAAATATTCGTCTGTCAAAACGAATCCGATTGACTTGTAGAAATCGATTGCAGCGGAGTTTTCTTCGACTACACTTAACCTAACACGACTACAGTCCTCATAGTTAGAGAGCATTTCCACAGCCGCCATCATCCCTGCCCTACCATAGCCTTTCCTCTGGAAGTCGGCACCGATCATGAAGCGGGGGACCCAGTAGCGGTCGTAGTCTTCGTTGTCGGGTATGATTTCCGTGCTTAGGAATCCGACGAGGGTGTCGCCGTCGTAAATGCCATAGGGTGTGAGTTCGGGCGCAACGTAGGCCCAGGCAATGGAATTGATATTTGGTGCGACGAATGTGGTTTGGTCCTCCGCCACTTTGAGACGGACGCATGCCCCGATGTTGTCTTTTGTTACGGGTTTGAGTTGGATCATGTGTATTCCCCCTTCCCCTAAACGGTTCGCCGTTTATAGCTCGTTGTCCTTCAGGAAGTTCTGAACGACGTGGTGCGACGGGTCGTAGGGTTCGATGTTGAAGCCTTCCGCTTTCAGCCATGTGAGGATTTCGGGCAAGGCTTTGGCCGTCTGGGCCCGGTCGTGCAATAGTACGACGATGTGCTGATCGTTGGCTCGTGATTTCCGGACACCTTCCTTTACATTGGTGATGATTTTCCGGTACTCATCCACACTGTATTTCCAGTCGTTCGAATCTACGTCCCAATCCCATAGTTTGTACTTGCCTGCGACGAGCTCATTTCGCATAGCGCTTGTCACGTACGGTTTGCTTCCATACGGAGCGCGCGCGATGGTCGGGGATATGCCGGTTAGATTGTTGATTAATCCCCGAGCGGTATTCATCTCTCCGATGAACGCCTTGCTGGATGCGTAAACCTTGGAGCGGTCGTGTGTCATGCTGTGGACGCCGAGTGTGTGACCTTCCTTCGCCGTGGCTTTGACGATATTCGGATAGAGGTTGATTTGCTTGCCGACGAAGAAGAAGGTCGCTTTGACTCCATGCTTTTGGAGAGTCTCCATATTGCGCAAAGTGAAGTCATTCGGTCCATCGTCAAATGTGAGATACACGGTCGGACCGCTCACTACGGGTTTATGGTCTTCTTTCCATTTATGAATAAAATCCTTGTTGGACAAGGATGGATAGGTTTCTCGAGTCAGTCTTGCAGTCAAAATATCGGACAAGTAATCTACCTTGAATCCAGTCGCCTCACCGAAGAAGCGCACCTGGATGTAGAATTGCCCGTCGATTTCAATAATCGGGCTATCCATCAACGGTTCTCCGTTCCAAGTCGTGATCTTGGCCTCACGGTTATATGTAAACACATGTTCATGTTTTGTAATGATAATGATCGGGTGTTCATACTTTACGGCTGCATAGATGCCAGCAGCGAATTTTTCGAGAGGCGCCACCATCTTGCCGTCAACTAAACGGACTTCCCCTTTTTCGAATGAGAGAACCCGGTCATGCACCGCGATGTTGCGTTCCGGCTGTTCTTCAGCTTGTACTTCATTTGTAAATAAAAAGAATGATGCCATGATTAACATTGCGAATGCGATGATTTTTTTCAATTCTCTCTCCCCCTTATTCCATGTATATAGATTAAGAGGGCAAAGCATGACAAAAAGCTGTCCGGAGTTTTTCCGAACAGCTTTCGTTTTAAATCTTTGTTAATAGAATCGCAATGACTTTGGCAGCTTGAGCCCGTGTTGAAGTTTCATGTGGGTGGAAAGTTATTTCGTTTCCGACCATCATGTTCAGTGTGTACGCTTTTTGCACATCTTTTCTCATGCTAGTACTGATGCTCTTCATATCTTTATATTGTTTAATTTCTCCCAGTTCCACTTCATTGTTTGTTGCATATTCATAGGCACGGATGATCATTGCCGCCATATGTTCACGGGTCAGCTCTTCATTCGGAGAAAATGTCTCATGTCCAGTCCCGTTCACGATACCGGCTTCAAATGCAGCTTGTACCGCTCCAGCCGCTTCTTCTGGAACATCCGTGAATTCACGTTTCTCAGATGCAGGTTCCAACCCGAGAGCATTGGCAATCATCACTGCAAATTCAACACGAGTTACGGTTTCCTGCGGTGCAAATGAAGTCTCCGATTTGCCATTCACAATGCCTTGTTGGTACAGGTCAGCGACGTATTCATGCGCCCAATGTTTCACAGGTACGTCCTTGAATTGGTGCAGGCCTTTCATTGGCTTCCCGCCGAATTCATAGATCGCCACAGTTCCGGTCACTTCGTGTGTCGCTGCCAATAAAGCAAAGCCTGTCGGGCTGTCTTCAGCCGAGATGAATTGCAGACCTTCCGGTGATACATCCCCTTTAATATCTTCACTGAAGTCACGGCTTGTGATGAATGTGACAAATGTTGGTTTCAATGGATTTGTTAAGTCATACACCATGATTCCACTTGTCCGCTCCAGCGCGATGAAGGCATATTCTTTTCCGTTTACTTTACCCGTCACAACCGTTTCAGGCTCCGGACCTTTTGCGTTGCTTCGCTTGTCGTACGCAATTTCTTCATTATCTGTATTAAAGTATTCAGGAAGAGCTTCTGCTGTAATTTCCTCGAATTCGCTGCCACTATCGAAAACTAACTGCATAGTGTCAGCATCGAAAATTGAGAAACTGCGTCCGCCATAAGAATAAAGCGCTTCGTAAATCCCTTCTTCATTAGCCCCTTGTTCAGTCGTGAGCTTCACTTTTTCCAAGTCTTCGAGTAAGCCGTCAGCAACCATTTTGTCAAGTTGCTCTTGTGTAAATCCAGCATAATGCTTACCCTTGAGCTTAATCTTATCAGCGATGTCACCGATTTCGGTTTCCTCGGAGTATGCCTCGTAATCACGCGCATCCCCTTCATTCGGAGTCAGAATGTAAGTTTTACCACCAGCTGTAAATGAAGTGATCGCATCGGGCATGTAGAAACCTAAGAGTGGCATGCGCTCAAGCTTCGTTTGATCATCGCGTTTGGCATCTAATTCATTTCCTTCGATTGAATGGTCCTTCACGCCAAGTCCCTTAACGGAAAGGATTTTGCCATTCACTAAATCGACTGTCGCAATCGCGTTATTTTCTTGCATGGATACATAGGCGGTTTTGCTGTCTTCTGAAACTGTTATGTACTCCGGTTCCAACTGTTGAAGTACGCTTCCCTTTGAATTAACGCGAACTTTGTCGTCTAAAGGAACATCTTTGAATGTAAGTGTATTTGCTTTGAATTCTTCGCCCGTCACATCAATGATGGAAATCGAACCTTCGGGATCAACGGAGTAGTCATCACTTGGTTCCCCTTCATTCGCAACAATCGCTTTCGTCCCATCAGGAGTGAATGTCACCATATCCGGTAATGAACCGACTTGCACTTTTGTTACGTATTTTCCGTCTTTATTCAAAAAAGCGATATAGCCTGGATCTGTCTTCGGATCGCTTACGACCGTAACTGCAATCAAGTCCTTTGTCGGATGGGAGGCGATGCTTGTAATATCATCCACGTTTTCAATGCCGAACTCAGAAAGGAAAACCCGTTTTTCCGACCTCACTTTTTTGAATTGACCGGATTTCAATTTCTCGAATGAAAGAATATCGAAGCCTGAAACTGCCCCGTTTGTAACGAAAGCGCGTTGAAGCTCTACATCGTACGCCATAATTTCAGTTCCGCCGATTCCGACCTTGCTATCATATTGGCCGATTTGTGTTACTTGGAAATCCTCGCCGAAGTGCTGTGTAAATGATGGTTTTGCCGCTAATGTGTTGATCGGTGCTGTGAGCAGTATGCCTGCCGCAGTTGCTGATATAAATTTCTTTCTTAAACTCATTTATGTAACCTCCCAATATCTCTTTCTATCTTTCATTCTACGAATCGAATGTAAAGTGGGGGTTAACTCTATATGAATTTTTTGTATACTTGAGGGGACAGGAATAAATTGGAGGATTACGAAGTGAACATTTTATTTTTAATCGGACCAACGATTATGATATATATTGGGTTAATCGCATTGGAGAATGTGGTGGTTACGTTTGCCCTTTTCTATGGATGGCTGCTTTTGTTGCCGATTATATTTAAGACGAAGGTGAATTTGAAGATAGACTCGAGGTCTTTATTAGCGGGAATCGTTACTGGCTTATTATCACTCGGAGCAATTTTTGGAGCTGTCGCTTTGTTGCAGGACTCGGTATTTGATTTGAATGAAGTGCGGGAACTCTTGGCGACTTGGGATTTTACTGGGGTGAAGGTGATTGGACTTGTATTTGTATTGATTTTTATTAATCCCTTTTTAGAGGAATTGTACTGGCGAGAGTTCATGTATGGACGGTTGGCGGAACGCGGTTTCGGAAAGGCAATCGGAATTACGTCATTCTTTTACGCGTTGTATCATCTGTTCACTGTCTACCTGATTTTCAGCTTTCCGTTTAATCTGATTGCAGTCCTACCGGTATTTTTATCGGGATTGATGTGGGGGTACATGCGGTTCAATTTGAAATCAATTGCCGCTCCGGTGATTAGTCACATGTTAGCGGATTTAGGGATTATGATGGTGTATTTCAGTTTTATTGCTTAATACTATAGAAACACGATGCGCCTTTCCTTATAATGGGTTTATTACACCAGGAGGATTTTTTAACCAACTATGGAAAATAACAAATGGAAGAAGATTTCTGCTGTCTTAGCCGTAGCACTTATTTTATCGATTAGTTACTCGCCTTGGAAACAGCATCAGATTGAAAAGGAATTGTTGAATGAATTTGTTCTTAATGTAAGTACTTACGCGCAATACGCATTACCGGCTATCGAAAAACCTCAATTCAAAATACAGGACTTACATGATATCGGCTTAACAAACGTTACTCCGGAAAATTTAAATGCAGTTTTAGCTGAATTAGTATCAAAATACGAGGCACAAGTAGAGATTAAACCTTTCTCTCAAGAACGAATTGTTCAAATTGTAAATGACTATTTCAAGCAATGATCCTGAAACCATCGTTTAGAAGCGGTGGTTTTTCTTTTTGGTATAAGACTAATGAGGAATACTACCTACGGCATTTTTCCTTTCCTGTCTTTGGAAAAACCCTTAGTCTGCTGCCAAGGAATAGGCCAATGCCTGTATCAATTAATGCATTCTTGTTGCCATAGCTTGACCCGCCAGTTAAGAGCTTCTGGGCATTCGATCCTGTGTCATAACCTTTCATCTCGGTCAGGTTGATATAGCTCGGCAATGCTCCGAAGTTTTCCTTAATGTATTGCTGATTGTCCCACGGAAGCCAATAAAGTGTAGAGAAGTTTCCCTTTATAAAAACCTTGAAAGGCATTTAGGAGCCAATCAAGGTTTTTATAAATATGCTTATTTAGTGTCAAACTCGGAGAAATCAAATTCAATACTGTCATCTTCATATTCATAATCACTATTTCCAATTACCTTACTTGAAATTTCTTCCTGAATAGATCTTATAATTTCTTCACTTATGCCATAGTTTCTAAATAACAATACCAAGGCATCAAAGTAAAATTGTAGATAGGGAACTACTTGATTAGCTGAGTTTATGATTTCCCTACATGGCAACCAAAATCCCCAGTTAATTATCTTTTCCTTACGATTAAAATCTGGTCCTTTCACTTCCAGTTCATGGGTACTACTGCTTGTTGAAACCACCAGATTAATAACTTAAACCCTTCCTCTCTTGAGGTAAATCTCAATTCAGATTTAATTTTTTCATTAAGAGCTTTTCTGATTTCCAAGTCTATTTTATGGCTAATCGAAAAGTTACAGTTTACTTCAGAATACAAGCTACTTGTTAATATCTCCATAAAAGGGGCTGTCCTCCTACTACTTCACACCTGGATGATTTTGGTTACCAGGTGGATCTTGTTTGTTCTTGTCATAATATCCTTGAATAGCTTTTGTTTCTACCTTTTTAATGTTTGCTGTACTTATATTTTCATTTTCATATATCACTTTTCCGCTAACTTGTGAATTGGGGTTTTGCCTTTGCAATTTATTTATTTGAGTTTGAAGTCTCTTAGGGTTTCCAGTGCTTGAAATTTGTGTCATATCTGCCTTTCCGTATTTATGCAGATCCCCATCAATCTATATCTCATACACGCCTTGGTGACATACATAATCATTAGAGTTCTTATGAAATTTTTACAGAACCCTTATTCCCAGAACCGCCAATCCTTATATATCCACTTTCATCTTTAAGAATTGTTTTGGTCTGCTCTTTCAGTCCTTTGAGGAAGTCGGACGTTTTACTCTTTAATTTACTAAAGAAACCAGGTGACTTTTTAGCGATGGTTCCAATAAACTTCGTAGCCTTCGATATACCTTTAATGACACCCTTCGTTGCGTACTTACCTGCAATTTTAGCACCCGGAATCGGAATCAGGGAAGCTACGATTCCACCGACTTCAGCCCAACGATCAACAGTTGACAGTTTCTTACCTGTCACGAGGTTGACTCCTGTCAGTGCCTGATGGATGCCTTTTACTGTCGATACCCCTGGTATCAAGTCCAAAGCTACCGATCCGCCCGACCTTAGGTTATCAGCTGATAGTATTTTTCCTTTGCTGACTTTGGACAGACCTTTAGTTTTGCTTCCAAGGAATAGTCCAATTCCCGTGTCAATTAAGGCATTCTTGATGCCGTAACTGGAGCCACCTGTTAGGAGCTTCTGGGCATTCGATCCTGTGTCATAACCTTTCATCTCGGTCAGGTTGATATAGCTTGGCAATGATCCGAAGTTTTCTTTAATGTATTGCTGGTTATCCTCTGATGCTAAAGCTGATGAAACTTGGATTTGCCAATTCCAGATGGGAAATATGTGCGACGATTCTAAACACTTCTTTTGGCTTGTGTTAACACCGCTACTATCAATAAAATGTCCATCATATCTATCCGGATCATAAATAATCTAAGACTCTTTAACCGCGATTGAAAAAGTGGCGGTGAATCATTTAGTATAAAAAACACCCACCTATCAATCAAATTAGTAAAGTCTAATTTAATACGAGGGGGTGTTTTTCTTTATGTCACTTTTAGAAGTCGATCAAGTTCATTAATTTCTGAAGAACTATACTTCCAAAATGACACCGATTTCTTCAAATGAAACTTTACTTTCAGTTAAATCTTCTTGATTTTCGCTCTCAATCATATCAATTTCTGTATCTGTTAGTCTAATTATCTCTTTTGGATTACTAATCTTTCTTTTAAATATAGAATTCATGAGAGTGACTTGTTTTTCATTCATATCGTAATACTCTACCCACGCATCGATGGAATCACTTAAATCCATCACATGCCTCTCCAAAATAAAGCCACCATTTTCAATTAATAAATCATGTTTATCACAAGCAAATAATTGATTTTTTATTCCCCAAAAGGCAGTAGTAATAACGGGAGAGATGTGCCCATTTACATTGTCTAACAAATATTGTAAGGCTTCAGTTTCTGCTAACTCAATAATTTGAGGGGGAGCACCTTTAAAATACACATTTGAACTAATTTCGCCAGAGGACATTCTGTAACTGTTCTCATTCCGAAATGCCGCAACACAATATTCGGAATGAAAAGAAATGGTACCTCTTGTTCCAGCACTGTCTTGGACACTATAATTCATCCCGTCCCACGAATGTTCATTTGCAATTTCCGGGAAATGTGAAACCATAATCGCATGAGCAATAGATGCTAAAATGCTACCTCTCCAAATTTGCTCCCTTGTCCAAGGAACATCATTAAATTCGACTGCCATAGCTTTACTCCTTATATACTTATTTTTATTTATTTGATTTTAACCTATTTTGTTTTCGAGATAGTACTTGAGCATTACTGTAACTATTTGTTCCGCCTTTATCTTTCGGTAATATATGATCTATTTGCCATTCATTATCTGGAGGAGTTATTCCTTTTTGACTTTTACTCGGTTTTACAAGATCAACACCGCCTATGTCATTCGGATCGTCAGACTTAACTACTCCCCCATTTTTCCTTTTATTTTCCTCAATAATATTTCTCTTTTGGGCAGGTGTAAAGTCCTTTCCAGCTCCTACATTTTTAGGATCTTCAAGATGTGAATAAGGTCCAACTTTAATTGCACCCTTATCCCCAGAACCGCCAATCCTTATATATCCACTTTCATCTTTAAGAATTGTTTTGGTCTGTTCTTTCAGTCCTTTGAGGAAACCAGATGTTTTATCCTTTAATTTACTAAAGAATCCAGATGACTTTTTCGCAACGTTACCAATAAAATCAGTGGCCTTCGATATGCCCTTGATAGCAGCTTTCGTCGCGTACTTACCTGCAATTTTAGCACCCGGAATCGGAATCAGGGAAGCTGCAATTCCGCCTACTTCAGCCCAACGATCAACCGTTGATAATTTCTTGCCTGTAACGAGGTTAACTCCCGTTAATGCCTGCTGGATACCTTTTACTGTGGAAACTCCTGGAATCAAGTCTAAAGCTACAGATCCACCCGATCTCAGGTTATCTGCCGACAGTATTTTCCCTTTGCTAACTTTGGAAAGGCTCTTGGTCTTGCTGCCAAGGAAAAGACCTATTCCTGTGTCGAGTAATGCATTCTTGATGCCATAGCTCGAACCGCCTGTTAGGAGCTTTTGGGTATTTGATCCGGTGTCATAGCCTTTCATCTCGGTTAGGTTGATATAGCTTGGAAGCGAGCCGAAGTTTTCCTTGATGTATTGCTGGTTGTCCTCCGACGCCAAGGCAGCTGGGACTTGGACTTGCCAGTTCCAGGCGGAATCCCGTTTGAAGGTTCCATAACTTTCTTTTGGCTCTTGAGGTACTAATAAGAACTCTCCTTGTATCACTTTGACTAAACGTTCAACGTGCTTATAATCCCATTCCTCATGAATTTGCCCGCTGAACAGCTAATTGAAGTTTTTGGAGTCTGCCTTCTGTTTTCCTTTATATTGGACCGTACTGTCTATAGTATCTCTTGAGTAATACTAATTCTCGAAGAAAAACCTTGATAAGAAAATTTCTTATCAAGGCATAGATGATGCTCTATATTAAATTGGCCAGATGTCTTGTTATATGGGTAAAATCCATACCATCTACCTTTTCATCATCGAACTTTTGTAAATATATCTTTGCGCTTTTTATTTCTCCAATTCGATAGTTGCAATATGTTTTAATCAAGAAATATGTTTTTGTTTTAAGTAGTGGAATAACAGTTAATTTATTCATAACTTCACTCTCATCAACCATTGCAAGCTTTTCATAAGAACCCCAAAGATTAAACCATTCAATTACTTCCTTAGATAGGACTTCAAAAAGACAGTCTATCGAATCCTTATCACTTAATGATAACATTCCTTTGTTTAGGCGCTTAAATTCTTGGGGTGAAACAATTTGTTCTATTCTTTGTCTTAAAATACATTCATAGTTTTTGGGTTTTTCATTAATTAACAGTTGATTTGTAACCAACTCTGGCAATCCCAATGGATGTATACATAAGTTAACAAAAAAGTAGTCACCAAAAGAGCTTCTTTGAAAATCTATTAAGTAGTATATTTCATTTTCTATTCTCCAGAATCCACTACCTCTTTTTTTGAATCCATATTCCCCTAAGAATGTTTTAACAGTTTTTAAAAAATCATTCATTTTTGATCACCTTTTTTTAGGCCCAATATATGTTGGGCTGTTTGGTTGAAATTTGGGATCAGTTGGGTCGTAGAAATCAATTTGTGTTTCAAAACCATTTTCCTCCATTAATTTTTTTCTCTTTTCAGCTGATTGTCTCCCTGAAGGGGTGTCTGGTTTAATAATTCGAACCTTATTTGAATCAGATCTACTCACTCCATCTTTCCGTACAATTTTCCCATCAGGTAGTCTGATAGTTTGTTCCGGTATCCACTCATCTCTACCCTCAAATTCCAATTGTCTATGAGCCTCTTGTCCAATTTTAGCACTATTTTTGACCTTTGGATTCTGAGTGCCTTTTCCTGTCCCTCTTAAATCAATTCCAACATTATCCCCTGCAGTTGGTTTTTCCAGTGGATAGTATTGGACACTTGGTTCTATTTTAGCTTCAGGTTTCGGCTTTTTCTTCTTAAACAGTCCACCAATAAAATCCGTAGCCTTCGATATGCCCTTGATGGCGGCTTTTGTTGCGTACTTACCTGCAATTTTAGCACCCGGAATCGGAATAAGGGAAGCTGCGATTCCGCCTACTTCCGCCCAACGATCAACCGTTGACAATTTCTTGCCTGTGACGAGGTTGACTCCTGTCAGTGCCTGCTGGATACCTTTTACTGTCGATACCCCTGGAATCAAGTCTAAAGCTACAGATCCACCCGATCTGAGGTTATCTGCCGACAGCATTTTTCCTTTGCTGACTTTGGATAGACCCTTAGTCTTGCTGCCAAGGAAAAGACCGATTCCTGTGTCGAGCAATGCATTTTTGATGCCATAGCTCGAACCGCCAGTTAAGAGCTTCTGAGCATTCGAACCGCTATCATAGCCTTTCATCTCGGTCAGGTTGATATGGCTTGGCAATGATCCGAAGTTTTCCTTGATGTATTGCTGGTTGTCCTCTGATGCCAAGGCCGCTGGGACTTTAACTTGCCAGTTCCAGACGGAATCCCGTTGGAAGGTTCCATATTCCACTATTGGAGGATTCGTAGTTGGGAATAAATCTCCGTTATCAACTTTAATAGTTCTTGAAATATGCTTATAATCCCATTCCTCATGAATTTGCCCGCTGAACAAGTAATAGAAGTTCTTGGAGTCTGCTTTCTGTTTTCCTTTGTATTCGACCGTACTGTCCACTGTATCTCTTGCATAACCTTCGAAGTTGTAGCTGTGCATCGTCATCAGTGTATCAAACGGCGGTATATCAACCTCAGGATAATAATTATCTTGTGCCAATACCCAGCTTTCGAGGCCAAATCCGAAGGCTCCTTGTGTACTGATCAGGTGGCTGAATGTTGCACTTGCACTACTGTCAAACCGGTCCATCTCCATAGCGACATGACCAGTCGGATCCCACAGATTCGCGGGATTATTCATGACATACGCATACCGGTTCTGTGTTTGTGGGTTCTTCATTTCACCTCGGTACGTATCCTGTGTCAGGAATCGCCCGACTGCCGGGTCGTACCAACGAGCGTTCATGTCTACAAGTCCCGCTTTGTCGTCATAGCGTTGGCTTGTGTAAGAGAAATGATTGTATGGTGCCGTGATACCAGTCTGGATGCCGCCGAATACGTCATAACGGTAGTTTTCGATGACATCGCCATGGCGGTCGGTTACGGCACTGACGGTATTCATTCCATCATATTGATAGTAGAGCATTCCACCGGTCGTCTTCAAATCCGGATCATGGGATGGGTTGCTCAAGCCATGGTAACCGAACATCTTACGGGATACTAATTGGTTGTTCGCTCCCATATAGTATTCTGCGTAAGGCGACCCAGCATCGCTGTATTCCTTGTGGATATTCGTTGAGAAGCCTTCGTAAAGATAGGCTGTTTCCGAGATATCCATTTGGCTTTTCAGTTCTGGATTCAGTTCACCATACTTTTTGTATAAACCAAATTTGTTCCCTTTTCCAGGGTTATTGAATGGTCCGTTCCCATTACCGAATTTATTCCCATTGCCGTTTCCGGGTTTGGTATTGCTTGGCGTACAATCTGCAAACTTCTGGTTGCCTTTACCGTTCCCATTTCCATTACCTTTGTCCGCATTCTTATCTTGGTTTTCGGCTTTTTTCTGTTGGCCTTTATTGTCTTTATTGCCATTACCTTTTTCTTACACTTCCCCTTGATCCTATTGCTACTTAAGTCTTGAATTGTCACCGTTACGATTTTACACCTATAATAGCAATTGGTGCTAATCCCTTCGGATCTCCTACATATTTTGGTCCGGATTCATGTAGAAATTATGAAAAATCTAAATCCGGTTACAGGAGAATGTAAGTGAAAGAAAAACCTTGATTGAGCGCAGAACACCCGATCAAGGTTTTACGATGATTATCTATTTAGAAATATCTGATTGTTATCATGCTTGACCCGGAACGCGGATCATAGTCCGAAGTGATTTCTCCCCATGTATATTTGCATGAGGTATTTCCAATCAGCTTTTCCAACAGGATATCATGTTCTTTTTTTCTTTCCAACTCACGTTGCTCAGACCATGAATTCCAAGAACTATCTTGATCCATTACCTTGCTAATATTTACAAGGAAAATCTTCTTTTGATTACCAAACAGCAGGGATACACTCAGCCTGATTCCATTAAATGTTTGGGGGAGTAAAGTAAACCTTGAAAAATCATTTATAATTTCCTCTTTAACGTCTGAATATAAGTCGGACTGAAGAAAATCCTGTAATGTTAATGTTGGTGATATCGCAAAAACTTTTCCACCAAATTGAATAATTCCATTAGACAAATTTCCCATTTTGCTCACCTATTCTTTAGAATAATCGAATTGATTGGTTTTAGGACACTCTCATAATCTTGAATGAAATATTGGTCAAATCCACCTTTTCCGTACTGTGGATTTGCTAATGCTTTTGAGTAACCCACTGTAATATCTTCTGTTACTACATATTGAGTCATTCCCGGTCTAAATTGACTAAAATTACCCTTGCCGACCTGAAGTCCCTCAAATATTTTAGTTGCATCATACCCAGTGGCTTTTATCAGTTCATCTGTTGTATAGAAGTTACTTTGCCCTGGTGCTCCACCCCATACCTTTGTACCTTTCTTAATGGTGATGTTTGTCCAAGCATCTACCCCTGGATAAGCACCACTACCTTGCCATTTCTTAGCTGCTTCAGCTACATCAGCTTTAACCGTGAATCTGGTAGTATTCACCACATTTGGTTCAATGACTGGTTTGATATTCGGTTTTGGTTTTATTGCCCCACCATAGAATAACGTGGCTAGTCCAAAACTGTTTAACCAATGATCCATTGAAAAGGGATCTTCTGGTGTAATTGCCCGGTCAGTCATTTCAACTATTCCAAAGGACAAATAGTTAAAAAAGTCGTACGGCGAATTCAATGCTTTTTCTGTTCTATCATCCATACCAGATTTGACTCCGCCTACCATTCCATATGAGAACCAATTGAAGAAATCGTATGGTGAATCAAATGCTTTATTAAAACGATCAATGTTAGAATTATTAAAATCAATTCCAATTCCTTTTATTTTGTCCCAGGATTTTACCCCCATATTAGTAAACTTGTCCATGAAGGATTCTACATGCAGATGTTTGGAATTTTTTATATTTGTCAATTGATCAAAGAAAATCGCATCATACGGTCCAGTAGCCCAGCTACTTTTCACCTTGAAGTTCGCATTGGCAGGTGCTGTATAGTTTTCTGCCAGGAATCTTGCGACTTCCTCTGCGCGGGATTGGGCAGATACTTTCCCCATCCACTCCTTAACGCCATCTCGGTTAAACGTAACAGGGTCAGGACCCTCAATGATATCTTTCGGTGCATAGAATCCGTCACCCAGATCTTGAACATAGCGCTTAACATAGCTATAGTACCAAGTTTCCCTTACGTCCTGCTCAAAATAGATATTGAAGTACTTCATACTGCTGTCCTGTTCTTCACCAACTATTCGGACATCCGAGAGAGGAGTTTCCCCTTTTCCATCGAAAGTCCAGAACTCGCCAATAATTCCATTGATCATAGAATATGGCTGCTGTTGGAGTACCCAATTCGGAATTGTTGTTTGACCACCAGTCATATTTTCAGCCACATGCCCCGTCGGATCCCACATATTGACCGGATTGTTCATAACGTACGCATAGCGGTTCTGTGTCTGCGGGTTCGCCATTTCGCCTCGGTACGTGTCCTGCGTGAGGAAGCGTCCGACGGTCGGGTCGTACCAGCGGGCATTCATGTCGACGAGCCCTGCTTTGTCGTCAAAGCGCTGGCTTGTGTAAGAGAAATGATTGTATGGTGCCGTGATACCGGTCTGGATGCCGCCAAATGCGTCATATCGGTAGTTTTCAATGACATCGCCGTGACGGTCGGTTACGGCATTCACCGTGTTCATGCCGTCATATTGATAATAAAGCAGTCCGCCGGTCGTCTTCAGGTCCGGATCATGGGATGGGTTGCTCAAGCCATGATAGCCGAACATCTTACGGGATACTAATTGGTTGTTCGCTCCCATGTAATATTCAGCGTAAGGCGATCCTGCATCACTGTATTCCTTATGGATATTCGTCGAAAAGCCTTCGTATTGGTAGGCTGTTTCAGTGATATCCATTTGGCTTTTTAGTTCTGGATTCAATTCGCCATACTTTTTGTATAAACCAAATTTATTTCCTTTTCCAGGGTTATTGAATGGTCCGTTCCCGTTACCGAATTTATTCCCATTGCCGTTTCCAGGTTTGGAATCGCTTGGCGTACAACCTGCAAACTTCTGGTTGCCTTTACCATTACCGTTTCCGTTTGCACTTCCATTGCCTTTGTCCGCATTCTTTTCCTGGTTTTCGGCTTTTTTCTGTTGGCCTTTATTGTCCTTGTTACCTTTACTATTGCCATTGCCTTTTTCTTTGTCTTGACCCTTGGCAATGCCTTCGTAATCCTTCCAGGACATTTCTTCACGGAACACTTTCCGTCCTAATCCATCGTATGCATAGCTTGCGTAGCTACCATCCTCGAAGTCGATGTTGATGAGACGGTTCCAGCCATCGTATGAATAGTAGGCAGTACCTTTATCCGTTGTACGAGAAATTGCATTGCCGTTTGAATCGTACTCGAAGCTTACATCGTTAGCTGATAAAAGCTGGTTGATGGCATTATATTGATACGTCGTTGTTCCTTCATCGGTTGTCATGCTTAAACGGTTGCCGACTGCATCATACGAATAATTTACTTTGTTGAATGGTTTAACGAGATAATCGGGCTGCTCGTCAATCGGTTTGATCCCCTCTTCAGTCTCTTCTGAAGAATCATCCGGGATATAACCTGATTGGCCAGGAGGGCAGAAGTTAATCTTGTCGTTTGCATTGCCATTTCCGTTTCCTTTGCCATTCGAGTTGCCGTTTCCATTATTTCCGGAATTCCCGTTTCCTCCGCCATTGGAGCCTCCATTACCATTGCCATTATTAGCAATCGTAATAGAAGAAGTGGATACGGTTTTATCCTCACCGGAGTTTCCTTCTTCACTGCCTTCAGGCGGTGTGTCTGGCTGATTCTTTAGATTAAGAATCTTGTCCTTCGGATAGGTCACTTCTGTCAAACGGTTCAATGGATCGTACGTGTAAGTAGATGTTGCACCATCTTCTTCAATCTGCTTCACACGGTTTCCTGCTGCATCGTATTCGTAAGCGAATGAAGATAAGATGGATTCTCCTTTAAGGTTTGCCACGTTGGTCAAGTTACCGTCTTCATCAAATGATCGTGAAATCCGGTTACCATTTGCCAAACTACGGTCCACTTCACGGCCAAGTGCATCATAGGCAAATGATGTGACATTTTCATCCGGCTCCATGACACTGACCATTTGGTTGCGCTCGTCATACGTATACGTCGTCGTACGATCCTCACTATTCGTCAAAGACAATAGATTGCCGACTGCATCGTAAGAATAATCAATCGCCTTATCCAAATGGACATTGTATTGGCGGGTCATTTGACCGAGCGCATCGTAAGTATACTGGTCAGTCGAGTATGGCGAAACCATGGATGTACGTTGTCCAAGTTCATCATAGCCGAATTCAAAACGCTCACCGTTCGATTCATAGGCTGTGGTCAAGCCGATTGCATTATAGGAATAATCCACATTGGATCCATTCGGCTGGATCATCTTCGTCATTTGGCCAGCTGCATCGTATTGATAGCTTGTCTCGATATTTAATGCGTTTGTTTCACGAGTCATTTGACCCAATAGATTGTATTGGAACGATGACGTGTTGCCATTTGCATCTTGAATCGAGCTGACCATGCTTAATGCATTATAGGAATAATTCGTTTTACCATTTAATGCATCCGTCGTTTCCTTCAAACGGTTCAACGGGTCATAGCTATAGTTCGTTTCATTCCCAAGCGGTTCTATTTCGCTTATGACATTGCCATTCTCATCGTAATCGTATTTAAAAATAGAACCTTTCGGTGTCTTCATCTCTTTGAGACGGTTCAACGGGTCATAGGTATAGCTTGTCTTTTCTCCTAAAGCATCCAGGACCTCGGTTACATTGCCAATCTTGTCATATGCCCATTTGGTGTCAAAACCTTTTGCATCCGTTTGTTTAATCAATCGTCCAACCGCATCATAGGCATACTCATTTGAATGATGATTAGGGTCTGTCTCTTTCAGTAGATTCCCTTCAGCATCGTATTCGTAGCTGTACGCATTGCCTAATGGATTTGTTACTTGAGTTAAATAACCCAATTCGTTGTAGTCATACTGCCAAGCGTGACCCTTCACATCTGTCATCTTCACTAGCTGATTCAGCCTGTTATAGTCATAGCTAGTTGAAGCGTTCAGTGCATTCGTTTCCTTCTTGAGGTTACCGATCAAGTCGTACTCATAGCTACTATGAGCGTTCAGTGGGTTTGTCTCTTTCACCGTACGGTAAAGTGCATCATACTCGTACTTCCACTGTCCCCCTTCCGGATCGACAATGGATAATAAATTACCTGCTGCATCATACTCATAATTTTCTGAACCGCCAGAGGGGTACGTAATCTGAGTCAGCTGATTTTTCGCATCATAGTTGTACGTTGTCTGCTCACTTAATGGATTGATTTCTTTCGATAGGTTACCTGCCAAATCGTACTCATAGCTGTACGTTTGCCCACGTTTATCTGTGTATTTGGTCAGGTTGCCAACAGCATCATATGCATGCTTTTCGACTTGCTTAAGCGGGTCGATAATGTCAATCATCCGGCCAAGCGCGTCATATTTGTAAGACGTCTCATGGCCTTCCGCATTTGTCACTTTCGTCAACTGATCGAGCGCATCATAGCTATAGACGGTTGTTTCGCCTTCAGCATTCGTTTCCTTCACTTGGTTTATCTTGTCCAAGTAGTCATACTTCGTCGTCTCGTTCAAACGGTTTGTTTCGGATACGATACGGCCAAGGGCATCGTAACTGTATTTCGTTTCATTTTTTAATGGATCTACGATTTTCTTCAATTGGCCTAATGCATCGTATTTGTACTCGGTTTTATTACCGAGTGGATCTTTCAAGGAAGTGATCCGGCTTAGTGCATCGTATTCATAAGCCGTTACCTGCTTCTCGGCATTGACTTCTTTAACTAATCGTCCAGTCACATCATATTCGTAAACCGTTTCTCCCTTTAACGGATCTACAATCTTTGTTGTTTGTCCTAAAGGATTGTATTCAAAGGAAGTCGAATTGCCTAACGGGTCTTTATAGTTTTTCACTTCGCCTACAGCGTTGTAATTCAGTTCTTCCACATGACCGAGCGCATCCTTGATGGAAACCAATTGTCCAAGCTCGTTGTAGTCAAAGCTTGTCTTGTTCCCTTTCGGATCAATTTCTGCAATGGTCCGGCCAAGGGCATCGTATTCATTCTTCCAGATAGCGCCGTTTGGTCCAGTCAATTTCTCCACTCCGCCAAGCGGATGGTATTCATACGTCCAACTATTGCCTAACGGATCCTTTGTTGTTACTAAGCGGCCAAGTTCGTCGTATTCAAATGTCGAAACATTTCCAAGCGGGTCTTTGAAGGATTCAATATTTCCGAGCACGTCATAAGACAGCGTTTGGGTTCCTTTGAGATCGGTAATCGTCTCAATATTGCCCGATTCGTCATACGTGTACGTCGTCTCTTGGCCAAGTGGATTGATCATTTTCTCAAGACGGCCAAATTTATCGTACTTAAATTCAACTTGCTCTCCATCGACCTGAATCTGTTTGACGATTTGATCCAATACATTATATTCATATTCCGTTTCCTGCCCCAATGCGTCGATTGCTTTTACAAGACGACCGGCTTTGTCGTACTCGAATTTCGATTCATTGCCTAATGCATCGACAATGGAGATAGGCTGTTTTTGTTTGTTATACGTGTAAGTGATCTTTCCGCCGTTCGGTTGTGTGTAGACGGTTTTATTCTCTTTATCGTTGTACGCCCATTTGTGGACACGCCCGATGGCATCCTTCTGCTCGGTCAAACGATCAAGCTTGTCATACTCGAATTCGACCGTATTACCTTTCGGGTCTTTTGTTTCAATTAAACGGCCTGCGTTATCGTAGTTATACTCAATAGTTTCTTGCAGCGGATTGGTAACCGTTTTTATCCATCCGTTTGCGTTGTACGTATATTTATAAACGCCTCCAGCAGGATCGGTCTTTGTTTTCATCTGTCCTTGCTCATCAAATGTATAGGACATTTTCTGGTTTAGCGGATTCTGGACTTTTTCCAGTTGGTCACCGGCAGCATAAGAGAATGATTGGTTTGCTCCATTCCGTTGCATTGACGATGTCAGGCGTTTCATCGGATCGTAATCGAACGTCTCTTTCGTTCCATCGCTGTACGTCTTTTCCTTGATTAGGCCAAGATTGTTGTACGTATAATTGATGGATTCGCCTGTTGCCAACTTTTCAGTCTTTAAGTTCCCATAAGCATCATACGTATAGTTCGTAGAGCGTTTATACGGATCGGTAATAGTTGTGATGCGTCCTGCACTATCATACGCATAGTCGGTCTTTCTGCCGAGCAAATCGATGATAAAGTCGAGCTGCCCTTTTGAATTGTATTCGTATTTCAGAGTGCCATTTGAACTGGTTACTTCTTTTATTCCATAAGGGCCGTGAATATAAGAAACTTCTTCAAAAATATTCTTCGTTTTAGTAGTCCGCCCGACCGCATCCCGTTCGAAGGTCGTTTCCTGACCAAGCGGATTCACTAATTTCTCCACTTGTCCTGCTTCGTCATATTCGTATTTGAAAACACGACCGATGGCATCCGTGAACGTATGAAGCTGGCCGAGATCATCGTAGGCGTAGTTGTTTTTATTGCCAAGCGGATCCGTAACAGATTCAATCCGTCCCGCTTTGTCGTACTTGTAGGACGTGACATTATTGCCTTCCGTCTTCTTTAACAGTCGTCCAGCAGCATCATTTTCCAAGGAAACTTTTGCCTGCCCTGGATTTTGGTAAGCCGTCATATGCCCTAATGCGTTAAAGCTGTAATCCGTCACTTCACCAAGTGCATTGACGATTTTGTCGATATTGCCATTCGCATCGTATTGATACGTTAAGTCTTCTGAATTTTCATCGAGCACTTGCGTCAACTGCCCACGGTGGTCGTATCCGAACTGTGCTGTTATTCCATTTTCCGTTTTCTTCGTCACATTTCCTTGTGCGTCATATTCGTATGATAGAGAGCGTCCATCCGAATACGTGACCTTGGTCGGAAGATCCCATTTTTCATGGTATTGATAACTAACTGTCAAACCGTCCGGGTAGGTCTCTTTGACTTTATTGCCATCCTTGTACTGATAAGAAGTGGTTCCTGCTTCCGTCGTTTGGGAAAGTAGATTTCCATCCTCATCGTATTGGAAGCTGATTGTTTTGCTGAGTGGGTCCGTTTGCTTCGTGATATTCCCTTTATCGACTTCATAATTCCACACTTTGTCCAGTGCATTTTTCTTCGTGACTTTCGTTACTTCCTTGCCATTTGCTTGATAACTATATGAATAAATGACGTTACCTTTTTCGTTTTTGATGGATGTTACACGGTCATTGCCATCATAGCCGTACGAAACAGTCTCCCCTTCACCATTTGTGACGCTGGTGATCCGGTTGCTGCTATCGTAACCATAGGAAATGCTGCGTCCATCTGGCGTTGTCACTTTCGTCAAGCGCTTCTGGCCATCGTATGTATAAATTGTAGACTGATTCAACGGATCAATGACTTCTGTAATGACATCACCGTTCCAGATGAGGCGGATTCTGCGGTTACTCGTGTCATAGATCGTCGTGAGCTTTCCGTTGCTGTCATACTCGAATCGGGTGGTATTGCCATAGCGATCTTTCCATTCGGTCATCTTACCCACTTTTGGATCTTGATCTTTACGCCAAGGGGCAAAATAACCGTTGTATGTAACAGTCATTCCTTTTTCAGTTGTTACTTCATAGTCAAACTGACTATTCCGCTTTAACTTGTCACCGTTGACTGCAGTCTTGTAGGAACCTTTATGAAGTTCATAGTTCGTCATGTCATCCCCATCGTATTCGGTAATAAAACCATCGGGGTCATCTTTGACGAATTCATAATTTAGTACGGTGCCATCTGCCCGGGTTTCGGCAATTGCAAATTCGGCAAACATTTGTAGATTAGAGTGATAGTTGTAATCCCAGCCAATTCCAAAAGCTCCGACTTCGGTACGGTCACTTGAGTATGTACGTTTCAACTCAAAGTCATATCCGATTCCCGGAATGAGTAGATCACTTTCGTCCATTGAAAGAGTTCCGGTTGATAGTTTGACCTTTTCCTCAAATGAACTGATTGGCGAAATTGGTCCATGATCGGCTGATACACTTGTCCCCGTACTTGCAGCTGGAGACATTTGTTCTAAGTTGGTTGTTGGAATTGCTGGTGATGATGATTGGTCTAGTTGGGGTAAATACGGGTTTTGCTGATTGAAATCTGGAAGATAGTCCAAGATGGAATTGGTGTCCATCATTGAATTGTTTGGTCCTGCTGCAAGTGCTTGCATAGGATAAGTAAAGATACTTGAGACGATTAGTAAAATAGATAATAAAATAGCAAAAGCTTGTCTAAGAATTTGTTTCTCTCTCTTGTTCAATTCGTTTTCCCCTTACCTTTCTCTTTCTCTCTTGGGTGAAGGATGGATGTGAGCCAATAGAAAAACCCCCTTTCAAGCATGGGGCGGCCATGACGAAAGGAGGCAGTTCATAAAATCCCTTTCTATTGGCGGTCCGGCGATCATAGCATGCTTCATGCTGTAGACCCGTAACTTTGCGTCCCCACTTTTCAATGAGTTTGCCTTTTACAAATAGTTTTTTAGACTCACGACTATCGATTCACTTAATGCCAAATTATCACAATGAAAGCGTTAAATCACCACAATTTTCTAATTTTATTTATAAATGAGTCTTTTGGATTAAAATCGGAATAAACAAAAAAGACTATATATTTTCCATAAAGTCCAAAACCCCGATATTCGGAAGATGCTAATGATCCATGTTTTGAATAATGCAAGGAGATTTTATGAAAAAAAGAAATCCGCCCTCGTATGGATCGGATTTCTTCTCATTAAAACAAATCAGCAAGTATGGAATAAATATAGTAGGCTTCTTCTACACTTCCCGGCTCAATTGCAGCAGCTTTTGGATACTCAAGCGGATATTCATCCCTTTTGTGGAGGAGCATGTCAAGTGCATGCTGATTTGCGTGAAACATTTCATTCGCATTTGCCCTTTCCGAATCCCTAAGTCGCTTGTGCCGTAATGTATTTTTCATAAAAATGTATGCAGCGCTTTGATCAGTAGCGTATTTGTTGAGGTATTTTTCAGCTTCGTCATACTTTTCAAGCTCAATGAGCGAAGCGATTAACGGGTAGCGAGCTCCTTGTTGGTCATCAGGATTGAAGTTGAGTAAATCAATAAATCGTTCGGACGCTTCTTCATAGTAACCCCAATCAAAGAGAAAGATGCCCAATGAGAACAACGCTCGTAAAAAATATCGATTCGGGAGATACGCCCATGGATGTTCCATGTCTTCATTGTAGAATTCATATGATACTTCAATGGCTTTCAGATAATCATCATACGCTTGTCTTGCATTCTTTTCAGACTCAGCCTTATGAAGGAGTACATCCGGGTTATGTGGATCGTTTGCCTCTGCCAACTTCCAATTTTGTTTCCTTAGCTTCTCATTTTCTGCAAAATAGGCCTCATACGCATACTTTTGAGCCTGTTCTTTTGCAGTCTTAGGCTGATAAGGGACGTTCATAAATTGTTTTAACTTCTCTTCTAAATCTTTTTCGTTCTTTGGTTCTTGATCCTTTAGATGCATTTGGATCTCCCAGTTCTTATACTCTGAAAATCTTGGGTAAACACCCACTTCGTAAACCATTTTCGTTTCTGAATTTTTGTCAATCGCATTGGCTGCGTGACTATGATAATAGTCTTCAATTTCTTCCGCATACTTCTGGATGGTGGAAGTGGAGACACCGAATACTTCTGACAAGTCTTTATTGGTCTGGAGATTAGGTAATAAACCATAATCTCTGCCAAAACGTACCGCTGCTGCAATGAGCGCTTCTTTCTTTCTTGGCTTTGGATTTACGCCCATTAAATAAAGTCCGAAAACCGTGAAAATGGTTTCGTCAACAGAATGATATTGTTCCAAATAACTATGTAGATTATAGAGTATTTCATCCTGCTCGGGTGTCAGTTTTTGCTCAGACTTGATGTCCTCTTTAAGGAGTAATAAGCACTCCATCAAATGCTTGCGGAAGAATTCTTCTGAAGTCAGCTTTTCCTTCTTGGCCATTTCCTTCATTTGTACTGTTAAAGTCTTCAAATAGCCAGGAATAAATGCTAATCCACTGGCAACCATATATACATCCTGGCCCTTTCTCTTATCTGGCAAAAGGGTGCCTATTGCAAATTCACCTTTCATCACGCCCACATCCTCGGGAAGCAACACACGATAAGTCTTTCTATCAATTATATTTCTTAGCGTTACGTAATCGTTAAGTTCCACAATTTCCGTAATCACTACTTCCGGATCCATCCATTGTTCGATAATTTCTTTTACGACTGGCCGGGAGATGTTTCGATTCTGTTTCCTTAAATAATCCTGCCATAGATCTTTCCGACGGCTGAATAGATAATGTTCCAAAAAGATTACCTCTACGGCTTCTTCCTCCCATAATCCCTTTAAAGTCACTTGATACTTGGCCAATTCTTTATTGAAATAATGCAACTCTTTTGGGTCCTCTGGATACCCCATTAAATACCGTTCAATAATAGCAATCAACTCTTCGTTTACTACCGCTTCAATTGAAACAACGTTTTTCGCACCGTGACATTTTTTGAACTTTTTCCCGCTTCCACATGGACAAGGGTCGTTCCGTCCAGCGTTAAACTCCATCTCCTCTCTCCTTCCTTTTTCTATTATCATAGCAAAGTTGATGGTAGAGTAAAAAATCCGACCCTGTATGGATCGGATTAACTTATTTTATTTCCACACGCCCAGGCAATATTGATAGATTGCACCAGTAGCTAAGCAGTCCCCAAGTGCATCATGGGCATCATGCTCGAGTTGCAAGTAGTGTGTTAAGGTTGTGAGTTTGTGATTCGGTGTTTCTGTAATAATTTTTCGAGCGAGCTTAACCGTGTCAATTACGGAGTACTCAGGAATGGTGACCCCGTCTTTTCCGTCCAGTGCATACAGGAACCCCATATCGAATGACGCATTATGCGCCACAATCGGGAGATCGCCGATGAAATCGAGTAAATCGTGAATCGCCCGGTCAATCGTCGGTGCGTGCTCGACCATTTCATTTGAAATACGGGTAAGTTGTGTAATCCGGGAGGAAATCGTCCGCTCCGGATTGACGAGCATATTGAGCTTATCCACACGTTCATGGTTGAAGTATTTTACCGCTCCGATTTGGATGATTTGATCGGAACCGGCACGAAATCCGGTCGTTTCAAAATCGAGGACGACATAGTCTTTCGCTTTCCTTGTCGTCATCTTATATTTCTTTGGCTTCGTCTGTGTACGAGACCAGTAGTTTTGACGTGTTTTTTCTGTGATGATTTCAGATGCAGTCTTCTTTACCATTCCCTCACCTCATCGATGGCCATATTTACTGTCAGTATGACAGATTCTGGGCGAGAATGGAAATAGTTTAATAGATTACTTGTCTTCCAATACCGGTTTCATGTATTGGTGGTAATAGGTCTTGATTTCATCCGCATACTTCTGAATGGTCGATGTCGATACCCCGAATTGGTCCGCCAGCTGTTTGTTCGTCCAATTGTTCGGCAGGAATTCTTCATCTTTACCAAAGCGGATTGCCGAAGCCAAGAGCGCTTCCGGCTTTTTCGCGTTCGGGTCGTATGCCAATAAATAAGCACCGAATGTGATCAGCAGTTTTTCGCTTTGCACTTCATTGGCATCCAAGAATTCAGCCAACTTGCTGACGAGCTCTTCTTGAGCTGGGTTGATGCTCTGCTCTTCTTCGACTATGTCCTTCACGAAGATCAGGCAGTCGAGCATGTGCTGCTGATAAAATTCTTGAGTTGATAGCTTCTCTTTTTTCGCAAGCTCCCTCATCTTTTCTACT
Organism: Chungangia koreensis; assembly: GCF_042651785.1. Taxonomy (NCBI): domain Bacteria; kingdom Bacillati; phylum Bacillota; class Bacilli; order Lactobacillales; genus Chungangia; species Chungangia koreensis. The sequence goes on from NZ_JBHSEC010000019.1 coordinate 57,515, forward strand.
GCGCCCTTCACGAAAGCTGGCATATAGGAAATTCCCGCGGTCCCGATATATGTATCTGAACCTTTTCGGATATCTTTCAAATAAGTGCCAATTGCATATTCGCCCTTCGACGCCTCAATCCCCTCGATTTTTGCGAGGCGGAATGTTTCTCGGCTGACGACATCTTTCAGGGTAAGGAATTCCTGTTCCACTGCAGTCACTTCAGCAATTGTAATTTGAGGAGTTGTCCAATGCGCCAACACTTCTTTGATGATCGGACGGTTAGATTGTTGGATTTCCTTCTCGATATAGTCATTCCAAGATTCCTGCTGTTGGATGAATAAATAATATGTAATGGGCAGCGACTCGGTAGCTTCATCTTCCCAAAGCCCTTCCAACTTACTTTTCCACTCTGCAACAATTTGTTGCAGTTCTTGGACATCCCGTTCACCTGCATATCCAAATAGATAGCGTTCCATGATTGCGGATAATTCATCATCAATCACTGCATCGACCGAAGCCGTATTTTCTCTTCCATGGCATTTCTTAAACTTCTTCCCACTGCCGCACGGACATGGGTCATTCCTTTCGGCAATATACATACAATTCACTCCTAATACAGTTTGGTCCATCTTGCATTATAGGGGAGGAATCGCAAGAGTAAAAGAACAATAGGTGGGATAGATGGATTGAAATGTAAAAAATGATTCTAAAGTATAATAAATAGTTTTAATTCGAGACATTTTATTTGAAATTACCTAAAAAGAGGCATAGCATTGTCAGTAGCAACACAAATCCCATTTAGGAGGCATCATAATGAACTTACAAGATAAAGTAGCAGTTGTAACAGGTGGCGCATCGGGAATCGGTTTAGCGACAGCAAAAGCATTTTTGGATAAAGGTGCCAAAGTGGTAATTGCTGATTACAATGAAGAAGCTGGCAACGCCGTTGAAAAACAACTAAAAGAAACTTACGAAAACGTGAAGTTCGTACAAACGAACGTTGCAGATGAGCAAGCTGTTGAAAACGCTGTAAAAACGGCGGTTGATACATTTGGTCAATTAGATGTCATTTTCAACAATGCCGGGATTGGTATTCAAAAACCTACTCATGAACTTACAGACGAAGAATACAAACGTGTCATCGCTGTGAACCAAGACGGCGTGTTCTATGGCATTAAATATGCACTACGTGAAATGCTGAAAACAGGTGGCGGTGCGATCATCAACACATCCTCCATTTTAGGAACTGTTGGTGAACCAAATTCCATCCCTTATGCAGCAAGTAAAGGTGCCGTTAATTTAATTACAAAATCCGTTGCATTGGAATATGCGGACCGCAACATCCGTGTGAACGCTGTTGCTCCTGGCTTCATCGAATCCGGTTTGGTCAACAAAGAAGCATTAGGTGATTTCTACGATGGATTAGTGGCAAAACACCCAATCGGTCGACTCGGCGCTCCGGAAGAAATTGCTCATGCCGTTGTGTTCCTTGCTGAAAACGATTTTTTCACAGGTACAACAATCCACGTGGATGGCGGTTATACTGCGAAATAATCATAACAAAAGCTTATTGAGAGAGAGGAATCTTCTGCAGATTCCTCTTTTTCTTTGAAGAATCCATTAAGAAAGCCATCCCGCGGTCCTCGGGATGGCTACTTTTGATTGATTTCTACTTACAATACTGGTCCTCGCGTATCTTCATCTACAAGCACTAAAATCTTGCCAGCTTCGAAGTACTCATTGTAACGTTTTGCTTCATCTTCTGGAACACCCATACCGATCAATGCACCGGCTAAGCCACCTACACCTGCTCCAGCAGCTGCACCAGTTAGACCCGCAACAATCGGTCCTGCTGCGACGACCGGTCCAATACCCGGAATCGCCAATGCGCCAAGTCCAGCTAACACACCGCCAATACCGCCGAGTGCACCACCTGTAGCCGCTCCCGTAACCGCGCCTTCCGCAACATTCGTACCCGTTTCATCCGTTACCGTTGCTGCTTCCTCGCTGCTTTTACTAATTACCGAGATGTCTTCCGAGCGATACCCTTGACGCTTTAAATCCTCAATCGCTTCAATTGCTGCTGTTTCCGTGTCATAATAACCTACTACTACTTTTGCCATTCTTAAAACCTCCCAAATTTGATAATACCTTTTCGAGATATTTATAAATTACCCGTGAGAAGGATTCATAAACATCGGGAGAAGTTGTTGGTCTATTCAAGGATGGTTGGATTTTTTGGGATGGTTGGAATCTTTTGTGGAATGGTTGGAATCTTTGAGTACTTGGTTGGACTCTTTTTGAAATGGTTGGAATCTTTGAGTACTTGGTTGGAATCTTTTGTGAAATGGTTGGAATCTTTTATGAAATGGTTGGAATCTTTTATGAAATGGTTGGAATCTTTTATGAAATGGTTGTAAAGTTTTCACTTATTGTTGGAAACCATCATAAAAAAACCATTTTGCAGTGGCAAAATGGTTATCTTAATGAAAATTTACTACTAAATTGATATTTTCTTGCCTTACTATTGCCAATGGCCTCTAACTTTGATTTTTTCAAAAGATAATTAGCAGCATATTTATCTTTCAGTCCAAGCCATTTTCGACACTCTTCATTTGAGATTGTGGTTTTCATTAGAATAAGCCAATCTTCAATTGCTCGTACTGAAGCTTTCTCAACGATAATTAAGCATGAATTACACCACCACGTCGCTTGACTTTGTTTTTGTAAATGAGACCCGCATTTTCTACAAATAACACCTGTTCGGATTAAGTTAGGGTCCAATCTATAGTACTCACATAAGGGAAAAGCCATATAGGGATCATTTGATGCTTTTAGTAAGTTAGCTAAAAGCTTTACATTCTCATCACTTATTACAGCCGGATAGTTCTTGTTCAATTCCCGAATTCGAAAGGGAACTTCTTCTGCTTGAATAAGTTTAATTAGTTTCGGCGCAGTTCTAACTTGAGCTGTTGGAAATCCTAACACTATGTTTGCGTATACCGGTAAATTGAAACCATGACGGTTCAACCATTCCTTTATTCCTTCTATATAACTTCGAGCTTGAAGTTGAGGGCATCTTCGAACAAAGGAATCCTCGTCATTAATCTGAATGAGAGTGTAGGGATCTTCTTCAAAATGTAAAATTCCTCTATATGATTTTATTTCTAATATGAGAATGTAGCGATTTGTAATGATTAAAGTATCAATTTGGATAAACCATTGGGGATTTATTTGGATGTTAATGTCTTGAAGAACAATTAACTGTGGAGTGGGGGAAATTTTTGAAAGATGGCGGTCTACATTGGATTCACCGTTGTAGCCTGCCCTTATTGAATCGTATCTTCTAAAGACATTTTGATACTCACTTGATGTCGGATTCAAGCGAAGAAGTAATCTCTGAGTTGCTGGCAAAATAATAGGTTCTCGCCGCAGTGTAACGAAATCTATTACCTCCTTATGTTCAATTACTTAAACCATAGCAAAGATTGGCATACTATTCAATTGGATTTTGAATTATTTGATAGTTGACTGCTGGTGGTTGGAAAGTTTGAGGCTTTAGTTGGAATCTATATGCACTTCGTTGGAAACTTTCTGAAATGGTTGGAATCTATGAGCACTTCGTTGGAATGTTTGAAGAAATGGTTGGAATCTTCCCCATTAATAAAACCCCGGCATAGCGCCGGGGTACCACTTTGAATTAATAGATAGTTGACTGCTGGTGGTTGGAAAGTTTGAGGCTTTGGTTGGAATCTATATGCACTTCGTTGGAAACTTTCTGAAATGGTTGGAATCTATGAGCACTTCGTTGGAAACTTTCTGAAATGGTTGTAATCCTCCCCCCATCATATCCCTCTCCCAGCAAGCCTCCGCGCCTTAATCGTCTCCAAATTCATAAACACCAAACTCAACACCATCAAACACAAGCCCACTCCAATTCCCCAGTGCAGTGGTTCACCTAAGATCAGCACTCCTAATGTAATCGTCACGAATGGGGCCATGAAGGTGACCATGAGTGCAACTAATGGTCCGCCATTGGATGTGATCCAGTAGAAGATCATGTAGCCCAATCCTGAGCAGAGGCAGCCTAATACTAAAATTGGTCCTAACACGCTCATATCAGCGAGTTCCAAAATGGCTCCAGGCTGGACGATCAAACTCAATACTCCATTCAAGATCATCGACACGAGCATGGTCCAGAATCCTAACACGACGGATGGGACGTCTTTATAATTCCGGCCGACCAACAATGAATTCATTGCGTAACACACTGTCACAAAGAGCATTAGCAATGCATGACCAAAGGAAAAGCCGCCGCTACTGGAGCCGCTCGACGTGACAAGCAAAATCACAACAGCCACAAAGCCTATTCCTAAGCTCATCATTTGTGACCAGACTGGTTTCATTTTAAATACAAATACTGAAAACACAACAGCGAATAGTGGTGTCGTTGCGTTCAAGACTCCACTCACGGTCGTATCAATCCCTTGCAGCGCCATAGCCAGTATCGTCCATGGAATAGCCGCGCCCAACGACACTGCACCGACAAATTTCCACCCTGGCCGCCAGTTGAATTTGCCCGGCATCCGCAATACCAACGGGAGCAAAATCAGTAGCCCAAATATACATCGTATGAAGACAATTGACGGCGGATCAAATACATCTAACAGGCCTTTGATCCATAGGAATGAAGATCCCCATAGTAAACTTAGCAATAAAAGCATTAAGACAGGTTTCATTTAGAAACCTGCCTTCAATTCTGGTTGTGCGCCCATTTTCGTGACGACAAATCCGGCCACCTGGTTTGCGTATTTCACTGCTTCGCTAATTGAATCACCACGGCAGAGTGCTACAGCCAATGCTCCGTTAAATGCATCTCCTGCACCTGTCGTGTCAACCGGCTCCACTTCTACAGCATCAATCCAGCCAAATTCTGTTTCATCTTGATAAAACGCACCTTTGGAACCTAATGTCACGACGACCGCTCCGACTCCTTTAGCCAACATGACGTCGCACGCCTTTCGAAGCTCCACCTCATCAACCGGATCGATTCCTGTCAATTGCTTCAATTCCGTTTCGTTTGGCGTCAAGATGGTGACGTTCCGTAATAGTTCGTCTGGCAGTTCACGAGCGGGTGCGGGATTCAATATAACCGTTTTCCCAGCACGTGCCGCGATGCCCGCAGCCTTTGTTACACTTTCAAGTGGAATCTCCAGTTGCAATAACAACGCATCGCTCGTCCGAAGTACGTCCATTTCCTGTTCCACTTGGTTCGGCGTCACGAGGAAATTGGCGCCTGGGAATAAAACAATGGAGTTCTCACCGGAATCGGATACTTGAATGATGGCCTGCCCGGTCGAGCCTTGGCGACCCACTAAATCCGTTCGCACATTTTTAGACTCCATGTTTTCGATTGCCTGCTCCCCGAAAGCGTCCGCTCCTACCTTGCCGATGAACCGGACGTTTGCACCTAACTGGCCGGCAGTAACCGCTTGGTTTGAACCTTTTCCTCCGAAATGAATCGAGTGAGAGGTACTATGAAGCGTTTCCCCCTCCCTTACGATATGTGGGACCCGATAAACGAGGTCGATATTTATGCTTCCAACTACTGTGATGTTCACGTTCTCTCGCCCCTTCACGGATGTATGTTCTTGAGTATGGCTGTAATGAGCTGCGGCTTTGTGAGCAACCCTCCATCAATGCCTAACAGTGAAGCCATATTAGCGACTGCCGGGGGCTTCAGCATACTTTCGTCCAACACTTCCGCGTTGTAGAAAACTGTATCAGCAGACTCGTCCGCAATTAGTCGACGGTTCGCCATGACGACAATTCGTTCGAAGTGCTCCGTAACGAACTCCATGTCATGCGTGATCGTAATGACCGTCTTGCCGCGCTTCTCCAATTCCTCCAACATATTTGCCAATAGATTAAGGCCAGTCTTGTCTTGACCTGCAGTTGGTTCATCTAAAATGATGACGTCCGAATCCATCGCCAATACAGAAGCAATTGTGACGAATTTCCTTGTCGAGTATGGAAGGTTGTATGGATTCTCTTCACGTTCATCGAAGACGCCGCAAAGTTTCATTGCCCATTCTGATAATTCGTCGACACGATCCTCGTCATATCCCATATTCTTCGGACCAAAACGGACTTCTGATTCCACATCATTATGGAATATTTGGTCGTCCGGATTTTGGAAAACGTAGCCGACTTTCCGTGATACTTGCGCAGTTGTATGCTCTTTCGTATTCCAGTCTCCAACATAGACGTCGCCTTCAGTTGGTTTCAATAACCCATTCATTAACTTTACCGCAGTTGTTTTTCCTGCACCGTTCTGTCCGACGATGGCGACACGCTGGCCAGCTGGAACAGATAGAGTTAAATTATCAACCGCCTTCGTCCCATCCGGATAAGTGAAACTAACATGATCTAACCGGATTTCAGCCATTGTGCACACCTTCTTTCTTCCATGTGATGCTGTCTGCGAGCTCTTCGTCGCGGATTGGTACATAGTTCAACGGAACGCCTGCTTCCTGCAGCTTCAGCGCCACTTCCGTTACATGAGGATATTGAACGTTGTACTCTGCATACTTAGGATTGCCGAACACTTCACGTGCCGGTCCATGCAACACGACTTCCCCGTCATGTAACACAATCAAATCATCTGCGTACTCAGCGATCAAATCCATCTTATGTTCCACTAAAATAATGGTCTTCCCGCGCTCTTTCATGAGACGGATAATATCGAAGACGTGCTCTGTACCAATCGGGTCGAGCTGTGATGTCGGTTCGTCAATCACTAAAATATCCGGGTCCATGACAATGATCGATGCAAGTGCTACACGCTGACGCTGCCCACCGGATAGCTCATTCGGGTTTTTATTCCGAAGATGTGTAATTTTAACGAGTTCCAGCATCTCATCTACGCGTCCACGGATTTCCCCGACATCGACGCCCAAATTCTCAAGCCCGTATGCCACTTCGTCAAATACCGTGTCCTTAATTCCCGAGATTTGAATGAATGGATTTTGGAACACGTAACCGATTTTTTCACCTAAATGCCCAAGCTGGTATTCGAGCATATTCTTCCCGTCGATGACAACTTCCCCTTCTAAATCGCCCTTATAGAAGTGAGGTATGAACCCGCGCACCGTATTGCACAATGTCGTTTTCCCAGATCCATTATTGCCGACAATTGCCGTAAAACTTCCCTTCTCAATGGAAAGGTTGATGTTCTTCAACACATTCTCGTCGCCAACTGGATAGCGATACGAAACGTTTTTCATTTCAATAATCGGATTCATGACATCACCCTCCAGACGATGAGTAGGATTAAGATGATTAAAAAAGCTATTGGCAAGATGCGGTCTGCAGAACCTTTTGTCAACTTATGGAGGCTTGTCTTTTTCACTGGAGCAGAAAATGCACGCGATTCCAATGTGATGGCACGCTCTTCCGTACTTGCAATCGATGACAAGATTAACGGTGTCAATGTTGGAATAAAAGCCTTCGCACGAACCATGAGCGAACCTTCCGTTTCCACTCCACGCGTTTTTTGCGCTTCCATGATCGTGTTCATTTGTTTTTTCATTTCCGGAATGATCGTCAATGTCGATAGCACAACGTATGCGCCCATTGGCGGTAAGCCGATATCTTCAAGCGATTTGACGAAGTCTTTCACTTCTGTCACACGGAAAAAGAGAATGAACGCCGCCCCGATCGCTAATATTTTCGAAGTTAAACTTAAGCCGTAAAGTAGACCCTCTTCGGTCCACTGGAAAATCCACCATTCACCTAATACGTTTTCTCCAGGATAGAAGAATAATTGCATCAGGAACACGATGATCAGTAAAATGACAAGAGCCTTCAGTGTCAGGCTAATAAATTCTTTAAACGCTTCGCTTCCAGCGAGCAATGCTAAAAGTGTCAGCACCGGGAACCACGCATAAGCAAAACCATAATGTGGGATGATGAAAACGGAAATCCCGACGAATAAAACGAAAAACAGTTTGGTCATAGGGTGTAAGCTTAGTATAAAGTTCTGTTTCACCACGAAACCTCCTTTAACCGGGTCATCCCGATTTAATGGATAAGAATCTGCCCGCGTTCCCGAAGGTGCTGCACAGATTCTTATCATCGGGCAAGCGCCCGTTAGGTATTATTTGTTGCCACGTTTCATGTATAGGTAACCGTAGTTCATCTTAGATAGGTAACGGTCAGACATTTGCTTAACAATAAAGAACACAATGAGAACAGATACAATTTTGTCGATAATTTCACTAATGAATGAAGATGAGAACACCGCTGTCCAAATTTCCTGTCCGGAAGCAAGGAACGCAGCTGTAATAATGGAAGATGAAGAACCTGATGCTCCTCCGAATACTAAAACAGTGATTGGTGCAGATACGATCACGCCGATTAATGTAATGATCAAACCAGAAACTAACACTTTCGGAATAGATTTAAAGAATCCACCTTTCGACAAGAAACCAGCTGCAAGACCGATTGCCGCAGAAGTAATCGCGTAAGGAATGAATCCAGGATTGAAAATACCATTAATCAAGTTCGTCACAACACCTGTCAGCAAACCGACCCAAGGACCAGCAATAACCCCTACTAAAATCGTTCCGATCGTATCAAGGAAAATCGGGATACGTAATGTGTTCGTTAGTGTGAATCCAACGATGTTAATTGCAACCCCGATCGGAATCAAAAGCATTGCCATCATATTAAAATCATCTTTAAAACTACGTTTCATTTCAATTTCTCCCCTTTGTGTTTTATTGACCGAGTTGACGGTCCATTTTCTTTATTGCATTAAAGAATTGATTTCTGAACGCATCTCGATCAACCGTGTGAAGAACCTTCACATTTTTTGGTAAGCCGGTACGCTCCATATAATCCACCACTGTTGTACCTGCAGTAAGTCGCCCCTCAGTTTCGACTTCTACATGGTAATCATCCCCTTTGAACAATTCAGGTGTGATGACATACGATACGGCACAGAGATCATGAATACGGATATTCGTTTCAAAGTTCTCTTCGTGGAATGGCGTTTGTTTAGTATTATGAATATAAAATTTCATCAGTGAACTCATATGTTGTGCCAGCTCTGTTCCAAGCTCTTCGATTTCTGCGATTTCGTCTACAGTAACATATGATTTATGTGTCAAATCTAGTCCGCTCATGACGATTGGAACACCTGACCGGAAGACGATATCAGCTGCATGCGGGTCAACAAATACGTTGAATTCGGTTGTTGGCGTAGTATTACCACCGACTGCCGCTCCGCCCATGTAGGAAATATAGCTGATTTTCTCTTTCACTTCCGGATGCGCTAAGAACAAAGCCCCGACATTCGTTAATGGACCGGTTGCAATCAGCACGATCGGTTCCGGGCTGTTCATCAGGACGTCTTTCATCGCGTCGATAGCAGTACGGCTGCTTTCCTGGATTGTCGGTTCTGGAAGAGTAATATCCCCAAGCCCGCTTTCCCCGTGAACGTCCGCAGCTACTTCAAGACGTCTGAAGAATGGTTCGTTTAAACCTCTCGCAATTTCAATGTCCTGTTTCATGTAACTCGTAAATGCCCGCGCGTTATAGATTGTCTTATCTTGTGTCTGATTTCCCGGTTCTGTCGTGATGAGCTTAATATCAAGCTCATCCGATGAAAACGCCAAAAGCAATGCCATGACATCGTCAATACCAGGGTCACAGTCGATGATGACCGGAATCTTGTTCATTTGATCGTCTCCTCTCCTGTCTTTACATATGCTGTACTTTCTCTAACGACAAGTGTTGGTGAAAAAATAGTAAAATCCGTTTTGCCGTGTTCAATTTGCTGAATGAGCAATTCGGCTGACTTCCTGCCCATCATGTACGTATCTTGACGAATCGTCGTCAATTTAGGAATGAGTGCAGAAATGAGCGGAATGTCATCAAAACCTATAACTGAAATATCTTGCGGAATCCCGACTCCCATTTCATGAGCCGCCCGGTAAACACCGCAAGCCATCAGATCATTGCAAGTAAAGATGGCTGAAACATTTTCGTTTTCGAGAATCTCTTTCGCATGCGAGTAACCTGATTCGAGAGAAAAATCCCCTTCCCGGATGATTGTCGGTTCAAGTCCAACTTCTTTCAGCGCCCGCTTGAAACCTTTCAACCGATCCCGTGAGTTTTTGATTGACTCCGGACCGGTGATGCAAGCCATTTTTTTGTGGCCCAATTGAATCAAATGCTGCCCCGCTAAATAGCCGCCTTCTTCATTTTCAAGAAAGACCCCCGGCACTTTCTCTCTTTCCATCCGGTCAAGCAGGACATAGTGCAAATTCTTCGAGTGCCTGTCCAAACTCGCTGAAGAAAGACCGGACTGGCTCGACAGAATAATTCCATCCACTTGCTGTTCTTTCAGAATCTTGATGTATCGTTCTTCTTTTTCTGCAGATGCATCGGAATTACAGATGACTAAGCTGTATCCGTATTTATTCGCTTCGTCCTCCGCACCCCTGCAAAGCTCCGGAAAAAATGGATTGGAAATGGTCGGTACAATAAGACCGATCAACTTGGATTGTTTCGTCACCAATCCCCTTGCCAGCCGGTTAGGCTGATATTCCAACTCTTCGATGACCCGAAGCACCTTTTCCCGGGTCTGTGCAGACATCCCCTCTTCCTTGCGATTTAGTACCCTTGACACAGTAGTAATCGATACACCGGCCTTCTTCGCAATGTCTTTTATCGTCCATTTTGCCATGGGCTCTCCACCTTTGTAGAGACTAATAGGAAAACGTTTTACGAAAACGTTTTCTCTATATTTCTTTTAATGTATTGCAACCGTTTTCAGAAGTCAATATCAAAAAATGGAAGAATCGAAATATTTTTGATTAGTTGATTTCTTGTAGGAGGGGGAATGGAGGTTGGTTGGTTGGTTGGAAAGTTTTGAATGTTGGTTGGAAAGTTTGGAGCATTGGTTGGAAACTTTTGTACTTTAGTTGGAAAGTTCTGAGCAATGGTTGGAAACTTTTGTGCAATGGTTGTAGACTTCGGGAATTTGGTTGTAAAGCAATTTTAGTAGATGAAAATCCCCACGCAGGCTTTAGTAAATAAACTTTGTTGTACACTTGGGTGATTTGATTGTAGACTTTCCTCCTATTGTAGTAGACTTCCTCTGCATGGTTGTAAACCTCAACACATTGGTTGTAGACATTGAGCATTTGGTTGTAAAGCAATTTTATTAGATAAAAATCCCACGCAAACCTTTAGTAAATAAACTAAGTGGTATACTCGGAAGATTAGATTGTACACTTTGCTCCTATTGTTGTAGACTTCCTCGGCATGGTTGTAAACTTCAACACATTGGTTGTAGACTTCGGGAATTTGGTTGTAAAGCAGTATATTAGATGAAATTCCCACGCAAACCTTTAGTAAATAGACTTTGGTGTACACTTGGTTGATTTGATTGTTGACTTTCCTCCTATTGTTGGAAACTTCAACACAATGGTTGTAGGCTTCGATCATTTGGTTGTAAACCTCTTATTAGAGGGAAACCTCAAAAATGAACTAAGTGGTATACTCGGAAGATTAGATTGTACACTTTGCTCCTATTGTTGTAGACTTCCTCCTCTTTGTTGTAAACCTCGACACATTGGTTGTAGACTTTCCCCATTTGGTAATAAACCCTCCCCAAAACATAAAAAAGGACAACCCCACAGCAGGATTGCCCTCTCTATTAATACCATAAATATTTAAAATAATTTTCCCAGCCGAATGATTTCCAAGATGACCACTCCGGCATTTCGGATGGCATCGGGAAGAAGACAGCGGGTGCATATGTGTAATCGTCAACTTGGTCATGATCTATCGCAAGATCCCCAAGTTCCAATCCTTCGACAATGACAGCCCGGTCTTTATAGTCGAATGGAGATAATACGCCTTTTCGCACTGCATACCCGTCTTCATTTACAATTGTAGCAACGGCAGACTCTTTAAACCGATCATCGAGCCATTCTGCTTTGACGCTTATTGCATCTTCGGCTTCGTTCACGATGATGGAGACATTTGCATTATTGGCGAATGGTAATGCTTCAATCGACTCGTTAGGTAAAACTCTCACTTCGTAATAGGCAAGTGGATTTTCTTCCTGATCCTTCGCTATCTTTTGATAGGCTGCTACCCATTCGTCGTCAGTCGAAGGTACTTGGGAAACGGATTGAACTGTTCCTTCGACCACCTTTTCCATTCCATCAGCCTGAATCAATACACGGGATTGTGGCTTAATATCCTGCCATTGTTCCCCGACCGCAAACGTAAGAATGTTCCGCTCCGTGCTGAAGATTTCAACTGCTAACTGCTCTCCAAGTGGATGGATTTTCGCTACGACACCGTCGACGGGGCTCAATACAGCAGAGTTCGACTCATCTTGTTGTAATTGTGCATCGAGAACTGCAATCTGGCGTTGCACATGGCCGAGTTCCTTTTCGAGCTCGGAAATCGCCGCGGCATATGCACCTTCGTCTGCGACGTTCACATCTACATCTACGTTCACGTCTGTCTGAGCATCACCTGTTCCGACACTTTCAGTCGTGTCAGCGGATGTCCGATTGTTTGAGGCAGCTCGTGAACGATCCGATTCCAGTCCACTTATTTGGCTTTCCAAGTCGTTTTCCTGTGACATCAGTGCTTGACGGTCTGCCTCCCAAACAGCTCGCTGCTCATCCGAACGTGCTGTGTTCAATGAAGCAATTTCCTGCCCCATCGTTACAGCATCCCCTTCTTTAACAAGCCACTCTTCCACATTTTCATCATCTGCTACATAGACAAAGTAGCTGTTAAGCGGGGCGACTAATCCTTCTTTCGGAAGCTCTTCCGTATAGTTTCCGGCAGTTAGTCGTTCATAGTCGTCTACGTACACTGTTTTAGTAATGACACTTTTCTCGCTGAATAGGAGAATTGCATTCGCTGCGATGAAACAAGTGATGAGAATCGCCACCGCAATATTGCCTAACTTACTCATTAGAGGCACCCCCTTCTACGACTTGAGCAAACCATGTATCAAATGGAACATAGCCCATAGCTGCCGTAAGAAGTGCCATCACCACGTGCAGGCCGATCAGCCCGAGGAGTAAATTCCTCGAATTCAGCTGAGGAGCAAATGCACGAATGAATCGGAACTGCAGTCCGATAATCAGTGCCGTGACAATGGATAATTGATTGAAGAAGAAGATGAAAAATGGTTGATCCATAAATGTCGCTGCAAGCGGCCCGAATGACAATAGGGATACAGGCGTTGTATAGCCGACAAGTGCAAAGATAATAAAAACGACTGCTTTCTCCATCAGTAACAACGCAGTAACAAATAGTTGCAAGATTAATAGATTCCGATAAGGAATGGATGTGAGTTTATGTAGTAAGTATGCGATTCCAAAGAAGTGGAATGCCATGTAGATCAAGGACCAGAGGATCGCTCCGATCAATGACACGATCCTTGCCAAACTGTATGTATCCAAACTTCCTTCAGATAGCAGCGGTGTCAGTTGCTCCGTGTTCATTCCCCAAAGTTCACGGAGTACGAATAATAGAACACCCAGAAGTCCGACCATAAGAACTCTTTTGTTGAATCCTCTCAGTTCTGTCTGATCGAACTGATTGATCGGCTGGGGTCCGGTCAAAAAATGCCAAAACCGAAATTCCGAGAACATAGATTCAATTCCACTCCATTTCAATATATATACAAGTTCTATGTCCACTCTATCAAATTCGACATTAAAAGTAACGTAATAGGATAGTAGTGTTTCTTTCATTTCCCACTTTTAGTTAATTAGTAATAGATCCCACTGAAAATTTGAACCTTTTAGCTTGTTCTAATTTGACGCTTGTTTCATATATCATATTAGATAAGGTTGGTGGACAGGTTTAATCCTTGAAATCGATACGTTATTACATAGAATCGTTAAGTTTTCGCCACTCAACGACGAAGAGTGAGAGTCTCGTATAATCTTTAACACTTTTGTCTACACTCTCTGTAACAAACTTCTGTTTCAAAACTACTAATCGCTATAACAGGCGATATTTCCCGGGAAATTGACAGAAAGGATGTGCTAAGAATGGATTTTGAGCGTTTTCTTAAAAATAATTGGCGAGACTTGGTGTTTGGTATTACTGGGTCGACATTGTTCATTCTTTTCCTATATTACTTCACGTCGATCTGACGGCAGCAACCAACCGGTAGCTGCTTTTTCTTTTGAAATAGAAAGCAATTTCAATGGAGGTTAGATTCCTCCGTTTAATCACCGTTGTTCTTTAATTGAACCCCACCTTCCATTTAAATTAATCTCCCCATAACTACAGCACCTCGAATTAATGGACTCCCCTTACCATAGCCACCATCACAATATCCTAATCTCTTCCTTTCCCCAACTCGACTCCCTTTTAAACCTCCCATATAAAAAACGGCCCTGGTTTCCCAGAGCCGTTCCAATACTTATTTCGTTTTTACAATTGTAATGGCATCCGTATCTTTGACTTTGAATGTCCAAAGACTTCCTTTGTTTGTGACCGGAGCATTTTTCCATTTGCCTTTACCGTCCAAATAGAATGTTTTAACATGTTTATGAACGACGTCGTTTCCGAAGTCCCACATGAACGTCAGCGGTTCATTCCATTTAATATTCGCTGCTTCGCCATCTTCATCAAAGAATCCGACAGAGAATGGTGCGACCATCGATTGGCCTTTACCTTTGTACGAGTAATCTGCATTCGAGTCGTAGACTACTGTCACGGAATCTCCCTCAACATTCACCAGTTTCTGCAATTGTTTTCCATTAAATGTTGCTTCAAAGAGACCGAAGTCGATTACGACACGTTTGCCTGTTTGTGCCCATTCATTTAATAAAGCATCAACTAAGACGACAGAAGTTTCTTCTAAGATTTCTTCCTCAGGCAGGACAAGACGAATTTCATCGTCACCTTCTTCTACTTCCCATTCGCCTTCTTCAATCACACCGTCAGCAGGTTTTTCCAATGATGTCTGGATCAACACCGGATCATGGTCACTCGCACGTCCATGTTCTTCCATGAATACAGAGTTAATGTGAACCATGTCGACTTCTGTACGATCAGCTAAGTTGTTCGACACTAAAATATGGTCAAGCACTTGGGAATTCCCTTGGTATGTGTATGAATATCGATCTTCCAAAGGCACTTCCTCAACCATGTTCGTCAAGATGGAGCCTTTCAACGCTTGTAATGGTGCAGAGAATTCAAAGTCGTTCATATCTCCAGCTACAATCACGTTCAGATTTTCATTTTGCTCCATTCCTTCTGAGATGAAGCTATTGATCATGCGAGCTAATTCAACCCGCTCTGCTTCAGAAGCTAAATATGGAGGCTGGTTTTTCCCGAATAAAGGCTGGTCTCCGCCTTTCGAATTCAAGTGGTTTGCAATCACTACTACTTTTTCACCGTTGAAGACAAATTCGGCAGCCAAAGACTTGCGCGTATCAGGGAATGATTCAGGTGCAATACGGCCAGGGTTTAAAGTCAATGAGCCATCTTCCCACGCAACCGCTTCATTTGTTCCGCCTTTTTCACCTTCGGCCAATTGAACACGGTCAGGATTGTAAATGAATCCTACACGGATATTACCGCCCGGCTGTCCGCCATCTTCTTTGTCAGCTGGCGCGATGTCCGTAAATGCATATTCCGGACCACCTGCTGCAACAATTGCATCTACTAACAACTGATAGCTTGCGGATGCGTCTGTTGTTCCATCATCAGTTGGACCATTGTTATCTTGTACTTCGACAAGTGACAAGATATCTGGCGCTTTCAACTCATTTACAATCGACTCGGCAATGCGTGCCACTTTGTCTTGAGAAGTTTCAGGAGAGAAGTTCTCCATATTATAAGCAGCCACCGTCAATTTCTCCGGATCCTTTTCAATCCAAGTCGTTTCAGGAGCTGTGTCGCCTTCGAAGATCGAAGGTACTTGTCCACCTGTCAATACTTTAAAGTTTGAGAATCCATAGCTTACGACACCAGTTACCGCTCCATTGAATCGGTCGCCAGCTTTTGCAATGAAGTTATTGCTTGTTTCAATAGTCAAACGTTCTGGATTGTAGTCATCTTCAAAGATATTCACACCACCGCCGTTATTGAAGAATGTATCGGTACCGTTTGGAACGACAAATACTTCACCATATTTTTGAGGTGCAACGACTTGAGGACTTTCCAATGTGACTAACATACCTTCTAATGATTCATAGAAATCGATACCATCTTCTTCCGGATCGAATTCTGCGAAGTTGTCGTTATCGATCACTTCCGTTGGAGGAATTAATCCGCCTTCACCAATTAAAACTGGTTCAGGCAATTCTGCTGTATTAATCTTTTCAACTGACACCGCATTTACTTCCGTCATCGCCAAGTCAGTTTCTAATTTCTCTGAGTACCCGTCAAGCACCCATTCTTTAACTTGTCCTTCAACGAGTACTACGTCGCCAACTTTAGCGCCGTGGTTTACTTTGTATACTAATAATCCTTCTGATGTATTCTCATTGTCATCCGGGAATAAATCTTGGATATATAGATTTCTACTATCTATTACAGATGTGACGACGCCAACAACACCTGACACAACCTGCCCTTCATATGGAGATACATGCCCTTCACCCTGAATTTCATGAATTCCGATTTCTCGTACTGTGATTGGATCAATCGGTTCGAATGGAGGCTCTTCTTCCCCACCGCCTGAACCATCAGCCCAAGTCATTACTGTTGGATTTTTAAGTCCTGCATGAGTGAAGTAAGCTTCCAGAGAACCTGTTACTCTTGCTTTCTTACCGATATTATCCGGATTCGTCTTCAATCCGAACTCCGGACGGAAATCTGTAGTTAATTGGACATATAACATGTTATCCGTATTTGTTTCATTTGGAGAATCTGCAATTGCAAAGTTTGTGTCTCCTCCGAAAGGTGGTTCTGTATCTACGCTATTTATCCCAGTTACGTTCCCGACAATATATCCTTCAACCGTCCCATTTCCGGAGTTGTTCGCGATCGCTTCCGCAACCGTTAATACGTCTTCCGCTTTCACACTAACCGGAATTGCTGCAGACAATACTAACACCATGGCCGCTAGTAGAGTGACAAACCGCTGTTTAACTACTTTTGCTTTTTTGTGCATGGTTTCTCTCCTTTGAATATAGTTTGTAGGCATGCCTACACTCCCATTCTACCGGTCCTATCCATAGATTCCCATGACTCCAATTTCTTATTTAGCAATTAATTCCAAGGTCGTGAATATAGACAATTACTTGAAAATGAACGCATAAAAATACCTATTCCGACATTCGAAATAGGCAATCTACACTTTCATTTTATTCAACTTCTATTCCTCCAACATCATGTTCTTTTAAGTAGGCCGTCAATTGCATGAACAATGTACGGTCACCTTCTATTAATGAACGATCTAAAAGCCGTTCAAAGTTCTCTTTTTCCAATTGGACAATCAGATTTTCTGCTTCTTTTGTCCACGTGACATCAGGATCTTTCCAATCCACTTCTATTTGCTGCATGATCGTTTGTAAATGGTTATGAATGTCTGATATGAGCAGCAGCTGATAGAGAGGGAGCCGGATAAACCGATTGCCATTTTGGAAAACGAAAATGTCACCTAAGTTTTCAACTTGATACGTATTCACATTAATCACGATCTCTTTCCCTTCTGCAGGGATGAATTCGAAAACTTCCTCCCCTTTTCGAATCGAGAAATACTCATAGTCAAAAATGAGCTTCATACTGTGATCTTCCTGGGTAATATAGAAAGGCTTCATCATTTCGACTTCCAACATGAGGCTGACCCCCTTTATATTGAAAATTCCGAATTCCGTTTCCATTAGTTTATCATACTCCTAAGAAAAAGTTAATCTTTTGAAATGCAAAGAACCTATCGAACTACTGATAGGTTCCAAATCCGGTATGTATTTACTTCATCCGATCATCAGTCCATCAATCGCTGAATAGGCGAGCAGGTCAGAAATGCAATCCGATCTTGTTTAAATTCCATTAAGTAGTGCGATAGAATCGTGAAGATTTCAGCATAGACCTTTTCGCTAATTTCTTCATGAACCATCAACGTCACGGTCCTACTATGCAGATTTACAATTAGACAATCAACAAATACCATATTGCCAATAGCGACTCTGAACGTGACAGTCGTTTGATCTGCCACAATGACAAGCCACTTTCTCAAATGCTCACGGCGATTTACGTATTGCTTCAGCTGTTTGCTGAAACTATTGATGTCTGATATGCATTGATGCATATTTTTAATTAACAGCTCATAATGATCCACTACCGACAGCCCCCTAATCCCTGACATTGCCGAAGTTTGTCTTTCCATAGCTGAGTATGTCTATTTACCTATAGTTTGCCAGTAAAATCATGGAAATACTTTGAAACTGACAAAACGACAATTTATTTAATTGACATTTTGTCAGTTTTGGAGAAAAAGGCCGAGCTATCCCTTACGTTATAACTAATATAATGGGAGGGATTCAGATGCCATTCGGTGATCATTTAAGAGAATATCGGGAAGAATATTTAAAGATCAAGCAGAAGGAAGCTGCTAACCGATTGGATGTCGATTCGACCGTCCTTTCCAATTACGAGCTGAACAAACGTGAAGTACCGCTCTATCTCCTACCGAAGATTAAGGAAATTTATGAAATCCCCGATGAACTTTTTTTACGGATGGTACTGGACATGCCATTGAAATCAGCAAAACCTCCAGTTGTCCCATTAACTGAACAAGCGAAAGAAATCCATGAGAAATATTTAGACCATTTTGTACGGGACCATGAGGAACTGATTCGCGAATCGAATGAACTTCGGGAACTCATTTCCTATGTTGCACGTTTCGACCAAAAGAAAAGAAGAATTCTTTTGAATGCAATCAAACAAATCATTGACATTTTTCCCGATACTGAAAAATAAGCACTTTCCTTCATTTACGGAACAGCAAGAAAAGCCGTATAATGGAAGGAAAGTGTTTTTTCATGGAGAGATGTTCAATGACAACGACGATGAACCAACTTTCAACGATTTATAGCTCGTCCATTGAGGATATGATGAAAAATATCGGCGAAGACCTTTTTCCTTGGAAAGCGGAAGATGAGGATATGGTGAGGCGTGCGACCTTTTTTGTTCGAAACGGTGCTGTAAAGCTCAATTCCTACGATATCAGAAGACAAATTGTATCGGCGACAGTGGCTGACGTTTCTCCAGCACGTGTCACGATGGATTTCATGGATGAGGAATTGGTATGCAGCTGTCATTCCGAAGGCATTTGCAGGCATATCCTCGCCTTCCTGTTCACCCTTTACATTCAACAGCATTCACTATCTAAATGGGTGACTGAATGGAAGTCAAAGGAAAACGAACAGCTCGCACTCTTTAAAGAAGACCGTTCACCAAAAACATGGGATCTCGTATTAACCCAAACGTTTGAACCAATCCATCATCTCTCAGCAGATACGGGTTACCATGCATTCGTGCAAAAATTATCTGCTTTCTCCCATAAGGCTGAGTCCTATACACCGTTCGAACGGGAATGGCGACCGATGTTCGAGGTCTATGTAAGATTTTATAAAATCCGAGCTGCTTGGCATATAGTAGCACAACATTTAGAAGACCATGACGGCAATCCTTGGGAATATGAACGCTGGTATTTCAACAGTTGGCTGGAAAACGAAACCGGCAAGTTATCCGAGGCACTTTCCCTTCTTGCGGGTAAGCCCCGTCTTTTTGCGACCGATGCTTTTTTTGCCGCCTTGCGGAATGAAGTACGGAACTTCGTCCAAACGGGTGAAGGACTTTTTAATCAGCGAATTTCGATTTACTTGGCATTTTGGGCAAACCTCTTTACCGAGAAAAAATGGCGCGAAGATGAAATGGGACTTCTAAAACAATCCAATTCAATTTCAAAGTCCTTCATGCTTAGTTTTTTCTATGTTTTATTGAAGCAACATGAAGATTTGCAACTGATGGTTAAGGATACGGCTCCAGACAATGTGGTGGAGTGGCTGACACTTGCCGGAATCGCCAATGATATCAATGATCAGGAATCTATCCGGATCATCATGGAAGCAATCTTTCCACATGTTGGGGAATTTCTTCATTCCTATCCCAAACCTGCCGACACCGGTTTTTATGTACAAAAAATGGAGGAACTCTACTCTCGTTCTGGTCTGTCCCCTGAAAAACGGGAACAGATTTACTACGCCTATGGACGACATGGAACTGAAGAATACGCTGAATTCCTATTGGAACAAAAGCGATATGCTGACTGGATTGCGCTTCACCACAGATTCAATACCCCTTATGAAGCGCTCGATTACAGTGGGTTGAAAACAGTCGCTTCAGAAGCGCCCGGCGTTATCCTTCCGCTTCTCCACGTGCATGCGATGAAATGTGTAGAAGAAAAGAATCGGACAAGTTACAAACAAGCGGTTCGGATTTGGAAACGGATGAAGACTGCCGCCCGGAAAAGTGGCAAGGCTGACTTTTATAACCGCTACATCTCGACGGTCGGCGAAAAGTATAAGCGGCTGCGCGCTTTGCGCGAAGAGATGGAGAAAGGGAATCTGACGTTATGACAAGTAGTTTTTCTATGAAAATGCAATTACAGGTATCCATTCGCCGGCTTCCTGATGGCCGGTTTTCTTTGAATGGAATCCATCAAGGCAGGCTGTTACCGATTGAACAACTCGTACACCTTCTCTATTTTTATGATGTGGACTCATTGTTCGGATTAGAACTGGAAACTCATGAAGATGGACTGGTCATTGATGGTTCAGAATTGCTGTCCATGATGGACCCGATGAATCGGCAGCCATTTATTGAGCTGATAGGCGCTGATGATTCAGCTGAAGAACTCCTTGAGACAGCTGAGGAAATCTCTCGGAACTGGAATGATATTGGTATTTGGCAGGCTGTAACCGTGCAAGAAGGACGGCTGATGATTGATTCTAAAAGAATTGCAGAATTATTCATTGGCGAAACCAACGCTCCTCTCACTGAACAGCTTCTTCATAATGCCATTGCCAATAAACTACAAACTTTAGGAGTGCACCCCGACCAACTGTCCTCTATGCTGGGCTATTTGCGTACGTATGGATGGCCGAGCCGTAATGAAAGTAATGAGAGCAACCTGCATGTGGCACTGAGGCTTTCAGAACCGGATGAAGAAGTTGATGAATGGATGCTTGAAACGGTTCTGATTGGGAAAAATGGTGTGGCACATTGGACGCCTTCCAGCCGAAAAAAGAATGCACCTATTCAGCTTGCAGTTCCGCCGAAATGGGAGGAATATGTGCCCTTCATCGAAGAGAAACAAGAAAAGATGCTGCGGCTCATCCAGCTTGATGCCGTGCCGGATCATTTGGAAAGCTTCCTGTCGATTCCGCTTACGGATGCAGATGTACGTTCTTTCTTAAAAAATGATTTATCCGCTCTGCAGGCTCTTCGTTTTGATGTCATTTTGCCTGGCTGGCTGAAGGAAGTGACAGAAACGAAGATGAAGGTCAGGTCGAGCGCCTCCACCGGTTCATTCAAATCAGCTGCCGGAATGAATGAAATCTTACAGTTCAATTGGAGTTTTTCATTAAACGGACAAGACATCTCCAAGGATGATTTCCAGCGTCTTGTGGATGAAAAGAGGGAGTTTATCCGAGCCGGGAACGAATGGTTCCGAATCGATGCCGAATGGCTACAGCGCATCCGAGAATTAATGGACCGTGCAGAGACAGAAGAATGGAAAGTGAAAGATCTCGTATTCCATGAGTTGCCGGAGGAAATCAATCTTCAATTGGATGATGATGATGAAGAGGAAATCGATCCTCTGTTCCAATTTGAACTTCAGCAATCTCTTGCTCAATACGCAAAGCAGATCCATAGCAAAAAAGGCTTACCGAAAGTACCACCTTCCCCTTACTTACTAGCTGAACTGCGTCCTTACCAAGTGGAAGGATTGGAGTGGCTTGTATTTATGCGTGAAGCCGGCTTTGGGGCAGTCTTAGCAGATGACATGGGACTTGGAAAAACAGTGCAGCTAATTAGTTACTTATTGCATGTACATCGGTCAAACCATGCCGATCGTCCTTCTCTCATCATCTGCCCAACTTCCGTTTTAGGGAACTGGCAAAAAGAACTCGATCGGTTCGCACCTGAATTAAAAGTGTTCGTCCATTATGGCCAATCCCGGGCAAAAGGTGAGAAATTGGATGAAGTGATTCGGTCATCTGCTCCGGATATCGTTATGACAACGTATGGAACTGCCTCCCAAGACGTTTCGGAATTGACGGAGCAGCACTGGGCAAGCATCACGCTTGATGAAGCGCAAAACATCAAGAACATGCATACGAAGCAATCGAAGGCAATCCGCAAGCTGCATGGTGAACATCATATAGCACTTACTGGGACACCTGTCGAAAACCGGCTTTCAGAGCTTTGGGCAATATTCGACTTTGTTCATCATGGATACCTCGGCAGCTATAATAAATTCGTGGAGAACTTCATTGGCCCGATTGAGCGGGATGATTCGGAAAATCATAAACGGAAGCTGCGTAATAAAATCGGACCGTTCCTGTTAAGACGTTCTAAAACTGATCCTGAACTCCTCCTGAATCTCCCGGAGAAGATGGAACAGTTGGAGTTCTGTCCGCTGACTACAGAGCAGGCTGCCCTGTACGAGAGCTTTTTGGCAGATTCGAAAATGAAATTGGAAACACTTACTGGCTTCGAGAAAAAGGGTCTTATTTTAAAGATGTTAAGTAAACTGAAACAGCTTTGTAACCACCCTGCTCTATATTTGAAAGAGCCGTTTCAACCGGCTGCTGAAATGATGGAGCGTTCAGAGAAATTGAACCGCCTCATTACGTTGGCTGCCGACATCGCTTCAAGCGGGGAGCAGTGCCTGATTTTTACGCAATACATCGGTATGGGGCAACTGATCCAGCACTGCCTGGCAGAATTATACGACATAGATGTGCCGTTCCTAACCGGTAGGATGCCAAAGCATCAACGTGACCAGTTAGTCGAGGCCTTCCAACAACATGAATTCCCGATTTTCATCTTGTCCTTGAAGGCTGGCGGTACAGGTCTTAACCTGACGGCTGCTAACCATGTCCTTCACGCTGACAGATGGTGGAATCCTGCTGTTGAGAATCAGGCAACTGACCGGGCTTATCGAATCGGCCAAACCCGTTTTGTCCATGTCCATAAGTTCGTGACAATCGGTACAATTGAGGAGAAAATTGATAAATTACTCACCGAAAAGCAATTACTTTCTGATGAGTTAATCCAATCCAGTAAATGGCTTACAGAATTGTCCGATGAGGAATTGGAAGATTTGTTGAGGTTTGATGCATAAACCATTTTGAAACCGACCGGTCCCCACCGGTCGGTTTCTCTGCTTTTCATCAGATCCTACATGTTTCTCTCTTACGTTTCACTTTTTGATTCTCCATCATTATTTAATTGTCCACTCTATCGGTTCAACGTTAAATGCATCATCCTCGCTTCCTTGTTCATGCGCTCGGCTTGGCGCTCCATTTCCAAGGCGATGACCCGCTCATTCAACGAAGCGACAATTCGGATGAGCTGTTCAATCTGCCTTTCCATTTTCTTTACTTGATCAGTTTGTTTAGTCATATTTTTCTTCCCTTCTCGGACTTGTATGGTAACGAGATGGTTTTAATGCCATTGGGCGGTCATCCAATGGTTTCCCTAAGCATGTGCGACAACTTCTTCCTCTTTCGGCTGATGGAATTCAGCCGGTGGAGGTGGGAGAGGATCAGTACGCGGACTACTATTGTCCGTCCGTTGTTTCGTTGCGAGGAATCTGACTTCATCCGCTACGACTTCTGTGACGAAGACCCGTGTTCCATCCTCACGCTCGTATGTTCTTGATTGGATTCTGCCGTTCACTCCGACAAGTGAACCTTTACCGCAATACTTTACGGTATTCTCTGCAACTTTGCCCCAAACTGTACAGAGAACAAAATCCGCTTCAACTTCACCCTTCTGGTTTTTAAAGTTCCGGTTAACCGCCAGGATGAAGCTTGACTGGACACGACCTTCGGACAGCTTCTTCAGCTCCAAATCTTTCGTGATCCGTCCTACCATCGCTACTATGTTCAAGTGCTTCCCTCCTTTCCTCTAATTGACCTCATCATAAGCTTGGTGAGTTTTATAAGCAAAAGCGCAAAACATCCTTTTCGTACGGAATGGCCATTCAAAACTCACTTTTCGACAGTCGACTATTTTTCTTTTCTTTCCTAAAGCCCGTTATCTCTACGTGGCGCTCATTTTAGAAAATAAAAATTTGGCATCTCTAAAGAATACACATCACTATGCTATAATAGGGCCAAATAAGTCGGGAAAGGCGGTTCTGTATGAAGTCATTCAAAATGCTCACAATCGGAGTAGTCGAAAACGAAGAGATTGTAGACTATCCTTTACAGGACGGTATTTGCATTAATCAAGAAAATAGTCATCGCTCCTGGATTTTAGAAGCCTATACTGACCGGAAATTCAAAGAAATATTCGAGAAGTATGAGAAATCCCAGGAACCGATCGATGTACGGGTAGTCATTTCTTACCCTGAAAACGAACCAGCCGCCTTTAACGTCGTAGTTTATGCCGTGAAGGAAATTGGTGAAAACATTTCAGTTTTAATGAAGGGAACTTTAAAGAGGATCCGAAGCCAATATGCAGAGCAATTACTGGAACAATTACTTGAAGAAGGACTTTCAGACGGGGAATTGCTTGAAGGTTTTAAAGAAGGCATGAAGTCGCGGCCAAGATTGAAGAAAGACCGGACATAAGAGGAAGACTACGCCGCGTCCTGGCTGCTCCACCGCTTCGCAAAATTGCTGGGCAGTTATTTGGCACGCCTTTGTACCAACAAGAAAAGCTTCCGGTTAAAACCGGAAGCTTTCTTCATAAGTTCCATTATCGCATACCGCCGCCATTACCATTTGGAGCAGCGTTGTTGTTTCCGTTCATATCAGGAGTTCTAAGATCTTTATCATTCAAACGGTCTGTTCCGTTTCCGTTCAGTCCGTCATTTGTTCCAGTACCACCGTTGTTCATCGTGCCATTTCCATTATTATCTTGGAACCCATCGAAGTTGTTCACATCGTTGTTATCCCCAGTGTCAGGCACCCATTGGTTAGTACGGTCGTTGACGTCTTGCATTGGCGTTTCGTTATTATTCGGCAGTGCCCCGTTGTCATTGTTGTTACAAGCAGTAAGCACTAAACCAGTTGCCATTAGCAACGGAATCGACTTTTTCCACATGAAAAATTCCCTCCTTTCGGCTCAATTGTCACATGGTTCACATGCGATAATGTAGGTTGGCCTAAAAAAGAGGGAACTATCCCGAGATTGTTATTCCTGTTTTTGCTTCTCTTTCAAAATTTGCTCCACGTATGAAGCTTCTGCTTTACAAGCATACTCATAGTGCGTATCAAACTTTTCCTGAAGTATTTCAATATCAGCAATTTGCTGTTCGGATGGCGGCTCAGATAAAATTTTTTCAATGGTTTGATTGATCTTTTGTGCCAACTCTTCATGGAATTGCGGGTTTATTTTGACGTCCTCCGGCACGGAATTGTACCAGGATGCTTTTGTCGTTATATATTCTTTCCAGCTGTCAATAAAATCCTTCAAATCGAATTTATCTTCATCCCACTGGATATTTGCCATATACTGCTCGAACGTTGTGGTGATGGATCGAGTAATACTGCTTTTAATATTTCCGGATAAGTCCTTGTACATTTAGATCGTTAACCTCCTACGTTAACAGCTGCCATCATACAAACATATAAACCTCATTTTATCGAAACTTGTCGATTAAGGCAAATCAGCTATTATTCCGCTGCTTTTGGACCAATGGCGAACAAAATGTCCGCTTCACAGGCAATTTCACCATCAACTGTTGCCACAGCATGGCCTTTGCCCATCGTACCTCTCAACCTGACGAATTCCACTTCTAAACGAAGTTGATCACCGGGTTGAACTTGGCGTTTGAAACGTGCATTATCGATTCCTGTCAGGAACGCAAGCCGTCCACGATATTCTTCCTTCTGCAACAATGCCACACCGCCAACTTGTGCGAGTGCCTCTATGATCAATACCCCAGGCATGACTGGATAACCCGGAAAATGTCCATTGAAGAAGTCCTCATTGATAGAGACGTTTTTGATGCCCACCGCTCTTTTTCCTTCTTCGATTTCCAAAATACGATCGACGAGTAGGAATGGATAACGGTGAGGTAGGATTGCTTGAATTTCAGTTGCATTTAACATGGCCTTTCCTCCCATTCTTTATGTATAAATCAGGCTTGTTCCGCCTAATGATAACAAAAGCGCTACACGCAAGTTACTTCAAAATTAGAACTACTGGCGGACGCTTTCCGCGGGCTCGCGCCAAGCCTCCTCGGCTGCGCCTGTGGGGTCTTGGACTGTCTCGCTGTCCCGCAGGAGTCGCCGCCTTCCGTTCACCAAATATTAAACCATCATCATTTATCAACATTAATAAATATCTATATGGTAACAATGAAGAAAGAGCCGGTTACGACTCTTTCCCTTGGATAATATTTAAAAGATGTATCCATGTATCCCATTTTAATGCATTTGCCGGTTCCCCGTCGCCTACTATACCGTATCCGACGACAAGTCCGCCTGCCGCTGCTCCAGCTAATAAAAGCAGAACGATCAGAATGCGGACCCAAATTGGAAAGAGCCGAATTTGAACCCAGACTGTCCGCTTTTCTTCTCCATCTTCTTTTTGCTTACGGAAACGTTTAAAAGGATTTGTCTTATTTGCAGGCTTCTCCTCTAACTTCCGTTCTATACGTCGATTGGAAGTAGTACCGGAGGCACTGTCGTTCATTTTTTCAATCATGTTTGACCCCCGAATCAGCGGATTCCATTAATCAGACCAAGCATCTGATCAGCAAGTGTGACGGCTCTCGCATTGAATTGGTAAGACCTTTGCGTATTAATGAGTTCCGTCATTTCCTTTGTCATATCAACATTTGAAGCTTCCAAAGCTCCATTTTGCATCCCGATGTCTGCGCGGTCCGCTCCGACCATTTCAGTCAGTACATCCTCCGGCGCTACGCCTAAATCAGCCATATTTACCGGCAAAGTCATATACGTATCGGATAAATGCTGCATCAGTTGCGGACGCTCAACGACTGTAACACCAAGCTGAATTTGTTCCGTTGTACCATCAGCGTAGCTTACGTTCAGCGTACCGCCATCACCGTGTCCATAGTTTGATGCATTTTCCCCAAACCTAATCGCATCACCATTCGCATCAGCTACCGGATAGCCATCTCCGTTCACCAGCATTAATTGGCCGTTCTCAACAGGTGTTACATAGAATGCCCCTTGTCTTGTATAGACCGTCTGTTGGCTTCCACCTTCTCCTGGCATTAACACATTAAAATACTGTTTTGGTGCAGTAAATGCAAAATCCAAGCCACGGTCCGTCGGCTGTAATGTACCGACTTTCCAGTTCATTTGCACTTGGCTAAGTGCAGCTCCGGCGCCATATCGGATTCCGACAGGTGTTTGCCGTGGTGCGGCGTCTTTCTTATCGTTATTGAACTGCTGATAAAGCAACTCTTGGAATTTTACATCCCTTGCTTTATATCCAGGCGTTGATGTATTTGAAAGGTTATTCCCGATGACATCCATTTGAGATTGCAGCTGGCTCATTGTATTCGTTGCTGTAATCATCGTTCTTAGCATGCCGTTTCCTCCTTACTTATCCTCAATTGACACGACCCACTTCATTCACAGCTTTTTCCATGCTTCGGTCATATGCTTGAAGGATTTTCTGATTCGCTTCAAACGCACGGTAAGCCGTTAGAAGTTCCGTCATCGTTTTGGAAGGATCAACAGTGGAGCCTTCTAAGAACCCTTGTTGCATGGAGAAGGTAACGCCTTCCTCCCCATAAGCGGACGGAAGATTACCATTTTCACCGGTACTGAATAGTCCATTATCCTGTTTCAAAAGAAGTTCTGGATTATTGGCGAATGAGATTCCAATTCTCGCTACTTCCCCATCTTCCTGCATGATCCGTCCATCAGGAGTCACCGAGAAGTTGTCGTTCTGAAGCTGAATCCTCTCACCGGTTTCGGAAAGAACATACAGCCCTTGAGGATTCACTAAGTAACCATCCGCATCAAGCGTCAAGTTCCCATTCCTCGTGTAGAGCTCCTGTCCTTCCCCGTTTTCAAGACGGAAGAAGATCGCTCCAGCGACTCCTGTTGCTGGATCCGCTGGCATTGCTCCATCAACAAGTGCAAGGTCCGTCGTCAATTCTGTTTCCCGAATTTGGCCTTGTATAAATTGAGGAATCGTCTCTTGCAAATAAACGCCTGTATTCACTGCACCAACTTGTTTTGCAGTTTTCAAGTTCAAGTTTTTTTGAACCGGAATGTTCGTGCTACCGATCCGCGATAGCAGCATATCCGGGAATGACCGGACGACAGATTGATCAGCCTTAAAACCTGGAGTGTTCGCATTTGCCATGTTGTTCGTCAGTAATTCAGTTCTCCGTTGCTGGGCCACCATTCCGGATGCCACTGTATAAAATCCGCGGAACATAATTTTTCACCTACTGTTTTATTTTACTTTATCTATATTTTCAAGCATAAGTCCGGTTCCTTTTGCCACACAGTCCATCGGTTCTTCAGCCACAAATACCGGTACTTTCAACTCATCAATGAGAAGTTGATCAAGTCCATGTAGCAAAGCGCCACCACCCGTTAAGATAATTCCACGATCGATAATATCAGCAGACAGCTCAGGCGGCGTGCGTTCCAATACGTTTTTCGTCGCTTGTACAATCAGTGCAATCGGCTCACTTAAAGCCTCTTCCACTTCTTCTGACGTAATGGTAATTGTACGTGGAAGGCCCGTCACCATATCTCGTCCGCGAATATCCATCTCTTCTTTACGTCCGTTCCTAAAGACGGAACCGATTTTGATCTTAATATCTTCTGCTGTGCGATCGCCGATCAACAGCTTATGTTTTTTCTTTATATACTGCAGAATATCGTGATCGAATAAATCTCCCGCCACTTTGATTGATTCAGAAGTTACGATATCGCCCATGGAAAGGATTGCGACATCCGTTGTCCCACCGCCGATGTCGATGACCATATTACCGGAAGGTTGGAAAATATCCATGCCAGCCCCAATTGCAGCCACTTTCGGCTCCTCCTCTAAATAGACCTTCTTCCCTCCGGATTTCTCAGCCGCTTCACGAATCGCTTTTTGCTCTATGCTCGTAATATTCGTCGGACAGCAGATGAGAATTTTCGGTTTAGAAAGGAATCCTTTCACGTTCAATTTATTTATAAAATGCTTAAGCATGGCTTCCGTAACGTCAAAATCGGCAATGACGCCGTCTTTCAATGGACGAATGGCGACAATGTTCCCCGGTGTCCGCCCGACCATTTGACGCGCTTCTTCGCCAACTGCCAACACACGGTTGGTTGACTTATCGATTGCCACAACCGATGGCTCATTCAGTACAATCCCTTTCCCTTTTACATGGATGAGCACATTGGCTGTGCCAAGGTCGATTCCGATATCTTTAGCAAACATTCAGCTGTTTCCCCTTCCAACTGTTGGTTTCACGTTCATCTTATCTTCTAATATACTATTTTAGCATACGTGTAATAGGAATAACATACTGTATTTCCTACGAATTCCCACTTGAATTAATCCTTTTCTCTTACATCGGTAAATATTAGAAATTGTTGAGTAATTATAATAAGGGATGTATAATAGCCATTGGCCACTATACATCCCTCTATCATTCAAGTTTCTATTGAATATAAGCTTTTTATTAATGTTTCTAACATGGCCGGCATTTCTATGAATGCACTATCCACATGAAGCCGCTCCGTTTTCTGATGCGGATCTTTCCCGAAAGGACCTACATTCAGCACAGGACCTCTCAATCTTGCCATATCTTCAAATGGGATGCTGTAGGTTTCTCCCCAAACAGGTGTATTCTTTTCAAAAGCTGTCCATCCGTTTCCTGCATCCTCGTAATTCAAATAACTCAAGTCGCATATACCATTGAAATAGTGTACCTGTGTAATGGTATTGTTGAATGTGAGTGCAGACTTCTTCACCACTTCAATGGCAGCTTTTGCAACAGGATGGGTAGATGTATTCACCGCCGGATAATAAGGCGGGGCAAACAAAATGACAGTTGCAGGTGCCAGCTCCTGACATTGGATCATTAGCTGATCAACAATCCGTAACGATTTTTCACGATCATCCCATTCCTCATTACTTAAAACCACTTGCTTAAGAAGGTTTACCTCTAACTCCCCCAACTTTTTCAGAGCATATGTCAAAAGCTCTTCATAGCGAAGTACTTTGACACTTCCGACTCCACACACCTGCTCACGCTCACAGATTTTTCGGTAATCTTCATTGAGCGCTGCCATCGCATCTTTGGCAACTGATTCAAACAGCTCCATCACTTCAGAAGCTGTGCGTTTGAATAAAAACACATTATAAAGAGCTGCGGCACGATACGGTGTCTGGGTTGAATAGTTAAGCTTCAAATCCTTTTGCTGCAACGAAACAGGAAGAGGAGTGCTTTCACCAAGGTCCGTTTCACGGAAGCAAGCGTTGAACTCCATCCGTTGGGTCAAATAACTTGCGATATAATTCGCTGTCATCCCCTTCATCGGTTCCCCGACATGTGTCTCTTTTCCGTAAAACAGTGCAGCTGGCATTATTTTGCCGATAGAACCGGAATATACGTACTCTTCGATATCTGCCGGATTTTGCGTGAAGCTTGGTTCACTGTTCAAATACAGCACGTAGTTCAAGCCGAACTCTTCCTGGATCTCCACCAATTTCGGTACAACAGCCCGCATTCCTGCCGAATTCACTTCTTCGTCCGGAACAGTCGTTAAAATTAGATTGATTGGCCACTCTTCCGCACTTGCTTTCTCAATAAGCTGCATATGAAGAGCTAAGCCCATTTTCATGTCCATAGTTCCTCTTCCGAATAAATACTTTCCCGATAACAAATCTTCTTTTGCGTTTTCAGGTAAAACGGAAGGATCCTCCATCAACTTTGCAGTTAGTTCTTCCGGCCGGCAAGAAAGCGGTTCAAGCGTTCCATACTCCCCAGTTTCCACCGTATCGAAATGGCTGATCAGGACCACTGTATCGACAGCAGATGGATGTTTATAGATGGCTGTCACGGCACTTCTTTCAGAGTCAGCTTCATGCAGCCTTATATGTGTTGGATTCTCTTTAAAGTAATTGAGCTTTCCCAATCGTTCATGTAGCTTCAAAGCAAATTCCTTTTCGCCATCCGACAACGTTATACTTTTCCAGCTCACCAGCTCATTCAGCAATGCCCTCAGCTTTTCTGGTGTATCCCACAAGAACTGTTCTCTCGTCAATAATTGCTCCATCCCCATTCTCCTTATAAAAGATATCTATCTACTAAGGCATACACATTATTTTCCACTTAACTATTAAGAATATATGCTCTGCAAAGTATGGAGGTCAATAGCTTTAGAGAAAAATAAAAAGAGCTGCCCTTCACCGGAATTACTCCGGTGTTTGGGACAGCTCCTTTTCTTGGCTGATCTCGTCTATTTTCTGCATCCACTTTTGTCTTGTCGCCTCGCCTCCACGTAAATGGCGAATCGATTTGTGGTAAGCTAAAATTTCGCTGACCTCTTTCGATAACGCTTCATTCACGAGAGGGAGACGCTCAGTCAAGTCTTTGTGTACAGTACTTTTCGAATAGCCTGTTGTGTTGGCCAAGGCCCTCACAGTCAAACCCGTTTCCTTCAGCAGTTCTCCAAGCCGCAAACATCGATGCCGGATATGTTCGTGCACATTCTCTTCCTTTCCTAATGTACGAACGTTTTCCTCCAATTTATGCGGGAGAACCTGATTTCAGAACGAATTCTTAGAATGCAAGATAAGACTGTGGGTTTTGGTATACGCCGTCTTGTAATACTTCAAAATGAAGGTGGACTCCAGCAGTTGGATTCCATTCATTTTCAGTAGTTGTTGCAAGAGGATCACCTTGAACTACTTGGTCGCCTTCTTTAACTAAAACACCAGTAACAGAACGATAGACTGTCTTCATGCCATTTGCATGCGATAGGATGACTTCATTGCCCATGAACGGATCGGAAGTCACTTTTTCTACTGTTCCGCTCATAGCTGCCAATACTTCAAATGGCTCGTTATTCATTGAAACTGTAATTCCATTGTTTGTTACATATGTTTGATTGAACACAAGTAACGCACTTTCACGGGACTCCGCATCCGCTTCTACATCATAGAATCTTTGAAGTACCTTCATATTTTCTAAGTTTGCTTCGTCAAATGGATACTTCAGTTTTTCTGCACTGGCGTTTGTTTCAACTGTTACTTGACCGCCCTTGCCACCATCGGCAACTTCACCGGAGTCCTTCGAGGAATCATCCATAAGTGCTGTGTAACCCCAAATCATGCCTACGAATAACACTGCAATTCCACCATAGATTGCTGGCCAGAACCACGCTTTTTTCTGCTTACTAGTTTGAGAAGTTTGTTTCGTTTTGTCTTCTCTCATTTTCATCACCTCAATTGCATTGTCTGCAAGTTAAGATGATTTTAAACATGCTTCTTCCTCAATTGGAAAATTTTTTATTTCAGTATTTTGATAGTAGTAGGTTAAAATGTCCTCCGCCTTCCAATCTTCTCTTGCGAACGCTTCCGCTCCGTATTGGCTCATCCCCACGCCATGTCCATAACCTGTCGTTGTAATATGGACAATTTTGTTTGATAGATCGTACGCAATATCAAAATCAGTAGATGGCAGCTTTAGTTTGTCCCGTACTTCACGACCTGTAAACGTATAGGCTCCGGCGACCATCGTCTGTACCCGCCCAGAAGCATTCCGTATAAGTTTCAAATCTTTGAATAGATCATCATTCCACTCAAAACCGAGTGCTTTGTTCCAATCAAATAAGGGCACCTCAAATGTATTACTGAAGTTTGGAGCGATTTCAGCTTCCTTTGAACTTTCGACACTATTTAAGTAAGGGATTGCATTTCCGCTATAGTTTTTAGCTGTTTCCGTCATTCCGTTGCTCGTAGAAAAGAACATGGCTGTAATTAGCTTGTCCTCATAAAAAATGACTTGGCCCTTTGTAGCTTTTACCGCTTCCCTCACTTTCGTTTCGTTTTCTTTAAATGATTTTCCCCATCTCTCTTTTCGCTCTTTTTCTGAACGATAGACTTGGTGTTCCACCGTAGGCTGAATCGGTTTTTGTCCATTCTCTGTGAGCCGAAGCACGTAAGTTCTCGAAGCAATCGCTTGAGCTTTTAATGCTTCAGGATGGAAAATGGCCGGCATTTCCCCAGCCACTACACCGACCACATACTCTTCAAGTGGGATTTGTCTTGTCTCACCCTCTACGGTGAGCATGATCACACATTCATCCTCTTGAACAATTTCTACGATGGAATTACTACTTTCTGCACGTTCGATTAGTAGAATCGGTGTAAAGAATAGAGATAAGGCGAGCAAGAGGAACGCGGCAGCAATTAAATAAAGCGGATTGAATTTCTTATACTTCCATTTCCATTTGAGTCTTGCTAGTTGTTTTCTCATAGTTCCACTATATGAATTAGTTTTGAAAATATGAAAAACCCATTGGTTTAAGAGAACAGTAATTCTCATAAAACAACGGGCTTTCTCCGGAACCAAGCCTATAGGCCTGGTCCGGTGCGATTATACAGTTTGTACTTCTTTTTCTTCTTTGAC
Organism: Chungangia koreensis; assembly: GCF_042651785.1. Lineage (NCBI taxonomy): Bacteria > Bacillati > Bacillota > Bacilli > Lactobacillales > Chungangia > Chungangia koreensis. The sequence continues at coordinate 91,386 of NZ_JBHSEC010000019.1, forward strand.
TTCTGGTGAAATGCGGATAATATCTGCACCTAATGATGCAAGTTTTAAGTGGAAGTTCACATAACCGCGGTCTAAGTGTTTCAATTCAGTAACACGCGTAATGCCTTCTGCTCGGAGACCTGCCAAGATCAATGCAGCAGCTGCACGCAAGTCTGTTGCAGCAACTTCAGCTCCTTGAAGGTCAGACGGTCCATTCATAATGACAGAACGGCCCTCAATTTTAACAGATGCATTCATTCGCCGGAATTCTTCCACGTGCATGAAACGATTTTCGAATACAGTTTCAGTTAACACACCCGTCCCATTAGCTGTCAACATCAATGCCATTATTTGTGATTGCATGTCAGTTGGGAAGCCTGGATATGGCATTGTTTTAATATCAACAGATTTTAATGGATCATTCGCACATATGCGAAGTCCATCCTGTTCTTCTAAAATCGATACACCCATTTCCTGAAGCTTAGAAATTAAAGCTGCGCTATGTTCAGGCACCGCATTTTCAATAATCACATCTCCACGAGTTATCGCAGCAGCAATCATGAATGTACCCGCTTCAATCCGATCAGGAATAATATGGTGAACAGCACCGGACAGTTTTTGGACGCCTTCGATCCGGATTGTATCCGTACCTGCTCCAATTACACGACCGCCCATTTCGTTGATAAAGTTAGCCAAATCCACAATTTCAGGTTCTTTTGCTGCGTTTTCAATAACTGTTGTACCCACAGCAAGAGCAGCAGCAGTCATAATATTTTCTGTTGCACCAACACTTGGGAAGTCAAGATAGATTTTCGCTCCTTTTAACTTTCCAACTGTTTTCGCTTCAACGTAGCCGTGTCCAAATGAAATGGATGCACCCATTGCTTCGAAGCCTTTTAAATGCTGATCGATCGGACGGGATCCGATTGCACAGCCTCCAGGAAGTGCTACACGGGCAAAGCCGTTTCGTGCCAAAAGTGGTCCCATGACCAATATAGATGCTCTCATTTTCCGAACATATTCAAACTGCGCTTCGCTTGATAAAGGATATTGGGAGTTGATGATGACCTCGTTGCGATCAGGGGAAAACGAAACATCTGCTCCTAAGCTTTTCAATACTTCATTAATTGTATAAACATCCGCTAAGTTTGGTACATCACGAATGACATTTTTACCTTCAGTTGCTAATAATGCAGCAGCCAATACTGGTAGTACAGCATTCTTTGCTCCCTCTACCCGTACTTTCCCATTCAGTTGGCGGCCACCAGTAACCACGATCTTCTCCAAATTAAGTCCCTCCGACTTCTATTGTCAATTCCATAATCTATTTACATTCCAAGTCATATACTTCTTTTTTGAGACAATAAAACAACCTCAATCATACCGATTTTCTTGGCTTAAGACAAGGACCGTTTGTCTTATTTTGTGATAATTTGTCGTACTATAAGATACGTGCCAACCATAATTTTTGTGTCGGTTGATTTCAATTGTTATGTATCAATGGAAGTATTTCTACAGGGTAGTTTCCCGTATTGCGTTTGTTACAAACATATTTCAACAGATTTATAGGTGTTAAGTCATGATCTCCATGAGCCTGCATGCGGTTTTCCGTATACAGGATCATATAGAACAAGTGCTAACCAAAAAGAAATGGGAGTTCTTTTGACCAATAGGATATGTCTAAAAAGAAGTTCGATACTATACTTCCGATGGTTATACTTAGCAAAATATAGAGGAGTTGCGCTTGAAAAACGTGATTTTTTTTAATCCATTTATCAAACATGATGGCCCTTAAGGCATAAAAAGCTAAACCTATGAAGAAGACGTGGGAGATTATTCCTAAGAGAGCTTGTTGCCCAATCATTAAGTTCATCTTCATTTCCTCCGAAAGACTCATAAAAAGTCAATTTGTAGAAAAACGGACAGGAAACATGTTCCCTGTCCGTTCTCTATTATTTATCATTTACCCTCAAATACGTTGATACGGTTCATCGCACGGTTCAAAGCCAACTGGGCACGCTTCATATCGACATCATCCTGTTTAGCCTGTTGTAGGCGTTGCTGGGCACGTTCAGCCGCAGCTTTCGCACGATCGACATCAATATTTGTGGCAGTTTCCGCAGCTTGGGCCAAGATTGTCACCTTATCGGGACGGATTTCAATGAAACCGCCACTTACAGCGACGAGGTCTGCAGCACCGTTGTCTTTGTTCAAGCGCACAGCACCGATTTCAAGTGGTGCAACCGTCGGGATATGTCCCGGAAGTACACCAATTTCACCAGTTGCTGTTCTGGCAATGACCATTTCGACTTCGGAATCGTATACCGGGCCGTCGGGAGTGACAATATTTACTTTAATTGTACTCATTTTTTCCCCTCCTGGTCCCTTTAATTATACTTCTACACCCATGCTTTTCGCTTTTTCAAGCACTTCCTCGATGCGGCCGACCAAGCGGAATGCATCTTCTGGAAGGTGATCATATTTACCATCAAGGATTTCTTTGAAGCCTTTGACCGTTTCTTTTACTGGAACGTAAGATCCCGGTTGACCAGTAAACTGTTCCGCAACGTGGAAGTTTTGGGACAGGAAGAATTGGATACGGCGGGCACGTGCTACGACAAGTTTGTCGTCGTCTCCCAACTCGTCCATACCTAAGATGGCAATGATATCTTGAAGTTCACGGTAACGTTGTAGCGTTTGTTGTACTTGTGTCGCCACTTCGTAATGTTCTTCTCCGACGATTTCAGGAGAAAGCGCACGGGAAGAAGAAGCAAGTGGGTCAACCGCTGGGTAAATACCCATCTCGGAAAGCTTACGCTCAAGGTTTGTCGTTGCATCTAAGTGAGCGAATGTTGTAGCCGGAGCCGGATCCGTATAGTCATCGGCTGGTACGTAAATCGCTTGGATAGATGTAACGGAACCTTTCGTTGTAGAAGTGATCCGTTCTTGCAATTTACCCATTTCAGTAGCCAAAGTCGGTTGGTAACCAACGGCAGATGGCATACGTCCAAGAAGGGCGGATACTTCGGAACCTGCTTGTGTAAAGCGGAAGATGTTGTCGATGAATAGAAGCACGTCAGCGCCTTTTTCATCACGGAAGTATTCAGCCATTGTCAAACCAGTCAAAGCAACACGCATACGCGCACCAGGCGGCTCGTTCATTTGTCCGAATACCATCGCTGTTTTCTTGATAACTCCGGAATCGCTCATTTCGTGGAACAAGTCGTTCCCTTCACGAGTACGTTCACCAACACCTGCGAATACGGAAATACCACCGTGTTCTTGAGCGATGTTGTTGATCAATTCCTGGATAAGAACCGTTTTACCTACACCGGCACCGCCGAAGAGACCGATTTTACCACCTTTGATGTATGGAGCCAAAAGGTCAACTACTTTAATGCCTGTTTCAAGGATTTCAACTTCTGTAGTCAAGTTTTCAAATGTTGGAGCTGCGCGGTGGATCGGATCGCGGCGTTCTGCAGCCGGGATTTCTTCACCCAAGTCGATCACGTCGCCAAGAACGTTAAATACACGTCCAAGAGTTACGTCACCAACTGGTACGGAAATAGGCGCGCCTGTATCCGTAACGTCAGCACCACGTTTCAAACCATCCGTCGAAGACATCGCAATCGTACGGACAGCATCGTCACCGAGGTGAAGTGCGACTTCAAGAGTCAAAACTTCGTTTTCACCATTGGTACGTTCAATTACAACTGTTAACGCGTTATTGATTTCAGGCAATTGGCCGTTGCCGAATTGAACGTCGACAACCGGACCAGTTACTTGAAGAACGTGTCCTTTGTTCATACTATTCCCTCCTGTCTTACTTTTATCAAGCAACCTATTCTAATGCCGCGGCACCGCCGACAATCTCCGTGATTTCCTGGGTGATTGCAGCTTGACGTGCACGGTTATATGAAAGTGTTAATGTACCGATCAATTCGTTCGCATTATCAGTCGCACTCTTCATTGCCGTCATACGGGCAGCATGTTCACTGGCTTTACCATCGAGGAGTGCACCATAGATCAAGCTTTCAGCGTATTGAGGAAGCAAGACTTCCAAAATCGCTTCACCTGAAGGATCGAATTCATAGGATGAAGTCGTTCCTTCTTGTGCTAAATCAGTCAATGGCAATACCTTTTTCTCAGTCACTTCGTGTGAAATGGCACTGATGTAGTGGTTGTAGTACATATAGAGTTCGTCATACGTACCGTCAGTGAACAAATCGACAGCTCGTTGAGTCATCGCTTTGATATCGGCAAAAGAAGGTTGATCAGGTAGACCGATCTTCTTTTGGACCACATTGTATCCCCGTTTTTCGAAGTACTCTGCTCCGACACGGCCGACAGCCAAAATCACAAATTCATCATTGCTCTTATGGCGGTCGCGGATTGCATTGGAAACGGCACGGATTACGTTACTGTTGTAGGCACCTGCAAGTCCGCTGTCAGCCGTGATGACGAAATAACCGGTCTTTTGCACAGGGCGGTTATTTAGCATCGGATGTCCAGCATCAGTTGTACCTGCTGCAATGGAACCGACCACTTCCTGGATTTTCTCCATGTAAGGGACGAACGATTTCGCGTTCAATTCCGCACGGTTCAATTTGGAAGCGGAGACCATTTGCATCGCTTTCGTAATTTGGCTCGTCTTCTTTGTCGAAGTGATCCTATTTTTAATATCACGTAATGAAGCCACTCTCTCACCACCTTATTGTTTTTTCCTCATATCGTCCAAATCTTATTCAGTAACAGCGAATGTCTTTTTGAATTCGTTGATCGCGTTTGCCATCTCTTCATCTGATGGAAGATTTTTTGTCGTACGGATATGATCTAAAACGTTCGTGTGGTTTGTATCTAACCAGCTAAGAAGCTCGGCTTCGAAACGGCGAATATCCCCGACTGGAATATCATCCAAGTAACCGCGTGTTAGTGCATATAGGGATACAACTTGCTTTTCAACCTTCATCGGCTTGTTCAAATCTTGCTTCAAGATTTCAACTGTACGTGCACCGCGCTCAAGTTTAGCAGCAGTCGCTGCATCAAGGTCGGAACCGAATTGAGCGAACGCTTCAAGTTCACGGTATGCTGCAAGGTCAAGACGCAATGTACCGGCAACTTGCTTCATCGCTTTGATTTGTGCGGAACCACCTACACGGGATACAGAAAGACCCGCGTTGATCGCTGGACGTACTCCGGAGAAGAATAGGTCGGATTGTAAGAAGATCTGTCCATCCGTAATCGAGATTACGTTTGTTGGAATGTAAGCGGAGATATCCCCTGCTTGCGTTTCAACGAATGGAAGAGCTGTAATCGAACCTGCACCAAGAGTTTCGTTCAACTTAGCCGCACGCTCCAATAAGCGGGAGTGCAAGTAGAATACATCCCCTGGGAACGCTTCACGACCTGGAGGACGGCGAAGCAATAGGGAAAGCTCACGGTAAGCGGAAGCTTGTTTTGAAAGATCATCGTATACGATCAAGACGTGTTTGCCTTGGAACATGAAATCTTCTGCCATCGATACACCTGCATATGGTGCAAGGTATAGAAGCGGAGCTGGTTCTGATGCAGAAGCGGAAACTACGATTGTGTAGTCAAGAGCTCCATTTTTACGAAGAGTTTCAACAACTCCGCGCACTGTGGATTCTTTTTGCCCGATTGCTACATAGATACAGATCATGTTTTGGTCTGCTTGGTTCAAAATTGTATCGATTGCCACAGATGTTTTACCTGTTTGGCGGTCACCGATGATCAATTCACGTTGACCACGGCCGATCGGTACAAGAGCGTCAATCGCTTTGATCCCTGTTTGCAATGGCTCATGGACGGATTTACGTGCCATTACGCCTTGTGCAGGAGATTCGATTGGACGAGTTTTTGTTGTGTTGATTGGACCTAGTCCATCAATTGGTTGGCCAAGTGGATTGACTACGCGGCCAATCAATTCTTCACCAACAGGTACTTCCATGATACGACCTGTACGACGTACTTCATCGCCTTCTTTGATATCTGTGAATGGACCAAGGATTACGATACCAACGTTGTTGGATTCCAAGTTTTGAGCCATACCCATGACACCGTTAGAGAACTCAAGAAGCTCTCCGGCCATGACGTTGTCGAGGCCATGAGCACGAGCGATACCGTCACCGACGTAGATAACTGTACCGACATCGCTTACTTCCAACTCAGATTGGTAATTCGCAATCTGTTGTTTGATCAACGCGCTGATTTCTTCAGCTTTGATGCCCATGTATGTCACCCCTCAATTAAAGTTGATTTATCCGATCAATTGACGCTTCAAATGGTCAAGTTTTGTACGGATGCTGTTGTCATATATACGGTTGCCGATTTGAAGACGCAATCCGCCGATCAATGACGGCTCGATGACGTTTTCAATCTGCAATGATGTTTTACCGATTTTCGCTGCAAATGCTGTAGAAATCGAATTGCGTTCCTCTTCCGACAAAGGACGTGTTGAGAACACTTTCGCTTCCGCGATGCCGAATGCTTTATTCGCAAGAAGAACGAACTCATCTGCGAAGTCATTCAATTCGCCTAAGCGTTTTGCATCTTGTAAAACATAAAGCGTGTTTAATACAAGTGGGTTTGCTGTTGCAAACAATTCACTTAAAATTCCTTTTTTGCGCTCAGATGAAATCTTCGGCGAAGTCATCAATTGTTTCAGTTCAGGATTTGCCTTTACGACAGCCTGTATTCCCCGGATATCTTCAACAACCGGTTGCAGAATTTGATGTTCTTGTGCCAATTCAAAAAGAGCTACTGCATAACGTTTTGCTACAGCCGATCGGCTCATCGACTTTCGCCTGCCTTCACAATCGCCTCTTCAATCAGAGCACGATTTTCTTCTTCGGAAATTTCCTTCTCCAGAACTTTGGATGCTGCCAAGATGGACATGGAAACGACTTCTTCACGCACAGCACGAAGAGCGTTCGCTTTTTCCGTTTCGATTTCGAGAACAGCGGATTCTTTCAAACGCTGAGCTTCGGCACGTGCAGTCGCAATTATTTCTTCGCGGGATGCATCGCCTTGCTTTCTTGCGTTTTCAACAATCGCTTGTGCTTCGGTACGCGCTTCTTTCAATAATGCACGTTGTTCTTCCAAATATTTTTGGGAATCGATCCGGCTTTTTTCCGCCGCTTCGATTTCTTCTGCAATCAATTCTTCACGTTGCTTCATGATACCCATCAACGGGCCCCATGCGAACTTCTTCAATAGAAGCATCAATAGGATGAAGGTTCCCAACGTCACAAGAATATCACCAGTGTTCAATAAAGCAGGTTCTTCACCGGCCGCAGCCCCCAGTACGAGGTAGTCTAAAAACACGATTGTTTCACTCCCTTCAAGAGCATGAGTTTCTATATCAACTTCAATAGATTAATTTCGTCTTCATAAGTTTGCATAAAGGAATGGCGAAGAATTGTAAAAACGACTCTTCGCCATTTTTTTGATCAAAATTATCCGTTTAGTGTGATGAACGCGATAACTGCTGCGATGATTGGAAGGGCCTCAACTAGTGCTACCCCGATGAACATTGTAGTTTGAAGCATACCACGAGCTTCTGGTTGACGAGCAATACCTTCAACTGTTTTAGAAACGATCAAACCGTTACCGATACCAGCACCAAGTGCACCCAAACCGATTGCGATTGCTGCTGCTAATAGACCTACTGAACCTGTCATTGTTATATTCCTCCTAAGGATTGTTGTAGTTTTTTTGTCCCGGAAACCGGGGATTTATATTATTAATGGTCGTGGCTCACTTTGTGAGACATATAAACCATCGTTAACATAACAAAGATATAAGCTTGGATTCCCCCGATAAAGATCGAGAATCCTTGCCACGCCATACCTGGGATGACCATTCCGATAAATCCTAATCCGAGTGCTGCAGTACCTGCCTTCGCGATTAAGCCTAACAGAATTTCCCCTGCATAGATGTTACCGAAAAGACGAAGACCGAGTGTCAACGTATTTGCGAATTCCTCAATGATTTTTAAAGGGAACAAGAATTTCATCGGCTTTCCGAAGTCAGCCAAATATCCTTTGAAACCTTTCGCCTTTACGCCGTAATAGTTAGTCAAGACGATAATCATGACTGCAAGCGTCATTGTGACGGACGCATCGGCAGTTGGCGATTTCCACCACAAGTAGTCTTTAATTACGATTGCAAATGGAAGACCTAAAACGTTCGCAACGAAAATGAACATGATGAGTGTAATACCAAGAACATGGAAACTACCACCCGTCTTCCAGTCCATATTGCTTTTGATGATCCCTTTGACGAAATCCATGATCCATTCCATGAAGTTCTGCATGCCGGTCGGTTTCAAACTCAGGTTCCTTGTTGCTATGAAGGCAATCAGGAATACGATTACGGCAGTTACAAGCAACATGAATACGGTCGATAGGTTGAATGTAAGACCAAAGATTGGATCTGTCACTAGAGGATTCTTATGATGCACGTTTCATTCACCTCTCTTTCGCAGTTGCATTTAATGGTTTTTGACATGAAATACGATTCTTTCTACCAACAGTAGAATGTACGGAATCATCAGTCCAATGACCGTGGCGGCCAAGTTGAAGTACTCCGGCAGCGAAATGGCGATTGCCGCCGCTGCCACACCCGATGCGAACCGCATGCCGGTGCCAAGGGAAGCTCTTTTCCCTTCATCCATTGCACGATCGAATTTATCCATTCTACGGATTAGGAGCCAAAAGTTATACAACCCGAATAGCGAGCCCAATGCAATTCCCAGGAACACATCCTGAAACGGGGTGAACCCCCAACCCAAAGCACAAATTGCGAGCAAAAAAAATATGTATTTCCTTTGCATAGCAAAGACTTGCTTCAGCTCCGGCATAATGGTTTCGTCTCCTGAAATATTTAGAATGGATTGCATCATAGCTGCCCAACAACTCAGCCAACAGACAGATCATAAAAGTGGGGCTGTCCATATTCCAGCTGAATAACGGAACAGTTTCGATGCGGAGAACGTCGTAATAAGTCGATTTACATAAAAAATGCCGATTCGGAACAAGTTCTCCTGATCGGTTTTTTTGCAAATCCCTACTTCCAACGAGTATGATAGAAAGCATATAAACAGTGTTTTTACGTCTATGTAGTTACGAAGAAAACCCTGTCATAGTTACCCTTGTAAGCATACAATAGCAAAAAAATGATGTCAATTAAATGTAGTGAAAATCTTCACAAGGTCATGTCGATTGTCATATTGTCGACAAATTTATGAACTGAAGTTCACATTTCTGATTTCAGAATTCAAGATTCATAGTAATAGAAAGGAGACAGTGTGTTTAACTGTCTCTTTTAGGATAGCACGAGGCGGGTCAAGGATGCGTTGCCGCAGGACGCGGCGAACTTAGCATCCCATCGGGCCCGCACGACGCGGCGAACTTAGGATTCCATCCTCTTTACTTCTCTTTATTCAAATACTCCAACAAAGCTGCAACAATTCGCTCGGAAGCTTTTCCATCTCCGTAAGGGTTGGACGCTTTTGACATTGCGCTGTATGCTACCTCATCCGTTAAAAGCTCTTTTGAAAGAGAGTAAATCGTTTCTTCGTCTGTGCCTGCTAATTTAAGAGTGCCCGCTTTGATTCCTTCCGGACGTTCAGTTGTATCGCGAAGCACGATCACCGGCTTGCCTAAAGACGGTGCCTCTTCCTGAATACCGCCTGAATCTGTGAGGATGATAAAGGACCTTGCAGCGAAGTTATGGAAATCCAATACTTCCAACGGCTCAATCAGGTGAATGCGAGGGTCGTTGCCAAGAACATCGTTTGCAACCTCTCTAACTGCCGGGTTCATATGAACGGGATACACCACTTGGACATCATCATGTTCTTCGACAAGCCGTTTGATTGCCTTGAACATGTTACGCATTGGTTCACCCAAGTTTTCACGACGGTGTGCAGTTAATAGAATCATGCGATCGGTGCCGATTTTCTCCAATACTGGATGAGAATAATCGTCACGTACAGTCGTCTTTAATGCATCTATTGCCGTATTACCTGTGATGACGATGCTTTCTTCTTTTTTCCCTTCCTCACGCAGGTTGCCTGCTGACACTTCTGTCGGTGAAAAATGAAGGTCAGCTAAAACACCTGTCAACTGACGGTTCATTTCTTCCGGATAAGGAGAGTATTTATTCCACGTCCGTAGCCCTGCTTCCACATGACCAATCGCAATCTGATTGTAAAATGCTGCGAGGCTCGCAACAAACGTTGTCGATGTATCCCCATGGACAAGCACGATATCCGGTTTGGCTTCCTTCATGACTTGGTCGAGCCCTTCCAACGCACGTGTCGTCACATCGATTAACGTTTGACGGTCTTTCATGATATTCAGGTCGTAATCCGGTTTAATCGAAAACGTATCAAGGACTTGGTCAAGCATTTGGCGGTGCTGTGCAGTGACCGTAACAATAGACTCGATTTCGTCTTCATGTTTTTCAAGTTCAAGGACTAATGGTGCCATTTTAATGGCTTCAGGTCGTGTCCCGAAAATCGTCATTACTTTCCACTTTCTACTCACACGAACTCCACCTTTCATTTTGTTCCGAACAAGCGGTCCCCTGCATCGCCAAGTCCTGGAACGATATAGCCATGTTCATCTAATTTTTCATCGAGCGCTGCTATGTAGATATCTACATCCGGATGCGCATCTTGTAATACCTTAACCCCTTCAGGCGCAGCAATCAGGCACATGAATTTGATATGTTTTGCACCGCGCTTCTTTAAGGAATTGACTGCTTCCACTGCGGAACCGCCAGTAGCAAGCATCGGGTCTACTAAGATGAATTCTCGTTCTTCCACATCAGAAGGAAGTTTCACGTAATATTCAACCGGCTGTAATGTTTGTGGATCACGGTAAAGTCCGACGTGTCCAACTTTTGCCGCTGGAATCAACTTTAGGATGCCGTCCATCATGCCAAGTCCTGCACGTAATATCGGGACAATCCCTAACTTTTTCCCTGATAGGATATTGCATGTTGCTTTGCTTACGGGCGTTTCGATAATTGTTTCTTCAAGCGTAAGTTCTCTTGTGATTTCATAAGCCATCAATGTTCCTACTTCGTCAACAAGCTCCCGGAATTCTTTTGTACCAGTGTTTTTGTCGCGAATGAAGCTCAATTTGTGCTGGATGAGCGGATGATCGAATACGTATACTTTTCCCATGAAAGTCGCTCCTTTTATTAATATCTTGTCCATTATAGCAGAAATCTGTCGCTACACTACGTGTCATCCCTTTTAGGTAAAAACTACTTATTTCTCTTTTTCAGTTTGAATATGAAAAGTAAAAAGCCAGCCCTATATTGATTGGACTGGCAGTGGTATTTCCGATTAATTGATTTGCTCCAATAGTTTATTAGCTGAAGCGATGTCCATCGGTTTGTGGAAGTAATAGCCTTGGCCATAATTACAGCCCATTGCCCGTAAAATCGCAATTTGCTCTTCTTCTTCAATCCCTTCTGCAATGGCCGTCATGTCCAAGTTTCCGGAAAGCTGAATAATCGTCTGGACCGTAGCGGCATTACCTGGATCATTAATATTCAAAAGAAAGCTTCGATCGATTTTTAATTCACTCACCGGAAGCTGATGCAAATAGCTCAGAGATGAGAAACCTACCCCAAAGTCATCGATGGAACTGTGAATTCCGGCTTTCAACAATGCATTGAATTTTTTCTTCGCTTCTTCAAAGTCAACGAGGCCGATGCTCTCTGTTAACTCAAGACGAATATATTTTGGATCAATGCCGGATTTACTTACAAGTGCCAAGACATCATGCACGAAACGTTTCTCAAAGAAGTGCGCTGTAGATATATTGACAGCAACTTGGTATAGTGGGAGCCCTTTTGCTTTCCTATCCTGGTGCCACCTCAATACTTTTCCTAACAACTGTTGATCGAGTTCACAAATTTTCCCCAAGTTCTCAGCCATCGGAATAAACACATCTGGGGGAACAAATCCAAGCTCCGAAGAATTCCACCTTGCCAATGCTTCAAATGCAATGATTTTACCCGTATCCAATTGGACTTTAGGTTGTAAGTATGGCTCGAATTCATCATTTTGAAGGGCACTTGAAATTTGATTAAAGATTTTCATTTCACGTTTCGCTTCTTTATCATGTTCATTACGGAAGATTTCAATTGCATTCCCCGGAGAACGCTTTGAAATCGAAAGTGCCATATCTGCAAATCTGATGAGTTCTTCTGCATCTTCATCTGTTTTCTTCGAGAAAAATGCGACCCCGATTTTAACACTTGTATATACTTTCTCATTGTTCACTAAATAAGGTTCACTGGCGATCTTCAAAAGATTAGGTATGCGCAAGTCTTCCTCTTTTTTGGGTGATAAGCCTGCCAATACAATCGAGGAGCTTGAAAATCTTGCTACTACATCATCGAAACCGTGAAAAGTTTTCTTAACACGATTCGCCATCTGACTGATGAGTTCATCTCCTGCTTCCCTTCCGTAAATGTCGCTGATTTGGCGATACTCATACGCTTCAATAATCGCAACAAACCCATGTTTGCGGTCTGATAATAAATCATGTAATTCATTTATAAAGTAATGACGATTGAATAATCCCGTATCCGTATCCGTGTAAGCCAGTCTTAAAATCTCTTCCTGGCTTTTAGAATATTTGAGTGCAAGGGAAACCAATACAGCCGCTTGGTTGATAAAAAAGATATCGTCATCTGTAGGTTTCAATTTATTGGATGAATAGAAAGCGAATGTACCGAGAAGCTGCTGATCTCCGTTAAAAATCGGCACAGACCAACCCGATTGGAAACCACTTTTACGGATTAAATCGCGTTTGAAATCCCATAAATCTTCTTTCTCAATTTCTTCTGAAATGACTGGCTTTTTTAAGAAAGCAGCTGTCCCGCATATTCCATTATTCAATCCAATTTCAATCCCATCCACTTGTTGTACAAATTCTTGGGAAAGTGACTTCGCTGCTGCAAATCGAAGTTTCTGATCTTCATCCAGCAAAAGAATTGAACTATGTATCTCTTGATTGAAAAAGGTTTCTATTGTGTTGCAAATTTCTTGTAGGATCACTGAGAGCGCATGGCCTTTATCAATTTTTGTATGAATCATATCTTGCATTTTCAAAAGGGATTCATTTCTCTTCCGGTCTGTTCGGTCGAATACGAATGCTACAAAGAATAGAAGCTTTCCTTCTGCATTTTTTAATGGCTCGACGACCATCTCTGTCCAAAAAGGGGAGCCATCTTTTTTATATTTCATCAGTTCCGTATGATAGGATGTTTCTTCAATTAAATGACGTTTTAATTCCTCATGATATTCCACATCTGTTAAAGGACCGGCATATGAATTAAATGGCTTGTCTATGAGATCATCCATCGTAAACCCTGTCATTTCCAAGAATGCCTCATTGGCATAACTGATCGGGAATGTATGTTGAATCGGATCAATGATGATGAAGCCAATATCAAATTGTTCCCCGAAGCGGCAAAACCACGGGTACAAGTCATCTCTTTCCTGTTCAATTTTGTGGTTGCTGTCTTCCACTTGTCATGACCGCCTTTCTCCTTGAACAATTTTAGTAGATTATAAGAGAAAAAGCTATATTTGTTGGAAAACAAATACAGCTTTTTTCATTTATTTGCTAATTATTGTTTTAAGATTAGGAATAAAGCGGGAAGCGATCTGTAATCGCTGCAACTCGTTTTTTCGCCTCTTCTTTCACGGATTCATCTTCGTGGTTCTTTAGAAGTTTCGCGATAATCGATGCGATTTCTTTCATTTCCTCTTCCTTGAAGCCGCGAGATGTGACAGCTGGTGTACCGATACGGACGCCAGAAGTGACGAACGGGCTTTCAGTATCGAATGGAATTGTATTTTTGTTGACCGTTATGCCAACTTCATCTAATACATGCTCTGCCACTTTACCAGTAATGCCAAGAGAACGTAAGTTTAGTAGCATCAAGTGGTTATCAGTACCGCCGGAAACGATGTCAATTCCTTCTGTTTGCAATGCTTCAGCAAGAGTCTTCGCATTTTTCACCACTTGCTGGATATATGTTTTGAACTCAGGTTGCTGCGCTTCGCCAAAAGCTACTGCTTTTGCAGCGATGACATGCATAAGAGGCCCACCTTGGATTCCAGGGAAGATTGATTTGTCAATTTTCTTAGCGAATTCCTCTTTACATAAAATCAGGCCTCCACGAGGTCCACGAAGCGTTTTGTGTGTAGTAGATGTGACAAAGTGAGCATGCGGTACAGGATTTGGATGTTCTCCTGCAGCAACAAGACCAGCGATATGTGCCATGTCTACCATGAAGTAAGCACCGACTTCATCCGCGATTTCACGGAATTTGGCAAAATCGATTTGACGTGGATACGCACTTGCCCCAGCAACAATCAGTTTCGGTTTATGTTCAATTGCCTTATTACGCACATCCTCGTAGTCTATCGTTTCCGATTCTTCGGTAACTCCATATTCTACAAAGTTGTATTGAATCCCACTAAAGTTAACAGGACTGCCGTGAGTCAGGTGACCGCCGTGAGAAAGATTCATCCCGAGAACTGTATCGCCTGTCTCTAAAACTGTGAAATAGACTGCCATATTCGCTTGCGCGCCGGAGTGCGGCTGCACGTTCGCGTGCTCCGCTCCGAAAATTTCTTTTAGGCGATCACGAGCAATATTTTCAACGACATCGACGTATTCACATCCGCCATAGTATCGGCGCCCTGGATAGCCTTCGGCGTATTTATTGGTCAATACTGAACCTTGAGCTTCCATTACTGCTTCAGAAACAAAGTTCTCGGAAGCGATCAATTCGATATTTGCCTGCTGGCGCTTCTTCTCTTTTTCCATCGCTTCAAATACTTCTTGATCTTGAATCTTAATCTTCTCCATCCTCAAATAACTCCCCTTCATCTTTAGTGTAAACTGCTCGAATACCACCTATTAGCTTTGGTCTCGTTGTTGCAGCGGTGAGAATCGCATCCCCAATTTGCTTGATCGAAGTACGGATCGGGATGGCCACCGGTTTCAGATGCATGCCGATCAGTGTTTGTCCAATATCGATTCCTCCGTGTGCAAGGACTGATTCGACAACTACCGGATCTTTTAAATGGGTGTAAGCGACAGCCGACATGGAGCCTCCTGCTTTTTGTACAGGGACCACCGTAACCGGTTCCAAATGATAAAACTCTGCCGCCTTCCGCTCCATTGTCAGCGCCCGGTTGATATGCTCACAACCTTGAAAAGCTAAGAACAACTTATTGCGTTCGGCAAAATCCTTTAACGGTTTATACATCGCCTCCGCAATATCCAGTCCGCCTTTCGTTCCAATCCGGTGACCGGCAATTTCTGATGTCGAACAGCCGATCACGAATAACTGCTTCGGCTGAAACTCAACCTGCTCTTCGATTTCACCTAAACTCTGTTCCAACTGAAGCTGCCATAACCGCTGGGCATCCATCCCGCTCACCCCTCCGCTTATTTTTCGAGATCCATTAACTTTTCAATACGTTTTTCGTGGCGGCCGCCTTCGAATTTCCCTCCAAGCCATGTTTGCACGATTTCTCTTGCAAGGCCTGGACCAATAACGCGTTCGCCCATTGCTAAAACATTGGAATCATTATGCTCGCGAGTAGCTTTCGCACTGAAGACGTCATGGACTAATGCACATCTGATGCCTTTGACCTTATTGGCTGCGATCGACATGCCGATTCCAGTGCCGCAAATGAGGATTCCGCGATCATATTTCCCGCTCGCTACCCCTTCTGCTACATCTTTTGCATAATCTGGATAATCCACAGAATCATCCGACTGTGGCCCATAATCGTCGTATTCCACTTTTAGCTCGGTCAATAAATTCATGATTTCATGGCGCAGACGATTGCCGCCATGGTCAGAAGAAATTGCGACTTTCATAATAGACCCTCTTTTCAACTTATTTTCCCTTCCATCTTACCATTTCCGAACATAAAAAGACACAAACGTGGGAGTGGAAAAAAATGAGTGGGGCGGATCGGAGTATAAGGTATTTCCGGGGTGATTTATTTATAGATTTATTTATTCGAATGAAATTTACAACTAAAACTCCGATGTGTATAACTAAACAGCGCGGGCGTACAACTAAAAGAAAATTAATCCTATGTAGCAGATTCACCTTGTAAGCAGGGGTTTACAACCAAATGCTTTAGATGTACAACCAACTGACCGAAGTGTACAACCAATCAGCGAAAGTGTACAACCATCTGACCGAAGTCTACAACCAAATAAAATGGACCACCAATTATCGGCTAAATTGAATTTTGTAGAGGATTCAACTTTAAAAAGCAGTGGTTTCCAACCAAATCGTGAAAGTTTACAACTAAACCATGAAACTTTCCAACCATCCCTAAGAACTTTCCAACCATTACGGGAAACATTCCAACCATTATGGGAAACTTTCCAACCATCCTCAAAAACTTTCCAACCAACACTAAACAATGGAGGTCCACTCCCGTTTCAAAAGAACAAAAAACATCAAAAAAGCTGCTCCACTTAAAAGCGAAGCAGCTTTCATCCTCATGATTTTGTTAAATCAAATCGGCGGATCACATTATACAATTCTTCTGATTGGGATTTTAATTCTTCCGAAAGCTCTTCAACATGCCCGATGGAACGGACTTGTTCTTCTGTCGAGCTTCGTACTTCCTCAGCACCCGCAGATGTTTCTTCCGCGATGGCTGCCACTTCTTGTGATTGTCTCGCGGTCACCTCAATATGGGCCAGCTGTTTCTCTACTAATCCTGTAATCTCCACAACGGAGTCGGCCATCTGGTGAACTTTCTCGGACATGCCTTCGACAGCGGTATTCGTTTCAGTTACACGTTCCGCTTCCTTCGCGGCATAGTTTACTTGTTCTGTCATTTGGCGGACGACTGTCTTCACATCGGATTGGATGTTTTGAATCAGTCCGGTAATTCCTTGAACAGCTTTCGCACTTTCATCAGCAAGCTGGCGAACTTCTTCCGCTACAACCGCAAACCCTTTGCCATGTTCACCTGCGCGCGCGGCTTCGATGGAAGCATTTAACGCAAGAAGGTTCGTTTGTGCTGCTATGTTACCGACAAGCTGGACAATCTGTTCAATTTGCATCGCATTTTGTTCTAATTGGTGGATGTTCTTTAATGCACTTTCATTTCCGGCGGCCATTGTTTTGATTCCTTCCACCAAAGAGCGGATGGCTTGAGTGGCTTGTCCAAGTTCGGTCAGCATCTCTTTGGAATGAAGGGAAGATCGCTCAGCCCGTTCATTCACTTCTGCCACAAGTGTCCGGATGTCTTCCACCGCTTCAGCTGTTTCCAACACTGCAGCAGCAGAGCCTTCTGCACCTTCAGAAATCTGAGTGATCGTCATTGAAATGGTATCCGCTTGTGTGGAAGCGGTTTGTGCTTCCGAAGAAAGCTTCAATACGGTACTTTTCGTTTGATCGAAATTTGTTTCTATGCTTTCGACCATTTCCCGCAAGTTCGTCAGCATCAACTGGAACGCTGCAGCAACAGAGTGGATTTCATCGGACGAATTCGGCAATTCGACATCGACTCCGATTTGGCCGTCAGCAACCCGATTAGCTGCCGCCTCCAATTTTTGAAGATTGCGGATGATGAAGACACTGAATACTGCACCTAAAATGGCTGTCCACGTAACACCTAATGTATAAGTGATAATTTCAAATAAAAGCCGATTTACATCCGGGAAAAATGCCGGCTGTATGTAATTGATAAAGACCGCTGACGTAGTATAGGTAATGATTGCAAGAACAGTAACGAACAAAACTAATTTCTTCTTCAACCCAAATGCATGTTTCCGTTTCACCTGAGACACAATTATTCCTCCAGTAGTTTTTTCTCTAACTGATCCATAAGTTGCTCTAATTCCGAAAATGTCTGTTGGTATACGGAGAGGTCCCCACCAAAAGGATCCGAAACATCCATTGAGCCATGTGGTGATACATATTCCTTTAGGGTGAAAGTTTTCTCTTTCGCCTCAGGGAATGATCCACACAACGCCTGCTTGTGGGATGCGGTCATTGTTAAGATTAAATCAGCCCATTGCACATCCTGTTTACTAAGTTGTCTGGACATAGGGGAATAGGGAAGTTCGTTTCCAAGAATAAGCGTTTCCGCGTTCGCGGAGATCGAACCGCCATCCATCGCATAAACTCCAGCTGATCTAACGTTAATGCCTTCCAATTGTTTAGCTCTTAATATGGCTTCTGCCATCGGACTTCGGCAAGTATTGCCCGTACACACAAAATAGATATTCATTATTGGCACCTCTATTTGAATTATAAACTGTATAGTAGTTTAGTAGGATATCTAAATTTAACGAAAAAATGACAGTACTCCGATAATTATTAATCCGAGACCAGCTAATGGCTTCAAAAGTCTGCTGCGCAGCAATGGGACAGAAGTCCTCAAATATAGCGCGGCATAAGAAAGTACACATGCTGAGATTCCTGCGCTTAGAACGAATATCGATTTATCTAATTGAAGCATACCAAAAGAAACACTGACTGAAAAGGTGTCCAGGCTGACGAAGAAGGCTAATATGTAAGGCGAAACGAGCGGCTCGGGCTTATTTTCAACATGAAGCATCATATGTAATCCGACGAGCGCTAGTAAAATTCCCGATAGCCACATACTCCATTCCATTAGAAAATGGACTGACCATTCTCCAGCAATAAAACCGGCGAGCGGAATCAAAATATTTAAGATACCCGTCCAAACCGACAGCAGCAGTCTACCTTTCATCTTGGGCAATAATGCATAAATAACTGCTACGTCAATGGCTGTCATGAGACCTGCCACAATTTCCTGCCACATAAAAATCTCCCCAATCTCTCGCATCTATTCAAAATATGCGAAAAGGTTGAGGAGAATACGAGCTTTTTTACAGCTTAAGGAAGTCTGTTCATCTTATTCTTCTGCTAACTTGTACCATTTTCGGTCTGCCGCCTTCTCCAGCCTGTTCATAATGGCGGCACCGACGCCTTCCCTTTTTGTTGCAGTAGCCAGTATGACGTCGGCTTCTGTATCATCGCACGCACGAAGCGCTGCATAGAGGGACTTTGTGAATTCTGACAAGTCCTCCAAACTTCCTGTCGAGAAAAACCAGTCCGCTCCCGTATCCAAAAAGGCATCCGGGCCTATAAACGCCACTTTTTTCCCGTCGTTATGCAACTCGGATATGGCTTGTTCAATGTTTTCGTAATTTTGTTCAATTAAATACACAGGAGAGTCCGGTGCATAATGCTGATATTTCATTCCCGGAGCACGGGGCGCTTCTTTCTCCCCTACACCGAACGGGATCGAGTCTTCTACAGGTCCAATAATTTCTTCGAGCATTTCCTTCGTCACGCCGCCAGGACGCAAAATGACAGGTGTGGCGGTAGTAACATCAAGTACTGTTGACTCCACCCCGATCCCCGTTGCTCCACCGTTAAGAATGAGAGGAATTTTACCCTCCAAGTCATGGTAGACATGCTCGGCTTCAGTCGGACTCGGCTTGCCACTCCGGTTCGCGCTTGGAGCCGCAACCGGTTGTTTGACAGTTTGCAATAACTTTAACGCCACTGGATGATCCGGCATCCTAATACCGACTGTATCCAGTCCCGCTGTTACATTCTCCGCCAACACACCGGGTTTCACTTTCATGATGAGCGTCAGAGGACCTGGCCAAAAATGTTCCATTAAGACCTTGGCATGTGCAGGAACTTCCACTGCGTATTTTTCCACTTCTTCCTTTGAGCCAATATGTACGATGAGCGGGTTGTCAGAAGGCCGTCCCTTCGCCTCGAATATTTTCGTGACCGCTCCCTGATTTGTGGCAACAGCCCCTAATCCATAGACCGTCTCGGTAGGAAACGCGACAACCTCACCATTATTTAAATAGTCTGCAGCTATTTCGTAGCTGCGTTCTTCATTAACTTCCATCATTTTGGTTTGCATGAGAAAACTCCTCAATTATGAAAATACTTTTTGCAGCCATTCCCAGACGAAAAATTTAGGTTTCTCTTTTTCCGCTTGTTGCTCTTCCTTCGGTTCGGGATAACATACATTCGGGAATAAAGCGCACCAGAAATTATCCCCTCTTCCACTGCCGATTGTCATTACATACGCATCATAATAATTTTGCGGATATAACGTCGCTCCCAATAGTTTCGGCGGGAATAATGCCCGCTCCCTTCCAAATGTTACGGTTTCTCCATCAGCTTTCGCAATTGCTGTAGCCTTCTGTAAAAGTTCCTCTTCTATTTCAACTAAACTGCTCTGCATATCTTCCGAATTGATCGCCTGAATCAGTAAAGGTTCAATCCCTGTAAGGATTTCTTCCTTCAACTGCTGGTCAACATCTGAATTACTATTTGCAATTATACGGAATCTCAATGTATCCTCGTCCACTTCTGCTGCGGAGGACGTCATCCAATCCGGCAAAACATATACTAAACACTGAATGAACAAAATCATCAGCACAAATTGTATAAAAGGAATGAAACTCTCTTTCTTTGATTCTCGTTCAATATCGTAATCTACTAACATATCGTTTTCCCTCCTTGCCGACAGTGTGGACAAGGAGGAACAGGTTTATTCATTTAATTTCACAAAAAACCATTCTATTTTTTCCGTTGATGTCTTGGATGACTTCGACCTGTGCAGCCGGAAAGGTCCGTTCGAAGAACCCTTTTACCGCTTCCCCTTGACTATACCCGATTTCAACCCCGATGAGTCCCGGTCTGTTCAGTAGCGCTGGCAACTGTTCAGCCAGCTGCCGGTATAGGATTAACCCTTCCTCTTCTGCAAATAATGCGCTGTGCGGTTCGTGATCCACTACGACATCTGAAAGAGTCTCAGCCTCCTCGTAAGAAATATATGGAGGATTGGACAGGACGATATCCCATGACTGCCCGGCAAGGGGTTCGTTCAAATTCCCTTTGAGGAAGTCGATGTCAGCCTGTAATTGGTCTGCATTCTTTCTTGCGGTTTCAATGGCTTCCTCGGAAATATCGGTAGCGGTAACTTTTAGATTTGGTGCCTCCAATTTCATCGTCACCGCGATGGCCCCTGAACCGGTTCCAATATCGGCCAGTTTCAGACTTCCTCCGTCCGGCCAGATTCGCTTCATTCGATTAAGGGTTTCCAACACGAGTTCTTCGGTTTCCGGGCGAGGGATAAGGACACTTTCGTCGACCTCAAACTGACGTCCGTAAAACCATTCATATCCAATGATGTACTGGACAGGTTTTCCTTCTATATGCTCTTCCACCATGGACCAAAAGGTGCTGAATTTATCCTCCGGCATTTCTTCCCGCATCTCCGATAAGAGTTTAGCATGGGAGTATCCGAGTACGTGCTGCATAAGCAGGCGGGCAATTCCTTCTTCTCTTCCATGTTCCTGTAAATAAGAAGAAGCCCGTTGAAGGGCCTCGTAAATCTTCTTAGTCATTGGCATTCATGCTTTCAAGCTTTCTCGATTGATCCTCCAAAATCAGAGCATCGATCACTTCATCCAATTTGCCTTCCATGATCTGGTCAAGCTTTTGGATTGTCAGCCCAATACGGTGGTCTGTCACACGGTTTTGCGGGTAGTTGTAAGTCCGAATCCGCTCTGAACGGTCACCGGTTCCAACCGCGGACTTCCGCTGTGCATCATACTCTGCTCGAGCTTCTTGCTGGAACTTGTCGTAAACACGGGCACGTAGAATTTTCATCGCCTTTTCACGGTTTTTAATCTGGGATTTTTCATCTTGCATCGAGACCGTAATCCCCGTCGGCAAGTGGGTCATCCGGACTGCTGACATCGTCGTATTAACGGATTGTCCGCCTGCCCCGGATGAAGCGAACGTGTCTACACGGACATCTTTTTCATGGATCTCAATTTCAACTTCTTCCGCTTCCGGAAGAACAGCGACTGTCGACGTCGAAGTGTGAATGCGTCCACCTGATTCCGTTTCCGGTACACGTTGAACGCGATGAGCCCCGTTTTCATATTTCATTTTTGAATAGGCATTGGATCCGTTAATCATGAAAATGATTTCCTTAAAGCCTCCCAGGCCAGTCGGGGATGAATCCATCACATCCACTTTCCAGCCTTGTGTTTCCGCATAGCGGCTGTACATCCTGAACAAATTCCCTGCAAATAGCGCTGCTTCATCCCCGCCAGCAGCTCCGCGGATTTCCATGATGACGTTTTTATCATCGTTCGGATCCTTCGGAATCAATAAAATCCGAAGACGCTCTTCTAAAATCTCCGCTTGTTCTTCAAGGCCGCTGATTTCTTCCTTCACCATATCCCGCATATCAGGATCCAGTTTTTCTTCCAACATCGCTTTGGCATCATCAAGCTGGGATTTCACATCCTTATACTCTCGATACGCTTCCACCGTTTCACGGATATCGGATTGCTCTTTGGAATATTGGTGGAGCTTCTTCGGATCACTTACGATTGTTGGGTCACTCAATAATTCATTTAATTTATCATAACGGTCTTCTACCGCCTGTAATCGATCAAACACGTTTGGTCACCTCGTTTTGAGATTTTCATTCTAATAATGGGGTGCTTCTCTCCCATTCAACTTAGCTTATTATAATGGAAAAAGAGCGGCTTTAGCCACTCTTTCTATTAACGCATTGAATTTATGTAATGGATCAGCACTCGGATGTAGTGACGTCTAACCCGGCTGATACGCCATTTGGCACTTCATGATGATGTCTGCAACGCGGTTCATAAGCTTCTGATGCGCCGACAAGAATAATCGGATCATCGAATGCCGCAGGTTCTCCATTAATGAGACGCTGTGTGCGGCTTGCAGGTGAACCACAAACCGTACAAACTGCTTGGAGTTTTGTTACGTGCTCTGCTATAGCCATCAATTGAGGCATTGGTCCAAAAGGAATCCCGCGGAAATCCTGGTCAAGGCCTGCTACGATGACACGGAATCCGTGATTCGCAAGAGATTGGACTGTATCGATAATTCCCTCATCAAAGAATTGGGCTTCATCGATTCCGATGACATCGTATTCATCTGAAACATGCTCCCAGATGTCCTGAGAAGTTGCAATCGGATTGGCAATGACGGTTGTTCCGTTATGGCTCACAACAGCTTCTTCACTATAACGGTTATCAATGGCAGGTTTAAACACTGCGATTTTTTGCTTAGCGAACTGGGCACGGCGGACACGACGAATCAATTCCTCCGATTTTCCGGAGAACATGCTTCCGCAAATAACCTCAATCCAGCCTTTCTGAGACGACGTTACGTACATGGTGAAACTCCTTTCAAATAACAACAACTGTTTTCTATCATAGCCGATATTTTGTGAGATTTCCTGTCTTTTATTTGGAAGGAAAATGTGGTAAAGGGGTAGATTCTTTTTAGGAGTACCCATTTAAATAATCGGGCAAACGTTGATTTTTGGATTGGAAATAAAACACCCGATCCGGAAATGGATCGGGTGTCGGGATTGCATGTATTATTTTACTTCTTCTTCTTTAAGACCGTATTTTTTGTTGAAGCGATCCACACGGCCATCAGCAGCAGCAAACTTTTGACGTCCAGTGTAGAATGGATGGCATTCGTTGCAAAGCTCGACACGGATGTCTTCTTTAACAGAGCCTGTTTCGAATGTGTTCCCACATGAACATGTTACAGTTGCTACTTTGTAATTTGGATGAATTCCTGCTTTCATCTCATACACTCCTCTCGCCCTGATCCATCTGGAACAGAGTATTATTAGGGACTGATGCCTTACACGGCCCGTGTGTGTCAGCCGAATATGCACAGTTAAAGTTACCTGAATTAGTATAACAAATTATACTGTGTGATGCAAGTAGTTTACTTAGAGACTTTGTGAGGTGTTATTCGAATAGTTTCTAAGACTGGTATCGGTCATATATACTGATAACCATAAACTACTATACCATAAAAAGGGAATAAAACCCAAGTAATTAGTTGTGTACGGAATGACGGTTAATGAGTCGATGCCTGTTTACACCTATCGATTTTATTATGTTAATAGTAACTGAAAATCGTAATCGGTAATATATCTCTATAATCGGTTATATATTTGGGTAATCGGTAATATATCCGGATAATCGGTAATAAGTGTCCCATAATCGGTAATAAAACCACTTAATCGGTAATAAATAAATTGGCTGGTGATCCAGTCGATTTATTTTAAACAACTGTCGTTTGTCGTAACCTCAATTCGGTAATCGGTTATATATTTGGATAATCGGTAATATATCCGGATAATCGGTAATAAGTGTCCCATAATCGGTAATAAAACCACTTAATCGGTAATAAATAAATTAGCTGCTGATCCAGTCGATTTATTTTAAACAACTGTCGTTTATAGTAACCTCAATTCGGTAATCGGTTATATTTCTCTATAATCGGTTATATATTTCCACAATCGGTTATAAACTCGGATAATCGGTTATAAAACTAAATAATCGGTTATAACACCTTTTCAACTTACAAAAAACAAGCCCGGTTTCAATATCCGCCGGGCTTGTTTCTATTTAGAGAAGACCTTTCCCATTACGATGGGCTTTCATCTCTTCATTTAACATATTAAAGAATTCTTCGTTTGTTTTTGTTTGGCGAAGCTTTTTCATGAAGCGCTCTGTAAAGTCTGGTGAGTCAGAGAAGGTTTTGCGGATGGCCCACAGTTTTTCAAGCTGATCCGGTTCCAAAAGTAGTTCTTCTTTCCGCGTTCCTGAACGACGGATATCAAGTGCTGGGAAGATCCGACGTTCGGCAAGTTGGCGGTCAAGATGAAGTTCTAAGTTCCCTGTACCTTTAAATTCTTCGTAGATGACTTCGTCCATACGTGAACCAGTGTCTACAAGAGCGGTTGCCAAGATGGTCAAGCTTCCGCCTTCCTCGATGTTACGAGCAGCTCCAAAGAACCGTTTTGGGCGGTGGAATGCAGCTGGATCGATACCGCCGGATAGTGTACGGCCGCTTGGCGGGATGACAAGGTTGTATGCACGGGCCAAACGCGTAATGGAATCCATCAGGATAATGACATCCCGTTTATGTTCAACGAGTCGCATGGCTCGCTCTAAAACTAATTCCGCCACTTTTACGTGGTTTTCCGGCACTTCATCAAATGTAGAGCTGACAACGTCTGCGTCTACTGAACGCTCAATGTCCGTTACTTCCTCTGGGCGTTCATCGATTAGCAGGACAATTAGTTCTGCTTCGGGATAGCTCGTTGTGATGGCATTGGCAATTTCCTTCAAAAGTAGCGTTTTCCCGGCTTTCGGAGGTGCAACGATCAGTCCACGTTGACCGAAGCCGACTGGTGCCACGAGGTCCATAATCCGGGTAGAAAGTTTTTGAGGAGTTGTCTCAAGTTTGATTTGACGGTCAGGGTAAAGTGGCGTCAATGCAGGGAAATGAACGCGCTCTTTTGCTGTTTCCGGGTCTTCTCCGTTTACTGCTTCTACTTGAAGAAGTCCATAATATCGCTCATTTTCCTTTGGCGGACGTACTTTTCCGGTTACCCGATCACCATTCCGCAGATCGAAGCGTCGGATTTGGGAAGCGGAAATATAAATATCCTCTGAGCTTGGTGAATAATTGATTGGGCGCAGGAAACCGAATCCTTCTGACTGGATAATCTCCAATACGCCTTCCATGAAGAAATAGCCCTCTTGCTCCGCGCGTACTTTTAAGATTGCAAATATCAGTTCTTTTTTTGTTAGTTTGCTATAATAGGAAATTTTCAAATTCCGCGCAAGCGCATAGAGCTCCTTGAGCGTCATATTTTCCAATTCTGCAATTGTCAATGTCTGTGACATTTGGAAACACCACTCTTTTTTATTTTGTTGTAATGATGGTCAATTTTTTGGGGAAGGATTTTGTCTACTAGTTGTTGATGAGAAGAAGTGTGCGGGTTACCGCAGGGATTTCCCCCGTCATGTAACGGCATGACGGGATCCCTCTAATCAAAGACCGATTAGTCCTCCATAACAAAGTGAGGTTTTTTCTTTAAGCTATGGCGTCCTTCGACGAAGCGGACCGTTCCGGATTTTGCACGCATAACAAGTGAATGTGTCAAACCGAACGTCCCCTTGAATTGGACACCGGAAAGAAGTTCTCCGTCCGTAACGCCAGTTGCTGCGAAGATACAGTCATCGCCTTTCACAAGGTCTTCCATGCGAAGAATACGATTGACGTCCAATCCCATTTTAATACAGCGTTCTGCTTCAGCGTCATTGGAAGGTAACAGTTTACCAATCAATTCTCCGCCTAAACATTTGAGACCTACTGCAGCGATGACCCCTTCAGGTGCACCGCCTGAACCAAACAGGATATCGACACCCGTTTTGTCGAATGCCGTATTGATGGCACCCGCTACGTCTCCATCATTAATGAGTTTAATGCGAGCGCCTGCTTCGCGAATTTGTTGGATGATGTGTTCGTGACGGGGGCGGTTCAACACAGTTGCCACAACGTCCTCGATATCCTTATTCTTCGCTCTTGCTACTGCTCGGAGATTATCAATGACAGGAGCATCGATATCAACTTGTCCGACCGCTTCAGGTCCTACTGCGATTTTCTCCATATACATATCAGGTGCATGCAATAAATTACCCCGATCTGCTATCGCTAAAACTGCTAAAGCGTTCCAGCCGCCGGATGCAACAATATTTGTACCTTCTAATGGATCCACGGCTACGTCAACTGCCGGTCCGTGGCCCGTTCCTAATTCTTCTCCAATATATAGCATCGGTGCTTCGTCCATTTCACCTTCACCGATTACAACGACACCTTGCATCGGAATCGTGTCGAACACCGTACGCATCGCTGTTGTCGCTGCGTCATCGGCTTCGTTTTTCAGTCCTCTTCCCATCCATCTGGCTGAGGAGATCGCTGCCGCCTCCGTTACCCGTACTAATTCCATTGATAAACTGCGTTCCATTGCCGTTGTTCCTCCGTTCGCTTGTCTGTCCTTAAAACCATTTTTCATTGTAGCATAACTTTAATCGTTGCGTTTCGTAGATCTTTCGGAATCCTCTTTGGAAGATGTAGGGTCCGGCACCACTTCTTTACGGATTTCAGCCCCAATTCCCCTCATTTTTTCGATCAGATCACTGTAACCGCGTTCAATATGTTGGATTTCTTGGACTTCCGTTTCACCTTCTGCAATAAGACCTGCAAGAACAAGTGCTGCACCCGCACGGAGATCGGACGCACGTACTGTAGCCGCTTGGAGTGTGGCCGGTCCGGAAATGATGGCCGTCTGCCCCTCCACTCTAGCGCCCGCGTTCATTCTGCGGAGCTCGTCTATATGCTTAAATCGCGCACTATAAATCGTATCTGATATGACAGATGAACCAGCAGCTTGTGTAAGCAATACAGAGAAAGGTTGCTGAAGATCGGTTGGGAATCCTGGATACACCAAGGTTTTGACATCCACCGATTGAAGGGTAGGCGCTTTCGGAATGAAAATACGCTCCTCTTCCTCCACGACCGTCACACCCATTTCACGAAGCTTTGCGGTGAGAGCTTCTACGTGGAATGGAATAACATTGTCGATGGTCATTCCATCACCTGCTAAAGCAGCCGCAATCATGAAAGTACCTGCTTCGATCCGGTCAGGAATGATGGTATGGTTTGTGCCATGGAGTTTTTCAACTCCGTCAATCCGAATGATGTTGGTTCCGGCACCTTTGATGTTTGCCCCCATATTGGACAGCAATGTTGCTACATCAATGATTTCCGGTTCCTTTGCAGCATTCTCGATAATCGTCCGGCCTTTTGCCAATACAGCAGCCAGCATGATATTGATGGTGGCACCTACGCTGGCAACGTCCAGGTAAATTTTAGCACCGCGAAGTTCTTCAGCTCTGAGATAAATCGCTCCGTGTTCATTTGTCACCTTCGCACCGAGCGCTTCAAATCCTTTAATATGTTGGTCAATCGGGCGAGGCCCTAAGAAACAACCTCCTGGCAGACCGATGGCAGCCTTTTTGAAACGCCCAAGCATGGCACCCATTAAATAATAGGAAGCACGCAGCTTTTTCACATTCCCATTGGGTAAGGGAATATCGATCATCGGTCTCGGGTCAATCGTCATGGTGCCGTTTTCGAAAGAGACGTCACCGCCGATTTCTTCTAAAAGTGCTTTCAACGTCCAAACATCTAAGATTTCCGGGAGTCCTTCGATTGTAACAGGGGAATCGGCAAGAATGGAGGCGGGAATGAGAGCGACAGCGCTATTTTTCGCGCCGCTCACTTTGATAGTTCCTTGTAGCCTCTTACCGCCGGTTATTTTATAAACTTCCATAGGGATAAGATTCTCCTTCTCTTAGAACGGAAGAGTCACGATCTAAGATCATGCCTTTAGTTCAATTACAATTCGCTGTTGTTGCGATTGTTCCAGTCTTTTAAAAACCCTTCAATTCCTTTGTCTGTCAGTGGATGGTTAAATAACATTTTCAATACTTTGAATGGCGTTGTCGAGATATCAGCTCCACTTAATGCTGCATCTGTAATATGCTGCGGGTGTCGGATGGAAGCTGCGATGATTTCCGTTTTAATATCGTGAATCGTGAAGATATCTGCAATTGTGCGGATCAGTTCCATGCCATCTTGGCCGATATCGTCGAGACGACCTAAGAATGGAGAAACATATGTCGCACCAGCACGTGCAGCAAGCAACGCCTGGTTCGCACTGAAGATCAACGTGACATTCGTTTTGATTCCTTCTTTTGCAAATGTGGAACAAGCTTTCAAACCTTCTGGAGTCATTGGGAGCTTAACCGTAATATTTGGGGCAATTGCTGCAAGTTCGCGTCCTTCTTTGATCATCCCTTCAGCATCGAGCGCAATCACTTCTGCGCTGACTGAACCATCCACTAATTCGGTAATCTCACGAAGGCGGTCATGGAATGAAATATTCTCTTTCGCCACAAGGGATGGATTCGTCGTTACTCCGGAAATAATGCCCCAGGAGTGTGCTTCTTTAATCTCTTCAAAATTAGCTGTATCAATGAAAAACTTCATTCGTTTTGCCTCCTGTATAATGGAAAAATAGGAGAAGTGTCCAATGACACCTTCTCCTTTTTTAGCAGTTCAATCTGATCAATCACGCTTTTTGGGAGCTGCCAAAAATACGCATTTTCTCTTTTACTGTTTCTTTGATGGCTTCTCGTGCTGGACCTAAGAATTTACGTGGGTCATATACATTTTTATCGTTTTCAAGGATTTCTCGGATCACTTTCGTAGCCGCAATTTGGTTTTCTGTATTGACGTTGATCTTCGCTGTTCCAAGTGAAACCGCACGCTGGATATCCTTTGTCGGAATTCCTGTACCCCCGTGTAATACGAGTGGGAGTTCAGACTGGCCAGAGATCTCTTCCATTTCTTTGAAGCCTAAGTTCGGTTCTCCCTTGTACGGGCCATGAACAGAACCGAGTGCCGGTGCCAAGCAGTCAATGTTCGTACGTTTAACAAGCTCTGCACATTCCGCAGGGTCAGCATAAATGACGCCATCCGCCACTACATCGTCTTCTTGTCCGCCAACTACACCAAGTTCAGCTTCTACTGACACTCCGCGTTCGTGTGCATACTCAACAACTTTGGATGTGATTTCAACATTTTCTTCAAATGGTTTATGTGATGCATCAATCATTACCGAAGTGAAGCCAGCATCGATCGCTTCCTTACATTTTTCAAAGCTGGACCCGTGATCGAGGTGAATTGCCACTGGCACAGTGATGTTGTAGGACTCCATAAGCCCTTTCACCATATGTACAACCGCTACAAATCCGCCCATATATTTACCCGCACCCTCTGATACACCAAGGATGACCGGGGATTTCTCTTCTTCTGCAGCCTGAAGGATCGCTTGCGTCCATTCAAGATTATTAATGTTAAATTGGCCGATTGCATAGCCTTCTTTCTTACCTTTGATCATCATTTCCTTCATTGAAACTAATGCCATTGGGGAAGCCTCCTTTTGAGATTAAGCACATGCCTATTCAACTGATTCCGTTGGACGCGCGCTTTCCACAGGCCAACAGGATGTTGGTCAGAAAGGCGTTTCCACAGGTCGTGGCGCTTTTAGCCTTGGACCGACATGACATCGGTCAGAAAGGCATTGCCTGCCTCGCTATTCCCGCATGAGTCTCGCGCCTTACGCTTCAATCATTTGATTCAGCATAGCTTGTAATGAAACATTTCCCTATTAGTTATAACCGTTCTTATCATAACAAAAACAGGCTGTGTATTCCACTGCCTGTGTTTTACCGGATGGCTTCGTTGACGGCGTCCCGGATTTCGTAAATATTGAAAGGTTTTGTAAAGTATTTTGCGGCGCCTAATGACAAGGCTTCCTGGATCAGATCCAATTCGCCGTATGCCGTCATCATCATGACGGGAACGTCTGGCCATTTGGCTTTCATGTTTTTCAGAATTTCCAGTCCGTCCATGCCGGGGATTTTCATATCAAGGAGGACACAATCAATTTTCTTTTTCTCTGCTATGCTGAGTGCTTCCAAACCATTTGAAGCCAGGAAAGTTTGATATCCTTCCCTTTTGAACACTTCGCCCAATAACAATCGGATTCCATGCTGATCATCAACAATCAATAATTGTTTCACGCTGAAACCGCCCCTTCTATATGTGCATAGATTACTTCTGTATTACATTCATTTCGATACTTTTACACAAATTCCTTCTTTTTCAAACGGATATTGGAAGTTTTTGCGTTTTCATGCGCTGGCCGATATAATTTAACGCTGAGGTGAAAGATAACATGAAGATGCTTACTACACAATTAACCGGTCTTTTCCAACGAATTTCGACGAATGAGGAGGAATTGGTGGAAGAAACTGCCCGTTTGTTAGCCCAAGCCGCTGTCGGCGAAGGCGTGATCTATTTTGCAGCTTTTGGCGAAATGAAGGCTGTTGCCTTGAATGCATTAGAAAGTGCAGAGCCATTTCAACGTGCAAAGCTTTGGACACCGGACACCGAAGTAAAGAAATCTGACCGGGTATGGATTTTAACACGCCATGCAGATCACCAGGACGCTCTGGAACTTGCCCAACAATTGTTTGATGAGTTCATTCCGTTTGCTGCCATGGCAGCCGAGCCTGCTGGAGAAGGTAACCGTTTGAGTGACTTGGCGTATACATATATCAGTCTACGAATTTCCAAAGGACTATTGCCAAACGAAATGGGCGAACGAGTCGTGCTGCCACACGCATTGGCTGCTTTGTATGTATATGAAGCAGTGAAACTGGAATTTGACGAAATGGCTTCCGAATAAACATGATAACGGGCAGCAACCTTTTTCAATGGTGCTGCCCGTTTTTTTTATTTTTGATTTTCCAATGACGCTTTGATGAATTCACGGAATAACGGTGTTGAGCGTGTCGGGCGGGATGCGAACTCCGGATGGAATTGGCAAGCGACAAACCACGGATGATCCGGAATTTCAATGATTTCCACAAGACGGTCGTCAGGGCTTGTACCAGAGAAGACGAATCCTGCAGCTTCAAATTGTTCACGGAATGCGTTGTTGAACTCATAACGATGACGGTGGCGCTCATTGATAAGATCTTCGCCATACGCCTCGCGTGTTTTCGTACCTTCCTTCAATTTACAAGGATACATACCAAGACGTAATGTTCCACCGATGTTCAGAACATCTTTTTGATCCGGCATTAAATCGATGATCGGGTAAGGAGTATCATGCTGAAGTTCCGCGGAGTGAGCCCCTTCCAATTTCAATACGTTGCGTGCAAATTCAACAGACGCCAATTGCATGCCAAGGCAGATTCCGAAGAATGGAACATTATTCTCACGTGCATATTGAGTTGCTGCAATCTTTCCTTCAACGCCACGATCTCCGAATCCACCAGGGACAAGGATTCCATCTGCATCTTTTAATAACTCTGCTACATTTTCAGTGTTCACATGCTCGGCGTTAATCCAATCCACTTCAATATCTGCATCGAAATCATAACCTGCATGACGCATCGCTTCAACGACTGAAATATACGCATCTTGCAGCTCTACGTATTTTCCGACAAGTGCAATCCGCACTTTCTTCCGGAGGTTTTTAACCCGTTCAACTAAAGCAATCCACTCGGACATGTCCGCTTCCTTAGCTTCAAGTTTCAAGTGATCGATCACGATTTGGTCCATATGTTGATTTTGAAGCATCAACGGTAATTCATATAATGTTTCAGCATCAATGGATTCGATGACTTCACTTGCTTCGATGTCACAGAACAAGGCAATTTTGTCCTTCATGTCTTGAGGAACAGGAATTTCAGAGCGAACGACAATAATGTTCGGCTGGATTCCAAGACTGCGTAGTTCTTTAACGCTATGTTGAGTCGGTTTTGTTTTTAATTCCCCAGCTGCACGGATATATGGCACGAGCGTACAGTGTACGTACATGACATTCGTTTTGCCAAGATCATTACGAAGTTGACGGGCAGCTTCAAGGAACGGTAATGATTCGATATCACCAACAGTTCCGCCGATTTCTGTAATGACCACATCTGCATCGGTTTCCTTGCCAGCACGCTGGATCCGTTCTTTGATCTCATTTGTTATATGCGGGATCACTTGAACAGTTCCCCCAAGATAGTCGCCGCGGCGTTCTTTCATAAGAACTTCCGAGTAGACTTTACCTGTCGTCACATTACTGAACTTATTTAAGTTAATGTCAATGAAACGCTCATAGTGACCTAAATCGAGATCCGTCTCTGCACCGTCTTCCGTTACGAACACTTCCCCATGTTGGTATGGGCTCATAGTTCCCGGGTCAACGTTGATGTACGGATCAAATTTTTGGATTGTGACTGAAAGACCACGGTTTTTTAATAATCTTCCGAGGGAAGCAGCTACAATCCCTTTTCCTAATGATGATACTACGCCGCCTGTTACAAAAATATACTTTGTCAAAGCTCTTCCTCCGTTTCGTTATTTATGAGCTTCACACGGACAGGATGTGACCAATTGAATCCATTTAGACATGATTGTCGCTCTGAATCTGATTTAGTTCAACTCCAGCAATCCATGCGGATAAAAAAAGAAAAGCGCTCCTCCTGCGGTTGCAGGGGGAACGCATAACGTTTGAGTCGTATCTCCTTTTTAAGGAGCCCAATAAAATCTTATCCAGAATGGATGGTGATGTCAAGGTTAATCTTCTTCGACTTCTTCGTCATCGATGGCTTCTTCGTCATCATCAATGATTTCGAGATCATCGTCATCTTCGATCAGATCTTCTTCGATTTCTTCAATTTCATCAATTTCTTCATCTTCTTCAAAATCGATGTCCTCTTCATCTTCCACATCATCGTCTTCAACGAACTCATCGAAGTCTTCCTCGAATAGGATTTCATCCTCTTCAAGCTCTTCTTCCAATTCGTCGTCGTCCAAAGAAGCTTTCGCTTTCTTCTTGCGAATTTTAACCGTAGGCGCTGTTTCTTCTTCAATTTGGTCAACAGGGTACCATTCACGGAGCCCCCATCGATTTCCATCAATTGCCAGGAAACGTCCGTCGATATTCATATCTGTATAAAATTGCAAAGAACGATCCTTCACTTCTTCTTCTGAAAGGCCGGTCAAATTTTGAATTTCTTTCAACAGTTCTTGGAATGTCAGCGTCTCACGCTTCTCCTGTAAAATTGAGAAACTTAAATCGATGAGTGCTTCTTCTTCTAATTGTTCTTTCGTCATATCACGAAAACTCATTCGTGCACGTCCTTTCCAACTATGTTCACTATAGGCATAGTACCCATTATATACAACCTTTTTAACCTTATGCTACAATCTTTTATTCTTTTTAATCAAGCTTATTTTGCGCAGCACTAAAAAGAACAGGTACCCTGACAGAAAGAGCAAGGGAATTGCACTAAGCATCTTATTGTACAGCACAAATGTCAATACGAGGCAAAGTCCTACCACTAAAAAATGGACGATATTCCCCATGTTCTTTCCTCCTTTTTCCTATAGTTTCATTATACTAGATGCGTTGAAAATGTGCCCAATTTTATTCCGACAGATTTCTCACCTATTTGTCGTTGAAAACTGAAGGTTCAATAACAAATCCCGCGTTAATATAGCACTTCCCTTGAGAGTCTGAAACTAAACGACGATCCACAGGCTTTACTGCCAAACGAAAGCGGCCACCATAAAGAGGGGCCGCTCTGTCAACTTACATATTTCTTCGGTATTGACCACCGACCTCGTATAGAGCCTTAGTAATTTGGCCAAGGCTTGCGACTTTGACGGTTTCCATCAATTCCGCAAAAATGTTGCCGCCAGTGACAGCCACTTCCTTCAGGCGCATCAACGCTGCTTCTGCTCCCTCCGTATGGCGGGATTGGAAGTTACGAAGATTATGGATTTGTGTCTCCTTCTCCTCTTTCGTCGCCCGAGCCAACTCCATATTATCAATGGATTCTTCAGATGGCGGATTCGGGTTCAAGTATGTGTTAACCCCTATAATCGGCAGGTCACCGGAGTGTTTCTTCATTTCATAATACATCGATTCTTCTTGGATTTTACCGCGTTGGTATTGGGTCTCCATTGCACCTAATACGCCTCCGCGATCATTGATCCGGTCGAATTCAGTGAGTACTGCTTCTTCTACCAAGTCAGTCAATTCTTCAATGACAAATGCGCCTTGGAGCGGGTTTTCATTTTTCGATAATCCGTGTTCCTTCGTAATGATCATTTGGATTGCCATTGCACGGCGGACGGATTCTTCTGTCGGCGTTGTGATTGCTTCATCATAAGCATTCGTATGGAGTGAGTTGCAATTGTCCTGCAATGCCATAAGCGCCTGTAATGTCGTACGGATATCATTGAAGTCGATCTCTTGCGCGTGAAGAGAACGTCCGGACGTCTGTACGTGGTACTTCAACTTTTGGCTTCGTTCATTCGCACCGTATTTCTCACGCATCGCCACTGCCCAAATGCGGCGAGCTACGCGTCCGATGACCGTGTACTCCGGATCGAGGCCGTTCGAGAAGAAGAACGACAAGTTCGGAGCGAAATCATCGATATGCATGCCGCGGCTTAAGTAATACTCGACGTAAGTAAAGCCGTTCGACAGCGTGAACGCCAATTGCGAAATCGGGTTCGCTCCAGCTTCTGCAATATGGTAGCCTGAAATTGAGACGGAATAGTAGTTCCGGACTTTGTGGTCGATGAAATACTGCTGGATATCCCCCATCATCCGTAGAGCGAATTCTGTCGAGAAGATGCAAGTATTTTGACCTTGGTCCTCTTTTAGAATGTCTGCTTGTACGGTGCCCCGCACTACTTGTAGCGTCTGCTCGCGCACTTCCGTGAATTCTTCCAATGTGAGTGTCCTACCCAGTTCTTCTTCACGGATCCGAACTTGCTGATCGATTGCCGTATTCATGAACATCGCCAAAATGATCGGCGCTGGTCCATTGATGGTCATCGAAACGGATGTGGAAGGAGCACATAAGTCGAAGCCGTCATACAGTTTCTTCATGTCATCGAGCGTACATATACTAACGCCGGACTCTCCCACTTTCCCGTAAATATCCGGGCGGTAATCCGGATCTTCCCCGTATAGTGTCACGGAGTCGAATGCAGTGGAGAGACGTTTCGCATCGTCGTCCTTCGATAAGTAATGGAAGCGGCGATTCGTGCGCTCAGGTGTACCTTCACCTGCAAATTGACGTTTCGGGTCTTCCCCTTGTCGTTTAAATGGAAATACACCAGCTGTATACGGGTAGGATCCCGGCACGTTTTCTTTGTATACCCAACGGAGAATTTCACCATAGTCCTTGAACTTTGGCAGTACTACTCTCGGAATCTTTAAGCCAGATAAACTCTCAGTGCGCAAGATTGTGCGAATTTCTTTATCACGGATCTTCGTGACAAATTCGTCCCCGGAATATGCTTCTTTCAGCTTTTCCCAGTTTTCCAAGATTCGCTTGGATTCAGCAGATAATTCATTTCGGACGCCTTCAGCCAAAGATTGAAGGGATTGAATTAATGCATCGTCAGGAGATGTCTCCTTGACTGCTTCCAACGCACCTTCCAGTTGGAATAAACGGCGTGCAAGTTCAACTTGCTGTTCTGATTTTTTATGATAAGCGCGGACTGTATCCGTGATTTCCCGTAGATAATGTCGACGATCATTCGGAATGATGACGTTCTGTTTTTGCGTTTTTACGAACTGCTCATACGTTGTTGCCCAGTCCGTTCCGCATTTTTCTTTCAGCTTAGATATTAACGCTGCGAATAAGGAATTAGTTCCCTTATCGTTGAATTGGCTCGCAATTGTGCCGTATACAGGCATCTTGTCGAGCGGTTCGTCAAACAGCAGATGGCTTCGTTGGTACTGCTTTTGTACTTGGCGAAGTGCGTCCTCTGATCCTTTTCTCTCGAATTTATTGATAACGATCAGATCGGCATAGTCGATCATATCGATCTTTTCCAATTGGGACGGTGCTCCGAATTCGCTTGTCATCACATACATGGAAACGTCGGAAATGCTTGTAATTTCAGCATCCCCTTGCCCGATTCCGCTCGTCTCGACGATGATCAGGTCATAACCTGCTGCCTTGACGACATCCAATACGTCTTTGATGGCACCAGAAAGTTCCGATTTGGAACCGCGCGTTGCTAAACTGCGCATGAACACGCGCTTATTGAAGATGGCATTCATTCGAATCCGGTCCCCTAATAGTGCTCCGCCAGTTTTCTGCTTCGTCGGATCTATTGACAGGATGGCTACCTTTTTCTCCGGAAGCTCCTGTAAGAACCTGCGGATCAACTCATCGGTCAATGAGCTTTTTCCTGCTCCGCCCGTTCCTGTAATTCCGATAACAGGTGTGTTTTTAGAATTTGCACGGACTTGAGTCAATAATAGATCCGAGTCCGTACCTGAACTATGTGCTTCTTCTGCGACTGTGATTAGGTTTGCTAAAACTTCCGGACGGTCC
Organism: Chungangia koreensis; assembly: GCF_042651785.1. NCBI lineage: Bacteria > Bacillati > Bacillota > Bacilli > Lactobacillales > Chungangia > Chungangia koreensis. The sequence continues at coordinate 128,399 of NZ_JBHSEC010000019.1, forward strand.
GTGGATAATTCATTTGTAAGTTCTACAGGGTTTTCTTTCGCGGTCGAAAAATCACATTCTTCGAGCATGCGGTTAATCATCCCTTGAAGCCCTAACTTGCGGCCGTCTTCCGGTGAGAAAATCCATGAGATGCCGTAGTCATGCAATTCTTTGATTTCCCTCGGGATGATTACTCCACCGCCACCGCCGTAAATACGGATGTGCGGTGCCCCTTTTTCCTGAAGCAGGTCATACATATATTTGAAATATTCAACGTGGCCGCCTTGGTATGATGAAATGGCAATCCCTTGTACATCTTCCTGAATTGCTGCATTTACCACTTCCTCGACGGAACGGTTATGTCCTAAGTGAATGACTTCCGCACCGCTTGCCTGCAGGATTCTGCGCATGATATTAATCGATGCATCATGCCCGTCAAATAGGCTGGATGCCGTTACAAAGCGAATATGGTGTTTCGGACGGTAAATTTCTGCCGTTGCCATAGTGCTCCCCCTTTTCGGTGATTATTCTCCCAATACCCCGTGTAGTAGAAATGCTGTTTGGATGCTAATAAATTGTTCAAGTGTATATGTTTTGTGAATTGCCCATCTGCGGAACGCCCACATTTGGCCTTGGACCACGACATGGTGCGCCGCAATTGGAATCTCCTGTTCGTTCAGATGGATTTCGCCGGATTGGACACATTTTCGGATCCGGTCTTCAAATAGCGAGACCATTTCCATTTCCTTCGTCAAGACGTATTGGAGTGCATCCTTTGGAAGCGATTTGGATTCCTGATACATGACGACGAATTCATCGTTCATATCATCGATAAGTTTGTAATAATGCCCGATTGCCGAACGGAGACCCTCGATTGTTCCGTCCTGGCCCTCCAATTCGGACAACCGCAAATTCACTTGCTCGTAAATGCTGTCACACACCAGGTAGAGAACGTCCTCTTTCGTCCTGATATATTCATACAGCGTCCCGATGCTGAATCCAGCTTCTTTGGCAATTTCCCGTGTCGTCGTCCGGTGGAACCCTTTCTCCTTAAAGAGTTTCACCGCTCCCCGGATCATCTGGTTCCGGCGTTTCTCGATCAGTGTCTCATCTTTGACCGAAGTCAGGATTTCTCGTTTATTCTCCATCATTCTTTCCGTCACTTCGTAATCATGCGGGAAATGACAAGGCGCTGAATTTCCTGCGTTCCCTCATAGATTTGCGTAATCTTCGCATCCCGCATAAAACGTTCTACCGGATAATCCTTCGTATAGCCGTATCCACCGAATACTTGAACTGCATCGACTGTTACTTTCATTGCTGTATCGCCTGACATTAGCTTCGCCATTGCGGATTCTTTTCCGTACGGAAGACCGTTCGATTCCAACCATGCTGCCTGGTACGTGAGAAGACGAGACGCTTCGATGGAAGTCGCCATATCCGCAAGTTTGAAGCTTACGCCTTGATTCGCTACGATCGGCTTTCCGAACTGAACACGTTCCTTCGAGTAGCCAACAGCAGCATCGAGTGCCCCTTGTGCAATTCCGACCGCTTGAGCAGCAATCCCATTACGTCCACCGTCCAGAGTTTTCATGGCAATAACGAATCCTTCGCCTTCTTGGCCGAGTAGATTTTCCTTCGGTATACGGCAGTTATCAAAGACGATTTCCGTAGTCGGGCTGGAACGGATTCCAAGCTTCTTCTCCTTCTTGCCGACAGAGAATCCTTCGAAATCTTTTTCCACGATGAATGCACTCGTACCTTTATGTTTAGATTCAGGATCTGTTACAGCAAACACTATATAGATGTCAGCTACTCCGCCGTTTGTAATGAAAATCTTTGAGCCGTTCAATACGTAGTGCTCGCCGTCCAACTTGGCAGTCGTTCTCATACCGCCTGCGTCAGAACCAGAACCCGGTTCAGTCAGCCCATATGCACCGATTTTCGTGCCTTCCGCCATCGGCCGAAGGTATTTCTGTTTTTGCTCCTCCGTACCGTACTTGAAGACCGGCCAACCTGCGAGGGAAGTATGAGCAGATAGTGTCACTCCTGTTGAAGCGCAGACACGTGATAGTTCTTCCACTGCAATGACATATGCCAAGTAATCGCTGCCGATTCCGCCGTATTCTTCCGGCCATGGAATCCCTGTGAGGCCAAGTTCCGCCATTTTGTCGAAAATCTCACGGTCAAAGCGCTCTTCTTCATCGCGTTCTGCAGCTGTTGGTGCCACTTCATTTTCAGCGAAGTCACGGACCATTTTGCGGATCATTTCATGTTCTTCGGATAATTGAAAGTTCATATTCATTCCCACCCTTATTTGAGTAAATGTTTGCTGATAACGATTCTCTGGATCTCGCTTGTACCTTCATAGATTTCGGTAATCTTTGCGTCGCGGAAATACCGTTCAACCGGATAATCCTTCGTATAGCCATAACCGCCGAACACTTGAACTGCTTCGATCGAATTTTCGACCGCGGTTTTAGAAGCCATGAGCTTCGCCATCGAAGCTTCCTGGGCACATGGTAGACCTTTTGCCCGTAGCTCAGCTGCCCGGTAGACGAGAAGTTTAGATGCTTCAAGGGCTGTTGCCATATCAGCAAGTTTGAAGCCGACGCCTTGATTGGCCGCAATTGGTTTACCGAACTGGATGCGCTCTTTTGCGTAATTGACGGCTGCATCATACGCTGCTTCTGCGATCCCAAGTGCCTGCGCCGCAATTCCGATCCGGCCTACATCGAGATTGGAAAGAGCGATTTTGAAGCCTTCCCCTTCATTTCCAAGCAGGTTTTCTGCTGGCACCGCCATGTTATCGAATGTGAGCTCGACCGTCATCGAACCGTGAAGCCCCATCTTCTCTTCGTTCTTTCCAATGATCAGTCCTGGCGTCCCCTTTTCAACGATGAACGCCGATACTCCTCTGCTGCCGAGTTCCGGTTTCGTGGCAGCGAACACAATATAGATATCCGCTTCCCCGCCGTTTGTAATAAAGACTTTGGAGCCGTTTAGGATGTAGTGGTCTCCCTTTTTTACTGCTCTCGATTTCATTGCCGCTGCGTCTGAACCAGCAGACGGTTCTGTGAGGCAGAACGCCCCTAAATATTCACCGCTTGCCAGCTTTGTCACATAGCGTTGTTTCTGATCTTCCGTTCCGAAATAAAGAATCGGATTCGTCGCCACCGAAGTGTGGACAGATAGGATGACCCCAACTACCGCACTCACCTTGGATAATTCGTGAATGGCAATGATATACGATAAGAAATCCATTTCAGAACCGCCGTACTTTTCCGGTGTGGTGATCCCCATAAGCCCTAACTCGCCCATTTTCTTGAGGATTTCTCTCGGGAATTCCCCTTCTTCCATCCGTTCGATGAATGGCTCGATCTCTGTTTTTGCAAAGTCCCGGACCATGTTGCGCATCATTAGCTGTTCTTCCGTTAATGTGAGATTCATGTTGAAACGTCCCCTTTATTCGTAAACATAGAAACCGCGGCCAGCCTTTTTGCCGAGCCATCCGGCTTTCACGTATTTTCTTAAGAGTGGGCATGGCCGGTATTTACTGTCCCCAAATCCTTCGTGAAGTACTTCCATAATGTAAAGACATGTATCGAGTCCAATGAAATCCGCCAACTGGAGCGGTCCCATCGGATGGTTCATGCCGAGCTTCATCACTTCATCGATCGCTTCCTTGGAAGCTACCCCTTCGTATAATGTGTAAATCGCTTCATTGATCATCGGCATGAGGATTCGGTTCGACACGAATCCCGGGAAGTCGTTCACTTCAACCGGTACCTTCGACAAGTCTTTCGACATCTGCTCAACCGTTTGATACACTTCGTCAGACGTTGCCAGACCACGGATGATTTCCACCAACTTCATGACCGGTACCGGGTTCATAAAATGCATCCCGATGACTTGCTCTGGACGGTTCGTTGCCGCTGCAATTTCCGTAATCGGCAAGGACGATGTGTTCGTTGCTAAAATCGCGTGTTTCGGCGTAATCTCGTCGAGCTGCTTGAAGATGGATTGTTTAATTTCCATATTCTCGACGGCAGCCTCTATGACAATATCAACATCTTGTGCATCCGATAGATTGTGGGAAGGCGTGAGTCTGCTTAAAACAGATGCCTTCTCCTCCTCGGATAGTCGGCCTTTCTCGACATTGCGGGAAAGGTTTTTTGTAATATATTGAACCCCTTTTTCAATTGACGCTACATTAATGTCATTGAGTTTTACATCGAAGCCTGCTTGTGCACAGACTTGAGCGATACCAGACCCCATCTGCCCGGCACCGATGACCATAACTTTTGTGATTTTCATATCATGCAAGTCCCCTTTGTTTTGAATCTTGTGGTTGTAGAACGGATATCAACGATTATTTGGATATATCAACGATAGTTGGTGGATATCAACGATTGTCTGGATTTATCAACGAGTCGGATGGATATCAACGATTATTCGGATTTATCAACGATTGTTGGGTGGATATCAACGATTATTCGGATTTATCAACGATTGTTGAGCGGATATCAACGATTGTCTATTTATCTGGATGATTTGAAAAATGCTTTTTTCATAATCGGTAGTAAATCGAACATAATCGGTAGTAAACCTCAAATAATCGGTTGTAAAAGCACAATAATCGGTAGTAAACATCGAACAATCGGTAGTAAAACCTACAAAATCGGTAGTAAGCTCACCCTAAGTTATTTCACTTCAATCATGACGGCATCGCCTTGGCCGCCGCCGGAGCAGATGGCTGCGATTCCAATTCCGCCGCCGCGGCGTTTCAATTCGTATGCAAGTGTTAAAATAATGCGTGCTCCACTTGCGCCGATGGGATGTCCGAGTGCAACCGCTCCCCCGTTGACGTTCACTTTGTTCGGGTCAAGTCCTGCAATCTTGGCACTTGCCAATGCGACTGCCGAGAAGGCTTCATTAATTTCGAATAAATCGATGTCCTCTAATTTTTTGCCAGTCTTTTCTAATAGGGCATTGATGACGAGTCCTGGTGTTTGAGGGAAGTTTTCCGGTTCAATCGCCACTTCCGCATGACCGAGGATTGTTGCTAATGGCGTTTTCCCTTCTTGCAATGCTCGTTCTTCATTCATGAGAACCATTGCACATGCTCCATCGTTCACTCCTGGAGCATTACCCGCTGTAATCGTGCCGTCTTTGCCGAAAGCCGGTCGTAGTTTAGCTAAAGATTCCACCGAAGTATCTTTACGCGGCGCCTCGTCATGCTCTACTTTCAACGGCTCACCTTTCCGTTGTGGGATTTCGACCGCCACGATTTCCTTTGCCATTTTTCCTTCTTCGATCGCTTTTAATGCTAAGTCATGACTGCGATATGCCCATTCATCTTGTGCTTCACGTGTCAACTCGAATTCTTCTGCTGTCCGATTTCCATACGTCCCCATGTGAACGCGGTCCGGATTGAATGAACAGGAAAGTCCGTCGTATATCATTCCGTCAACTACCACCGAGTCACTCATGCGGAAGCCAGTGCGAGCCTTCGGTAAATAGTAAGGCGCATTGGACATGGATTCCATACCACCTGCAACGATCACATCTTCATCTCCAAGACGAATCAGTTGGTCAGCGAGTGTGACACTGCGCATACCTGATGCACAAACTTTGTTTACCGTTTCTGTTTTCACATTCCAAGGAATTCCCGCTTTTGTAGCTGCCTGGCGTGAAGGAATTTGCCCTTGCCCCGCTTGGAGAACAGACCCCATAATCACTTCATCCACTTCTTCAGCAGCCACCCCTGCCCGCTGAAGAGCTTCTTTCATGGCGATTCCGCCGAGATCGCTTGCCGAAAGCGGGCTTAATGCCCCTAAGAATTTTCCGAATGGTGTACGTGCTCCATCCAAAATCACTGTTTTCGTCATATCAAAAACACCCCTTCTTTTTTGTGAACGCTTTCAAAAATCCCCTTTTGTGTAGCTGATATTATGCCTGATGCTGTATTATCCTTTCTCGTTTACAAAGCCTTTTTTACGTTCCATTTGTCGGCTATTTCGTGAAAGATCAGCTCTTCTGTCGAATGTTTAATTTCCTGAACGAAAAGGTTCAATATATTTAACTTTAACGAGCGACTGAACGCTCGCTCGGTTTCAAACTGAATGAAAAGGGAGTCTGCAGCACTCCCTGATCACTCCATTTTATTCAACTCAATAAGAACTGATGACTATTGTAGAACTGGTTCGTTTTCCTCTTCTTCGACTGGCGGTTTGTATTCGCCGCATACGGAACGCTCAAGTAATTCAGCGATATCATATGTTCCGACTTTTTCTTCCACCTCGACTGCCTTCGTACCATCTGATAGCATCGTCAAGCAATATGGACAGCCTGAACTGATGATACCTGGATTAACTTGAAGAGCTTGCTCAGTACGAGCGACGTTGATACGGTGACCTGTGTCTTCTTCCATCCACATGAGTCCCCCACCAGCACCACAACACATGGCGTCTTGACGGTTACGCTCCATTTCAACAAGTTGGACGCCCGGAATCGCCTTCAGGATTTCTCGCGGCGGATCGTATACGTCGTTGTATCTTCCTAAATAGCAGGAATCATGGAATGTAATGGTTTCATCAATTGAATACTTCGGCTTAAGCTTTCCGGACATGACCAATTCGTAAAGCATTTCAGAATGGTGAATCACTTCTGCGTTGAAACCGAAATCCGGATATTCATTTTTGAAAATGTTATAGGCATGCGGGTCGATCGTGACAATCTTCGTAATGCCCGCTTTTTCAAATTCGGCGATATTAGCTGTCGCCAGCTCTTGGAATAAAAACTCGTTTCCAAGTCGGCGGGGCGTATCACCGGAGTTCTTTTCTTTATTGCCTAAAATAGCGAACTTGACGCCAGCCTCATTCATAAGACGGGCAAATGAAAGAGCGATTTTTTGAGAACGGCTATCGAATGCTCCCATGGAACCAACCCAGAAGAGGAATTCGAATTCTTCCCCTGCTTTGTTTGCTTCCTTCACCGTCGGGATGTGAAGATCCGGACGCTCATCGCGCCAGTTTTCTTTCTCCTTACGGTTAAGACCCCATGGATTTCCTTGACGTTCGATGTTCGTCATCGCACGTTGTGCATCCGGGTTCATACGGCCTTCCGACATAACTAAGAATCGGCGAAGGTCGATAATCTTGTCGACGTGTTCGTTCATAACCGGGCACTGGTCTTCACAGTTTCGGCAAGTCGTACATGCCCAAATTTCCTCTTCTGTAATGACATCGCCTATTAACGACGGGCTGTAGATATCTTCAATCACAGCACCTTCCGCTCCAGCAGCAAGTGCCAATTGGTTGCCCTTCGTGTTTTTGAATGCAAAAGTTGGTACCCAAGGCTGCTTATGTGTCATGACCGCACCTGTTTGAGTAAGGTGGTCACGAAGTTTTGTAATCAAGTCCATCGGCGATAGCATCTTGCCCGTACCGGTTGCAGGGCACATATTCGTACAGCGGCCGCATTCTACACAAGCATAGAAGTCGAGCATCTGCTTCTGATTGAAATCAGTTACATTTCCAACACCAAAAGTTGGCATTTCTTCGGATTCTTCGTCCTCTTCCGCTTCTTCGAAATTGATCGGGCGAAGTTTTGCCGGAGGGTCCAAACGCGTTAAATACGTATTCGCTGGCCCTGCGATTAAATGCGCGTGCTTCGATTGAGGCACGTACACTAAGAATGTAAGCAGGATCAGTAAGTGGATCCACCAGAATACGAAGAACAATGCAGCTGCTGCTGTTGCTGGCAAGAAGCTGAAGATTGCAGCGATTGACGATGCCACCGGCTCTGTCCAAGTAGCTTCATGGCCATGCCAAATGATATTCATTCCGTTTGCAAATAAAGTCGAAACCATCAGGCCTCCAATAAAAATTAAAACAAGTCCTGATTTCCATCCACGCTTCAGACGTACAAGTTTTTCAATATAACGGCGATAAAACGCCCAAATAACAGCAACTAAAATCGTTAGTGCCACAATTTCCTGGAAGAATGTAAATGCCGGGTACAGCGGTCCGAACGGCAAGTGCGAATCAGGTTTGAGCCCCTTCCAGATCAGATCGATGGCTCCAAATTGAACTAATAGGAAACCGTAAAAGAACATGACATGAATCGCGCCGCTCTTTCGATCTTTCAATAATTTCTTTTGGCCGAACACATTCACCCAAACTTTTCGTAGACGCTCTGCGACATTATGATCAAACTCCGCTTTTTTCCCGAGCTTCATATACTCAATCCGCGTCTTGATCACATACGTGAACAATGCCACCGCATAAGCAGTTACCATCAAGAACAAAATCCAGTTTGCGATAAGCAATGGACTCATTGCATTTCCCCCCTCTATGATGATCCCCAATTATGAATATTAACAACAGTGTAGTAGATTCAAAGAAAACTGTCGATATATAATTATTAGTTTATTTTATGAATGAGCATTCAGTCAACTGAAAGATGATAGAAAAGGCAACTTATGTACGAAAGTTGCCTCAAACAAAGTGGAAATAAATTTTTATTACCGATTATAAAATTTTATTACCGATTAACTGCATGTTATTACCGATTATCCAAATATATTACCGATTCTGAGTTTATTTTACCGATTATGAAGATATATTACCGATTACGTTTTTTGAAACTTTCTTTATTAAAAAATTCCAATAAATCCATTGAGTAGACTCTCCCTTTTCGTTCTCCCTTGCTTATTAATCCGCTACTTTCTAATATTCTGGTAGCAGTCTGTGCCTTTTCAATCTGTAAAAACCTTCGACACTCTTTATTCGTCAACTTACCTCCAAATAACATGAACCAGTCAACTATGGCCTGTTGGTGGGCATTTCGATCAACAAAGCCACATGGCAAGCAGGACCATCCCTTTTTCAGTTTCACCATTCCCAACTTGGCACAATGCTTACATTCAACACCAGTCATCACCGAGGATTCTGGAATCCGAAAAGTTTTACAAATTGGAAACGGGTTAAAAACAACGTGGCTGTTAGCTAATTCGTGAGCCAACATTTGAAAGGTTCCGCTGTCCAACTCTCTACCGGGGTTATGGATTTTGCGAAGATACACAGGAAGTTCGGATGGGAATAAAACCTTAAATGGCGGAGTGTTTTCAAATTGAGTGCTTGAGCGGGCAAAGACGACGGCTCCGTAAATCGGAAGGTCAAAGCCTCGATCGAAAAGCCATTCTTTCAACAACATACTATTTTTTTCTAATTGGACTCCAGGACAATCGTACGCATCTTGTTGTCCGTTTGGCATCGTGCGAATCATCTGTCTTGGGTTTTCTTCGAATCGGACACGTCCAGCAAAGTTTTTCATTTCTAAGACGACGACATAGGAAGGTGTAAAAAAGACAGTGTCGATTTGAAAGTTAGAGTTAGCGCTTAGATGAAGATCATGAATGATACGATATTCGTGGTTAAATTTGTTATTTAGGAAAACTCGATCTAATATCTCTTCCCCGCCTACACCTGCCTGAGCAGAAAGCCGCTTCCTGCGAATATAAGAATAGTTTTCGTCTTCGATACCCAATCTTTTCTCCAAGGCACCGAGTCCATACAATTTTAATGGTACAGCTCTCTCCTTCAATACCAATGCCTCACCCCCATTTCGGGCATCGTATCATTGAACATTTAGCCTGTCTATGGGGTTCTTCATCTTTGTATTTTGAACAGCTTTTTCGCAGCAAAATCTAATTTTGCCCACTAAAAAAACCGTTCCACAGCTTCACCAGCTGTAGAACGGCTATTTTCATTTATTCAAACGAATCGCTTTTACTGTACATTCAAAGACTCCTCGACCGATCAACTTGCCAAGTTCGGTTGCGGGTCCAGCGAACGGCAATTCCACACCGGCTTGGGTTGCAGCCACTAATAGACTGTCAGTTGACGTTCCAGTTGCAAGGGTTCCGGTTATCGGATCCTTCACGCCTTCTGCGACGAGCGCTTTCGTTTTGGCTTCGGTAGCGGTGATCATCGCTTGGATAAAGGCTTCATCTGATAAGCGCCCATTTATGATCACCCATGTATTGATGGTCCCGACGCCTGGTGTTTCGTTATGCCGATAGGCTTCTGACACGTCTACCGCATGCCCGATACCAGCAGTCACGATGACAAACAGTTTTCCGAAGCTTCCTTCATATTCACTGATGATCGCTTCGTCAGTCTTAACGGCTGTCATCATCGCCACCGTATCAGTTTCCGGGTAGCCATGTGCTTCCAAAAACTCGATCATCTCTTTTCGAGGATTTGAGTGGTCATAAGTACCTTCAACGTGCCGATTGATGAAATTCCGGAACCAGCCGGAACCAGGATTCAATACCGCAGACGATACGGTTTTCAAGGGGAATTCTGAATGGAGTGTGACGAATCGTTCAGATGCTTGGAACATGTCTCTCTTCACATTTTTATTCCCCGCTAACGACATATCCGGAAGGAGTGTCACTTGCGGTTTCGGCTGTTCCGGATGTGGGTGCGTCCCGATTTTCACTTCATATGCCGAACCGATCTGATCTTCTTTGACTACACGATGTGGTTCACCCACTATTTTCACTTCGCCGTTTTCTATCAATAGCAGCCGGTCGCAATACAACGAAGCGAGGTTAATATCATGGAAAATCGATACGACCGTCATTCCCCGACTATCGACTTCCTGTCTGATTGTATCGAGCAGATGCTTCTGATGCGCGATATCCAAATGGTTTGTCGGTTCGTCGAGCAATAAAAGCGGGGCTTGCTGTGCCAAAGCTTGCGCTACAAATACTCGCTGCCGTTCACCGCCAGAAAGACGGTCGATGGGAAGATCCTCAAATTCCTCGACACCCATCACTTCCATCGCTTCTCGCACAGCCGATTCATCGTCCTTTGACCAAGAGGAAAACCATCCTGTTTGATATGGATACCTGCCAAGTGAAACAGTTTCTCTAACGGAGTAGGAGAAAGCATGTTCATGCAGCTGGGGCAGTACGGCCATTTTCCGGGCAAGATCCTTTTTTGTATAATCGGCTAACGGTTTTTCATTAAGTAACACTTCCCCGCCGCCGATTGGAAGAATCCCGGAAATCATCTTCAACAATGTTGACTTTCCGCTGCCGTTTGGACCTAATACGCCTAATATTTCACCTTTATCGACTTCGAAAGACACATTCTTGAGTACATCAATCCCGTTGTACCCACCGGATAGAAATTCCACCTTCAGCACGTCATGCCCCTCCTCTCTTCCGCTGTCGGAAGAAAATGAATGCAAAAACCGGTGCGCCAATAAATGCAGTGATGACACCGACAGGTAATTCCGACGGGGAAATGATCGTACGCGCCACTAAATCACAGATGATCAGTAGGGTGGCACCATTCAAGAATGATAAAGGCAATAGGTGTCTGTGATCTGCCCCCCATAACAACCGAGTCATATGCGGAACGACCAGACCGACGAAACCAATTGTCCCCGAGACCGCTACTGCAGCACCGGTAAGCATCGAGCCGCCTGCTAAGATCATCATCTTTCGTTTCTTCACATCTACGCCCAAATGGATTGCCCGTTCTTCTCCGAACATCATGGCGTTCAATTCGCGGCGATTCAGCCAGATCAATAAAGCTCCGATCGCTACAAATGGAACGTCCATGGCGACATAACTCCACCCGCGCATGGACACGCTTCCTAACAACCAGCCGATAATTTGCCGTAGTTCTTCACCTGTTAATGCAATCATAAGTGAGATAATCGAGCCCAAAAAGGAACTGAAAATGATACCGGTTAAGATGATCGTTTCCATTTTCATCGCCCGATCGACCAGTCTCGCAAACCCCACCACAGCAAGCATCGTCACGAATGCACCCATCATGCTCATCACCGGCAATGTATAAAGACCGAGTAATGGTAAGCTTAATCCGAAGAAAATCGTGATGACTGCTCCGACTGACGCACCGGACGATACGCCCAATGTGTACGGGTCGGCCAAAGGATTCTTCAATAATCCTTGGAATGCTGCACCGGCCAAGGCCAATGAAGCCCCGACCAATGCAGCTAAGATCACCCGTGGCATACGGATTTTCCAAAGGATATTCCATGCAGCTTCATCACTTGAGTCCCATAATGTTTGAAACGGAATCGGCACAGAGCCGATGGAAACGCCCAGCCAGACTGCGATCACTAAAAGAATGATCGATATGCCATAAGCGATTCCTATTTTACTCACCGAAAACCTCTGGATAGATTGCCTTCGCAATTGTTTCAAGACCATCAGCTAAACGTGGGCCTTGGCGGTTCGTCAAATCCGCATCGAGATCAGCGATGGCGCCTTCCTTCACAGCTGTCACCGAGTCAAATCCATCACGGTCAGTCACTTCAGTTAGTGGATCCTCCACATATCCGCCGTAAGTTGTTAAAATGACATCCGGATTGCGTTTCACGATTTCTTCAGGATCCACCTTCACCCAACCTTCAAGGTCGGAAATGACGTTTTCAGCATTCATCATTTTCAACATCTCGTCCATGAACGTATCGCCAGCAGGTGAGTAAATTTCCGGACGAGGAGACGTTTCGACTAAGACCGTTTTCGGTTCAACATCCGCTACTTTCGCCTGAATCTCTTCCACTTTCGCTTTCATATCCGAAACGATTTGTTCTGCTTCTGCTGTCTTTCCAGTGAGCCTGCCGATTTGTTCGATGGTCACATACGTCGTTTCAAAATCTACAGCGTTGGAAACGACGAACACTTGAATACCCGCATCACGAATTTGCTGATAACCAGCTTCACCTGTGCTAAGTGCCGATTCATGGGCAAATACGACATCAGGGCTAAGTGAGACGATTTTCTCAACATTGAATTCCATGCCGCCGATTTTTTCTTTTTCAGCCGCTTCAGCTGGATAGTTATCGAAATCTGTTACAGCTTTAACTTCTTCCCCAAGGCCCAACGCGAATAAAATCTCCGTATTGCTTGGCATCATAGAGACGATGGCATCAGGCGCTTCTTCGATCGTAATATCATTGCCGACTGCATCCGTAACCGTTACAGGAAATGCCGCTTCCGCTTCCTTTTCTATTTGTGCCGGACTCTCATCCTTAACAGCCGGCTCAGTAGAATCCTGACCGCATGCTGCAAGCAATAGTACCGCCATTGCAGCAGTCATCCATAATTTCCAAAGTGACTTCATGTTCAATTCCTCCATTTTATGTAAAATAAAAAACCCTCCCGTAGACATACGAGAGGATTGAATGATCTGAATCGGCATAGAGCAAAAATTGCGATCCACACCAATCCTATCCTCGTAGGTTCCGGGTGTATCGTAAAGGCAGGTCTCCTGGCTCGTGGTCGACGCTCGCCGTGCCTTCCCGGTTTCCCAGTGGCATGTTACGGCTTGCTCGCACTTACAGTGGCGGGACCGCGCCGGATTCTAACCGGCTTCCCTTTTAACTCTGTGATTGAAACAGAGCACCTTTACGCGAAAAATATAAAGTTGGTTGACGTGCACCATTTATTATACATGAACCACAAAACTTGTCGACGGAAAATTTCAAACTGTTTTAGAAGAAGGATTACAACTAAGTTATCGAAGTTTCCAACCAATTAAGGAAAGTTTCCAACCAAACCTAAAACTTTCCAACCATTTAGTCGAACTTTCCAACGAAACACAAAAAGATTCCAACCATTCCACTAAACTTTCCAACCAATCAAAATTTCCAACCAAATGTTCAAAGTCTACAACCAAACTCCAAAAGTCTACAACCAAATCCCCTACACAAAAAGGAATCCCCCAGCCGCAATCGCGACCGAGGGATTATTGTAATATATTACATTCTTTCCGGTGCTGACACACCAATTAGCTTAAGTGCGTTCGCAATCGTTGTGCGTGTTGCTGTAATTAGTGCGATCCGAGCTGATGAAAGTGCAGGATTCGCTGCATCCAATACCTTATCAGCATTATAGAAGCTGTGGAATGCTGCTGCCAGTTCTTGGATATAGTTCGCTATCCGATGTGGTGCACGAAGTTTTGCTGCTGTTGCGACTTCTTGTGGGAAGTCACCCAATTTTTTCATGAGTTCCGTTTCTTTCTCCGATTTCAACAGGCTAAGATCGGCATTGTCGCCAGTTTGGCCCAATTCCACTGCTTGACGGAGGATGGAACTGATTCGCGCATGTGCGTATTGGGAGTAGTAAACCGGGTTTTCATTGGACTGGGAAACCGCCAAGTCGAGGTCGAAGTCCATATGTGTATCTCCGGAACGCATCGCGAAGAAATAGCGGACTGCATCGAGTCCCACTTCTTCTACAAGCTCGCGAAGAGTGACCGCTTTACCGGTACGCTTACTCATTTTCATCTTTTCGCCGTCTTTGTAGAGCTGAACCATTTGGATGACACTCACTTCAAGCGTGTCTCCGTCATAGCCAAGCGCCTGGATTGCCGCCTTCATACGCGGGATGTAGCCGTGGTGATCTGCGCCCCAAATGTTGATGAGTTTGTCGAAGCCGCGCTGTAGTTTATCTTCATGGTAAGCAATGTCCGGCGTTAAATATGTGTAAGAACCGTCATTTTTAATTAAGACACGGTCTTTATCATCACCAAAAGTCGTTGAACGGAACCAAGTCGCACCGTCTTCTTCATATACGTGACCATTGTCGCGGAGTTTTTGAAGCGCCACGTCAATTTTGCCGTTCGTGTAAAGGGAGGTTTCGGAATACCAATTGTCAAACGCAACACGGAAGTCTGCCAAATCCTTCTTCAATTTATCGAGTTCTACATTCAAGCCGTAATTGCGGAAGTAATTGAAGCGTTCCTCGTCCGAAAACTTTACATAGGTGTCGCCGAATTCTTCGGCAAGTTGCTTCCCGATTTCGATGATATCTTGTCCGTGGTAGCCATCCTCCGGCATTTCCTTTTCCATGCCCAATGCTTGGAAGTAGCGAGCTTCTACGGATTTAGCCAAATTATTGATTTGATTGCCGGCATCGTTAATATAGTATTCGCGTTGAACATTATACCCTGCAAAATCCAATACATTACAGAGAGAATCCCCTACTGATGCACCCCGCGCATGGCCTAAGTGAAGGTCGCCTGTCGGATTTGCGGAAACGAACTCCACTTGGATTTTTTCCATTCCGCCAGAAGTAGATCGTCCGTAGTTTTCACCTTGGTCCAAAACTGCTTTTACCACATCCGCTAAGTAATCTGTGTTTAGCGTAATGTTAATAAAACCTGGACCTGCAATATCGACTGTTTCAATCGCTGTATTTGTTTTGTCTAAGTTGGCGACGATTGCTTCAGCAATGGCACGCGGTGGCTTTTTAGCAATTTTCGTCAATTGCATCGCTAAGTTGGTAGCATAGTCACCGTTTTCCTTGTTTTTCGGAGTTTCAAGCAAGATGTCGATTTGCTGATCCTCGGAAATTAGAGCGCCTTTTACTGCTGCACTATGTAATGCTTGTTTGATCCCTGCTTGCACTTTCTCTACTGCGTTCATGAGGTTCCCTCCGTATATGTAAATTCCAATTTATAGTCTCCGACATGATTACTACCGGACTTCAAGGCGTATTCAATCGTAAATCTTCCATCACGATGGTCAATCGAAAGGGTCGTTGTCGTGACGAGCATCGTCCCGAACTCGCCTTCGAAACTTCCGTTTTGTTCGCTGGCCATTGAAAATGGCAGCCTCATCGTAAGCCCGCCGCTCCTCAAGATGAGTGCTTCCGTTTCACCAAACTTGACGGTCGTTTTAATGTTTCCGGTGACATGTTCCTGAATTTCTTCGTATGTTAGATACGTCTTCCCTGCTTTTTCGACTTGTCTACCTTCCGCCCACAGTTCAAACGTTTCCGTTTCCTGGTCCGGGTGCCGGATGGTCGTGACGAGTTTGATTTTCACTAATTTTTCTACCGTTTGTGGCAATATCCTGACTCCCTATCTTTCATAATTCTTTTATTATAGACCATTTTCTCCTGTAAGGCACGGCCAAGCAGGTCGTGAAATGAAAAGAGGAATTCCGGTATGGAATCCCCCTTCACTCATCTTATTTTACCCATCCAAGAATCATTTCACGGATCAGCTTGCTGGCAGTGTTTGCGGTTTGTTCAGAGTGGTCATAAATTGGTGCAACTTCAACCAAATCGAACCCGACAACATTGACATCAGATCCAGCGATTGCATGGATGGAAGCCAACAATTCACGTGACGTGATTCCGCCTGCATCTACAGTTCCTGTCCCTGGTGCATGAGCAGGGTCAAGAACGTCGATGTCAATCGTGACGTATACCGGACGGCCTGCCAATGAAGGAAGTATCTCTTTCAAAGGCTCCAATACTTCAAACTTTGAAATATGCATGCCGTTTTCTTTTGCCCATTCGAACTCTTCCTTCATTCCGGAACGGATACCAAAGGAATATACATTGGTTGGTCCGATATGCTCGGCGATTTTACGGATCGGCGTCGAGTGCGAAAGCGGTTCACCTTCGTAATCGACCCGAAGATCCGTATGCGCATCGAAATGGATAATCGCCAAGTCAGAATATTTCTTCGCCACAGCACGCATGACCGGCCAAGAAACTAAATGTTCTCCGCCCATGCCTGCCGGAATCTTATCATCCGCCAGTACTTTCTCAACAAACTCTTCAATTGTGTCCAAGCTCTTTTGCGGATTACCGAATGGCAGCGGGATATCGCCTGCGTCAAAATACTTGACCTCATCCAGTTCACGATCTAAATATGGGCTGTATTCCTCAAGTCCGATCGACACCTCACGGATACGTGCGGGGCCGAAACGGGAACCTGGACGATAGCTGACCGTCCAGTCCATCGGCATGCCATATAGCACGACTTGTGCATCTTCATATGTCGGATGGCTTTTAATGAATACGTTGCCGGAGTATGCTTCTTCAAATCTCATGTTTTATTCCCCCGCCAAATCTTTCACGAATTTCGGAAGAACGAATGCCGCTTTGTGAAGCTCTTTCGTATAGTACTTCGTCTCAATTTCATGGAAACGGTCTTCTGCCACTTCAAGAGGATCATACTTCTTCGATCCTAAAGTGAAGCACCAAAGTCCACTCGGATAAGTCGGGATGTTCGCCGTATACATGCGAGTAACCGGGAAAATATCCTTAACATCTTTGATCACTTGACGGATCAAATCCGCTTTAAACCAAGGGTTGTCTGACTGAGCAACAAAAATACCTTCTTCCTTCAAGGCCTTTGAAATTCCTGCATAGAACCCTTTCGTAAAGAGGTTTACAGCCGGACCAACTGGTTCCGTGGAGTCGACCATGATCACGTCATATGCATTCTCAGATTCCGCGATATGCATGAATCCGTCACCGACAATCACTTCTACACGAGGATTGTCCAATTCCCCTGCAATTTCAGGCAAGAATTTCTTCGAGTACTCGATTACTTTCCCATCAATATCAACAAGCGTCGCCTTTTTGACGGAAGGGTGCTTCATCACTTCACGGATGACTCCTCCGTCACCTCCACCTACGACAAGTACATTTTCAGGGTTCGGGTGTGTGAATAAAGGAATGTGCGCCACCATTTCATGGTAGACGAATTCATCCCTCTGTGAAGTCATGACCATACCGTCCAAGAACAGCATATTCCCCCACTCAGCAGTTTCCGCCATCTCGAGATATTGGAATTCTGTCTGTTCTGTATGCAAAGTACGGTTCACCTTCATCGTAATCCCGAAATTCTCGGTCTGCTTTTCCGTATACCAAAGTCCAGCCATTTTTATATTCCTCCTTACAATCATTTTTCTACTCTTAGTGTTGCCGCATTCTGTCGAAAAACAAATACAGAAAAAGTATAGAGGTTTTGCCGGAAAGTGCAACTATTTTTTCATCACTTTTCCGTTTAGATTATGGACCCAGCTCGCATACTGTTAGCAAATGAGAAACGGAGCGTTGCTGTATGCAAAGAATGACGTATCAGAAAAAGAGAAAACGGCGAAATCGTTGGCGTAAAATTGCGCTGATCAGCTTATCGGTTTTGACCGCTGCTGTGACAGCTTTTATATCATTACGATTATACGCACAAATTACCGGGGCCCCTTCCCTTAGCGTGCCGAAAGCGACCATCTTCCTTGACCGTAATGGCAACGAGATCGGTGACCGCTTCGCAGCCGAACGTCGATATTGGGTCTCTTTAGATGAGATTTCCCCATTTTTAGTAGATGCAATCATTGCGGTGGAAGATAAAGATTTTTATGAGCATCACGGGTTTGATTACTCACGGATCGCCTCTGCCTTACTGAAAGACATTAAAGCGTTCCGTAAGGTTGAGGGCGCGAGCACAATCAGCCAACAGTATGCCCGTAATCTATACCTTTCCTTAGATAAGACATGGACCAGAAAAGTGAATGAGGCACTCATTGCGTACCGGATGGAAGTTTTCTATGACAAGGATGTCATTTTGGAAGGCTATTTAAATACCGTCTATTTCGGACATGGGATGTACGGAGTTGAAGCGGCAAGCAAGTTTTACTTTGGAAAGCCCGCAAAAGAATTGACGCTGGCCGAGTCAGCCTTACTTGCCGGGATCCCGAAAGGTCCAAGCATTTATTCACCAGTGGAAAGTATGGAGAACGCAACAAATCGTCAACAAGTGATTCTCTCACTGATGGAAACTCAAAATTATATTACATCGGAACAACGCGAGCATGCTAAAGCTGAGCAGATTGTCTTGAAACACGAGGAATGGAGGGATACGAAACTCGTAGCACCTTATTTCTTGGATGAAGTCTGGAAGGAAGCGGAAAAAATTTTGACAGATAAAGGTCGTCTCCTCTCAGAAGGAGGCTGGACGATCCAGACGACCTTGAATGTACATCATCAGCAAGTCGCTGAAGAATCCATTCAAAAATGGATGCCAAATAATGATTTGCAAGTAGGATTCGTTGCGATGGAACCGGATACGGGCTATGTAACGGCCATGGTCGGCGGACGTGAATATACAGCAAGTCCGTTTAATCGGGCGACTCAAGCAAAACGGCAGAGCGGATCCGCTATGAAACCGATTCTGTATGCTGCTGCAATCGAAGAGGGCTTCTCGCCATTGACTTATCTTCGTAGTGAGGAAACCGTCTTCACGTATGATGGCGGCCGTGCGACTTACGAACCGAGTAACGTGAACGGAAAGTTTGCACATCGACCTATTTCGCTGGCTCAGGCTCTCGCCATTTCCGATAACATTTATGCGGTGAAAACATTAGAAGAGATCGGGTATGAGCCTTTCCGTAATGTGACGAAACGATTTGGCGTCGATGCAAAGATTTTAGATACACCTGCGATGGCACTCGGTACATCCGAAGTAACATTGGAGGATATGACAAACGCCTATAACATCATTGCTGCACGCGGTGAAAAAACGGAACCCGTGATGATTTTGTCAATCAAAGACGAGGACGGCCGGGATGTCTATGTACGAAAAGAAGGAAAACGGAAACGTGCCCTGTTAGAGG
The DNA here is from genome assembly GCF_042651785.1 of Chungangia koreensis. Classification (NCBI taxonomy): domain Bacteria; kingdom Bacillati; phylum Bacillota; class Bacilli; order Lactobacillales; genus Chungangia; species Chungangia koreensis. Next base: position 147,845 of record NZ_JBHSEC010000019.1, read on the forward strand.
AAGATGCGTTTATCCTCACACATCTTATGACCGGCATGTTCGACCCTGTTTTTAACGACTACACTCCAGCAACCGGATTATCCATGCGAGCAAAACAAACTCGTCCATATGCCGCGAAGTCAGGAACCACATTATCTGATCAGTATTTAATCGGTTTTTCACCGTCTTTAACCGCAGGTATTTGGACAGGCTATGACGTCGGAAAACAACTTACGGAAGCGAGCGACAAACAGGCGACGAAACAAATTTGGATCGAATTCATGGAAAAAGCATTAAGCGGCCAGCCCGCAGAACCATTCCTGCCGCCAAAAGGCGTGACCGGTGTAATCGTTGACGTGGAAACAGGAGGTATTGCCGTTTCCGCTTGTGAAAAGAAGCGTCTGATCTATGTAAAGGATAAAGATATCCCGGATAAACTTTGTACCGATCCCGCACTTCGGGCTGAACGGTCAAGCGGCGAAAAAGACGAAGGTTTCCAACTATTCCCATTCTCGTTTTTTGATTGAAATAAAGAAAGGCGGAGTTCCTCTGAATGAAGGGGAATCCGCTTTTTTTGTGATTATTACCGATTGTTGTGGTTTTATTATCGATTTTCTTTATTTTATTACCGATTATGGCTGGTTTATTACCGATTATTGAAAATGTATGAGATCTGGTTTTAAAAACCTGCTTGAGCATCGACAATTTACTTTACTACCGATTGTTAGACGTTTACTACCGATTATGAGTCAATTACTACCGATAATCACTCGCTTACTACCGATTATGCTTCGTTTACTACCGATTCCAATAAAAACGTTGGTCACCTCTGAAATCTTTGTTCATAAATCCGCCTCGTTAATATACCTATATAACATTTAATCCATAAACAAAAGGCCGCCACTAACGTGACAGCCTTCTGTTTGTTCTTCCATATGTGGGAATCATGGGGCATTGGGCTTGGGTTTGACGCAATTCCGCATGGCCCCCAACGAAATATGGAAAAACTATGTCCTAGCTCACATTTGTAAGCTAAGATTAGTTTACTGCCTTTCCACGTCACATTCAATAAAACAAATAGTTTTCACAAATTCGCCAAATCTGACTTCAGTTTTTCTTCGCTGTGTTCCCACAATTCCGGATTGAGATTGGAAAGAAAATCGGCTAATACTTTTTTGGATTTATCATCCATTTGTTCTACTATAATTTTTCGCTTCATGGATTTATCCATTTTGTTGACATGATCGGCTAAAATCTTGTAGCCTCTACGCTTTGCTTTGTTGACGACCATTTCACATGCTGTCACACCAGCATAGTATGGACCGTCCTCTTTATAATCAATCGTGACCCATACTAACCAGTAAGGTTTGCGACCTTCACCATCGGAGTCTTCGCGATTAGTCGTGAATTTAACGCCTCTCTCCACTTCACTTCGAGCATGCATCGCACCGATGTCAACAAACGCCCTGCCTTCTTCTATATCAATGAACACAGGCGACACGTTTTCCAGCGACAGGGAACCGATGCCGAATCCTTTGTGGCCGTCCGTCGGATCGTCCTTGATAATGGTAAAGCCTAATTTATCTTTTGGTTTTTGTTCATTTGCCATACGTTGTCCCCTCCATTCTGCTATTATATCCAATATAACCACTTTTGTGAAAAAGGAGGATTTCCTATGCCTTATGTAACAGTTAAAATGCTGGAAGGTCGTACCGAGGAACAAAAACGTGATCTTTGTGAAAAAGTGACGAAAGCCGTTTCTGAAACTACTGGTGCTCCGGAAGAAAATGTCGTCGTTTTTATTGAAGAAATGTCGAAAAATCACTATGCAGTTGCCGGTAAACGTTTCAGCGATCAATAATAGACAATCATGCGAAAGGAGCCGATAATCGGCTCCTTTTTCATCCTTCATAAAAGCACCTCTACCTTCATTAATCTATAAAGTATGGGAAATAGACGATTATTGCGATGACGAAACTTACAGCAGCGTATAGTAGCATGCCTGTCCGGACTGGATCCAGTTTGAAACTGAATGGCAACCGCTCCTCTGCAGTTGAGGCCCATGCCCTTTCGTAAGCATTGTCAATGTTCGTAACTTGGTAGGAATTGTATTTAATCAAATACACTAATCCGAAGAGGGAAATCCCCCCTAATGCACTTATATCAACATATGACCAGCCAAAATAAGTCGAAACGCCAAAGAACACGATCGCTTCAAACACAATAACCCCTAAGCACAATATGACCGATTGCTTTTTCATCCTCTCACCCCAACTTAAATACGCATACTATTCAAAAAAGTTTCAAAAGCAAAAAGAAAAAGCACTACAGAGAGTGCTTTGATCATCATCATGAGGCTACTGTACATGCTTTCAATTGTTCGATGAAGGCAAATGCTTCTTCCATTTCCTCTTCAGTAAAATTCAATTTTCCTTTGACGGCTTTTACTTTTTCGATTCGCTCTGTATTAGGCAAGTGATCGAAATACAGCAAAGTCGAGACCAATTCCAAGAAACGGGCACTTTTTTTGTTCAATAAATCGATGCACTTTGTTAAATGATCATTTTCTTCGCAAAGTGTTTCGATAAACGTCGACCCTTCGTCCGTTGTCCTGTAAGAGTATTGAACGTACGACCCCTTGTCTTCTTTATTTTCATTTAAAAAGCCCATTTCACATAACTCTTCAACACGAAGCGTCAATTCTTCCGAATATGGACCATACATATGTAGTTCGTATTTTTCAAAAAAGGGGAATCTCATTTTCTTAGCGATATAGATCATCTTCTGCAACTTTTTCCGTCCGGTCACTCCATTCGCGATGGAGACGAACTGTACAATTTTAGCGTGTTCCTGCAGCAAGTCGTGTCCCTCCTTTCTTATTCTCCACGAAGGACGGATAAGATTTGTTTTTTCAACGTTTTCTTCTTCCCATCTTCCGTAAGCACATCTTCCGGAAAATAGAGTTTATGATCAGTTCTTCGTTTCCCCGAAATCGCATCGACAACATCAGAGGATCGTGATAGTTCCCGTAAATCATTGTTCGGCATCAAAAGGTGGATCGGCAGTCGTTCCTCTTCTTCACCGGGCCTATAAAAATCGTAAGGCAAATCTGATGAGGAATCGACAACGAGATAGTATTCCGGGTTAATGCCTGCTTTTTTGAAAAGTTGCTCGAGCTCTGACAGTTTACGATACTCTTTCGCAGGGTCAAAGTTAATGTATTGGAATAGCTTCCGATTAACGAAGCGGTCGCAAAGATCGGCTAATATAAAGTCTTCTTCCTTCATCCATTCTTGGAAGTAGGTGAACATGATGCTCTCGTCCAATGCAATGTAGTCCTCAAGCGTCTCTTCATGACAGAAAAAAGATTTGAAGTGATCGGGTTCACGCTTAAACTGATAGCCTGTCCCATTCAACTCTTTTGCACGCTGTAGAATTTTGGTCAGGATCACTTCTGCACTTCGCGATACTGGGTGGAAATACACTTGCCAATACATTTGATAACGGCTCATGATGTAATCTTCAACTGCGTGCATCCCGCTATATTTGAAGACGACCTGATCTTCCCTCGGCCGCATGACGCGCAATATACGTTCCATGTCAAAATGTCCGTAGCTCACACCTGTGAAATATGCATCGCGTTGAAGATAATCCATTCTGTCAGCATCGATCTGACTGGAAATAAGGCTAACGACGAGTTTGTCAGGATAGGTCTTTGCAATGACATCCGCTACTTTTTGTGGGAAGTCCTCCCCTGCTTTACGTAAAACGGCATTCACTTCCGTCTCACCAGTCAGGATTGCTTGCGTGAACTGCTCATGGTCCGTTCCAAACACCTTTTCAAATGCATGACTAAATGGACCGTGTCCCAAATCATGTAGTAGTGCAGCACATAAGACTACAATTCGTTCACTTTCATCCCATTCCGGACGGCCTTTAAAAGTATCATCAATGATTCGCCGGACGATTTCGTAGACACCTAAGGAGTGGTTGAATCGGCTATGCTCCGCCCCGTGGAATACAAGATACGTCGTACCCAGCTGTTTAATCCGGCGCAGGCGCTGAAATTCTTTTGTCCCGATCAGATCCCAAATGATTTGATCACGGATATGTATGTAACGGTGGACCGGATCTTTGAACACTTTCTCTTCTGCCAATTTCCGGCTGGCATAACTCATTCAACACACCTGCTTCCTTGACACATCATATACCCAATTATAGTAGAATCAGTCTTCAAATAAAAGATGCTCGCAAACTGTTCCTTAATTTGAAATGTTGTTTTCAAAAAAATGGGTTACGTGATTAATTGAATGAATAAAAGTCAGAGTTTCCGCCCAAACTTGGGGATGTACACATAAAACTATTAACATGGCAGGAGGCTCTATCATGGTGAAAGTCCGGCAGGATGCATGGTTAGAAGAAAACGATGAATTATTAGCAGAAACGGTGCTCCGGCACGTTCGAGAGGGCAGTACACAATTGAATGCGTTTGAGGAGGCCGGGGATGCGCTGAACCGGACAGCAGCGGCTTGCGGTTTCCGATGGAATGCAGTCGTACGACGCGAATATGAAAAAGAGTTGTCCGAGGCGAAAAAGGAACGTAAGCGCAATATGCGTTTGCTTGGGAAAGAATACCGCCGTCGCAATCAAGGACTCTATGTTGTTCCAGCTACAGGGGACCATACGGAAAGCCAACCAACGGCGTCCATTCAACTTTCCTCACTATCTCTCGATGTTGTCATTGCATACCTTATGCGATTACAGCATAGTAGTTTAGTCGACTCGGAAGCTGTTAAATGGAGACATATGGCGAATGCTGCTAACGAAAAAGCTTCGAAATTGGAAGCACAGGTTCGTAAACTTGAAGAAGAAAATATCGCAATCCGTGAAGATTACGAAGCATTCGTCCAAATTATGAATCGCGCACGCAGGCTTGTGACTCTTGATGAGGAACAAGAACGAGTGTCCCCAGTTTTCAAAATGGAGAAAAACGGGAATCTTGTTACGAAAGAACCGCCAACAAATTAATAGCTTTACAACCGAATTAAAAGAAATCTGCATATTCTCCTAAGGTAGGAATGAATAGACCTCATCGAAGTTATAATTAAGTTTCGATGAGATTTGCAGATTTCTTTTTTTCTTTATTCGGATAAAAGCTTACGATTCCGTTCGATGAGCCGGTTCAAGTAATAATCATATAGTTTCAATTCTTCTACTGTTAAAGAATTCTTGTTCAATTGACCAAGCGTTGTAAGCATGGCTTCAATCCGCGCTACCGTTTCTCTGACAGTGAGCTCTGCTCCAATCAGTTCACTAAGGGATGCCATCACTTCCGGCTGAATGTCAGGGTAGGAAAACTTCGTTTCAGTCCCCTGTATACCAGCGTTATAGAATTCACGAATCAATTCCGCTCGTTTAGCACCGCTACCTTCTATACATAAATAGATTTGCACGGCGATTCCTGAACGGATCCGGCGTTGAGAGATGCCTGCGAATTTCCTGCCTCCTATACTTAAATCGTATGAACCTGGGCAATATGAGCCGACAATTTCATAGGCTTCGATTTCATTAGCCGCTTCTGGAAACAATCTTTTAATAAAAGCGACCATAATTTCATAGGCGGCGGGAATATCCACTGAGTTCGTTTTTTCCGACAGGACAATTGAAACGTTCAAAACACCGGAATCAAGGACTACTGCCAGTCCTCCCGAATTTCGGACAATCGGTTGATAGCCAGCCTGTTCAATCACCTTAACGGCTTCATCCAGATATGGAAGCCGATGATCCTGTATGCCCAATACAACGGAATGATCATGCACCCATGTTCTAAATATTTCAGAACTTTGGCCACTGCCGACAAGGTGGCAAAGAGTATCGTCCATTGCGAAAGACTCTAAGGGTGAGCGCTCCACCAGACTGACCGACTGGTCGAGGTAGCGCCATTTCGTACGTGACATTAGTTCGAGTTCATGCATAGTTCAATCTCTCCAAACGACTTTTCTTCTGATAGCATACACGAAAAAGCAAGACTCATGTCAAATTGGTGACAGTAGGCTTTGCGATTGAACGTTTCAATCGACAATATGCTAAACTGAAGGGGAATAAATACAGGTTGAAGGAGTGTCCGAACAATGAACGAAGCAGCACAAACATTGGATGGCTGGTATGCCCTCCATGATTTCCGTTCGATGGACTGGCCAACGTGGAAATTGCTTCCGCAAGAAGAACGCCAGGCAGCACTTGATGAGTTTTATGGGTTTGTGGAGAAATTGAATACAGCACATGTTGAGCATACAGGAAGCCACGCAATCTATACAGTTGTCGGCCAGAAAGCTGATTTTATGCTGATGATTTTACGTCCGACGATGGATGAATTGCAACAGCTTGAATTGGAATTCAACAAATTGGCGATTGCTGCCTATACGATTCCAACATATTCGTATGTATCCGTCGTAGAGCTTTCCAATTATCTGGCTGGCGGCAATTCCAACGAAGACCCATACGAAAATCCACATGTCCGCAAACGGCTTTATCCTGAGCTTCCACGTTCCCAATATGTATGCTTCTATCCGATGGACAAACGTCGTCAAGGCGATGACAATTGGTATATGCTAAATATGGACTCCCGTAAAGAATTGATGCGCAGCCATGGCCAAATCGGCCGCACTTATGCCGGTAAAGTCAAACAAATCATCACTGGTTCTGTCGGTTTCGATGATTGGGAATGGGGCGTGACGCTATTCGCTGATGATGTCCTCCAGTTCAAGAAATTAGTATATGAAATGCGTTTTGACGAAGTGAGCGCTCGCTACGGTGAGTTCGGTTCCTTCTATGTCGGTACACTGCTTGAAGGCAATGAAAAAATGGATGAATTCTTCCGCGTATAAGGTTTATAATTCCGCAGGCTAATGCTTGCGGTTTTTTCGTGTCAAAGATTAGGGCCATGCCAAACATTCGTTCAGTGTTTGAAACTGAAAACCAGCCGATCATTCCGTTATCTTCGTAAGTACGTGCCGATTTATGTACTTTTGCTTCAAACGCTTGCATATATTTTCAACGAAGAGGTTGCGCCTTGTCATTTGAAAAAGCCTCTGAAAAAAGGGCAATTTGCTCGTATCTTCCACTTCCACTCTGAGCAATTGCCACAAGTTAGAAAACTTAACGGAAAGGGTGAAGAAATGGTCCAATATTATTGGAACCCGGGAATGGGAGTCATGCCCCAAGCCCAGCAGATGACTCCCCCACAAATACCTGCAGCCAATAGAGGCCGTGAGGAGTCTTACATTGAGAATATCTTGAGATTGAACAGAGGAAAAATCGGAACTTTCCACTTTTCATTCGAGAATGCGATGTCAAAAAGTGGGTCGAACGTAGTCAACATCCGCGGATATGTCGAAGCTGCGGGACGTGATCATGTAATCATTCGGGAAGCAGCAACGGATAAGCGATTCCTCATGCCGATGATCTATTTCAACTTCGCTGAATTTGATGAAGAATTGTATTACTTCAATCAGGGTCCTCGAGCAGGGGCACAAACAGGGCAATAAGCGTAAAAAAGAATCTGGACCTTTGGCTTGAAAGGTCCAGATTCTTTTTTATATTAACAGGCGCTTCAATTGGTTCGGATCATCAACCTTCAAAGCAACTTTGCCGTAACTTTTCCTCATTCCCATAAATAATGTCGCTTCTAAAGATTCTTTCAAATGAATAACACAATCAGGCTTTGGCGTTTCAAAGTCCTGAGCCATGAATGCAATTAAATTTTTGTCCTTTAAATTGACATTTTCCGCATCTTTCCCCCAGTCAATTGAATCTATTGCCTCGACTGGAATGGTCATTCTCTTACCTAATCCAAGCGATACATGGAGTTTTCCGTCCCGGACGATCATTGGATTCAAACGGACTGCTTGAATATCCCCAAGGATGTAGACTACCGAATACACGTTCAGAATAAGGAGTACTAATGACAGAACCAAGGACTTCTCATGTAGCCACCAATGAAAACCGATCGTTTCAATGACGATTGCATGTATGAGCATGACGTAGAAGGCGACCATGCTGGTTTTTTTATGAAGAGTTAATACATCTTCCCCATTGGGTGCGGTTTGCTTCCAGGAACCAAATGCATAATAGAGCATAAGCCCTTCGGCAGCCACGATTTTAATCAACGGGTGACTGCGGACCTTTTCCTCTACAACTTGAGGGAAAGCGAATAGGGCGCCGAGATCATGTTGTTTTGTTGCGGTAATAATAGCGGGTAAACGTCGGACTAACAGGAAGATCAACCCGATTTCCGCAAGGACGAGCAAAGCTTCTGCTGCTATGGCCACGTACGGAATAAACGTAAACGGTTTGAAATAGTCCATCGGAATGATGAAGCGTGCAGCAATGATACCAATGACCATCCATGTCACGAAACGTTTCAGTGTAAAGCCTTTATTGCGGGTCAGTGCCAAAATTAGAAATGGAACGATGATTGAGAAATCAATTAAAGAGCCGATTACGACTCCACTTGTTTCTGGAGTTAGAATCCATGATGATAAAGGCGAGCGGTATAGAAGAATATTCGATGTGATGACTAAGGTGAGGATACTTAGAAGTAGTGGTTTATAATTACGGTCTTTCAGGGCTACCATGTGCAAACACCCCTTTTCTTTTAGTGTAGCATTCAGTGGATAGTCACTTCACTCCTACATTTGACAAAAATATGAAAAAGCAGAGGTTTCCCCCTGCTCTGAATGTTTCCTTTTAAATTTACTTCAAAATTTCAATACGGCTAAAATCAATAATACCCATGAAACGATGAAGGCGACTCCACCGATTGGTGTGATGGCACCCAATACGCCAATTTGCGTAAGGCTTAGTACATATAGGCTTCCCGAGAAAATAATGATGCCGGCAAGCATTAAATAACCTGCCCAATTCAATTGGGTTAATGGACCGAGTAACGTGGAACTCATTAGAATACCGATTACGATTAAGCCTAATGCATGATACATCTGATATTGCGTGGCTGTTTGCCAGATGGCAATGTACTTTTCTGGCATCTTCCCTTCCAAAGCATGTGCACCGAAAGCACCGAAAGCGACAGAAATCAGTGCATTTACTGCTCCTGCAATTATAAAGAATTTCATATCCATCCCTCTTCTCTAAAAATCAAAAATGGAGTCCCCATTCGCATCTTCCTCCTGAAGCTTCTCATGACGAAGGACGGGTGGTGACTGTTGAGCAGTTAGTTTGAGAGAGCCAGGATGACTTTCCGCACTTAAAGCGACTTCACAAAGCGAACGAATGGCTGAAAGAGCCTCTCTCATCATCTGTTCATCTCCAGCAGTTTTCGCAGCCGCCAGCTGTTTCTCCATTTCCGACAATAATTTGTTCATCGGTATCATGGTCGCTTCCCCTCTTTCTGTTCAAAACGCAAGCAATCCATTCCTGAGGACCGCTTGACTACTGCAGATGGAAGCTCACGAGTTTTGAATCCATATGCCTTGCAGCCACGAGGACTTTTAGAATCCCAAGTAACGATAAAGTTTCGGCATTGAAAACAATTGACCGCCATGATGACCCCACCTCACTTCCTCCACTTTACCACGGAATTGTGGACGAGCAAAGTGACGGATTTATAAACAAAAATCGATTGGCTCTTGTCCAAATTCCCTTAGCTTTTCATTGATCGCCGAATAAGGTCTACTACCAAAGAATCCACGCCTTGCACTCAATGGGCTCGGATGGACGGATTCGATAACCGCATGCCGCTCTGTATCAATAAGCATTTTTTTCTTTTGGGCCGGTTTCCCCCAAAGTACGAATACAATCGGCTTTTCCCGCTCTGACAGTTTACGGATGACAGTATCAGTAAATGTTTCCCACCCCATACCTTTATGGGAATGAGCTTCCCCTTCTCTCACGGTTAAAACAGTGTTGAGCATTAACACGCCTTGGTCAGCCCATTTCGTTAGGGTTCCGTCTTTAGGGATTTCACAGCCAAGATCATCCTTTAACTCCTTTAACATATTTCGTAGACTTGGAGGATGCTTGACACCCGGCTTCACTGAAAAGCTTAGGCCATGAGCCTGCCCCGCTCCGTGATAAGGATCCTGCCCTAAAATCACAACCTTCACTTGTTCAAACGGAGTATGGTTAAACGCATTGAATATGTCGTCCTTTGGTGGATAACTGGTCTGCGCTTCATATTCTTCCTCCACAAAACCCATCAAATCAGCGAAGTACCCCTTCTCCGTTTCCGAGTTCAGAACTTCCTGCCAGTCATTATTGAATAGTTGCATTCTGATCAGGCTCCTTAAATTCGATTTCCACATCGTATCCTGTAATCGAGAACATTTCTTCAACGGTTGTACGTGCATTTTCCTCCGCCATTTGCAGAAGCCCTTGGCCAGCGGATTCTTCTATGATTAATTTCTTCGCTTCCTCTGCAAGTTCATATGCTTCTTCGATATTCGCTTCTGTCCGGAAAAGACCTTCATGGGAATAGATCTCTACATGATTGAAATCCAAAGATGGTTCACCTAAAAATTCCGCTGCGGGAAGAGTCAGTTTCATGGTCTTGTCCTTTTCATTGACATCTACGTCACCCGAATCGACCTTAGAAAAGTCCACACCCGCCTTGACAGAGCCGGGAATCACAACCAATAACTCCCTCTTAGTTCCTGGTATATTCAGCCCGATATCTTTTCCGAATAACTGGTTGTCTTCCCTTTCCACTAACACTTTTGTGTAAGATTCTGCGGTAGCTAACTCTTGCAAATCTATTATCTGCTCAACCACTGCCCCTTTCTTTTCCATGAAGGTACTGCCATTTGTTAAGTAGTTAAACGTTATGAAAGGAAGGGCAATCAGCAATGCAATGACAATGAGTGCAATCCATAAGTATTTGGTCTTCCAGAAGAAACGAAGGAAGCTCCGAAATGTGAAAACTTTCGGTTTACTCCATCTTCCTGCCGCTTCTTCAACTGTAACGGAAGTTTCATCCTGCGCTTTTAATTCGTTCAATAAATGTTCCAACTCTTCGATTTTCTTTTTGTTAGGCATCGGAAACCTCTCCCCTTTCTGCCCTTTTCGACAATCTATAACGTTAACAATATAGAAAAGTTCCAAGTAGAACAATGGTCCAGTTCTTGTCATTCCTCCTATACATCAATTTTGAACGGCATAAACGCCAATCGTTGTAATTCACTCAATTTTTGTTAAAATTGAATCGTAAATAGAAAGGGGCCTTTAACGATGACATTGAAAAAAACACTTACAATCGCCGGTTCTGATACATCAGGCGGCGCAGGTATACAAGCAGATTTAAAAACGTTCCAAGAACATGGCACATACGGTATGAACGTATTAACTGTAATTGCTACGATGGATCCGGATAACGGCTGGAGCCACGGCGTCTATCCAATGTCGACTGAAGTGATTGATGCACAAGTGAAAACAGCTGCGTCCACTGGAATCGACGCTGTTAAAACAGGAATGTTGGCAAATGAGGAAATTATCGAAGCCGCAGCACGTGGTATTGAAGCAACTGGTACGGACAAGGTTGTCATCGATCCTGTTATGGTATGTAAAGGTGAAGATGAAGTATTGAATCCAGGTACAGTCGATGCGATGATCGAATATCTTCTACCTAAGGCGCTCGTCGTCACACCTAACTTATTTGAAGCAGGTCAATTAGCTGGCAACGGACCCCTACGTTCAATCGAGGACATGAAAGAAGCAGCTAAAAAAATTCATAAGCTTGGCGCAAAATACGTAGTCGTTAAAGGCGGCAAACAGTTGAAGCATGATACAGCAGCGGACCTTTTCTACGACGGGAAAACGTTCACGTTATTGGAATCTCCTAAAACTGAAACGATGTACAATCATGGTGCCGGGTGTACATTCGCAGCGGCCATCACTGCTAACTTGGCAAACGGCCTTGATGTTTCTGAGGCAGTATTGGAAGCGAAGAAATTCGTTGCAGCTGCTATCGAACATGGCTGGAAGTTAAATCAATATGTCGGTCCAGTCTTACATGGTGCAAAAAACAAATACGGTACACCTGAGGTAACTACTCGGGAAGTGTAAGATCCCTGACTTTAAATGAAAAAGGGTAATGACGATTTTCTGTCATTACCCTTTTCTTATTTGGTCGGATCTTTTGTTAAGACCACCAGTTGGTCCCCTTTTTCTAACGAGATTTTCTCCTTCAATGTAACAAAGTTTAATACCCCATTTTTGTTCTTCATACATAAAGGAATCCCGTGATTTAACATATTATCTTTCTTAATGGTTTCCTTCGCTTGAACCTCTATCGTTTCCAAAGAATAGCCCGTATTGATTTTTTTATTTAGCTCATTAAATGTTTCCTCTTCACCGAACAAAATATTCGCCTTCAACGCCGGAGCAATTTCTTTAAACTCAGGTCGTTTCGTTGATACGGGTAAAGAAAATGTATTATGGTAACCAAATTCCGGCATATAGGATTGGCAAACAAGTGCATTGTACGCCGCATCCCCTTTCATGGCCAATATCGAGTCATATGGGGTCATATCAATTTCAAAATCGCTATGCTCAGATAGAATTTCTCCATAATACGTATGAATACCTAAGTCCTGTGCCCGATAGAGTCGGTCTCCTGAAGTGTCCGCGATCAATACATTAACGCCCATTTCCTTCAAATGATTGGCAAAGGCCACCGAAAAGCTGCTGGCTCCCACAATCAGCACTCCTGCAGAGCCATCGGTGGATAAATGTAATTTTCGCGCAAGTGGTCCCAGTGAAAATCCATGGAAACAAACCGTCAAGAAGACCAACGCCAACGTGAGTGAAGTCAATATTGATGCATTTTGATATCCATCCCTAAGCAATAAGGATGCAAAATATCCTGAAACCACTAATGCCACAATTCCTCTCGGCGCAATCCAGCCAACAAGCGTTCTCTCTTCTAACGTCATTTCAGTGCCGATTGTCGAAATCCAAATGGACAATGGTCTCACAATAATTAGCATGGCGATTACAAAAATCATAATCGGCCATGTGAAAATTTCCATGATTTGATCGCGCGTCAGAGATGCTGTGAGCAAAATAAATACAGTGGATGTCAATAGTATCGAGATATTTTCCATGAAATGACCGATACTGCCAAGAGAATGTAGATATTTCTTTGACCGTGCCAATGTGAGTCCCATGATGGTTACGGCAAGCATCCCCGTTTCATGCATGATCACTTCACTTGCCGTGAAGGAAATTAATACGAAACAGAAGATGATGGGCGTCTTTAAATACTCAGGTATTAACCCTTTCCCTACTATATAACTTACGGCGATCCCGATTAGAAATCCTAATAAGGCTGCCATGAGCGCACCACTGAAGAATGGAATGAAATCACCAAAACTAAATGATTCTGCAGATGTAATCTTAATGATTTCATAGGCGAATAAAGCTAACAATGGGCCTATAGGGTCAACAATAATACCTTCCCATTTCAATATTGTGGAAACCCTCGGTTTTAATTTTGCTTGCCTCAAGAGCGGGATAATGACGGTAGGTCCTGTAACAACAAATAGTCCTCCGATGATAAATGATATCTCTAAACTTAGACCTGCGATGAAATGCGCAGCTAACGAGCCGGCAATCCAGGCAATGAATGTACCGAAGGTCACGATTCGATAAACCGACTTTGATATCCCCTTCAATTCACGAATATCCAAGCTTGTACTACCTTCAAATAATATCAAAGCTACAGCAAGAGAAATAATCGGACTATAAAGGTCTCCCAACACTTCTTGCGGATTGACCATTCCAAATACGGGGCCGATCAAAATTCCAGCCAATGACATAATAACAATGGACGGCCATTGTATTCTCCAAGCAACGAACTGCGAGAAAATGCCGATTGAAATGATAACCACAACAGTCAAGATCGCTAATTCAGATTGAATAATAATCACCTACATCATTCTTTTTGTTTTCCATTACATTTAACGTTTACTTTTTCATGTAAAGGTAAGAGAGCTACATCTTATCAAATTTATTACCCAATGTTTATTCATAACACTTCAATGATTTCATCGTTCTTTTGAAGATTGACTTTACCACCATCAAATTGTCAATTATCCAATATGGTAAATGAAAAGGAACCCTTATGTAACGGGTTCCCATCTGTTCTGAAATAGCCAGTTTCAATGAATTATAGATCTTACCGCTGACCCGATTTCATAAGGGTCATTTTTTCTTTCAATTGTTCCCGGTTCCATTCAATGACTTCATCTGGAATTGACGTTATTCGCTTACGTCTTTTAACTGAAGCTTGGCTGTTTGTCGCCCGTGTAAATCCTTCCATCATCGCTGACACAGCAAATATCAGGATAGCAAAGAAGATAGCTGGAGTTAAGGGAAGCCATGGTGCACCCATTAGAGAGCGGAATGTATCCCCGAAGAGGCCAGCCCATTCGTAAGAAATGGACATAGGCGGGTCACCTATCAAATCATAGGATACCTTTGTTCCTCCTAAAAACAGTTTCATCATGCCTAAATGCGTGAACAAAATTAGCGTCTCAACCAATTGCTGCCCATATAGAATAAACAGTTTTTCACGCAATTGCGGCAACAAGTGTTTGATGATAATTCGACCATTGCTTGCCCCTAATGTTTTTGAAGCTAAAATATATTCTTGTTTATATAACAAAGCAGATTCATTCGCAACGAGTGCAGTTACAATTGGCGCAGTTAAAAACGCCAGAATGACAATTTCAATGACGATCCGTTCAAGCAGTGTCGACGAAAATCCTTCTCTTGGCATCCATAGAATCGGAGTTAAGATGTAAATCGCAAAAATCGAAACTGGCAAGTAGTGAATCGGGTCAATAAGACTGTTAATTGCTGGTCGGAATCTGCGTAAAGATGTTCCGATAATAAAACCGATCGGAACCGCAATGAGCATCCGTAAAGCAGCGATGGCCATTGCAGACAAAATCGTATATTTTGCTCCTAAGATGATTTTGCTGAATAAGTCGTAGCCAAGCTGGTCGGTACCAAAAATATGGACAGGACTTTCAAGCCTTGGAGAAATGGGCCAGCTTTCAACCGGACGTCCATCTTCCTCAATCCAGTAGGTTTGGCTTGGTTCATTTCCGAAAATCCATTCGTATACAAAGCTTCCAGCTAACAAACCGAAAACGATGGTAAAACCGATCACAAATAAAGGCTGTCTCCAAACATTCTTCAAGTGGATACTCCCCCTTTGTTGACACGGCGGAGGAAGTACCACTCACCGATACTATATATGATGAACACAGGGACGAAGAATACGAATACGGTCAGTAAGAAGATTTCCGTCGTAAGATGCTCTGCTAAAAAATTCATGATTCCGGGCATATTAAAGAACAATTCCAGAATGAACAAATTTGACAACATAAACCACATCGTTTTTTTCGATTGGAAAAAGACACTGACAATGGCATTCCGATAAATATGGAAAAAGAGGATGACCAGTTTCCCAAAACCGAGAGACCTTGCGAATTCCACATACAATTTCCGCTCTTCCGCTTCAAATGTCAGCATGCTCAACCGGTATAACTGAATCATTGGTAAAATCATTAAACACAACACAGGCAGCCAATATATCCGTTCATCTTGGATCACGGCAACTTTGGAAATCAGGACGCCTGTTTGTTTAAAAATCATCACAACTGACAATTGGGCGAGCATTATCACTAAAATATCAGGCATGGATTCAAGAAAATAGAAAGTCAACTTAATGCGCTGTCTTGTTTTTTCCTTAAATAACATCGTAATGAAAGTTCCTAAGATGGCAAAGATTACGGCAGCCGCCAACGCCAGTCCTAAGATTTGCAGTGAGTATTCCACGTATTCCGACAATGTCTTGGCGTAAGTATACTCTTTTACTCCCGCCCAGCCCTGGTCATATTGAAATACATAATCCTTAAGTGGAAAAAGATTTTTGACAGACTGAATGACGATTTCCACTGTTTTTTCTAACCAAAGTTCCCCTTGTTGCAACCCCCTGATGATTATTGGTAATCCGCTCATCACAATCATTGCTGCAAAAGCAATGATGATTTGCATCAGCCATTTTCCCAGACCCTTCATATCGAGTCCCCCTCTTTTTCTCTCTACTGTTAAAATTCTGATAGTTAACATGATAGCATACGATCTTTATGTTAAAAACTTACTTTATAAATTCTTTTTTTATTTCTGTACTTGCTTTAACAGCTCCATCTTTTCACGGAGTTGCTCTCTGTTCCATTCGATCACTTCATCCTGAATACGAGTGATGCGCTTTCTTTTCCTCGGTATTAACTCAGGATTCGTTGCCCGAATATATCCTTCCATCATACTGGATATGGCAAAAATCAGAACTGCAAAAAAAGCTGCCGGTGTGAGTGGGAGCCAAGGTGCACCTACTAAGTAGCGGAATGTATCACCTAAAAGTCCTGCCCACTCATAGGAAATAGACATTGGTGGATCCGGCATTTCGGGATCGTAAGAAACTTTAGTGCCTCCTAAGAAAAGCTTCATGATTCCCAAGTGAGTAAACAAAATAAGTGTCTCCACCACTTGTTGGCCGAAAATGATGACGAGTTTTTCACGTAGTTGAGGAAGAATATGCTTAATAATCAGCCTTCCGTTCCCTGCACCGAGCGCCTTAGATGCTAAGATATATTCCTGTGTATAAATTAAGGAAGTTTCGTTAGCTACCAATGAAATGACAATGGGAGAAGTGAGTAGTGCCAAAATAATCACTTCTATCATGATTCGTTCCATTAAAGTTGACGTAAATCCTTCCACAGGCATTAGTAATATGGGTGACAGTATAAACACAGCAAAAATCGTCATGGGAAAATAGTGGATCGGATCCATCAGGCTATTTATGCCATGACGGTATTTACGCCAGTACGTTCCGATGATCAGGCCGACCGGAACAGCAAGTAACATCCGAAGTGCAGCCACACCCAACGCTCCTAATATCGTATACTTTGCCCCTAAAATAATCTTCGTGAGCAAATCATATCCGTGTTGATCCGTCCCGAAAATATGTATCGGATGTTCAAGTCTTGGTGAAATCGGTTGGCCTTCCACCGGTTTTCCATTCTCTTCAATATAAAAGGTCTGACTTGGAACGTTTCCATATATCCATTCGTATACAAAACTCCCGCCAATCAGGATGGTTATCAGTACGAATCCTATTACAAAGTACGGTTGTTTCCATATGGCACTGAATTTCCTCAACTGAAATCCCCCCTCTTTCTCTTTTCTTAGGTTTAAAAAATTACAGCAAAGAATTGGACGTATTGCAATCTGATTTCGAAACACGAAAATCGCAATTTTTCTATGCTTTGCTATACTTAAAATTGAAAGCAGCGAGTCGTTAGGAGGATTAATGATGGAACCAGTAAAGACAGAGCATTTGCAGCAATTGCTTCAGTCGTTCTCTAAAAAGGATGTTTATATCCATTTGGAAACGACTAATGGAGCATACGCTTCACATAAAGACGAAAAAGTATTTAACGCAGGCGCATTTATTCGAAATGCAGTCATCCAATATGAATTAGGTAAAGTAACGCCAGATTTCCCTCATAGGGTTGGACTGAAACTTCCAAACGGTTGGGTTTATGCACAAGGAATTACACATTACGAAATGGATGAGCATGGCCGACTACTCATGGCAGGGCTCGATCACGATGGAAAACTGGCGGTCGCACTTCAAATTAGCGACACTCCATTTTCTTATTAGGAGGAATGAACATGACATTAGCAAAAGAAAAACAAGTGCTCGTCATATTCCCTCACCCGGATGATGAAGCATTCGGCGTCTCTGGAACAATATCTACGTATATTAAAATGGGTATTCCTGTAACATATGCCTGTCTAACATTAGGTGAAATGGGAAGGAATTTAGGAAATCCTCCTTTTGCCACACGGGAAACCCTCCCACAAGTCCGTAAAAAGGAACTACAGTCATCCGCAAAAGCAATGGGACTGACTGATTTGCGAATGATGGGTTTGCGCGATAAAACAATTGAATTCGAAGATGATGAGGATATGGTGAAACTCGTAGATGACTTAATCACTGAGCTCAATCCGTCTCTAATTATTTCCTTCTATCCCGGATATTCTGTTCATCCGGACCATGAAGCAACGGCAAGAGCCGTAGTGCGTGCGGTTAGGAGGATGCCTGAAGCAGATCGACCAAAACTTTACCTTGTAGCATTCGCTAATAACACATTTGCAACACTCGGAACTCCTGATGTCATTCATGATGTTCGGGATGCCCAGGAAAATAAATTGAATGCCATGAAAGCTCATATCTCCCAAACAGGTTGGATGATGCCTGAAATTGAGGAAAAACTAAAAGCTGAAGATCAGGAAATGATAGATTGGCTATCAAAGGAACGGTTTTTCCTTTATAAATGGAAGAGGGACTTTGAGTAATTCATATTAAAGCATCGTTAACACTTAAAGGCTCATACTCATGATTGAGTAGGAGCCTTTTTATAGGGTATAGTATTTTGAATAGTAGGTCTATTCCATGTTCCATTGACTTTTTGCTCATCTGTTCTTATTATGTATATTCATACGATATATACGAATTATTATACACTTATTTTACAGGGGGACTATTCTTGAAAAAATTCTCACCATCTACATGGCTGATTTTTCTGTTGCCGTCAATTATAGGCATTTTGTTATTCATGATTCCATTACCAACTGAAGAGGGATGGAAAATCCCGGTTGCCATGCTCGCCAATTGGGTGGCAGGGTATGTGGAGCCGATCATGCCTTGGACAGTCACCATCGTCCTCGTCATTACCGCAATTTTAACATTGGCGATGAAATTTATCCGTTCAAATGACACCCATTCATTTATCGGTAATCTATTCAATGTGAATTGGTTTTGGACAATCGTTCGGGTATTAGGTGCGATTTTCGCCCTTATGGTCGTACTGCAATTCGGACCTGAATCTTTTTGGAATGAAAACACTGGCGGACTATTATTAGCGCCAGATGGACTTGTTTCCTTCCTATTCACTATTTTCCTATTCGCCGGCTTGTTCCTGCCTTTTCTATTGAACTTTGGATTGTTAGAGTTTTTCGGCTCAATGATGGTCAAAATCATGCGCCCCTTATTCAAGTTACCGGGCCGATCTTCCATCGACGCTTTAGCATCTTGGATTGGGGACGGAACTATCGGAGTATTGTTGACAAGTAAGCAGTACGAAGATGGTTTCTATACGAAGAAAGAAGCGGCAATTGTCGGAACCACATTTTCGATTGTCTCCATTACATTCGCAGTTGTTGTCATTGAGGAAATGAATTTAAGTCAATACTTCCTTCCTTACTATGGAACGGTCGTTTTAGCAGGTTTTGTCTTAGCCCTCATCATGCCAAGGATTTATCCATTATCCCGGAAGACGGAAGAATACATTGACGGCAGACCGATTGATAAGAATGCTGAAGAGTTGCCTGAAGGCTATAATGTTGTTTCGCATGGTGTAGAGAAAGCATTAGAAAAGGCGTCATCTGTAGGTTCATTCGGACAAGTCCTAAAATCCGGTTTAAAAAATGTCATTGATATGTGGGTGTTCATCCCGCCAGTCGTTATGGCATTTGGTACAGTCACACTTGTAATCGCTGAATATACACCGTTCTTTAAATGGCTTGGTTCTCCATTCATCCCGATCTTAACTGTGTTAGGAGTGCCGGAAGCAGCAGAAGCTGCTCAAACAATGGTTGTCGGATTTGCAGATATGTTCTTGCCTGCTATTTTAGGTTCAGGAATTGAATCCGAATTCACACGTTTCGTCATTGCTACGATGTCTGTTACTCAATTGATTTACATGTCCGAGGTCGGAGGACTGCTCCTCGGTTCCAAAATTCCTGTAAACTTTAAGGACCTTATCATTATCTTCTTACTTCGTACAATTATTTCTTTACCGATTATTGTCGGAGTTGCACATTTGATTTTCTAATAACCTTAAGGCTCCCGTTATTGCGGGAGCCTTTTGCTATTCTTCTATCATGAAATAATATGTAGTATTACTCCAATATTCATTCTCCTGCTCTCCCTATTAATGCAATAAAAAGGACTGCTCTCGATGCTTTTGCAATCGAGGCAGTCTTAGGATTTATTTTTTCAATCTATCAGTTAGTTTTTCAATCATTTCTTTCGTCATCGAATCAAGATCGTATTGTGCTTTGAATCCCCACTCCTCTTTAGCAGCTGTCGCATCTATGGAGTCTGGCCAGCTGTCTGCAATCGATTGGCGGACAGGATCGACCTCATAGTTCAATTCAAATGTTGGAATAATCTTTTTAATGGATGCCGCAATCTCTGCCGGTTCAAAGCTCATCGCCGTCACGTTGAATGCATTTCGGTGAATCAACTTGGATGGTTCCGCTTCCATTAAGTCGATGATCGCTTGGAGTGCATCAGGCATATACATCATATCCATATAGGTACCCTCGGCAATGAAGGACGTGTATTTACCCTCTTCAACCGCTTTGTAGTAAATATCAACCGCATAGTCTGTCGTTCCCCCGCCAGGAGGGGTAACGTAGGAAATCAATCCCGGGAAGCGGACGCCACGCGTATCAACGCCGAACTTATGATAGTAATAATCGCATAACAACTCTCCTGCGACTTTATTTACCCCATACATGGTTGTGGGACGTTGCAATGTGTCCTGTGGCGTATTTTCCTTCGGTGTGGACGGACCAAATGCACCAATGGAACTTGGAGTGAAAAATTGCATATTCAATTCACGTGCAGTTTCCAAAGCATTCACGAGTCCCCCCATATTCAAATTCCAAGCAAGTAACGGCTTCGCCTCTGCGGTTGCCGATAGTAATGCCGCCATATGCATAATAGTGTCTGCCTTGAATTCCTTAGCCAGCTCACGCATACGGTTTGCATCCATGACATCGAGTACCTCAAACGGTCCTTTTTGAGTAGTGCATTCTCTAATATCAGTAGCCAAAACATTTTCTGCCCCATAGGTTTCGCGTAGTTTGTCAATTAATTCGGAACCGATTTGCCCCAAAGCCCCTGTTACCATAATCCTTTTCATATTCTCTCCCCTTAAACAATTGTATTTTCAGAGTGTACATATCATTATAAGAAAACATTGATTTATCAACGATTATTACATCTATTATTATATTTTGTCTTTGCCTAATATACAATATTAATCCTTTGCCCGCCACATTTTTCATTTTTGTTATAATGGATGAAAAACAATTAGAGGTGTACGATGCATATAGTGTTTTTAACAATTATTTTCTTAGTTCTAATTTCCATCTCTTCTATGCTGATTCAAATCGGGGTTGAAAGATGGCTCGTATTCTTCTTGATGGTCCTTGCCTATTTCGCTTTGTTGATCGGCCCATCTATGTGGTATACATATAAATCCAATTCCTTAAAAGCCATTGGCCGGTTCCTAAAAATGTACAAAAACAAACCGTTGTACTCCTATCCTTATTTGTTGGCACACGGAAATGAAGCGGAATTGAAGGAATCTCTTAAGAGGATTCTCACTAAATACCAGCAGGCTTCTTTGCAACATACATATGGTGCTATTTTAGCTGCCATGGAAAATGATTTACCTACAATGAAGGAACATGCTGAAAAGATTGGGACAGAACCCTTACAATCTTATTATTTGGCTTATCATGCTATTTTAAAACGGAAGTTTAATCAGGTCGATGAGTGGAAAAATAATATAAATGAGCCGTGGATGATTCATGCATTGGATGCATTAGTAGCAAAGGAAAATGGGGACATGGAAACCATGAGGAAAGAAGCCGACGAAGCGGTCCGTCTTACTCGGGGTATCCAAAAATATTCACTTTACTATTCATTTAAACGCAGCGATGAGTGGAGGTGAGTTTCATGTATGTTGAAGGAGAGTACGTTGAACTTTCGGATGGCCGAATTGGTTTAATCACCCTGGAACGATTGGATGAGCATACGACCCGTTACGATATTGAATTGGGAGACGGCGAACTGACGACGGTGCATGAAATAGATGTAATCCAAACGGTTGAATTGCCTAAATCATAATAAAATGATAAATCACCTGCCTCAGATTTGAGACAGGTGATTTTTTAGGTCAAATTTGTGGTTACTACCGATTATTGATGTTTTACTACCGATTTTAACTGTTTTACTACCGATTATAGAGGGTTTACTACCGATTTCCGGCCATTTACTACCGATTATACGCCTCTTATTACCGATTATGAAATAACGCCAAGTTCTTTCCCGACTTTTTCATAAACCTCAATCGCTTGGTCGAGCATTTCTTTCGTATGCGCGGCTGTTGGCATATTACGGACACGTCCTGTTCCCTTTGGAACTGTTGGGAAGACGATCGATTTTGCGTACACACCTTCTTCAAACAAACGCTTTGAGAATTGCTGTGTAAGCTTCTCATCACCAATAATGCAAGGTGTGATCGGTGTTTCGGAATTTCCGATGTTAAAGCCCAATTTCTTTAATCCAGCTTTTAGATAATCACCGTTTTCCCAAAGCTTGTCATGCAGCTCTGTCGAATCCATGATCATTTGAACGGCTGCAGTAATCGCTGCGACGTCACCCGGTGGTAAAGCTGTGGAGAATAAGAATGGACGTGAACGGACTTTCAGCCAGTCAATCAGGTTTTTCTTACCTGCTACGTATCCTCCTACAACACCGATCGCTTTTGATAACGTACCGATTTGGAAGTCGATTTCTTTCTCAAGACCGAAATGTTTAACTGTTCCTTTACCTTTGCCCATTACACCTGAACCGTGGGCATCGTCTACATACGTAATCAGATCGAATTCTTTCGCAATCTCCACGATTTCAGGAAGCTTTGCCAAATCGCCATCCATTGAGAATACGCCATCTGTAATGACCATTACTTTGTTGTATTGCCCCGACTCGACAGCTTCTTTAGCTTTCGCACGCAAGTCTTCCATATCAGAGTGATTGAAACGGATTGTTTTCGCGCGGGATAAACGACAACCATCGATAATGGAAGCATGGTTTAATTCATCCGATAAAATCGCGTCATTCTTGTCCATGACTGCGGAAATCGCTGCCATATTACAGTTAAAGCCTGATTGGTAGGAAATCGCTGCTTCCGTTCCTTTAAACTCTGCAAGCTTCTCCTCTAATTTCACATGGAGGTCTAGTGTACCGTTAATCGTACGCACTGCCCCCGCCCCTACTCCGTACTTCTCAATCGTTTCTTGGGCAATCTTCTTTAAATCATCGTTTGTTGCCAAACCAAGATAGTTATTGGAAGAAAGGTTAATCAAGTCTTTCCCGCCAATTTTTATAATAGGTCCGTTTGCACCTTCAACCGGGTCAATTTCATTGTATAATCCTTGACCACGTAGATCTTCCAAGTTTTCATTCAAAAATGCTTCTAACTTCTGCGACAATTGAATCTTCCTTTCAAGAGGATTTCTTGCCTCCATTCTATCATAAAAGGGGAAGTCTCACGTATTGCCTTCACTCAACAAAAGAGCGGACTCGATTTGAGCCCGCTCCTTAAGTGGATTATTTTATTTTTTTCTTACCGTTGTTTGATTTCAAACCAACTTCGTATGTGAATTCAACAGGGTTTTTGTCTCCTGCTTTAGCAGCATAAGTAGTGATCATTTGAACATTGCCTTCAGTCAAGAAGTTACGGATTTGAAGAGCTTCTTTGTCATTCACGTTGAACGGATCCACGTGAACAACTTTTTGGCTTCCGTTTTTCTTCGTTTGGATGAATGTCACTGTGAAGTCGACATATTCACCTTTCACTTCTGCAAGAGATTTGAATGGTTCAACAGAAGAACCGTCAGCAGTGAATCCTGCTTCTGCTACTTCGATGTTCTTGATGTACCAGCCTGGTTCTTGAGAAGCCCAGTCTGTTAAGTAACGGAAGGAAACAAGAACTTTTTCGCCAGCATATTCACTAAGGTCAAATGATTCTGCAGTCCATTCAGCGTTTGTACCTGTGAATCCTGGCATATTGTCTTTAATTGTTGGATATCCTTGCGGCACTACCGTGTTCTTCGTATTTTCATTAGATAGACTATTCCATGTTTCCCCATTGTCTGTAGAAACTTGAACGACACCGAAGTCCCAGTCTTCTTCGATATTATAGTAGTGATCGAAGTTCAACGTTGCAGAAGTTTGGTTTGTAAGGTCAGCTTCAAAAATCAATGTATGATCCGCTTCGCTTGCGTTACCTCCATGAAGAACTTGCTCACCGGAGTCAAGTGGATCTGTTACCGTTTGCCATTGAAGAGGCAAGAAGTCAACACCATTGAATTTCAATGTACGAGCGTCTTTACCGAAGTCAAGAGACTTGAAGTCTCCACCCCAAGCAGGAACCCCTTCTTTTTCAAACGTCAATGCTTGTTCAAAGTCAACAGTTTTACCGCGTTTTTCGCCAGTGTTTCCAACTGGAAGTTCACGGATATCAATGCTGTCGAAGTTATAGTCATTGCTTACTTTGTCGCTATCAAGAGCCAAAGCCGTCATGAAGTTTTGGTAAACTTGTAAGAAGTTTTTACCTGTTTTATCTTCAATAAGCTTGTTATTCACACTTTCAATACCTTGGTACTCACCATCAGTAGCCAAGTCACGAATGAATTCTTTACCGAACTTGTCGTACATGTATAGTGTGAACAAGTATGTTTGGCCGTAGTCTGCAATCGTTTCAGGACCTGTTACAGCACCTTGGTGTTCATCCCAGTTTACAAGTGAGTTTTCTGGGTGATCAAGGTAGAAGTTGATGGAACTTGCATCATGTCCGTAACCGCCAAGGTATTCAGAGAAAGTAGAGAATCCTTCATTCAACCAAGACTCTTCTGCACCGTCATGATCGGCTTGGATCAAGTGCTGAAGCTCATGGATTGTCGTTCCAAAGAACGTAGACTCAAGACGAGTGTCCCAAGAATTTGAATCGATTGTAATGATGTTACGGTCCATATAGTTTTCAAGGGTTTGCCAGAAGAACCCGGCTACAAAAAATGGATAGCTTGGATTATTCCAACCTTCATCTTTTACGTTATCAACAAGCATGATGACTTTATCAGATCCTTCATAATAGTCATCTGGCAAGCCTACCATCCCTGGTAGAGGTGAATTAGAACCGTCTAACGCTTCAGGAGTTCCGAAGAAGTCCGTTGCTTTTGGATATATGTTGGAATCAAATTCATCACGGAGTTTATCAACTTGTTCTTGTGTTACTACATCAGCCGGTTTCGGGTTATTTGGGCCGTACGCTAAGTCTTTCGCAACCCAAATTTCAACGTTGTCACCTACTGAACGAAGTGTGAAATCTTTGAACTCAAGATTGCGGTTCAAAAATTTCTTTGTGCCGCCATCATAAGTGAAGTTCGGATCAGCAGTTGTTTCATCGCCTGCTTCTTCCTCCCCATCAAACAAGCCTTCTGCCTGCTCCTTCAATTTCTGTTCTGCTTGCTTCAAATACGAATCATCTTGAGAAAGCTGATTCAGGTAACCGTCAATGTCAACACGATCCCCGTATTTTTGTACATCCCAGTTAGCATATGGGGATGCCGCTTCAACTTGAGGTGCTGCTGCGCCAGGTGCAAATAGAGATGCCGACAATGCGCCGACTGACAAAATGGATAACCATTTACTCTTTTTCAATGTTGTGACCCCTCTCATTTCTTTAATTTTTCAGAAAGTAGTTTAATTCTATCATTCTGAAAATTATAGAAAATACGATGAAATCACTATTTTTGGGACTATCGGATTCTATATCTCAAGTAATAGATTATTGACAGTGTCTTGCATTTTTCGTTGTGAAATAGATGAATCCACCCACTTCCTTACCAAATTATAGGAGTCTCCATAGCTATGCATATACCCGCGTGCGTCTAACATTTTTTCGGTGTAGGTATATTTTACCTCTTCGATTTTCTTTTCTGCTTCTTCATCTTTTGCACACAATGACGCAATATCTATAATCTCATCTCCAGTACGTTCAATCTCATATTCATGAGGAGGAGTACTATCGAAAATGGATACCATCAGTTCGGGAATGACAACCAAATCTACACTTCTCGGGTCCAAACCGCACCAGCCGTAAAGAACGTCCAGTCCGCGTCTTTCCGCTTCCTGACCAATTGCTTTCATCATAGTTGACTTACCTGTTCCAGGCAGACCTTTGATGAGAAGTCTTCTATGTGAACCTCTTGTAATGGATGGGACAAAGTCTTTAGCACCACCAACGGTCAGCGAGCCGATCAACCGATTAGAGATCTTCGCTTTTTTATTCAGTCGAAGCGTTCCCATTAAATCTTTTATAATGTCTTCTGTCATTTCTATGTGTTTGTCCCAATTCATTCGGTTAATATTTAATACTTCCCAGTCATCATGAATCTTTTTCGCCTCATTTAATGCGGTTAAAGCTCTTTCTAATGTCTGTTCCGACTTTAATACGTATTCACGAATCAGACCTCCTTGCTCACTCAGTTTCTCTCCTTCATACATATCGTATAATGGAATGACTTTATGGTTGGAGCCGAAATTCGTCGGTTCAATTGACAACGGATGGGAAGCTTGAAGATAAAATACATTGGCCTCTTTTACGTACACAGCGTCAATTGAATCCGGTACAAGGGGGTCCGCGAAACATTCAATGTCGAACCCTTTTTTCACCCATTGAAGTCCGATTTCCTTTAAACCGGATGACAATTCCTTTGTTGGCGGAGTTTTGAAGAAGTACACTTTGGATGCGTCTTTTATCAAATCCTCATATTTATGACGGACACCGCCGCCTGTGTAAGCCATGCCCATGAAATGTGTTATTGTTCCAGTCAACCTAACCACCCCTTCTATTCAATGGTTCAGTTTATGCTTGGAAAATAAAAAAAAGCACGCAAATGCGTACTCTATTCAGCCTTCAATTGGCTATCACCGATATTCTGGCACTTTTCTAATAAGAAACGGAACCGGCTGATTGAATAGTGGACAACCTGCCCTAACAGAATGGCCATGATGATGGTTCCGATTCCCACTGGCCCCCCTAAAACCCACCCTACTATAGCGGCGGCAGCTTCCAACAATGTCCGTACCTTTCGCAATCCCCAGCCCGTTCGCTTCCCTATATAGAGCATGAGGCTGTCACGAGGGCCGGCACCGATTTCAGGTGCGACGTAAAGTCCGATGCCGATTCCCATGATGAGAATCCCGGACACGAACATCACGATATTCCCGGTGATTGAAGAAACGGACGGGAGAATATAAAGATAAATATCAATGAATATCCCGATGACAAATATATTAAGCCACGTCGGTAGTGAGGGCATTTTCTTGGAAAGGAAATAGATGATCACCAATAAACTGGCACTCACGATGATATTCCATGTTCCAATCGTCAAACCGTAGTTCATATATAAGCCAACATGAAGCACATCCCACGGAGCAATCCCTAGTCGATCACCTTTTATTGTCATAGCGATCCCTAAAGCTAAAATTATCATTCCAATACAATAGAATCCCCAACGCCACAGCTGTTCCCTATTCATCCCGCCAGTTCCCTCCTTCCACACGAAAACCCACACCTCTTGAACAGGAATGGGTTCGTCAATAATGTATAGTATCAATCGTTCGATGATTGTGTGAGTTCCGAGTATGTAGCTCTCGTTATTTTCATCAATTCAGCAGGTTGCAACTTCATTTGCAGTCCCTGCTTTCCAGCGCTTACAACGATTGTTTGCAGCTCTTGTGCAGCCGAATGAATGAACGTAGGATATAACTTCTTCATTCCGACAGGGGAACAGCCTCCCCGAATATAACCCGTAGTCGGCAGAAGATCCTTCACATGGAGCATCTCTAACTTTTTTTCTTTTACTGCTTTGGCAGCCTCTTTCAAGTTTAACTCTTCCGCAACGGGAATAACGAATACATACAACTTCCCAGGTCCCGCTGTCGTAACGAGTGTCTTATACACAGTCTCAACAGGCTGACCTGTTTTTTGTGCAACCGTCACCCCATCGATCTGACCGTCGTCCACATTGTATTCCATCAGTTCGTAAGGAATTCCGTTTTGGTCCAATTGACGCACTGCATTCGTTTTTGAAACCTTCTGCTTTGCCATAACTTGTGTACTCCTTATGCAATCCTGAAAAAGCTTGGTTGTTCCGGCTCGAATCCTCGTTTCTTAAACTCTGCCTGATAGGCATATTTACTAACAGCCAATTCATATTGTCGCCGCCTAACCAGCTTCCCGTATTCAGGTTCTGTTGCTGCTTCTCTCGATTGAATTTCAATCTTATTTAAATGATCTACTTCAAGCTCAATTTGCCTCTCCGCTGCACGATCGACTGCTTGCTGAGCCCGAACTTCATTGATCTTAGCTGAGGCACTTGCCGCTGTTCTCAACTCTAAAGCAGTTGGTGGCACGGAAGATAACGACTCTCTCCGGACGTTTTCCAATTCCTGTATCGTTTCTTCATGAGAAGCACCGGGTTTTGCAATCATCAACGGAACCTGGCCAGCCCTGAAAAGCTCACGTTCTTTCTTTCCGGTTAACAAATCTTCCAAATCCGTCAGGGAAGGTTTCCGTGTATTCATATATTCCGTATGTTTGCGATAAGATTGTTCAGCGTTTCGCATTTGGAAGTGTCTTGTATTCCCATAACTAATCTGACTTGATAACACACGTACCGCCTCCCCCTCAATTCTTTCTTTTATTATAATTGTTCTTTTTGAAAATTGGAAACTAATCATTATTAGTCAAACTTGTTAACCTCATTTTTAATGTTTCCTCTTCCGCATATAAGTGAATACTACTTTTGAAAGGGAGTGTGATTATGGATTTTCACTACACAGTTAAAACTTCTAAAACAATCTCAGAAGCAATTTCATCAGTAGAGGAAAATTTAAAGAATAACAAATTCGGCGTTCTATGGCATTTGGACCTTACAGCTAAACTACAGGAAAAAGGCGTAAACAGTTACACAACACCTTATCATATTCTCGAAGTCTGCAATCCCGTTGAAGCTGCCAAGGTGTTGAATGTGAATCCTTTAGTCGGCTATTTCCTGCCATGTAAAATTGCAGTATATGAAGACGAAGGTGAAACAGCCATCGGTTTACCAAAGCCTTCCTCACTTGTCAGCATGTTAGAAAATGAGGAACTAAAACAAATTGCTACTCAAATTGAACAGACATTGATCGGTGTTTTAGATCAAAGTAAATAAGCAAAGACTCCAGTTCAACAAACAAACTGGAGTCTTATTTTTATAGAATGTCTATCCACGTTTTGATCGCAGTACCTAATATAAGTAACGCCAAAATACCTTGAAGGACTTTCGTATTTATTTTACTTCCCGCTTTAGCACCAAGAGGGGCAGCTATAATACTCGCAATAATCATAATGACCGCCGGACCGTAGTCAACTTGTCCCGTCATTATTTTACCCGCAGTACTACCAATTGAAGAAATGAATGTGACAGCTAAGCTTGTAGCAATTGTCATACGTGTCGGGATTTTTAAGACAGTCAGCATAATCGGAACTAAAAGGAATCCTCCGGCAGCTCCTACAATCCCAGAACCAATCCCTACAATTAGTGCAAGAATTGAGGCAAGTGGTTTATTGAAAGCTACCTCATCTAACGGTTGTTCATCGATATTCTTTTTAGGGATGAACATCATAATTGCAGCAATCAAAGCCAATACCCCATAAACAAAGTTCACGGCATCTTCCGGCAACGCTTTAGACCCAAAACTGCCGATGAAGCTTCCGACCAAGATGGCAGCACCCATATAGATGATTAATGATTTATTCAAGTATCCGCCTTTACGATAAGCCCATACTCCAGCAATGGATGCAAAGAGCACTTGAATTGCGCTTATTCCAGATACTTCATGGGCAGTAAATGCAGCAATTCCGAATAGTGGCGGAATATATAACAACATTGGATACTTGATAATGGAACCGCCTACACCAACCATTCCGGAAACGAAGGATCCGATAAAACCAATCAAGAAGATGACCACAATGAAAGCTAAATCCATACCAACTCCCCCTTCTATTATTTTTTTAAAAGTAAATGGGACCATAAGTGGTCCCATTCCAAAGATGCCTTATCTTACCGCACAACGGTTAGGTCCGATTTCCATCTCGCGTTGCTTCTCTTCATCCGGAGAAATTTTCCCCATATTCGTTTGACGGATTTCTTGATACGCATTTGGCTGTGGTGGTAAGTTTTCCGTTACCAACTGTCGGAATTCGGATTCGTCTTCAATTTGTAGACCGTGGTTACGTTTAAATAGGTCACCTAATTTTGCAGCCACACTGCCATCCTCGTTCAATTCTTCCGTAATCATGAAATGGGCTGGGAGAACAACCAACTCTTCAGACAGCTCACGGTATTTGTTGTATAGGCTCTCGCGAAGATCACCTACCCAATCTTCTGCCATTCCTGCCAAGTCTGGACGTCCGATGGAATCGATGAACAAGATGTCGCCAGTCATTAAATATTGATCATCCACAAGGAATGATGTGGACCCAATTGTATGTCCAGGCGTATACAGCGCGTTAATATCAATTTTACTTGCACCGATTTCTACAGAAGTACCATCAACCAACGGGCTGTATTCAAACGTTACTTCTTCCGCATCTTTCGGAGGAAGCCAGTAAGTTGCCCCTGTTTGTTCTGCGATTGTTCTTCCGCCTGAAATATGGTCAGCATGAAGATGCGTATCAAAGACATGCACAATCTTTGCATTCAATGTATTTGCGAAATCTACATATACGTCTGTCATACGTGTTGTATCGATCAAAGCCGCTTCTCCACCTGAAACAACCATATATGATAGGCATCCTTTTCCAATACGAACGAATTGGTACAGTTCTCCTCCGTCTTTTAAATCACTAATCTTCACAGGCTCCAAATGTTCGCTCCAGGCTTTCATACCGCCTTCCAAGTACGCAACATCCAACCCCGCTTCTGAAAGCATTTCTGCCACCATTACGGATGAACCTTCCTTCGCACAAACTACTAATACTTCTTTGTCAGAAGGAAGCTGATCCATAATCTCCTCTACTCCATCAAGCAAGTCAAAGTAAGGGACATTCAAATGGACAATATTCTCTCCTTCAATTTTCCAGTCGGAAAAGTCGCTTTCATTCCGCACATCCAAAATGAACAAGGTTTCTTTATTAAAAACTTTACGAGCCACTTTCTCAGGGCTCCATGGTGTAATTGCCATTCTTACATACCCCCTTAGGTATTAAAATTATTAAAAAAATATAGATTAAAACGTTAGTGCCACATCTGCATCTTTAGCGAAATCAAGGAATGTAACAGCCCCGCCGACTTCAACTCCATCTACAAATGCCTCTTTTTCGAGACCCATAACATCCATTGTCATTTGGCAGCCGATGAATGTAACACCCAAGTCCTGTGCCATTTCAATCAATTCAGGGATAGCAGGCACATTCGCTTTAGAGAATCCTTCTGCAAAATGCTCTTTACCAGCCGGCATCGGAAGTTGTTGACTTGCTTGTTTATGAATCAAATTCAGTCCTTCAAACGTGAAGAATATTTTCACTTCCATATCTGTTGCTGCTGCTGCAGTCGCAATATTAAACACCTTATATGCATCAAACATCTCACCGTTACTTGCAATAATCGCTACTTTTTTACCCATTTTAAATTCCTCCTATTAGTTGTTTTCATTTAGACTTATTGTTTGCCCTGTCCATTTGGACATACCCGGCACAACATTATAAACTTGAGCAAACCCTTTTTCGGCTAACTTTTGTGCGGCCATATCGCTTCGGTTGCCTGTTCGGCAAACGACATAGATGTCCTGATCTTTCTTCAATTCATCCATTCGATCCTCTAATTCTCCAAATGGAATCGAGATGGCATTCGGAATATGGTTAAAGGCATACTCTGCTTCTTCCCGAACGTCAAGGATTGTATATTGGTCAGCACCTTCCACCTTGGAGAGCAACTCTTCGTTACTGACAACTCGTTCGTGCTTTTTCTCACTACCCTCTTCATTGGAAGATTTACGAATGTAATGCTTTAACTGACCGCCTTCTTCAATCGTTCCAATATATTGATGTCCTGAATTTTCAGCCCATGCTTTCAAGTCGGCTTTTGAGCCTTTATCCGTAGCTTGCACTTCCAATACATGACCTTCAGGCATGTTTGTTATTGCCTTTTTTGTCTTCACAATCGGCATAGGACAAGTAAGTCCTTTTGCATCTAATACGTCATTCGCTTTAATCGAATCCATGTATTCTCCTCCTTTTCATTTCAATATCGGGGAGTATGGGAAGAACTGAATAAATTATTCAGTCTTCCCTTCCCACTCCAACATTCCGTCTGTCATGTTGGTAACATTGTAGCCTTGTCCTTCAAGGAACTGTGTAGCACGTCCGCTGCGTCCGCCGGAACGACATACCATAACGTATTCTTTGGACTTATCGAGTTCATTCATACGGAATTCGACAAGACCTAAAGGGATGTTTACCGCTCCAGGAATTTTTCCGGCAGCTACTTCATCCACTTCACGAACATCGATGATATTCAATTCTTTTCCATCATTCAATAAGTTTTCTACTTCTTGTGGTGTAATTTCTTTCATACCAATTCCTCCTTATGATCTCCAGGCGCTCATTCCGCCACGGACATTAGTAACTGATTTAAAACCTGACTTCTTAAGAAGCTTGCTCGCTTGGCTGCTTCTCATACCACTTTGACAAATCACGACCACTTCTTGTTCCTTCGAAAGAGTTTCCGTCTTCTGTGGTAACTGGTTGAGTGGAATATTTTTAAATTCACGGATATGATTCGCTTTATATTCACCTGGTGTCCGGACATCTATGAATTGTTTGTTGTTGTTCTTTAACTCTTTTTTCAAATCTTCTGTTGAGATTTGTTTAATCCCTTTTGCTGGCATGAAGCGTAATGCAACCAGTACAACAATAATCGCAATGATGATATATTCCATCGAAATCTCCATCCCTCTAAACCCCTGGGGGTATTGTTTTGGTTAAAAAAATTATGCTTTTTTAATACGGAACTTTAACACACCATCATTATCCTCGTGGCTCAATAACTCGTGTCCTCCAGATTTAGCCCAGGCAGTCAAATCATTAAGAGCACCTTTATCAGTTGCAAGAACTTCGAGTACCTCTCCAGAGTCCATAAGATCCATCGCTTTTTTCGTTTTAACGATTGGCATCGGACATGTTAAACCTTTAGCATCCAACGTTTTGTTTATTTCCACTTTTATTTCCTCCTTTAGCATTAATTTAATACCCTAAGGGGTATATTAAAGGATAAAAAAAGGAATGTCAACATCCCTGTTTTTTATCTGCTTTTAACTAATAAATTGACTGCTTCTTTTATGATTTCATCTTTATCTGAACCTGTATTCTCGGCTTCTATAACACATTCCACCAAGTTGGAACTAACAATGACACCGACAGTCCGGTCTACGGCAGAGCGAACCGCAGACAACTGAGTTACTACATCTCTGCAATCTTTGCCTTCTTCCATCATCTTCAAAACTCCACGCAGTTGACCTTCCATACGTTTGATGCGATTTTTCATTTGGTCGTTATATTCCATTACTCTACCTCCTGTCCACTGACACTTTATACCCTCATGGGTATTTTGTCAAGTAAGGTCATTTCTACTGTTAATCCACCGAAGAAAAAAGTCCGGAAACCATAAACGGAATCCGGACGCATCTATTTTATTGTTCAATAATCTTTATTGCTTGTTGAAGGTCAAATGTATTTACTAATTTCTCTACCATCTCTCTCTCCATCGGCTTCCTACTTCTATTCTCTGAATCATTATAGCTTTGGGCCATTACAGAATAGGCGTTACTTTCCGATGAAATATTCCGGATGATCCAGTTATACGTATCTTTCTTTTTCCAGTCTTCGAAAAGCAGCCAATCATTATACACATCTTTGTGTTCCGGCAATTCATCAAACTCTTCTGTAACTGTGACTAAGATGTTGTAGTCATTATAAAGGATTCCTAAACTTACCGTGTCTGGCTTCATTTTCTCTTCATCTAATCTAAAGACTTGATTAACTTCATCCTTATTCTTAAAAACCTCTTCATCAAGTTTATAAGTGATTGAAGCCTTATTAATAGAGAAACCATTTTCTGATAAGGAATCTTTCATGTCCTTAATTTCCTCATCAGTCAAATCTTTATTTACTTTAAAGGCAATTTCATTGTTTCCGGTTACCTCAGATTTGAAAAATTTATACTCTCCGAACTTCAGCCCTTCCATTTGCTTGGCAGTTTCTTCAGCCAACAATTGCATCGTCAGTTCCGGATCAATCTTTGGAAAATCAGTTGAATGGTTTTTCAGCACGAATCCCTTAACTATATCAATTGTATGAACAATCGGCTTTACATCAACAACATCCAGTTGATCCGCCTCGCTATAGGCCAGGTCAAAATTCTCTTGTGTGATATTTACTGCCTGATATTGCTCCTCTATGAAGGATTCAAATGATTGGGTCATCGGCTGAAATTGGTCGAACTGTTGGGTTGTAGCTATGTTTAGTTCCTCAGCAAATTTGCTGAGTTCATCTGCTGCTTTCCGACTATTTGTCCCTTTGCCTATAAGTTGAATTTTCCCGCCGTCCTTATAGCCGATGCTATCTAAGTTGATGTCGAGAACCGATTCATAGTTGGACGAAATTTCACTTACAAAAGCTTTGCTTCCAAACAATCCACTTTCTTCTCCGTTAAAAGCAGCAAAAATAATATCCGCATCAAATCCTTGGTTTTCAGACTCTTTTTTCAGTACTTCTGCAAGTTCCAGCATTGCAGCCACACCCGAAGCATTTTGGACACTTCCCCTGAAAATTCGGTTACCCGCTTTTCCCACATGATCAAAGTTGGATGAGATGACAATCGCCTTCTTGCTTTCCTTGCCTGAAATTTTTCCTACAACATTATCAGGATTGAGCGGGCTTTGTTTTCCTGCAAAAATCAGTTGAACCTGTTCAACATTTTGCTCTTCTTCTTTCAAATAGTCATATAACGTTCCTGAAATTTGGAATGTATCGTCACTCATATAATTCAATAAGTATTTTTTAAAGATTTCTGTTTTAATGAACTTAACACGTGGTTTTCCAGTTGGCTTTCCTTCTCCATCGGTCACATAGATCTTTCCTTCACCGTCGCTGAAACTGATTGGTAACTCTACATATTTGTCGGCAATCGGGTTTATTTCCAACCAGTCATCTCCATAAGGAAATTCTTTTTGGGTACCATCTTTCAACATGACAACTAAGCTCTTCTCGACTTCATCCATATTCAGAGTATGCATATTGAAAGGCAACGAATACGTCTCGCCCTTCACCGGCTCCAGACCGATTTTTTTGAACCGTTTTTTAAGTTCCTCACTCGCAAGTCCATTTCCCTTTGTACCTGGAGCTCTTCCTTCTTTTTCATCTGAGGACAACGATGCGATATCTTTTAATATTTTTTCCTCAGTTGACAGTTCTGCTCTTTCTTTCTCATCTGAACTTTCATGATCAGAACAAGCAGCAACTAAAAATAATAGTGAAAACAAAACTAAGATGAACGATAATTTCCCCTTCATAATTCGACCCCCGTGCTCTTTTCTCTTTTTACACGTTCAAACATCACGTTCAGAAGAAAATGCTGTAAGTAAGGTTTTTCTGATCGTTATTAACTCTCCTCCCTGATCCCCTTTGCTTACTTACTGCTTCCCCTGACGCCTAAATTAGACCATCGTTCTTAAAAAAAGTTTCAAATGTGCAGAGGATTTAGAGTCTTTTTCGCTCCAAAATACTTTGTTAAAAGTTGAAATAACTCTCTGTAAACGAATACTACTAATGTTCTTGAATTGATAAAAGATGAACAGGGTGTAATAATTAGGAGATACCCATTTATTTTTGAAAGGCTGATACATTTTGAAAAAAAGCGTTGTAATTGCTGAAAAACCTTCAGTTGCCCGTGATATCGCTCGTGTCTTACATTGCAATAAAAAAGGCAACGGGTTCTTAGAAGGTGAAAAATATATCGTAACTTGGGCTTTAGGACATTTAGTCACTTTGGCTGATCCTGAAAACTATGATCATAAATACAAAACATGGAATCTTGAAGACCTCCCGATGCTTCCCGACCACTTAAAACTGGTCGTCATTAAGCAGACAGGCAAGCAGTTTAATGCAGTGAAAAGCCAGCTTACACGTTCAGATGTCGGAGAAATCATCATCGCTACTGACTCCGCACGTGAAGGTGAACTGGTTGCAAGATGGATCATTGAAAAAGCGAAGGTCAATAAACCGGTCAAACGGCTTTGGATTTCTTCCGTAACGGACAAAGCGATTAAAGAAGGCTTTCAAAATTTAAAGCCCGGAAAAGAATACGAAAATCTGTATCATTCCGCAGTTGCCCGATCGGAAGCTGACTGGTATGTCGGACTGAATGCTACAAGAGCCTTAACGACCCGCTTTAATGCACAGCTTTCAGCCGGCCGTGTCCAAACGCCAACTTTAGCGATCATTGCCCAACGAGATGAAGAGATTAAAAACTTCAAACCGAAAACGTTTTACGGCATAGAGGCGTTAACCGATCAGAATTTGAAGCTGACTTGGCGCGATCGTAAAACAAATGATGTCAGAAGCTTCTCTAAAGAGAAGATTGAACAAATCTTATTGAAATTGGATCAAAAGACTGCCGTCGTCGAATCCGTTGAAAAGAAGCATAAGAAGAATTTCGCACCACAATTATATGACTTAACTGAACTACAGCGTGATGCAAACAAGATGTTCGGCTACTCTGCTAAAGAAACGCTGTCCATCATGCAAAAGCTATATGAGCAGCACAAAGTACTGACGTATCCACGGACTGACTCCAGATATTTATCAAGCGACATTGTCGGGACCCTTCAGGAACGGTTAAAGTCTGTTGCGGTAGGTCCATATCGTCAATCAGCAAATAAGATATTGAATAAACCAATAAAAGCGAATAAAGCATTTGTAGACGACACAAAAGTCTCTGATCACCATGCCATCATTCCGACAGAAGAGATTGTCCTATTAGATAAGTTTTCAGATAAGGAACGTAAAATCTATGATTTAGTCGTGAAACGTTTCTTGGCCGTTCTTTATCCTCCATTTGAGTTTGAGCAGATGACGATTCAAGCTTCTCTTGCAGACGAATTATTTGTTGCAAGAGGAAAAACGATTCTATCTTCAGGCTGGAAAGAGGTCTATGAGAACCGCTTTGAAGAGGATGATGACCAGGAAGATGTGAAGGAGCAAATTCTGCCCCGGATTGAAAAGGGTGACAAACTCTCCATTAAATTGTTAACAGAGACGTCCGGACAAACGAAACCGCCGGCTCGTTTTAATGAAGCCTCTCTTCTGACAGCGATGGAAAACCCGGCAAAGTATATGGAAACAACTGATAAAAAATTAGCGAGTGCCCTAAGTAAAACTGGCGGATTAGGAACAGTAGCGACCCGCGCTGATATTATCGAAAAGCTATTCAATACCTTCTTACTCGAAAAAAGAGGAAAAGACATTCATCTGACGTCAAAAGGTAAACAACTTCTTGAACTTGTTCCGGAAGAGCTTAAATCCCCAGCACTCACTGCAGAATGGGAATTAAAGCTTGAAGAAATCGCAAAGGGCAAACTGAATAAAAACGTCTTTATCGGCGAAATGAAGAATTACGCAAAGTCTATTGTTCTTGAAATTAAAAACAGTGACAAGAAATTCAAACACGACAACATTTCAACGAAAAGCTGCCCCGACTGTGGCAAGCCGATGCTTGAAGTGAATGGCAAAAAGGGTAAAATGCTTGTCTGCCAGGATCGTGAGTGCGGCCACCGGAAGAATGTTGCGAGAGTGACCAATGCACGATGCCCGAATTGCCACAAGAAAATGGAACTGCGCGGTGAAGGGGAAGGACAAATTTTCACATGCAAATGCGGCCACCGTGAGAAGCTTTCCTCCTTCAATGAACGAAAGAAAAAAGGCAATAAAAACGTCTCTAAACGCGACGTCAATAAGTATTTAAAACAGCAGGAAAAGCAAGAAGAGCCTATTAATAATGCATTAGCTGAAGCATTGAAAAACTTAAAATTGTAGTTTCCACCCCCGTTCTTTTAGAATGGGGGCTTTTCAATGCTCACTTCACAATCATGTCCTTCAATATGGCATAGTTCGGCTTCCGAAACCATACGTATTAAAAGAGATGGTTTAGAAAGGAAGCGATAATAAATGAATCGAAACTCCGTTCCCCAACAGGTTGGAAAGAAAAAAGTGGTGTTTTCATGTAAGTATTCAGCTACATCAGGTCTTTACCATGCAGAGCGATCTTTGGCTGCTGCGGACATGCTTTCCGAATGGGATATTCTTTTTTTAATAGACGAGTCATCGAAAGAGATAAAAAATTTAATAGAAGGTAAAGGGTATAAAACGAGATTCGTATCCGGGTCCTCTTCTTTCATTTCCGTCTTAAGGGAAGAATGCCCTGATCTTCTTGTTCGTGACGGTGACCAGACTGATTTGGATGAGGCGAAACTTGTTAGAGAGATTGTCTCAGCCATTATCCATTTGGATGATTTCGGAACTGGTGGGCAAGAAGCGGATTTAGTCCTCCATTCACTGTACCAGGAAAACCGTGAACCATATCCCTCACATTATGTTTCCGGACCTGATAGTTACATAGTTCCTGAAGACTTTGTTGCGTTTAAGCATCAGGGGAAGGAAAAGGAGCTGAGCCCGGTACCACATTTGGTCGTCTATCATGGCTACGAAGATCCTGAAAACTTGACGTACCGTACGCTTCGCCATATCCTGCAGCTACAGATTCCGCTCCGTGTCACGATCCTCTTAGGAGAAGGCTATAAACATTCTAAAGACGATATCCAGATGATGGCGCTCGGCAGAAGGAATACTACGATTGTGAAACCTCCTTATTCCCTTCCAGAGGAATTGGCAAAGGCGGATATTGTCGTCTGTTCCGCCGGATATACACCTTATGAAGTAGCTGTGATTGGGTTGCCGTGCATTGTCATTGCACAAAACGAACAGGAATTGCAGAATGCCTTTCCGAAAGAGGAAAATGGTTTTATTCATTTAGGACTTGGCCGAAAGGTAAAGCAATCACTTCTTCTTAACGCCATCATGGAGATGCTTTTACATGATGCACGTCGTGAACGGGCAGTGAAAAGACAGCTGGCCCTTAATCTATTTAACGGAAAAGAAAAAATTGCTGAAACGATACTATACTATCTCGATTATCCTCCGAGACAATCGAAAGATGCTCTTCAAAAAGTGAAAAATATGCTACAATAAGTGGAAACATATACAGGTGGTTACCTGTTCAACATTAAGGAGTGCACATCATGACAAAAAGTGAACTCGAAGCACAAATCGCAGAACTGAAAAATGATTATATCCGTCTCCAGGGTGATGTAGAGAAATTGGAATCGACTGGACACGAGGCAATGGTGGAAAAAGCTGAGCAGCGCCTTGCCGACATGGAAGAACGGTTATCAGAATTGAACAAGCAGCTCGCGGCGCTGTAAGTGTCGTGAGCTTTCTTTTTGGAGGAAAACAGCAATGAGCATATTAACAGTCGAGAAATTAGGTCACTCCTTCGGTGATCGGACACTATTCAAAGATGTATCATTCCGTCTTGTAGAGGGTGAACATGTTGGGTTGGTCGGTGCAAATGGAGTCGGAAAATCAACAATGATGAATATTTTGACCGGTCAAATCATCCATGATACCGGTAAAGTGGAATGGCTGCCGAACACACATTATGGCTATTTAGATCAGCACACGCAGTTAGCTGCTGGGCGCACGATGCGCGATACTTTGCGTGACGCCTTCTTACCGCTTTATAAGAAAGAAGAAGAATTGAATGAAATTACGGCCAAGATGGCCGAGGCAACACCGGAAGAATTGGAAGATCTTTTAGAGCAAATGGCGGATATCCAAGATGCCCTTGATGCAGGGGATTTCTACACACTCGATATTAAAGTCGAGGAAGTGGCTCGTGGACTTGGTTTGGACGCAATCGGTCTGGAACGGGACGTATCTGCCCTTTCCGGTGGTCAGCGGACTAAGGTTTTATTGGCTAAGCTGTTGCTGGAAAAGCCGAAGGTTCTCCTTTTGGATGAGCCGACGAACTATTTGGATGAAGAACATATTAACTGGCTGTCCAACTATTTAAAGAACTATCCGTATGCATTCCTACTCATTTCCCATGATACGGAATTCATGAACGGTGTTGTAGATGTCATTTTCCATTTGGAATTTTCGAAGCTGTCTCGTTATACAGCTTCCTATGATAAATTCTTGGAGCTTGCTGAGATCAATAAGCGCCAGCACATCGATGCATACGAGAAGCAGCAGGAATTCATTAAAAAACAGGAAGATTTCATAGCGAAGAACAAGGCCCGTTATTCAACGACCGGGCGTGCGAAATCCCGTCAAAAGCAACTTGAACGGATGGACCGGATCGATCGTCCTGAAACAGCGGCGAAACCGCAATTCGGTTTTAAAGAATCACGAGGTTCCAGCCGATTTGTTGTGGAGGCTGAAAACTTGTTAATCGGATATGACAAGCCATTATTGCCTCCGTTGACATTCGAAATTGAACGCGGTGAAAAAATTGCACTTGTCGGCATGAATGGTGTAGGGAAATCGACGTTACTCAAGACCATGTTAGGGAAAATTGACCCTCTTGGCGGTAAAGTGATTCGTGGGGACTTCCTCCACCCTTCCTACTTTGAACAAGAAGTTAAGCCCGGGAACACGACACCAATCGATGAAATCTGGAATTCTTATCCTTCCATGGACCAGCACCAAGTACGAGCTGCCCTTGCCCGCGTCGGCTTGAAGAATGAACATATCTCACGGCCGATGAACCAGTTGAGCGGTGGCGAACAAGCCAAAGTCCGGCTATGTAAGCTTATGATGGAAGAAAGCAACTGGCTCCTCTTTGACGAACCGACGAACCACTTGGACGTTGATGCGAAAGAAGAGTTGAAACGCGCCATGAAAGAATATAAAGGAACGATTGTCCTTGTCAGCCACGAACCTGATTTTTATGATGGTCTTGTGTCTAAAGTTTGGAATGTTGAACAATGGTTCTCGACCGGAGTTGTAGAGGAATAAACGAATCCCCCTGCTGGGCAACTTACCCAGCAAGGGGATTTTTATTTTATCCTAATAATTAAAAGGTTGTGAGCTTTAGCAAAACCTGCATTCCATAAATCCCTCGCTGTATGAATGACATCTCATCTTGATACACTTCGGTATCTAACGTGTACATCGCTCCGTCATTCGTCCACAACCGTTTGAAATAGCCCTCAAGCTCCACGTCAAGATCACTACTATTTGGAGCGATTACTTTCAATTCGGATTCTAAATTGTAATCATCCAGTGAACGCTCTGTTAGATTTGTCGCTCCATTATAGATGACTGATTGCTCCTCGCTTTTTATATAGACGAGTTTCGTATGATATTGCCCGGCAACGGTATTGTACCATCTCACTTGAATGCGGTTCTCTGAGTCTTCCAACAGTTCATTGACGACCGGACGATTCGGCAGCCCGGTTTTTTCATTTCCAAATGCATTGGCATTCGGATCAAGGATCAACTTCACTTCTACTCCCCGCTCCGCAGCCTCAACCAATGCAGACAATATGTCTCTCTTTGCGAGATAAAACATCCCCATCCAAATGGTGTCCCCTTTTTCCGTAGACTCCAAATCAGACAAAAGTGAATTTAATATTTTGCTCTCGGTCAAATATTGAATTTGGTATTCTCCGTCCGCTTCTGGCACATCCACTCTCGGCAAGTCACCGCCTCCAGAAAACTTCATAACAGCCTCTTCTGCTTCTAACATGTCATTTAAAATAGGCCCAGTCACTTTTAAGGCAGCATTGCCATGAAGGCCACTTGCATTATGCGGGTTTGCAGAGGAGATTAAGCCTGCTTTCTCCGTAATGACGACCTTTCGATGATTCGCTTTGATATTAAATAACTTCAAATACGAAGACAGTTTCATATCATCCATTTGACTCGCCATTGCATTTGGAAGCCAGCCATCTTGTTCAAAATCTGTCCATTGGAAGAAAATACGATAAAAACCTGAGTAAATCGGAGTGGAATCCCGTAATCGATCCAGATCTGTGTAAACGACTTGAATTCCTGCGTCCTCCATTTCTTCAAGCCATTCATTTGTATAAGAACCATACCCGGTATTATAAGGATCGGTGATAAATATGATCGGCATATCAGGGTGCTGTTGTTTTTTTAACAGTAAGTGTGCAGTTAACGATTGTACAATATCTGGAAAGTCTATATTTTCATCAGAGTATGGATCGAAGAGAAAAAAATCGAGGACAACAAATTCTTCAGCTTCATCAATCATGGTGTACACTTCATCGAAGATTTCCAGTTCACTCTTCATTCCCGTACCTTTTCGGTCTTCCGCAAAGGTCAAATCGGTGAATAGTTGAACATCATCCGTCCTATGGATTTCACCAGCATAGGAAACTCCCGCCGGCAAAGGTTTATATGTGTGCCATAAAATGACCCCAATATAGAGAAGCATAAATGCACAGAGTGATCCAATCACTATCCTTTTCCTTGTACTCCATTGCTTCATTTTCTTTTTCATGGCGGCTCCTCCAGTCTACTGAATATTTCCCGGATTTTTTCCGTTGCAAACTTTAAGGGAACCTCTCTTCCTATTATTCGTTCCATTCAGTAAGGACGGAGGG
The DNA here is from genome assembly GCF_042651785.1 of Chungangia koreensis. NCBI lineage: Bacteria > Bacillati > Bacillota > Bacilli > Lactobacillales > Chungangia > Chungangia koreensis. The sequence goes on from NZ_JBHSEC010000019.1 coordinate 190,632, forward strand.
ATCAACATGGGGTTCTATTATTTCATGCTGTTGTTCATTGGAATCATCATGACGATGGGAGGATTTCTTCTTAAAAGAAGAAACTGGATTGGAAGAGTACTGATTTCTTTCTTTGGTCTCTTAGCAATCGGATTGTCCATCTTTCTATTCCAGCCTGAAAGTTCAGATGTCATTGCTGAATTAATTGGATGGGAATAAAAACGTCAAAAAACCCACTTCCGGTTAAACGAAAGTAGGTTTTCATCATTGTTCTTATGCAGTATGCACATATTCTTCGAGCATGTTGTCGCTTGTCAGTAATTCCTTTAAACGTTGTTTTGCACGGAATAGACGAGATTTAACAGTGCCAATCGATACTTTCATAATTTCAGCGATTTCTACGAGTGAGTACTGGTGAACATAGAAATACAAAACCGTCTTTTGATAGATGGCATCCAACTGACTGATTTTCTCCTGTACGATTTGGGACATATCCTCGAGCTCTAAAATCTGCTCTGCAGACATTGTATCAGCAGGTATCAAATCTAAGATTGGAACTTCCAAAGTATCCGGTTGGATGACTACATGCTTACTGCGACGGACGTTTTTACGGTACCGGTCACGGAATGTGTTCATGCAGATCGTAGTCAGCCATGCTTTTACATGATCTACTTCTTTTACATAGGACTCATAACGGACGACTTTCACCCATACTTCCTGCATGAGATCTTCCGCTTCCACCTGGTTACGTGTCAATTTTAAGCAAAGATGATAGATATATTTATGATATTCGTTATAAATCGTTTCTAATGTTTCATTCATTTTTATACCCTCCAATTTCAACCTCTTGACCTTAGTTTCGCAAATTCCTATCTTTCACTCCATCGCATTCTCTTTCAGATTTCTTACAATGATGTAAGAGTCAAATAGGAGATTTGGTTCACTTTTGGTGCTTTAGAAGGAGAAAAGTTTAATCCGGGCGAATAAAAGAATTAAACGTTTTTGGAGGTTCATATCATGGGAGGAATTATTCTAACATCCACCGGATTCCTTACAGATGAAATTCGTACTGCGTTTTTAAAGACGGCAGGCGCATTCTCCTCAGCCGCCATCATCACATCTGCATCACCTGAAAAAGAACACAACCGTTTTGCGCGTAAAGCCCATTACGATCTTCTCGAGTTAGGTGCTACCTCTGTAACTTTCCTTGATGTCGAATTTGATGATCCATCCTGTCTTTCCGATTGCGATGTGATCTATATAAATGGCGGGAATCCTTTCCGTTTGCTCCATCATTTACGAAAAAGTGGAGCCGAACGTTTACTGAAAGAAGCAGAACCACATCAATCGATTGTTGGCGTTAGTGCAGGTTCAATAGTACTTGGTCCATCACTTGGTATCGTCCAACATTTCACTCCAGAAATGAACACAATTCCATTACATGATTTAACGGGATTGAACATGACAAAAACTACCGTATTTCCTCATTATGACCGTGAAGATCTCTATAGGCATCCGACGGGAGACTCAATCGAGAAACGAATCACACAGTACGAAAGAATTAGTGACTTCCAGGTACATCGGCTTAAGGACTGCGAATACCTCCTTCAAGACCATACAAGGAATACACAAAAATAGAGGCAGTTCCAAAAGCTTCATGCTTTCGGAACGCCTCTATTATTCTTCCACAATTTCAGGTTCTTCTTCACGTATTGTAATTGACACTTTTTTAATACGATTGTGATCCATTTCGTTAACTTCAAAGTATAAATTTTCATGTGTGAACTTCTCGCCCGCCATCGGTACGTGTCCAAGCTGTTCAAAGACAAAACCGCCAATTGTATCGTGCTCGCTGTCGATATGGATTTTCATCATTTCATTTGCCTCTTCGATCCCCATCCGACCACTACACACTAATTTGCCTTCTCTCATTTCAAATACTAACAAATCCTCTTCGATATCTGTTTCGTCTTCAATGTCTTGTCCGATCATTTCTTCAATAATGTCCTCGTTCGTCACAAGTCCAAGTGTTCCGCCGTATTCGTCCAGGACGATCGCCATATGCTTTTTCTTTGCAAGCATTTTCTTGAACACTTTTTCGACACTGACAGACTGGACAACGTATAATGGCTCACGGTCCATCATTTCTTCCAATGTTCGTTTCGGACTCATCGACCACTCGATCAGTTTTTTCGAATAAAAGATTCCGACGATATTATCCATACTTTCTACGTAGACTGGATATCGTGTATAAAAATTATCTAAAATGATATCTCGGACTTCTTCATAGGATGAATCCAGCGGAACACCAATAATCTCGGTCCGATGGGTTTCCAATACATCTGCAACGTCCTTATCTGGAAAATCTAAAATTCCCTTCAACCGAAGCGATTCATCCGCTTCAAACGTTCCCTCAGTAGAAGCGATATCAACGATTGACCGCACGTCCTCTTTTGTAAGAGAAGCAGTCTTCACCTGTCCCTTCGATATAATGCGAATGAAAATATTCGTGAACTGTGCAATCAAGAACGTTAATGGCCTTAGAATTTGGACAATGAGATTAATAGCCGGATAGACGATAAAAGAAATCCGCTCTGCAAATGTAGCAGCAATCGTCTTAGGCAAAACCTCGCCAAAGAGAATAAGGACAATAGTTAAGATAGTCGTCGCTACTCCCACTTCCCATCCTTGTTCGATGGCGATCATCGTCAGGATAGTAGGTAACATAATGTTGACGATATTGTTTCCGATTAATATAGACGTAATCATACGATCAGGTTTATCTACCAGTTTAAGAACTTTGGCAGCCTTTGCATCCCCCTGATCTGCCCGCAGCTGAAGTTTCATTTTGTTTGACGCGGTAAGTGCAGTTTCACTTCCGGAAAAGAACAATGAAAGAGCTAATAATAGGGCTAATAACGCAAATTGTATCAACAATGTACAATTCCCCCAGTTAAATTTCGGTTTGTTACCATTTCCCGTACAAAAAGATAATATAACTATACCATACCATTTTCTTAGCTGTCATAATTGCCACACTACCACTTCATACTCGCTGTGCTATACTATTTCTATTAGCGAACTAATTTGAAAAGAGGGATTCGTTTGAGTGATCTTCATGCATTGGATACGTACTTTTCCGAAAAACGCGAGACACATTTAGAAGAATTAAAAGAATTCTTGAGAATTCCAAGTATCAGCGCACTTTCCGACCATAAATCGGATATGTTGAATGCAGCCAACTGGCTTGCAGATTCGATGAAAAAAGCTGGGCTTGAAAACATCTCAATTGATGAGACAAAGGGGCATCCTGTCGTGTATGCTGACTGGCTGCACGCCGAAGGAAAACCTACGATGCTCATTTATGGGCATTATGATGTCCAACCTGTTGATCCATTACATCTATGGGAGAGCGAGCCTTTTGACCCTCAAGTCCGAAACAACAAACTCTATGCACGCGGAGCGAGTGATGATAAGGGACAAGTGTATATGCATGTAAAAGCGATTGAAGCGTTGTTTGCTACTGAAGGCGAACTCCCGGTCAACGTCAAGTTCTGTATCGAGGGAGAAGAGGAGATAGGCAGCCCTAACCTTCCAGCTTATGTTGAGGATAATAAGGAAAAGTTAGCTGCAGATATCATTGTGATTTCCGATACGGGAATGCAGGGCCCTGGTCAGCCAGCAGTCTGCTACGGTCTTCGTGGATTATGCGGTGTACAAATTGATGTGAAAGGTGCCAAGGGCGACTTGCACTCCGGTTTATACGGCGGCGGGGTCCAAAATGCTATTCACGCTCTTGTGAATTTGCTTGACTCCTTCCGTGACGAAGAAGGGTCGATTACTGTCGAAGGTTTCTATGAAAACGTCCGACCTGTAACAGACGAGGAACGAGAAGCCTACCGTGCATTAGGCTTTGATGAAGAAGCTCTAAAAGAAGAAATTGGCGTGGGTGAATTATTCGGTGAAAAAGGATACTCTCACTTAGAACGCACATGGGTCCGTCCTACTCTTGAAGTAAATGGCGTATTCGGAGGCTTCTCCGGTGAAGGAATTAAAACGGTCCTTCCAGCTGAAGCAGGAGCAAAAATCACATGCCGTCTTGTACCTGACCAAGACCCAGAGGAAATCGTCGAGAAATTAAAATCTCATATTGAAAAACATAAACCAGTTGGCGTTGAAGTGACAGTCACTGAATTTGATAAAGGAAAACCGTTCATTACACCTTTCGATCATCCGGCCATCCAAGCAGCTGGGCGTTCCTATGAAAAGGTCTATAACGTTCCTACCGCTTATACGCGAGGCGGCGGGTCAATTCCGATCGTAGCAGCTTTTGATGAAATTTTGGGTTTGCCTGTCGTATTGATGGGATTCGGTTTATCATCCGAAAACTTCCACGCGCCAAATGAACACTTCCATTTGGAGAATTTCGACAAAGGATTGCGCGTCATCGGTGACTATTTCCATGAAATCGCTGAGTTCCCTGCTGGTGGATTAAAAAAATCATGACTATGAAAAAGAAAAAATCCCGGAGCCTCGTGATGCTTCCGGGATTTTCTTTATTCTTCGCCGAAGAAAGTTGTTTTTTCTTCAATCGGTGTCCGTTCTCTACCTTTTGGTACTACATCGAAGTAACCGAACTGAAGCATACTGATGATCCGTTCACCGGGTTGAACACCCAGCACTTCTCTAATTTTAGGATCCTCAATATAAGCGGGAGTTTTCCAGCAAGAACCGATACCGCGATCCCATGCCAGTAATTGAGCATTCTGGATGAACGCACTTGCCGCAGCATAATCCTCCAGGCGCTCTTTCTGACGAATATCTTCTGGAACGATGACAAAAACGACTGCCCCAGGTCCGAGGAGTTTCTTCATCTGTGTTTCCAAAGCTTGAGGGGACAAATCTTTCCACTTTGACATATTGAAATCCTTAATGACTTCCTGCCATTTAGTCAGACCTTCGCCAACAGCAACAACGAAACGCCACGGTTCCCTATTTTTATGGTTTGGCGCCCAAGCTGCTTCATTAAGAATTTCCATCAAGTCATCTCTGTCAACTGGTTGGCGGTTGAATAACTTGATGGAACGGCGTTGAACAATGGCCTCTCTTACAGATAATGCTTGTTCAATCATCTTTCGACTTCCTTTCATTCTCTCTATGAGTATACAAGAACTTGGAAGTTTGGGCGAGTGATACTATCCCACTAATGTATGTAAAACACTGTATTACCGTGCCTAATCTATTCAAATAATCCAATTTCCTTCATAATACAAATAAAGGAGGCGTGCATATGATTCTTTACTGGTTAATCAGTTATTTAGCCGGAAACTTGATGACCGCCTGGTGGATCGGGAAATGGAAAAAGGTAAACCTCCAACAAGAGAATAGCGGCAATTTAGGGGCAAGAAATGCTGGTGCTGTATTGGGAAAACCTGCGTTTTTCCTAACTTTCTTTGGCGATGCATTAAAAGGGGCTATCATTATTGCAGTCGGCGATGGTATGCATTTTTCAGATTGGATAATCGCAATAGGCGGATTCTTAGTCATTTTTGGCCACCTGTTTCCGTTCTGGCTAAAAGGAAAAGGGGGAAAAGGTATTTCCACGTTCATCGGAGCTGGATTAATTTACGACCCTCTTCTTTTTTCGTTATTTGTAATTGGGGTTGCTGCGACCATTCCATTTTTAAAGAGTGCCACTCTTAGTATGGTTGCCGGCTATATTGTATATAGTGGAGGCATTATAGGTTTCGGCCACTATCCTGCCCTACCTTTCATTGCAGCTATTATATGTATCCTTCTTCTTCACAAGGAGAATCTAAAAGAATCATTGGAAACGTTACGCTCGACCTAAAACTATTCAATTGATAATAATAATTGAACAAATAATAAGAAAAATATTACCAGGTCCTACTACTTCATAGTATAATATAAGAAACTATACAAATAAGGATGTTATGCATTGGAAAAGAAACCATTAGCTTGGGTAGTCGACAGTACTGCTTTTATTACCGACGAATTGAAAAATCACCCGGATGTTTATGTCATTCCACTAAATATTCACTTTGGTGATCAACAGTACCAAGATGGAATTGATCTTACGCCAGAAGAACTGTATCAAAAAATTGAAACAGCAGAAGAGTTCCCGAAAACTTCGCAGCCGGCTGCCGGAGAATTTGCAAAAGTGTTTGAATCCATTAGTGAACGATACGATGCAGCCATTGCCGTCCATTTAACTGCCAAGCTAAGCGGAACACTGGCATCATCCATGGCTGGTGCGGAAATGACCGACTTCCCGGTCCATTTCGTGGACTCCAATTCCCTTTCAGTTGGGATTACGCGTCTTGTAGAGCGTGGGATGGAACTCGCGGAAACCGGTAAATCTCCTGAAGAGATTGCTGAAACTTTAAAAACATACACTTCTAATTTCCGGAACTACATTCTAATCGGTGAACTGGACCAACTTTACAAAGGCGGCCGAATGAGCGGTGTGCAATTCTTCCTTGGCAGCATGTTAAAAATTAAACCGATAGTTCAAATTACTCCGGAAGGCGAGCTCCAGGCCATCGACAAAGTCCGGTCAGAGAAAAAAGCTATGCAGTACTTAGTAGATCGAATTTCGGAGTCATATCAAAATGATGGAATTTCGAAAGTGTATCTCATGCATGGCGGCAGCCAGGATAAAGCCGATGAATTACAAGCATCATTGAAAGAGCAAGTACCATCTTTAGAAGTTGTGACAGGTGACATCAGTTCAACGTTAGGCGTGCACGCGGGACGTGGAACAGTAGCAGCTTTGTGGTTTGTAGAGAAAGATTAATATAGTAATGACTGAATTCCTCTTAGGAACGGTCTTGCCTTTAAAACTTAAAAAACCTTGCCCATCATCAATTGATGGACAAGGTTTTTCTTATGGAGACTATCGGGATCGAACCGACGACCTTCACACTGCCAGCGTGACGCTCTCCCAGCTGAGCTAAGCCCCCAAGCTTTTGTCGAAGCAATCCTATTTTAGGTTGCTCCATTATTTGCTACAATTGAATTATAGCAAGAGAAAGTATTGTTTTCAAGACGGGAAAGGATGTCAATCAATGCAGCATGCTGAACGCGAAATCTTGACGCCTGTGCAGCTTTGCGACCGGAAAGGACAGCTGAATCCAGCTGCCATCGGGTTTGCAAGGAAGCCGATGATCGAGAGTAATCTGTCGGGTAACTTCATGAGGAAAAAGAAGTGGAATTATTGGTGTATATTCGGTGAGGAAATCTTGTTTTCAGTTACGGTCAGCCATTTCGATTATGCAGCTCATTGTTCTGTTTACTTTTTGCACTATGAGACGCAGCGTTTCTTTGAAAAGACGGTCATCGTCCCTGTGGGCCGGAAACTCCATATGCCGGACCAAGTGCACGGGAGTTTACAATTCCATCATGCAGATCTGAACATCCAACTCCTACATATACAAAACGAAACACACATCACCGTATCGGTGCCTAATTTTGACAATGAAATCTTATTAGCTGATTTACATGTCATGCATCCTGAAGAGGATGATACGTTAAATGTTGTCGTCCCTTGGAGTCGTCAATTATTCCAACATACAGCCAAGCACCATTCCATGCCGGTAAAAGGGTTCGTTAAAATCGGTGATAAACGATACGATTTAAAAGAGGACGAAAGCTTTGCTGTACTTGACTTCGGTCGAGGCGTTTGGCCTCGAGAAACAATTTGGAATTGGGGTATGGCCTCCCAAATGGCAGGAAATCATCGCATTGGATTGAATTTAGGCGGAAAATGGACGGATGGCACCGGCATGACTGAAAACGCTGTATTCGTTGACGGGAAGATGACTAAAATTAGTGAAGATGTCATTTTCAACTACGACCGATCAGATTATAAAAAACGATGGACGATCCATACGAAATTCTCGGATACAGTTCAACTAACGTTCTCTCCCTTCTTTGAGCGGGAATCACTCACAAATATCAAACTCGTGAAATCTGAAATGCATCAGCTTGTCGGGTATTTTAACGGCCGGATCCGTTTGGAAGATGGATCCATCCTTCCAATCCAACAGTTGTTAGGTACGATTGAAGACCATCAAGCTAAATGGTAATTTTGCTATTAAAAAGGCACTTCTAAATAAAAGCTGAGCGCAGAACGCTCAGCTTTTTCTATTGATATAGTTATACATTCTTTCTGGATAATCAGTAAATATGGCTTCCACTTTAGTCTTAAGAAGAAGATCCACGTATTGTTCTTCATTGACCGTGAACACCCTTACCACCGCTCCTTTAGCCATTGCTTCTGCTGAAGCAGGTCTTAGTGAAGCGGGTAACGCCATATGGAGAGCATTTGCTGGAATTCGTTGGCCATACTCAAAAGCATCCACGAGCACCTCTACAAACAAGGCACCTGTTTCGATCTGAGGAACAGTCCGTTTAATTGAACGAATGGATACATGATCAAACGATGAAATCACAACTCGATCAGTAAGTCCCATTCTTTCCACTAATGCGACCACCTTGTCCCCCATTCCTTCATACGGAAACACATCTGATTTCAACTCGATATTGATATGATGATGACGTGGCTTAAACACTTCGAGCACTTCTTCAAGAGTCGGTATGAGCTGACCCACAAAATCGGCAGAAAACCAGGAACCCGCATCAAATTGTCTTAACTCACCTAATGTCATATCCTTTACGAATCCACTTCCAGTTGTCGTCCGATCGATCCGTTCATCATGTATTACGACCAATTCCCCGTCCTTTGTCATATGAACATCAAACTCCACTCCGTGTATAGGTAGCGAGGCAGCCTCACGGAATGCAGCGATTGTATTTTCTGGAGCTGTTCCAGAAGAGCCGCGATGCGCATAAATCTTCATTCCATCACCTCTATATAAAATAGTTCAAACTTTTCTATTATTATGACACAACCCTATTGCACCCGTCTCATAGTAATGGTAGAATTCAATTCTGTTTCCATTTCACCGTAACTACATATCACCCTACGCAGGACGCAAATAACCAAATGGAGGAACTGTTCATGCAAAAACATCCTGATTTTGAGTTTGAAATTGAGCGCCTGACCTACACAAAAGACTACATGCAACAATTATTAGAGGAATCCAGACGGGATGTAAAATCCTCGCAGGAAAATATCCGCCAGTCCATGGCCGACTTAGATTACCTCGACTCCAGTTTAAGTTACATCAACATTTTGACGAATGCCCGTTTTTTTGAAATGGCACGATCCCAGAAGGAAGGTCTTGAAGCGATTCAGCAGAAACCTTACTTCGCACGAATCCATTTCCAAAAGGATGGCGAGACTGACGAACTTCTGTATATCGGCAAAACCTCCCTCTTCCATCGGGAAACTCAAGAACCGATCATCGTCGACTGGCGCTCCCCAGTCGCTAACGTCTACTACGATGGACGCTTAGGGGATCTCACCTATCAAGTACGGGAAGAAGAGCATAAAGGCCACCTCTTTTCCAAACGTCAATACAAAATTGAGCACGGCGAGCTGAAAGATATCCGGGATATCGACATGACGACGAATGACGAACTTCTTCAAGAAGCGTTGGCCGGTAAGGCGGATGTAAGGCTTACCGAAATTGTCTCCACTATTCAAGCCGAGCAAAACGCAATTATCCGTGCACACCTCAAACAGCCGATCATCGTTCAAGGTGCTGCAGGGAGCGGAAAAACAACCATTGCTCTGCACCGTATTTCCTACTTCCTTTACACAATGGGTGAACACTTCCCTGCCGAAAAATTAATGATATTAGCACCGAGCAAGCTGTTCATGGATTATATTGCAGATGTTCTCCCTGAGTTAGGGGTCGGTAAGATTTGTCAAACCACATTCGCTGAATATGTCTTGAATGCGACCGGCATTAAGTTGAAACTCGCCGATTCGAATGCCAAACTGTCCATGCTCACTGAAACAAAAATAGATGACCACATAATATGGATTTCACGAATGAAAGGTTCCCTCTCCTATCGCACTATTATGGATCACTATATTCAAAAGATTGAACACCAAATTGCTGATCTGTTTGAGGATGTCTACATTGAGAAGTACCGGGTCATGAAAGGGACGGGTTTGAAAAAACTGTTCCTAGAAGATTTTGCATATATGCCTGTCGAGAAGAGGATTGAACGAATTAAATCAGTCCTTCAAACTCATGTACGCCGCAAAGGGAAAGAACTTACTTTCACCCTCTCCAGAAAATATGAGGAAGCGTTGGACCAAGCCTTGAGCATACGGGATGATGCGAAGAGAAAAGAGTCAGTAACAAAATTCCTGGATGAGCGGGACCGGCGCATGCCGATCATTGAAAAGGCAGCGAAAACCGTTGCCTCTTCCTATATGAAGCGATTTACTAAATCGAATATTAAAAAACTGTACAGACAATGGTTGACTGACCCAAGTTTAGTCTCAGAACTTACACCGAACTGGTCGAAAGAAGAACAACAGACTTTTCTTTCTGCCCACGTAAAAGAGAAATGGGAGATCGAGGATTTGGCAGCTCTTTATTATCTCCACGCAAAACTAAAAGGTGTAAATGATGAGTGGAAAATGCGGGTTGTTTTCATTGATGAAGTACAAGATTATAGTGAGTTCCAACTTGCAGCTTTGAAAGACGGGTTAGAAACAGATATGTTTACGATGGTCGGAGACTTAGCGCAAGGAATCCATAGTTACCGTTCCCTCACATCATGGGAACCAGTAAAGGATTTATTTCCAAGGGCCACTTATACGACACTACAAAAAAGTTATCGGACAACGATTGAGATTATGGAACTGGCCAACCAAGTCCTTGCCCAGATGGAAGAGGAGCTTCCTCTTGTAGAACCGGTTGTCAGACATGGCTTAGAACCACAATTTCATCAAAGCAGTTCATTGGATGCGGATATAATCGGCAGAATCCATTCCGATATTTTAGGAAGGGGCCACCGCTCGGTAGCATTAGTGTGCAAAACTGGAAAAGAGGCAGAACAAATCCACAAGGAACTCAAATCTGCTGGGATTCGTGTCCAGTTGTTAGGTGAGGAATCCGATATCGACCAAGAGTCCTTATTGGTTGTTCCTAGCCATCTTGCCAAAGGGCTTGAATTTGATGCAGTGCTACTAACTGCCTTTGAAGAACCATTCCGAGATCATCCAATTGAACGGAAATTACTATACGTGGCGATGACCCGTCCGATGCACGAACTTCATCTGATCGGACCTTCAAAACAAATGTTTCTGTTATAGCTTGTTTGTTTAAGTCGATACACCCCGGGAAATACTATTCCTATATATCATTAAAGGGGTGACATCTATGAAATACAAACGGGTATCATTAATAGCGCTAATTTTCTTAAGCATCATCCTTTTCGCTGCATGCGGAGGTGGCAACGCAACGAATGTAGATTCCACTACTAACGCAAGCCAAAGTTCTACTTTCAACTATAATTTCCGATCCTTCGATTTGGATATAGATACAGTCGATCAGCGAGACGCTGTAGAAGTATCGTATGAAGAGGAAAAGAATGGCTATGAAGCAGAATATAAAAATAAGATGGCGAATCTGAATTTGAGGAATGAAAAAGCTATGGAGCAATTGGATTCTATATTTTCTTCCTTGAAAATTGATCCTAATAGTACTGATGAAGAAGTAATCCAACGTGTAAGTGAAGCGTTTGGAGGAGTCAATTTCACTGAATTCGAACTTGAAGTAGAATACAAAGACGGCGGTGAAAGAGAATATATCAGCCGTAAATGATCAAAGGGGCTGCTTCCATGAATGAAGCGCCCCTTTTTATGCTTCCGTCTATTATGAGACGGGTAAGCCGGTTTTGTAATAGTCTACTTGAAGTACATTAGAAAACCCAGCTCGTTTATAGATGGATAATGCTTCTTTGTTGTCTATTTCAACATCCAACATTACCTTCTCCTTTTCCTTTCGTCCTGCCTCAAAGCGGCAATGTTTTAATAGAGTTGAGCCGATTCCCTTCCCAGTTTGAGATGGATGAACAGCGAGTGCAGTGATCCAAAGAGAATCTTCTGCCTCTACCGTTGTGACAGTTCCTACAGCCTCTCCCTCCTCAAACACTAACCAAATTGTACGGGAAGCGTCATGACTATTAAAATCTATTAGTGCCATAACTTCTTCCTCTGTATCTCCGAAAGCAGCCATTAAGATTGGCGCTAACTCTTCATACTCCCCATCGTACATGTTAATCTTAAGCCGTTCTGCGGTTTCCTCTCCGTTAAACGCTTCCGCTTCCAAGGTCGTTTCAGAGAATTCATAATGGTAATCCATCTTTTGCATAAATGCCTTTCCGCTTTCTGAATCACTGATCGCTAATCCAAGATTTCCTTCTGCCCCACGCAGTTCCATATTTTCCTTTAGCGTATTAAACAGTTCCATCCCAACCCCCTGCCTTCTGTCAGATGGGGATACTACACAACTCCATTCATACACATGGACTCCAATCATATCGACAGCTGAAATCACGCCCACCAATCGCTCTTCATCATAAGCAACAACGGTAAACCCTTTTGTTTCCGCGGACGTCCATGCCCACTCATTCAGAATCTGACGATATGAGCGGCCATCCGAATGCTCACATTCCTCTATTAATTCCTTCAATTCCTCTAACGTTTCCTGGTCTATCGGAAATGAGATTGCAAAGGTAGAAAGTTCCATGATTATTACACACTCCTTTCATTTAGAATACAAAACTGTTTAAACTACAGCAATTCTGGCAATAAAGAGATAGACTATCAACGGAGGGGTTACTATGACGAAAAAAAGACTTACTTGGGTCGATGCTTTAAAAGGCTTCTTGATGATCCTAGTCGTCGTCGGACATTACCCTGGTGACTTAAGTTTTCCATTAGCCCAATATATATATTGGTTTCATATGCCCGCCTTTTTCCTTCTAAGCGGATTATTCTTTAAACCGGTCTTGGAGAAGGGGCAATTAAAAGGAGCGATTCATAAGCGGTTCATGCAGCTGCTCGTACCCTATCTCTTCTTTGTACTTCTCATAACCGTCATCCGTTACGGTATGGAGATTGGTTCCGGGAATTTCGATTTGTCCTGGTACCTACAGGACTTTTGGACACTTATAGTCGGCGGTCGTTTTGCACGCGGTGCCTATGGGGTCATCTGGTTTGTAACGACACTATTCTTCACATATATTATTTTCCTATTCATGACCAGGTATTTGAACCAGACAAAACAGTTTATCTTACTCGCAGTATTTTATATCCTTGCCCAAGCAGAAGGGTATCTTGCCATGAATATTATTGGCGGTGCACCGGATGAAGCTTCTCAGGTCATTCCGATGTTATGGAATGCGGATGTAGCATTAGTAGCCGTTGTCTATTTTGCAATTGGGTATTACTTAAAAGATTTCTGGATGAGCATTTCCTGGAAATGGCTATCCATCGCATTATCTGTTACGGTCGCGGCGTTTTTCTTGGATTATTACGGGCTCATCGACTATCACTTAAGCTTAAAATTTTTGCGTTATGAACATCCGTTGTTGGATTTAGGGATTCCTGTAGCTATTACGACTGTTTTTGTCGGCTTATTCCAACGAGTTGCAGATTGGAAGGCATTTGCATGGTTATCAAAAGTAGAAAATCATTCGATTTCTATCATGTATTTGCATTTACTCGTCAATATCATGATTTCAGAGTATATGGAATACGGAATTTTCGGTTACTCACTATTCGGGATTTTGGTTCCAATCATTGCATCTATCGCCATTCGGGATGCAGTACCGTACGGGAAACTGCTACTTGGCGGATTCCGTCCGCGTAAGCGCCCGAAGGAACATGGAGATCCTATTACACAATCGTGATAATTGCGGAAATATAATAAGCAGAAACAGGGTTCCCGCGAACCCTGTTTCTTTTTGTAAGGAAGTATTTTGTAGAGCTACGGGAACTCACATCATGAAACTGACTCTTCCACCATTTTGTAATACGTCCCTTTGCGTTTGATAAGCTCTTCCTGGCTGCCGGATTCGATCAATTCTCCTTGCTCCATTACGAAGACGATGTCTGCCTTCCTCACCGTATTAAGACGGTGTGCTATGACGAAGCTTGTTCTGCCTTCCATCAGGCGGTCGAGAGCTTCCTGGATTTTGAGCTCAGTCACGGTGTCGATACTGCTCGTCGCTTCATCCAGCAATAGTAACACTGGATCCGCTACTAAAGCCCGCGCTATTGATAACAGCTGCTTTTGTCCCTGACTGATTTCTCCGCCATCTGCGTTCAGAATCGTATCATATCCTTCCGGGAGCTTCACGATAAAGTCATGAGCATTTGCCCGCTTGGCTGCCTCGACGACTTCTTCATCCGTTGCATCCAGTCGTCCGTAACGGATATTTTCCATCACGGAAACCTCAAACAAGAAAGGATCCTGAAGGACAAACGCCATCTGGCTTCTCAGCGTCTTTCTCGGAAGCTCCTCAATCGGGATTCCGTCTAAGAGGATCTGTCCTTCATTGGCATCATAGAATCTGGCCAGCAACTGCATGATTGTCGTTTTCCCTGCTCCTGTTGCACCAACTAACGCCGCTGTCTGCCCTACTCCGACATGGAAGCTGACGTCACGGATCGTGTACTCTTCGTCTGACTGCTCGTAGTTAAAGGAAACTGAGTCGAAAACGACATCTCCTTTCAACACGGCTTCCCCATTGTTTTTCGCCTCGTCCTTCTCCCCGTCTTCGTCCATGATCTGGAACACTCGCTCGGCTCCTGCAATAGCCGACAGGATGGTATTGAACTGATTCGCCAAATCGTTCAGTGGACGAGTGAATTGCCGGGCATACTCAGAAAAAATCACGATCGTACCAATGGAAAGGTCATAATGTAGAGACAACAATCCGCCGATCCCTGCTACAACCGCAAAACTTCCGTTATTCATCAAGTTCATGACTTTCGGAATAAAACCTGCATACGTCCAAGCCCAGAAACCGACTCGTCGAAGGCGTCCACTTCGTTCCTCGAACTCCTCCATCATCCGATCTTCCTGGGAATAGGCTTTTACGATCCGCTGTCCTGAAACGGTTTCTTCAATCATCCCGTTCAGTTCACCTAATGCCTTTTGCTGTTCTTTGTATAATTTACCTGTCCGCTTTGTAATCCAGCGTATAGCGGTAAACATGATCGGAATCGTTATCATGGTAATTAGTGTCAAAAGCGGGCTAAGAATCAGCATAACAATTACTGTACCGGTCAATGTCAATATACTCGAGAACACTTGGATGAATGATGTATTTAATGTTGAACTCACGTTTTCCATATCGTTCGTCAACCGGCTCATCAGCTCACCGTGCTGTCGCTTATCAAAGAACGTTACGGGCAGTCTTTGAAGATGGCTGAACAAACCAGTCCTCATGCGATAAATCGTTTGTTGAGCAATTCCGACCATCCAGAAGTTCTGGAAGTAGGTTGCAATCGATAATCCAGCGTATATCGCTATTAGCCAAAGTACCGTAGTCCCCATTCCCCCGAAGTCCTTTGGCACCACATGCACATCAATAATCTTGCCGATCATGTAAGGACCTAGTAGAGTTAGGACGGAACTGATGAACACTAAAATCAGAACTGTAATGAGCAGAGCCCGCTGTTCATCGACGAGTTTCCAAATTCGGAGAAGTACCGACTGCCAATCCCGTGCCCGTTCTTTCTTCTGCTCATCCTTGCCGTTCAAGTCTTCTTTTTTTAATACAGGTTCATATCCAAATGGTTTACGAATTGCGCGAAGCATGTCGGTCCACCTCCTCTTCGTTCTGCGATTCGGCGATCTGACGGTAAAGTTCAGAACCCTTCAACAGTGTCTCATGAGTTCCATAGGCGGAAACATGACCGTCCTGAAGCAACAGAATCCGGTCTGCTTCCTTGGCAGTCCTTATTTTCTGTGTAACTACAAGCATCGTCGATTCCTCGTCACCTAATGCATCCCATAACGCAGCTTCGGTTTTCACGTCAAGCGCACTCGTACTGTCATCTAATAATAAGATCGCTGGTTTTCGTACCAGTGCCCGCGCGATGGAGAGCCGCTGTTTTTGTCCCCCTGATAGGTTGACGCCTTTCTGGCCGACTCTTGTCTCATAACCTTTCGGGAAGTTCATAATGGAGTGGTGAATCTGCGCTTTTTTCGCTGATTCAATTAACTCTTCCTCCGTAGCGTCCTTCTTCCCCCAAGCCAAGTTATTTAAAATCGTTCCCGTAAAGAGGACTGATTGTTGTGGAACCAAACCAATCTTTTCACGCAATTGCTTAAGCGGCCATTCCTTTACATCCTTGCCATCCACTAAAACCCTTCCCTCGACCGCTTCAAAGAATCGGGGGATCAGGTTAAGCAGCGTTGACTTCCCTGATCCGGTTGCTCCCATGATCGCGAGCTTCTCTCCGGGCTTCAGACGGAAGGAAATGTCCTTAAGTACATGAGCTTCTGTATTCGGATACGTGAAAGAAACTTGTTCGAACTCTATTTCGCCTGTTCCATGATCTGATAAATTTCGGTTCCACGTATCTTCTATTCCTTTAGCCTTCAAAACCTCTTCCATCCGCTCTGCAGAAGCCTTGGAACGGGAGAATGCCATGATGATAAACGCAAACATGGAAAATGAACCCGTCATACGCATAGCATAGTTGACAATTGCGACAAGCTCACCCACTTGAGCATTACCTGTTTCTATTTGTCCTGCACCAAACCAAAGTACAACTAACAGACTGACGTTGAGCACGAACAGTAGGATCGGCAGAATGGTTTCCATCAAACGCATTGCAGAAACTGTATCAACCTTTAAATTACCTGCAATTTTTCCAAATCGCTTCGACTCATATGTACCACGCAAATAAGCCTTCACGAGCCGTACTGCTTGAAGATTTTCCTGAATGACCCGGTTCAATCGGTCAAGTCTTGCCTGAACTGTAGAGAAGGAGTTGATACCCTTTTTTACCGTAAAGTAAAGAAAGATAAGCAAGAACGGTGCACCGACTGTAAGCCAGATCGCAAGCTTCGCATTGACGATAAATGACATGATGATACTTCCGAATACTAATAACGGAGCTCGCATCATGATACGCAAACACATATATACTGTTTGTTGAACAACTGTTATGTCGCTTGTCATCCGTGTAATTAAGCCTGCAGTCGGGAACTTCGTAAAGGTTTCCATTGTGAAAGACTGCACTTTACGGAATAATGCTTGCCGCAGATCAAAGGAGAAACTATGAGCGACATGGGAAGCGAAGTATGAATTAATCACACCTGACAAAAATGCAAAGATGGCAAGTGCCATCATGACACAGCCCCATACTATTACAACTTGTTGGTTTTGCTGCATGATCCCTTCATCAATGATTTTTGCTATGAGAAGCGGCTGGATTAATTCAACCGCCAGTTCCGTCAGCATGAAGAAAAACGCGATAATGAATGCCCATTTATATGGCTTGATAAATGAAAAGACTGTCTTCATCTTAGATGCCCCCTACAAATCTTTCGTAATCCGAACCTTCTCTGATAGTTCACTATTATTACACATTCAGAAGAAAAGCGGTATCCGTTTGAAACAGAATTGTGGAAATTTTTTGTTTCCAACGGAGGAATACCGTTTCCACCAATATAAAAAGCCCGCCCTCATTAGGCGGACTAAATTTTTTACAAATCAACTAAGAGTTATTTTTGTAAGGAAGAGTCAACTCTGACCTCCGTTGAATCTTCTTCGATAACTTTCTCCTTTTCCCCTCCAGCAATCGACAAATAGGTCACACCAATAAGCATAATCAGGGAGCCTGCCAATTGCCATCCTCCCAATAATTGTCCCAGCCAGACGACGGAAATGATCATCGCTGTCAAGGGCTCGATACTCGACAAAATACTCGTTTCCACTGGCGTAATATATTTCATACTGCTTAAGAATAGAACGAAAGCGAGTGTGCCACACAGGATAATTAGGCAGAAAATCAGAATATCCAGACCCGTGCCGAACGCTTGGAATTCTTCTTTCCAATTGTATGGCCGGACCACTCCCATAAATAACCCGCCTATAACCATTCCCCACGCCACCACTTGGAGCACTCCCCATTCTGCCATCAGGGTTCCAGGGTAAAGCGTATAAAAGGCAAAGGTAAATCCGATGGCCATTCCCCAAACGACTGCTTCAGGACTCACAGCGAGCTGAGACAACACTCCATTCGTCAGTAATAGGAATAATCCGATTAGCGTAACACCAATTCCAAGAACTTGGACGACCGGCGGCCATTTTCTTTTGGCCAGTGAAACATAGAGGATAATGAAGATTGGCGCAAAGAACTGAAAGAGAGTCGCAATCACCGCATTACTAACTTCGATGGAAGCCACAAACGTAAATTGAACGCCCAACATCCCGACAATTGAGAAGATCAGAAGACGTTTTGACCAAAAAGGCTGCTTCCAAATGGCCATTACTCTTTTCCCAGTGATTTTTAAAAATAGTAATAATAACAGTCCGGCAAATAATAGTCGTATAGTAATGAAAAACGGGACAGGAATGGATATTTCCTCCAGCAACCATTCCATCATAGGACCTGTGGCCCCCCAAAGCATAGAACCAACTACAATCATCACAATCCCTTTCACCCGTTTCATTCCAGCACCTCCTACACATATACAAAGTATTATCCTATACTGTAGGCAGAAATTTCTATAAAACTCTCATATTTAATTGACAAATAGGGAAAAGAACTGAAACAGTGAAAAGGAAGGATGAAGTTTGAGAGAGTCTTCTCTATAATGAAACTAAACTTAAAAAGATAAATGGGGTTTGATATCGAATGGACGAATTAAACCGATTATTGGAATCATGTAATTTTACAATGAAATATATACCTCTTCCACTCGTCGTTACAGATAAAAATGGTTCAGTGCTCTTTTGGAGCCGTCAAGCAGAAAAAGCGTTTGGGCATCGTTCCGAGGATATCGTCGGTCAACCTATTCCCATCCAATGGGATGAGTACAGCGGTACATTGAAAATCACTTGGGAAAAAGTGCTTCACAGTGTAGATCCAATCCGTTTCAACCAAACTTCCATCCCTCTAAAAGACGGGACAGTGAAACAGTTCGATCTTATATTGAAGTCTTTTACTATTGAAAATGAACGGTGTGTCATTATCTTACTCGAATCGGCTGAGAAGACTGGAACTCCGGTATCAAGCAACGATGAGCTTTCAAGTCTGACCAAAGGATTGGAACAGCAATTCATGATGGTCTATTTAGATTTAGACGGTCTCATTACATATGCTAATGATTCATTCCTTCAACTAAGCAAATGGACTCCGAAAAGAATCGTAGGGAAAAGTTTCTGGCAGTTGTTTCCGGAAGATGAGGGATCACGTGATACCGCCGATAAAATTTGGAATGTCTTAAGATCGGGTAAAACATGGAATGGCATCATTGAAAAAGCAAAGCGAAAGAGCGGAACATATTGGGCAGAACTTACGGCGATTCCCATTCGGTCCTCATCTGGAGAAAGCTTATATTATATCTTGCTGGAGCAGGATATTACTGAAAAAATGACACTTCAACAAAACTTGGAGGAAATCGCATTCGTTGATCCGATCACAGGATTGATGAATAGTCATCATCTCGAAAAGATTGTAGATGAAATGATTGATGAGCAGCGTCACTTTTCATTTGTGTACCTGTCCATTGACCAGTTTTACACCCTCAAAGATCTCAAGGAAGAAGACTTGGAAAAAGAGCTTTTAGTAGAGTTCAAAAAGCGTCTCAAAATGTTCTTCCAAGATAGTGTCATTGCGAAAGTAAACGTCAATGAATTTGTCATCATTACTCCACTTGGCGATTGGTTTGTTCAAGGGTTCCTAAGTTTCCTGAAACAACATCCGATCTATTTGGACAATGTAGCCCTTCCGATTACAGTCAGTGGAAGTATTTCTAAATTTCCGGATGATCAAAACAGCTTTATCCACCTGATGAAAGCTTCCCATTCAATCGTCCGACAGGTACAGTCAAATGGAGGAGGAGCCATTGCATCCTTATCCAAATCTTCTCATGAATCTTTAAATCGGAAGATTATGATTGAGAAACAATTGATGAAAGCATTGGATCGAAAGGATTTACAGGTTGTCTATCAACCGCAGGTCGATTTGAATACGAATCGCATCGTTTCGGTCGAGGCTTTTGTGCGTTGGCAAGATGAGGTGTTAGGGGTTGTTAGTCCGGAAGAATTGATTCCCGTTGCGGAAGAGAGCGGATTGATCCAAGACATCGGGGCTTTCATGCTGGAACAATCTTGCCAACAGGCAGCCGCTTGGGCGAAGCTGGGCTACGATTTAAAAGTGAGCATCAATTCTTCTGTTCGTGAATTCCGTAATCCGAACATGGTGAAAACGGTAATGGAAACTTTAGATAAATCCAAATGCAAAGCCAACAAGCTAAAGATTGAAATCACCGAAAAGTTTGCGCTGGAAGCTGAAGCCGAGCAATCCATAACAAAACAAATGAACCAACTGAAGAAATTAGGGATTGAATTTGTTCTTGATGACTTTGGTACGGGCTATGCTTCGTTCCGTTACATGCAGTTACTCCCGATCACAGAAGTCAAAATCGATCAAACTTATATCCAATCTTTGACGGGCCAAGTAAAAGTGAAACAGTTAGTCGATGGCATGATCCAGTTTGGCAAATCTATGAATATGCGCATGCTGGCAGAGGGCGTGGAAACAGAGGAACAATACGATATGCTTAAGGGGATGGGCTGTGATGTCATCCAGGGTTATTTAATCAGCAAGCCGATGCTTGCCGAAGAGTTGGAAAAATTGCTTATTACTCATAATAAATAAAGTATTCATGAATAAAAAACACTACAGCACACACTTCAGGCGGTCGACTTCTTCTATGGTGTCGCCGCCTTCCGCTTCATTCCTCTACTAATATTCAAAAATAAACACAAGTTGAATTAGATAGTAGTATCTTTTCAATCCATGCAATAAAGCGAGCTACCTATTTCGTTCTAAATTTTAAGAGTATAAACCAAAGCAGTGCCTGCCACGTAGACTCCTGTGGGAATAGCTTGAGCTGAAGACCCCGCAGGAACGTCAGTGACGTTAGTTATTGAACAAAGGCTAAGTGCGCCGCGTCCTGCGGCAACGCCTTTGTGACCAACTTCCTGTTGGCCTAAGCCCACGGAAAGCGAAGTGGCAGGCACTGCTGACTGTTTTATACATCTTTATTCATTAGAGAATGAATTTGTCTACAGTCTGAAATCTGCCGGCAGAGGCAGATTTTTTTATTGTGATAATTTGGTTCTTCTACTTTTGATTGTCCGGATAATTGACTGGAAAATAACTTCTCCAAATACCAGTCCCATCGCTATGGCCCCAGAGATCATCATTGTTTTAGAGCCGTACGCAATCCCCAGCAAATAGTCGCCCTCTACAAACTTCCTCATCGTATTGTATGCCATTCCTCCTGGAACAAGGGGAATAATTCCAGCAACACTAAAGATAATCATCGGCATTCTAAATCGCTTTGCCTGCCAATGCGCAACTAATGAAACGGCAAAACTGCCTGCAAAAGAAGCTATGACTACGTCTATATGTTCAAAGGACGTGAGTAAGTAGTAAACAAGCCAGCCTGTAGCTCCGACCAGCCCACAGTGGAAGAGCGTCCCTCTGGGTGAATTGAAAATGACACCGAAGGCAGCGGCGGCTAAAAAGCTAAGTATTCCTTGAATGATCCAATCCATTTCAGGGACCTCCTATAATGATAAGATGAGTCCAATGCCAGCTCCGATCGCAAAAGCGGTTAATAACGCTTCTGCCCCTTTTGAAAGGCCAGCGATAAAATTACCGGCCATCAAATCACGAACAGCATTCGTCAGTAATAATCCTGGTACAAGCGGCATGACAGATCCTATAATAATTACATCCAAGTCGGTTCCAAAACCAAGCCCGACACTGAGCATCGCTAAAACCCCAATGAGCATAGATGCTATAAATTCCGAAAAGAATTTCACTTGAGTCTTCTCATGAATGAGGAGTTGTATGGCCAGCCCAGCCCCACCGGCTATAAAAGCCGACGGGAGATCGCCCCATCCCCCGCCGAAAAGGATGAGGAAGCATGCGCTTGCTACAGCTGCAGCAAGTACCTGGACCGATACAGGGAACATATAATTTGTTTTGCTGATGGTTTGCAACTCGGCAAATACTTCATCTAACGTAAGCTCACCGGCAGATAACTTTCTGGATAACAGATTCATAAGAGCAATCTTCTCCAAATCCGTTGTGCGGGAATTAATGCGGATCACCCGCGTCTGTTTTTCATTGCCGGCTGAAAAGAAGATGCCCGTCGGTGTAACATAGCTATTTACGTGCGCCATATTCCGAGTGGAAGCCATCCTTGACATCGTATCTTCAACACGGTACGTCTCTGCCCCACTTTCGATCATCAGTTTCCCCGCAAGCAAACAGCAGTCGATCATTAACTCGTCTTTTTCTTTCTCGGACAATCCATACACCGTCCTTCATTCCGTTCGCAAATATTTTGTACACATCATTATACAGGTAGAGTAAGTCTTTATGGTAATAATTCTAGATGCAAAAATGCCCTAAAGCTTTTATAGCTTCAGGGCATCAGTTCTTATTGAATCGATAATGTATCTAATTGTTTGAAATCACTAAGGTCATAACTATTGATTTCATTCATGGAAATGGAATACAGCACATCTTTTACGTAGATCATCCGTTGAATTTGTTTTTCCCACTCTTCGTATTGTTGGCCTGATTGTTTCTTATTAATGAGATCGCCTTTTAGTTGGATGCCCTTTTCTGGTGTAATTTCATAAATAAGCGCACCTTCTGCCTCAAACTGACCATATGTGAGATTTTCGGTCTCTTCATAAACAATTACTGGGAACCCGTAAAGATTTTTTCCCTTATGCTGGAATAGAGCTTTGTGGTCATGTTGGATTGGTGAATATGTGCCCATACCGCCGATGATTTCGGTATCCTTTTCTTTCGGATTGTTGAAATCAGATACTTCAAATAAGGAAATCTTCATCCCTTTTGTTACAATTCGGGGTTGGCTTACCCCTTTTTCTTTAATCGCTTCTGTCTCATATCCAAAACCGATTAGATGATTTTCATCCAATGGATGTAAGTAGTTACTGAAACCAGGAATTTTTAACTCACCTAATACTTTTGGCTCCGTTGGTTCTGCTACGTCGATTACAAATAGCGGATCCGTTTCCCGGAAGGTCACCATATACGCCTTGTCTCCCATGAATCTGGCAGAATAAATGCGCTCGCCCTGTGCCAGATCTCCAACTGAACCTACTTGTTTCATATTAGCGTCTAAGATGAACAAATGATTCTTGGATGGGTTCTTGTCATCCCACATATTCCCCTCTGTCGTAACAAGGCGGAAATGCCCTTCGTATTCATCCATCGAGAATTGATTCAACAAATACCCTGGAACGATGGCAGACGCTTGATACTCAACGTTTGAGTCATTCAATGCAAACTTGAAGATTTCCGTATCGTTGCTGCCTGGATTCCAGATAGCGATTCTTGCGTCCCCGCCTTCCTTATTTTTCTCATCTTGGCGGAAAACGTTAGCTGTTAAATATAAATTATCCTTCGACATATATATTTGTTGGCTTCCTCCTAAATACCCCTTTGTCTCAACTGTCGCATTTTCTAAATTGTTTAAGTCCACTGTTGTTATTATGCTATAGCTACCTTCGTTCGTATGAGGCAAGATCGATAGAGAATTGTAAGGCATTGGTTCTGGGTTCTCGCCTTTTTTGGAATCATAGACATGTGGCCGAAGTTCTATGTCCGGATGGTCTTCCATAATCCAGAAATTCGGATGCACAGTTGTGATGAAGTATAAAATACCATCTGTCATGCGTGCTCCAATTCGATATCCTTCCGTTCCGATTTCTCTGATCAGTTCAGGTTTTGCTGCATTTGAAATATCGTAAATCTTTGCTTTTGTCATCCCTGAAACAGGCATCATTTTGGCCGTTGCACTATCCGGTGAATAATCAATGGGCGTATAATGATCTCCCAATACGATCAAGCGGTCTTTGAACAAGAAAAGTTCGGTCGGATAAAATTCTTCTTTAAAGCTGATGCTCGCGATTTTTGTCAGCGCCTCAGGATTCTCTACATCAGTGATCGTAACTTTATGGTTGTTAATGAAATACACATACTTACCGTCTGTCTTAACGATATCGGCCTCATCGACGCCTTCCACTTGGTTATTAGTTGTGGAATGGTCTCCGCCCCCATCAGATTTTGCAGACATATCATTTGCTCCGGCGAATGATTCACTTTCTGCAGCTGAATCCTCGGTGGTCACCGCTCTCATTTGTGTGTCCATCCACTTTTTTAAATCCTTGAAGTAAGCTCTTAACTCTGCATCGGACTTAACAGTTTTCAATTCTGTTTTAGCGGCTGTAAATTCCCCCGCCGTTCGAACCTCGACACCTTCCGTCATGAACGAGTAACCGATTACGGTAATTACCACAACTACTGCACCAATTAACCAGACCCATTTTTTCAATCTTCCCATCCTCTCACGTACCTTTTAACGATTAGACATCCCTCGTGCCATTTTAGTTACAAAATTTCAAAAAGTTCTAAATGGTATGTGTAAAATAATATTTTTGTAAAATATTTATGAAACCCCTTACAACTAATATTTGAATATTGTAAACTGATATGGAAGGGTGATGTAAGAGACAGAACGTAAGGGGGAGTAATGTTGAAAACAGTAACACGCTGGTCAAATGCGTTAATGGAACGGTACTTACCGGATCCATATATCTTCGTAGCTATTTTGACTTTCATAGTATTTTTACTCGGGATTGGCTTAACTGAGTCCAGTCCACTTGATATGGTCGTCTATTGGGGTGACGGTTTCTGGGGCTTACTTGCATTCACGATGCAGATGGTAATTGTTCTGGTTGCTGGTCACGTTTTAGCTATCAGCCCATTATTTAAACGCGGGTTGACAGCAATGGCCAAAACAGCAAAAACACCAGTACAGGCAATCGTCTTGGTTTCGGTTGTAGCGCTTATCGCTTGCTGGATCAACTGGGGTTTCGGTTTGGTCATTGGAGCTCTATTTGCGAAAGAAATTGCGAAGCATGTACAAGGTGTCGACTATCGCCTTCTAATTGCTAGTGCTTATTCTGGATTTATCGTATGGCATGGTGGCCTTGGAGGATCGATTCCACTTTCAGTAGCTACTGAAGGGCATCCTTTTGCAGACATAATGGGAGTAGTTCCTACTTCAGATACTATTTTCACTTTTTATAACTTGTTTATCGTCATTGCACTTATTATTACAGTTCCAATTTTGAATGCTTGGATGATGCCGAAAAAAGAGGATCGTGTCGTGATCGACCCTGCTCTTTTAGAAGATGAAGTCGCAGTCACTGCAGATGCTGGACGCGAACTTACTCCAGCAGATAAATTAGAAAACAGCCGAATCCTTACATACTTGGTGAGCGCTCTCGGATTAGGCTATCTGGTTTATCATTTCGCAACAAAAGGATTCGACCTGAACTTGAATATCGTCAACTTGATTTTTGTTGTATTGGGTATTTTATTCCATGGAACGCCAAAAAATTATTTGGCAGCCATCGCTACAGCTGTTAAAGGAGCAGGAGGAATCATCTTCCAATTCCCATTCTATGCGGGAATCATGGGTATGATGGTCACTTCCGGACTTGCAGGTGTCGTGTCTAACTGGTTTGTTACCATTTCAAATGAGCATACGTTCCCACTATTCACATTCTTCGCAGCGGGAATTGTTAACTTCTTCGTTCCTTCCGGCGGTGGTCAATGGGCTGTACAAGCACCAATCATGCTTGAAGCTGCACAATCGCTTGGCGTGGATTATGCAAAAACAGCGATGGCTATTGCTTGGGGTGACGCTTGGACGAATATGATCCAGCCATTCTGGGCATTGCCTGCACTTGCAATTGCAGGACTTCGTGCGAAGGATATCATGGGATACTGTGTATTCGTCTTACTATTAAGTGGAGTAATCATCAGTATTGGATTGTTCTTCTTTTAATTAGAAATATATTGAATCACCCTTCGACGGCCGGATCTGTTCCGGCCGTTTTTATATGGAAATGAAAAGACGAACCCGTTTAGATGGACTAACGGGTTCGCCTTTGAAGTGGATATCTGTTTATGGGCGGATAGCCAAATTGAGGAAATCACACACTAACATTCGCTCCGGTCGTACTACGTATAAAGTGCCTCTTCAACTTTTCATAATCGATTTGCCAAACTGTAGTAGCAAGCTTACACTTAACTTGCTTCATACCAATCCGTTGTGCAAATTGAGCGCCATCTTCTGTGACTGTTTCCATCCAAACACCGCGAATTTCTTTTCCCCAGCTGTCAATCTCCTCAAAGTACGAATTCATCAACAATGACACAACACCTGTATGCCTATTGCTGCTTCTTACTACAATGCACGAAAGAAATAATTGCAACGGCCAATTGGCTTGATCTGGGGATTGGATGTCTTCCGCTTTTAAATCATGGTCATTGAATCCCCCGTGCGATACCGCTTTCGCGACTGATGGTACAACGGGGAATAGATTCATGAATCCAGCAATGTCCCCAGCGGCTTCAACCACTTTAACAGAAAACGGATGCGCTTCATACCAGCGCATCGCCTCTTCTGCCGGCGCGATAAATTCCTCACTGTAAAACATCCGTTCCATCTGTTCCATTTCCAAAAAGTCCTGGAATGTAAGATCTGTTTTCAATCTCATTGTGCTAACCACATTTCATAATACTCATCCAGTTTTTCTTGAAGTGATGAAATTTCCACTAAAATCGTTTCATATCTTTCCCATTCTTTTTCAAGTTCAGCTTCCACTTTTAAGGACGCGATTCGTGATTCAAGCTTAGCGATTTCGGATTCAGATACTGTTGATATCGGATCATCTTTTTCTTTGCTGTCCGATACTTTTTTCTCTTGAACTGTTTCAATCACAGGCAGATGACCGTACAATTCATTCCACTTATTGCGCGCCCAGTCATATGGTCCTTCAAAGGTTGTAAGCGTACCGTTCTCCAGCCAAACCGTCCTTGTAAACAACTTGTTCAAGAAGTAGCGGTCATGCGATACGGCAATAATCGTACCTGAAAAGTCTTCGAGTGCATCCTCCAATACTTCACGCGACTCGATATCCAAGTGGTTGGTCGGTTCGTCCAGCATTAATAGGTTCACGTCCTGGTGCATAAGTTGGGCCAATCGCAAACGCATCCGCTCTCCTCCACTCAAATCGGAAATCCTTTTGAAAACATCAGGGCCGTAGAACATGAATTTCGCCAGGATATGCCGGGCTTCCCCTTCTGCCACACTTACTTCATCCCGAAATACATCAATGAGGCGCGCCTTCGGATTCGTAATAGTAAAGTGTTGTGAGAGGAAACCGATTTTCACACTGCTCCCCAACTTACATTTACCAGAGTCGATCGGCATTTCTCCCAATAACATTTTTAGAATCGTCGACTTACCAGTCCCGTTACGACCGACAATTGCCGCCCGGTCTTTCCACGTAATGAGTAAATCGGCATCTGATAATAGACGTTTTTCTCCGAATGATTTACTCACACCCTCCAAAACAGCGACCTCTTTGCCGCTCCGTGGTGCAGCTTCAAAGGACAATGCCATCTTTTGAGGGTCGATGAGTGGTTTCCGGATTTTCTCCATCCGCTCCAACGCTTTTTCCATACTGCTTGCACGTCGATGTAGTCCTGCATTCGGTGGATTTGCTTCATTCGCCCATTGGCGCAAGCGTTTGATCGTCTCACGCATCTTCTTGATTTTCTTCTGCTGTTCCTCATAGTCCTGGAATTCCCGCATGAGGCGTTCTTCCTTCTCAATCAGGAACTTACTGTAGTTCCCATGATAGAGGTGGAGTTCCCCTTCTTCTAAATCAGCAATCTTCGTAACGACACGGTCAAGGAAATAGCGATCATGCGAGACGATTACGACTGTCCCCGGATAGTCCGTTAAATACGCTTCCAGCCATTCAACAGCAAACAAATCCAAATGGTTCGTCGGCTCATCAAGCAATAGCAAATCCGGTTTCGTTAAAAGCAACTTGCCGAGCATAATTTTCGTCTGCTCGCCGCCGCTTAATGAATTGAAACTTTGTTGAACAAAACTATTCAGTTGCAAGCCGTTAATCACTTTGTCAATCTCAGAGTCCATAATATAGCCATCACGGTTTACGAAATCTTCTTGTAAATCACCGTACTGCCGCAGCAGTTTCTCCATCTCATCGGGACCAGCTGAAGCCATTTTCCCTTCAAGCTCAACCATTCTCTCTTGAATTTTCTTTAACTCGTCAAAGGCGCTCTCCAAGACATCCATTCCGGTCTTCTCCGCATCCATGGAAGGAATCTGAGCTAAGTACCCGATTTTTGTTCCTTTTTTAAAGTGAATCGAACCTACATCCGGTTGTTCAATCCCCGCTATTAAAGTAAATAGTGTCGTCTTCCCGCTTCCGTTCCGTCCGACGACCCCTAATTTGTCACCCGTTTTTATTTCCAATGAAAGATCTTCAAAAATGGTGTTGCCACCAAGCATTTTACTTATATGTTGTATTGTGCAAATCATCAACTTTTCCTCCTGATCGGTTTGCACAGCTCGTTTTAGCATATAAAAAAAGAGACCGCCTTAGCGATCTCCTCCTTTTAAATGTAAGGAATGAATGCTAAACAGCTGTGATTTTCTCATGAAATTGCTTAAAAAAGGACAGACCTATCCCGTTAGTAGAAATTTCATGAGTAATCGCACATGAAATGGAAAGAAAATCCAATAGTGTTTCACGCGCATTCACAGTGTCCAACATCATTCCTCACCTCCGTTCGTTTTATGTAAGATTATTCTAACACGTGTAAAAAGTTTGGGCAATTTAATTATTTGATTGTTTCAATCTAAAATATTCAGTAAGTGGGAGCTTCCTGCCTTCTCGATTCCACTTATGATATTCCGCAAAAACCTTGTTTATATCGTGATTTGCCCAATCTTCCACCAATTCCTTTACCTTCAAATAACTCCGCCAGTAATCGAACATGATGCTCGACAAACTGCCAAAATAAGACTCGCTGCCAAAGTCATCGAGTGAGTGGTTTCCGTATTGATCGTAGAATTCTTGAACTAATGCCGTTTCCACCTGTGTAATTTCATCGAATTCACTTTCATTCAACAACAGCTTACGAGGTAGATAAAAACACATCCCTTCTTCAAACCAGATGCTATTGTTCCGTTCATCCCCGAACTCATCAATAAACCAATCTGAGTGATGCGTAAGCTCGTGAGCAAGGATGACCAGTAATTCACTCTCTAAGTTCTTCTCATAGAATTTGTCGATCTCCGGAAGATCCTTTCCATCCAACTGTTTACTGAAAATACGTTTCCACGCCTCCAAGTCTGGCGTGATATATATGAAATTTTCGTTTGTATAGGCAGGAATCGGAATCTCTGAAAAGACCGAAGTGGCCAATTCCTCCGACGTCCAAATTACGCCTTTCGGCAATTCGGTCAGTGCATAATTTTCTATCAATAATTGCTGATATTCCGTCAATCGATCGGATAGCCGACTAATCAGTTCTTCATGTAGAGCAAATTCCTCCTTCGTTTCAAAAGCCAAGATTTTCCTCATTCTCTTCCACAACTCCATTCTTTTTTCTTTCAAGCTTAGCAGATTTTTTCTTCCCTAACGTCAAACACACTTGCAGTATTCGTACGATAAGTTAATCAAAAATCACCAAAACGAGGCACAGCGTGAAGTCACCGGAAACTGGACTTGGCTCATTCCGCCAATGGCCCCAGCTACCACACTAATCTCCCACAAACCCTATCCGAATAAGAAATTAAAACCATGCTTTAGCCATCAATCAGAACCTTAGAACTTTACATCAATAATCAATCAATCAGAACCTTACACTTTACTTGAATAATCAATAAAACAGCAACAGGAAAATGCCCCGGTAATCTTTATACCGGGGCATTTCAAGTTACTCTTCAAACGGCCATTTCGGCAGCATGTTGTTGAGCGGTTTATCTTCACGATAACCCAATGCATATTCAGCTTGCATAATTGTATGGATCTCACGTGTTCCTTCGTAAATGACCGGTGCTTTGGAATTCCGCAAGAAACGTGCTACTGGATACTCATCGGAATATCCATAAGCGCCATGGATTTGGACGGCATCATCCGCCGCTTGGTTCGCGAAGTCGCAAGCTTGCCATTTGGCAAGGGAGGTTTCACGCGTATTGCGGACTCCTTTATTTTTCAATTCACCCACGCGGTAAACTAAGAGGCGGCTCATTTGAAGACCTGCTTCCATTTTGGCTATCATCTGCTGGACAAGCTGATGACGGCCGATCGGTTGGCCGAATGTCTGGCGTTCATTCGCATATTTGACGCTTTCCTCCAAACAAGCCATTATGAGTCCAGCTGCTCCTGCCGCTACTGTAAAACGACCGTTGTCGAGTGCTGACATGGCAATCTTAAAGCCTTCCCCTTCTTCTCCAAGGCGGTTAGCGGCCGGAACACGCATATTATCAAAGAACAATTCACCTGTGTTCCCTGCACGAATCCCGTATTTTCCTTTGATCGCTTTGGAAGAAAAACCTGGCATTGTCCGTTCCACGATGAAGGCACTGATTCCGTGATGCTTTTTGGATTTATCCGTATAAGCGAAAACGATGAAATGGTCCGCTACATCACAAAGTGATATCCACGTTTTTTGCCCATTCAGGATATAGTCATCGCCGTCTCGGACAGCAGTTGTCGCCATTGCCGCTACATCCGAACCAGCTCCCGGTTCCGTCAAGCCGAATGCCCCTATTTTTTCTCCTAACGCTTGAGGAGTTAAATATTTTTGTTTCTGTTCTTCCGTTCCCCATTGCATCAACGTCATGGAGTTGAGCCCGATATGAACCGAAACGGCTGTACGGAAGGCTGTATCTCCTCGTTCTAATTCCTCACAAACGATGGCCAATGAGTTGTAATCCATTCCGCTGCCACCATATTTTTCAGGAACACAGACACCCATGAGGCCAAGATCTGCAAGCCTCTTCCAAATAATCGGGTCGAATCCGCCTTTTGCATCCCACTCCCCGATATGAGGCAGAATTTCATCGTTCACGAATTGGCGGACCGTTTTCCGGAGAAGTTGCTGCTCTTCGGTAAAATCGAAATTCATTTTCCTATCTCCCTTTAACTCGGTCAAGCCATGACCGAATCCTCAATGATCTTTTCTTTAATTTCTACTCCGCGTGCAGCCATTTCCTTAATATATAAGTCACCTGGAACAATCGTTTCAGGAACGTGTACCCCACGTTTTTGAATAACGCCGTTTCCAATCATCTGCGCAACAACCGAAATCGTATTAGCAGTAGCACGCGCCATAGCTGTTACATTTGTATCCATGTCTTTCAAAGTAATCAAATCGTATTCATACGTCTCTTCTTTTCCGGCTTTCAATCCGGAAACGATGACGCGAAGAACGACTGCGTCCTGTTTATCGCCCAACAACAGTTGAGGAGTCAATACCTCTTTCATCACATCACGGACACGCACTTCTGTTCCGTTCACTGTCACTTTGTTGTCACGCTGAAGCAGGCCCAAGTCGACGAGAAGCTGGAATTTCTCAGCATGCCCTTGGTAACGGACTGTCTTGTACTCAAGCGTTTCAATGTTCGGGAATGTTTTGGTCAGAGTGGATGTACCGCCTGACGTATGGAACGCCTCCAATTCACCGAATCCATCGAAATCAATAGCCTCGATTTCAGATAACGATTCCACTTCTTCCAGTTTTCCATTCCGTAGTACATGGGACGGATCTGTGTAATGATCGAATACCCCTTCAAGGGAGAACACGATATTGTAATTAAACGGTGGTTCTGGTTTGACCGGAATTCCTCCTACGTAAAGTCGAATCGCCTTTACTTCATCAAGCTTGCTTGCTCCGTATCCGGAAAGAATATTAATCATTCCCGGTGCAACGCCCAAGTCCGGAATTAAGGTTACGCCTTTAGCTACCGCTTCATCATGAAGACCTAACACGGCGTCAGTCGCACCGCCGATATGTCCTCCTAAGTCTACGGAATGCACGCCGATCTCGACCGCAGTACGCGCGACCTTCTCATTGAACGTATAGAATAATGCATTGATCACGACGTCCCCTTTGCCCATCACTTCCTTAAGTTGGGCATCGTCGTTTGCATCCAATTTTAGAACTTCAATCTTATCGGAACCCAACCGGTCGACAAATGCGTTAGCCTGGCCGGTATTCATATCACATAGAAAAACCTTTTCCACCTTTTCGCTTTTCACTAAATCCCGAGCAGCTTCTTTCCCCATAAGGCCTGCGCCTAATACTGTCACTTTCATATGAAAATCCCCTTTGTGAGTAGATTATTCCGTGTCGATTTGCGCCCGTTGCAATTTACCGCTGAAGTCTACGTAAACGCTCTTCCATTCTGTGTATACGTCAAGTGCCGCTACGCCAGAGTCACGGTGTCCGTTTCCAGTCCCCTTCGTTCCGCCGAACGGTAAGTGAATCTCTGCTCCTGTTGTACCAGCGTTTACGTATACGATCCCTGTATCAAGGTCACGTTGGGCTTTAAATACCCGATTGACATCACGTGTAAAGATCGAGCTGGATAGGCCATATTTAACACTGTTATTCACTTCGATCGCTTCTTCCAAGCTGCCCACTTCAATTAGTGAGACGACCGGTCCGAAAATCTCCTCTTGTGCGATTCGAGCATTTGCGGGCACATCCGTGAATAACGTCGGCTCGTAATAGCAACCTTTGTCATAAGGAGAATCAGTCATGATCTGCCCACCAGTGAGCAACTTTGCTTCCCCTTGTCCGATTTCCACATAGCTATGGATTTTTTCCAAAGCGGCTTTATTGATGACCGGACCAACTTTAACGGATTCGTCCAAGCCATCCCCGATCGTCAACTGTTTCATCGCTTCTAATAGGCGGGTTTCCAGTTCTGCTTTCACGTCCTTATGAACAATAACCCGGCTGCATGCCGTACATCTTTGACCTGCAGTTCCGAATGCGCTCCAAAGAATTCCTTCTACCGCCAAATTTAAATCTGCATCATCCATGACGATAACTGCGTTCTTCCCACCCATTTCAAGCGAAACTTTCTTTAGGTGGCGGCCGCCCAACTCAGCTACTTTGCTTCCAGTGTCCGTTGAACCTGTAAACGAGATGACTTTAACATCCGGATGTTCAATCATGGCAGTTCCAACTTCTGAACCGGAACCGAATACGATATTCGCAACCCCTGCCGGGAAACCAACCTCATCAAAGATCTTTGCCATTTCATAGGCCAGCATCGGCGTTTCAGTTGCAGGCTTCCAGATGAACGTATTTCCCGCAACGATCGCCGGGAAAGACTTCCACGTTGCGATTGCTACCGGGAAGTTCCAAGGGGTAATTAATCCGACTACCCCAATCGGCGCACGCACACTCATTGCAAATTTATCAGCCAGTTCGGATGGCGTCGTTTCCCCAAATAGGCGGCGGCCTTCCCCTGCCATGTAATACGCCATGTCAATCCCTTCTTGCACTTCACCGCGCGCTTCCTCGATCACTTTTCCCATTTCCTTTGTGAGCACCTGAGCCAAATGCTCTTTTCGTTCTTTCATCACACGTCCAATTTCATATAAGTAGTCCGCCCGTTTCGGTGCAGGAACGAGCGCCCATTTCTTTTGGGCTTCCTTCGCTGCTTTAACAGCAGCTTCCACATCTTCCTTAGTTGATAACTGTACCTGCGCCAGCTCTTCGCCATTTGCAGGATTCAGGACCGCTGCATAGTTAGCGTTTGAAGGCTCTTGCCATGAACCTCCGTAGTAGTTATGTAGTTTCATGCAAACATTCCCCTTTCTGTAATGAAACCGTTTTCACTCTTCTAATTCGACACAGACCTGTTTATTCCTCTAGGAATACGGAAAATTCTGCAAATCTATTAATGAAACTTTCCTGCCCAATTATCGTATGCTTAAGAGGTTAAAAACTTTTCTATTAGGAGGAAAATTTACAATGAACAATCATGAAATTGACTTCAAACTGCATGGAGACGATATGCAATTCGTAGAGGTGGAACTGGATCCAGATGAAACCGTCATCGCAGAAGCGGGAAGTTTAATGATGATGGAGGAAGGAATTTCAATGGAAACCATTTTCGGCGATGGTTCCAGTTCTTCAGGCGGCGGTGGACTGATGGGGAAATTGATGGGTGCTGGTAAACGGTTAATTACAGGTGAAAGTTTGTTCATGACGACCTTTACAAACACAAGCTATGGCAAAAAGCACGTATCGTTCGCCTCCCCTTACCCAGGCAAAATCATTCCAATGGATTTAAGTGAGTATGGCGGCAAAATTGTCTGCCAGAAAGACGCATTTCTTGCTGCAGCGAAAGGTGTTTCAGTAGGTGTTGAATTCCAGCGGAAAATCGGTGCCGGTTTCTTCGGTGGTGAAGGATTCATCATGCAGAAGCTCGAAGGAGACGGTATGGCATTCGTTCACGCTGGCGGTACGATCATTAAGAAAGACCTACAACCAGGTGAAGTGCTTCGTGTAGATACGGGTTGTTTAGTAGCTATGACAAAAGAAGTGGATTACAACATCGAAATGGTAAAGGGTGTGAAGACTGCTCTATTTGGCGGTGAAGGACTGTTCTTCGCAACACTTCGTGGACCTGGATCAGTCTGGATCCAATCATTGCCGTTCAGCCGTTTAGCAAGCCGTGTCTTTGCCGCTGCACCACAAACTCCAGGTGGCGGTTCTCAAGGTGAAGGCAGCATTGCCGGTGGATTATTTGATTTGTTAGGTGGAAAATAAAGTGAATGGGCTGTTTCCAGGGATGTTTCCTTGGAAACAGCTTTTTTGTTGTAATCAGCAAAGGTTTTGCTTCCTTGCCAAAAATGGTTGGAAACTTTGACCGTTTGGTTGGAATCTTTCGCTGTTTGGTTGGAATCTAAACGATTTCGTTGGAAACTTTCACTGTTTGGTTGGAAACTAATCCATTTTCATTGGAAACCTACCAAATTCCTCAAAATAAATAAACGATTCCGTATTGTAAAAGGAATCACATCATTTACCCTGAAAATAACAATAGTTTTTTCTCCAACTCAAAATGGTTGGAAACTTTGACTGTTTGGTTGGAATCTTTCGCTGTTTGGTTGGAAAGTTTCGCTGTTTGGTTGGAATCTAAACGATTTCGTTGGAAACTTTCACTATTTCGTTGGAAACTAATCCATTTTCATTGGAAACCGACCAAATTCCTCAAAATAAAATCCCGATTCCAAATTGGAACCGGGATTTTCCCATTCAAACTAGTTTCCTCATTCTCCATAAGAAGAACAATGTCGGCAAAATTAAAACAGCTGATGTAGCAATGCCCCCGCTGATTGAAGTGTACAATGCAATCAAACCAACTAACGGTCCACCCGCTACTTGCCCTAATGCATCTAATTGTCCGAACATCGACAATGCGGTTGCTCGCCCTTTCGATTCCAATCGTTCATTCGTCATGACGCTCATAAGTGGATAATTGACATTACGCATGGCAGCAATTACCCAGTATAAAAGTACGGCTACGATGAATTGGCCGGTAAAGGCGAAGATTAACATCGAGACCGTCAACACCCCGTTCGTGATAAACAATACAGTAGCATACCGCTTTTTCACACGAAGCTCTACGATTTTCAACACCACTATATTCAGCAAAAATGCCACTGCGTAAAACGCACCGAACCAATAGATCGACTGTTCTTCAGGTAGGTTAAATCCTTCGATAAACTGGGCGCCCCATAACCGGTCGAACCCCTCGCTCGCAAGACCCCATAGAAGTGTGATGAAAGCAATGCTTACTAACACCGTATTCCCTTTTATGTGGGTTACGCCGCCTTTAATCGCCGTCATCATTTGTGTGAGACCAGATACCCCCTCACTTGAAGACGAAACGAACTTTGTTTCCGGCATAATAACAAACGCAATAATTGCTAACAAAATCAGTAATCCGCCGGCAATTAAGATCGTTGCCTGAACCGAAAAGACTGTAGCAAGAAGGACACTCACAAGGATGCCCGTAAATCTACCGAATGAACTGAACTGTGCTCCCTTCAGAAACACTCTGTCCAATCCCTTCCCTTCCAACTCATCAGCAATCCATGCCTGTTCAGCTCCGCTGATAAACGTCCAGCCGAGCCCCCATAGTGCAGATCCAGCGGCAATCGCCCAAAATACAGGGAAGCTTCCTTCCAACAAATGAGCAAAGCCTAATATAGTCATCCCGATGATCAGAGACCGTTTCCGACCGAAGAAGTCAGCGACCAATCCTGTCGGCATTTCAAAAAGCAGGACCGAGACTTCCATGATTGTTCCGATGAGTACCAATTCCAAAGGATTTAAGCCTGCGTTGGAGACATAGTAAATGGCATTCAGTGTAAACACCATTTGAATGATGAATGAGCGTGAGCTTGTTACCAAATAATAAATATTTCTAATAGACAATGTTGTTTCCTCCGATTTAAAAGATTCTTATGAATCAAATCGGAGAATAAGTGAATTATGCCAACATACCCTCCGATTTGAACGTGAGTACCAATGTTGTGCTTTTCATATTCATCTCTCCCTTAAGTAAACTGAATTAAGTATAAGTTTTAACGACTTTGCTGTCACTACATATTTTGTACTGTTGCAAACGTTTTCTATTAAGCGCAAAATATGAAGTAAGATTTATAGAAAGAGTGAAAATTATGCCACTTCAACGAAGAATTTTCATATATGGAGCTGTTTTTGTCTCGATGGTCTCTATCATTATCGGCATTTCCTTTTACTTCACCATGTCAGATGCCATCGAGCAGCAGATCGGAAATCGGGCACTGAATATCGCAGTGACGACTGCCAACCGTCCCGATATTAAAGCAGGTTTTGAAGCAGAAGATCCGCATCAGGCGCTCCAACCGATCGCTGAATCGATACGTAAGGAAGTAGATGCCGAATATGTGGTGATCGGAAACCATGAAGGGATCCGTTATGCACACCCCATACTCGACCGAATCGGCCAAAAAATGGTTGGGGATGACAATGAACGTGCACTTTTAAAAGGAGAGGCCTATGTTTCAAAGGCGGTCGGTTCCTTAGGTCCTGCCCTCCGGGGTAAGTCACCGGTTTTTAATGACGATGGGGAAATTATTGGCGTCATTTCTGTCGGGTTTTTGATGGAGGATATTTCTACAATCTTTTATGAATACACAGACAATATTGCTTTCATCGTTCTGTTGGCCATCGGCTTAGGTATAATCGGTTCCACCATCCTCTCCCGGAATATAAAAAAAGTCATGTTCGGATTGGAACCGAAGGAAATCGCGAATCTCTTTACGGAGCGAAGTGCCTTAATCGAATCAGTTCGTGAAGGAATTATAATGGTGAACGCAGAAGGCACGATTACTATGTTAAACCCTGCGGCTTATGAGGCTCTTTCGTTTCCGGAAAGTAAAACGCTTGTCGGCCGTTCCATTTTAGAGGTTCTGCCGAATTCGCAACTTCCACAAGTGTTGCAAACTGGTGAACGCCATCACGATAGACCAATGATCATACGAGGCAAGAAAACAATCGTTAACCGAATCCCTATTATGGTGAACGATAAAATTGCCGGGGCTGTCTCGAGTTTTCGACTTCAGTCAGATATTGATCAGGTAGCGATGGAGCTTTCGCAGGTAAAAAAATACACGGAAGCTCTTCGCGCTCAAACTCACGAGTATAAAAACTTTCTGTATACGATTTCCGGTTTAATCCAGCTACAGTCTTATGATGAAGCATTGCAGCTCATCCATAGTGAAACAGCAGCACACCAATCGTTGATTCAATTCATCACTAAACGTCTGCAGGACCCTTATTTAGGCGGTATAGTTGTTGGGTTATTTAATCGGGCAAATGAGTTGAATGTACAATTCATCTTAGATGAGGATAGTCACCTGATGAATTTGCCTTCACATTTAGAGAAGAACTTATTTGTCTCGATTATCGGAAATTTAGTCACCAATGCATTTGAAGCAGTTGAAAGCTTACCGGAAGAAGACCGAAAAGTACGGGTGTTCATCTTGGATAACGGAGAAGAAATCTTATTGGAAGTTGAAGATTCAGGTCCTGGTATAGCAGCAGAATCACTTCCTCATTTATTCAAACGAAAATTCTCGACAAAAGAAAAAGGCAGAGGGTTCGGTCTTACAAAAATACATGAAAATGTTCAGGATTTGTCAGGGACTATCTATCTTGAGAAGGGGGATTTAGGCGGCGCCTTATTCATCATCTCGATTCCGAAAGGGGGAATCTTCCATGGAACAGACAATTGAAGTACTAATTGTAGAAGATGATAAACGAATTGCGGAAATCCACAAACGATTCATCGAGAAATTGGACGGTTTCAAAGTGGCGGGAACCGCTCACACTGGGGACGAAGCAAAACTTTGGATTTCGTCACTCAAGCCGGACTTAGTTTTACTCGACGTCTATTTGCCGGATATGCTCGGTACGGATGTTTTAAAGAACATTATGACTGAAAGTCCTGAAACAGATGTGATTTTCATTACTGCAGCGGCTGAAGCCGAGATCGTCAAGAAAGCATTCAAGAGCGGTGTAGCCGATTATATTCTGAAACCTTTGACCTTCGATAAGTTTAAGGAAAGCCTACTTTCTTATAAAAGAAAATGGGATGCTTTAAATAATTCTGACGTTTTAGAGGAGGAATCGATTCAATTCTTGTGGAATAAAGGAAAGACATCCTCTTTTCTACAAGAGGATTCCCTACCGAAAGGTATTGATCCGATTACGACCGATAAAGTATTAAGAAGTCTCCAGTCCGCAGCAAAAGGAGTTACAGCTGAAAAGTTAGGTAGTACTATCGGTGTCAGCCGCTCCACAGCACGGCGTTACTTGGAATACTTAGTAACTGAAAAGAAGGCTCACGCAGAATTGATTTACGGTACAATCGGCCGGCCCGAGCGAAGATACTTTCCAAAAGGAACATCGTGAACAATATGAACAAAATGATTTAAATGGTTTTTAATGAACTTATGATTTAAAACATTGAATCTAAAAAACTTTCTGATAGATTAAAGACAGCGTTATGAAAGCGCTGTCTTTTTAATTATTTCAAAGGGGATGAAAAAATTATGTGGAGAAAGTTAGCAACGATTGCACTTGCAGGGTCTTTGACTTTGGGGTTAGCTGCATGTTCTTCTGATACAGAAAAGGGAGAGGCATCTACAACGTATCCTGAGCGCAATTTGACGATCATCGCTCCATCGGGGGCTGGTGGCGGCTGGGATTTAACAGCTCGTGCAATTGCAAAAACAATGAATGATACAAAATTGATTGAAAAACCGATTCAGGTTGAAAACAAGCCGGGTGGCGGCGGTGCCGTGTTCATGGCTGAATTCGCAACAAAAGAAGCAAAAAATGATTATATGCTTATGGTCAAATCTCCTCCGATTTTGATCAATAACCAAAAGGCGGAAGGAAATAGCCCTTACGGCTACAAAGATACTCGTCCTCTTGCCCAATTAACACGTGATTATGGAGCAATCGTCGTTCAAAAGGATTCCCCATATGAGACTTTAAAAGATGTATTGGACGCTATTAAAGCGGATCCTACAAAAGTGACATTGGCTGGCGGCTCTGCTCCTGGTTCAATGGATCACCTTGTCGGTGTACTTCCGGCATTCGAATATGGAATCGATCCTAAAGCAGTTAAATACGTTTCGTATGATGGCGGCGGTGAAGCAGTTGCTGCACTTTTAGGCGGTAATGCTGACGTTATTGCAACAGACGCTTCTACCATTGCAACGTATGTAAAATCCGGAGATGTCCGAGTGTTGGCCGTTAGCTCCTCTGAACGTCTTGAAGGTGAATTAAGTGAGGTTCCAACCTTCAAAGAAGAAGGAATCGATGCTGAGTTCACAATTTGGCGCGGTTTGTTCGGACCGAAAGACATGTCCGATGCAGCATACAAGTACTGGGATGAAAAGTTGGCTGAAATGGTTGAAACTGACGAATGGAAAGCTGAACTTGAGAAAAACGGCTGGGCAAGTGAATACCGTAGTGGTGATGACTTCACGAAATACTTAGAAGAGCAGGACAAAGTGATTGCTGAATTGCTTGATGCTCTTGGCATGTTAAAGAAATAATTTGGGGCGGGCGGCTCAACAGGGCTGCCCTTTCCATATTGAGGAGGTATAACGATGAGTAAGACGTTTGACCGCTTTGCGGGAATCGCCTTTTTATTGGTTGGTCTTTTATTCGTCATCGAAAGTCAGAAAATCTCTGAAAGTGCTTATGGATCGAATGTGGGACCGAGTATTTTCCCTACTGGATTAGGCATTTTACTAATCTTGCTTAGTGCCCGGCTTATTTATGAAACATTCAAGTACAAAACAGAAGAAGGCATAACAGAAAAAATTCAATACAAAAAATTCCTGATCATCTTTGTCAGTGCAGTCCTTTATGCTTTCTTTTTGGAGAAAATCGGCTATGTCATCACAACATTCGCTTTCCTTCTCATATCGTTTCAGACGATGGAACGTGGGAAGTGGATTAGTTCCTTTGTGATAGCAGCGGCATTTTCATTCGGTATTTATTATTTATTCTCTGAAGTTCTTGGCGGCTCTTTGCCAAGTTTCCCGCTACTCTAAAAAGAAAGGAGTATCCATATGAGTACATTACAATTTTTAGCGGACGGTTTTTCTATCGCTTTCCAATGGCATAATCTATTATTTGCATTTGTCGGTGTCCTAATCGGTACCGCTGTCGGCGTCCTTCCAGGAATTGGCCCGATGAGCGGAGTCGCTTTACTGATTCCCGTTACTGCTACACTTACATCTGGAATGGCTTCAGGTGATGCAGCAGCAAGCTCTATTATCCTCTTAGCAGGAGTTTACTACGGAGCGATGTACGGTGGTTCAACGACCTCTATCCTACTGAATACCCCTGGTGAATCCTCCTCGGTTGTTACTACGCTGGACGGTTATCAAATGGCCCAGCAAGGCCGTGCCGGAGCAGCCTTATCCATTGCTGCAATCGGATCGTTCGTGGCAGGAATCATTGCCCTGATCGGACTTGTCCTTTTAGCCGAGCCACTCTCGAATGTGGCTTTAAAATTCGGTCCTGCCGAGTATTTCTCGCTTATGCTGTTAGGTTTGGCAGCAGTCAGCGGTCTTGCAGGGAACTCGATCACAAAAGCCTTGATCATGACGGTTGTCGGATTGATGCTTGGCACAATTGGTATTGATGCAGTATCAGGTATCGCGCGCTTTACATACGATCAGCCTATCCTATTCGGGGGGCTTGAGTTTTTAACCATTGCTGTCGGTTTGTTTGCTTTAGGTGAAGTATTTAAAACCATTTTCGAGAAAGACGGCGAAGACGGCCACATCGCTAAAATTAACCGTATCCTGCCCACGAAGCAGGATATGAAAGACAGTACGGCACCAATTGTCCGAGGCTCTTTACTTGGATTCTTCATCGGGGTCCTACCAGGTGCAGGTGCAACGCTTGCTTCTTTCTTCTCCTACATTACGGAGAAAAAGATTAATAAAAACGGCAATAAGTTCGGAACTGGCCGTATTGAAGGGGTTGCCGCCCCAGAAGCTGCAAACAATGCCGCTTCCGGCGGTGCGATGATTCCGCTCTTAACACTCGGAATTCCCGGTTCAGGAACGACGGCGATTTTGATGGGTGCCTTAATCATGTACAATATCCAGCCAGGCCCTTTGTTGTTCGATGAGCACCCAGAGGTAGCGTGGGGACTAATCGCCAGTATGTTCATCGGGAACTTGATGCTATTAATCTTGAACATGCCGCTTGTTAGAGTATTTGCGAAAATCATTGATACTCCAAAGAAATATTTGATTCCTATTATTGTCGCGATTTCATTCTTCGGGGTTTACGCGGTTCAATATACAACGTTCGATTTGTACTTACTTCTTGGCTGCGGGATTGCGGGCTACTTCTTGACGAAAAACGATTTCCCGGTTGCGCCGCTCGTACTTGCATTAGTGCTTGGTCCAATGATCGAGAACAATATGCGACGTGCGTTGACGATTTCAAATGGAGATTTCATGATTTTTGCAGAAAGAGGACTTTCCTTGACGTTCTTGATTGCCGCTGCTGCTTGGCTTCTCATTCCACTGTTGTTAAAATTACGCGGTAAAAAAGTAATCATCAACGAAGAAGGTTAATTTTAAAAAACACAAATAGACATTCAATGATCCTTTTCATTGAATGTCTATTTTCGTTTTAAATAAAAAGAAAAAGAGCAGAGTACCCCTCTGCTCAACTAACAACATCTGTAACATGCTACTTTGAAATTATTTTTGCGTGCTGTATCTACTAAATTAGCGATTGCCTGATCCTGACAGGATGAATAAGCGTATTCCTTTTCCAACCTTCTATTTCTAAATTCCGTAAGAAACTCTATTAAATATGCTCCAAATACGATTCCTGCAAGTGTAACCCAAAAGATTAACGCTAATACGTGCATCTCTTTCACCTCCCGGCTGTGGAATTAAATGTTAATTACTATACGTATTATTGTATTCAACAAATCAGACTAAAATCCTTCAGCCCAATTGAGGAAATATAACTCAACGATTTTTTCTAAGAATTAATTCGAAGAATTACCTTTCCCTTTGTGCGTCCACTTTCCACATGTCTATGAGCCTCTACGATTTGCTCCAAAGGATAACACATCTCTATTACTGGTTTTAATTTCTCTTCCTCTATAAGCCTGCTTAAGAAGTCCAAATCCTTAACGTTCGGCTTTGCCAAGTGCAACTTTGCTTTCTTTTGGCCGAATAATGATCCTAATATTAACTGAACAGGGTGATATATGGGGGTAATAGGGTTTTCCGTTATATAGATTCCCTTCTCGGTTAAAGAACCTAAACAGCTAAAAAATGTCCGCTTTGCCACAGCATCCAGTATGATATCGTATTTTTTTCCGTTTTTTGTGAAGTCTTCCTTCATATAGTCAATTACGTAATCTGCCCCTAAGTCTTTTACCCACTGCAAATTAGGAGTGCTACAAACTGCAGTAACTTCAGCTCCGAAATACTTAGCAAGCTGTACTGCAAAATGCCCGACCCCACCGGAAGCTCCATAAATCAAAACCTTTTGTCCTGACTTTATCTGCGCAACATCCCGTAATGCTTGAAGAGCTGTTTGAGCTGCACATGGTATAGCTGCTGCCTGCTCAAAATTCACGTTTTTCGGCATATGAATTAGTCCGTTCTGAGGTGGGCAAACATATTCTGCATGGGACCCAAAGCAACTTCCGAAGACATGATCGCCAACTTTAAATCTTTGTACATTGTTACCAACAGCTTCAACGGTACCAGCCACGTCAATTCCCAATATAGTAGATTTAGGCTTGGTAAGGCCGTTTTCAAATCTCGTAGGTAAATAACCCCTTCTGTAAAGGGTGTCAAATTTATTAATCGAGGCATTATGCACTCTGATTAATACCCTTTCGTCATCCTTCATAGTTGGAATTTCGACCTCTCTCACCATCATAATATCCGGTGAACCATAAGAACTGTAAACAGCTGCTTTCATCTCTCTAACCCCCAAGATTCACATTGATATTCAAAACCTCATTAAAACCCATTCTTTACATCTGTGAATTATAGGTGTTAGATGAGTAAATCTCTTTATCTATATACTTATGGATTTTGTCTTAGATTAATTCTTCAAAATGTCTGAAACTCCTTCCCGTTCTTTAACAGAACTCTTTATCCTTAATCCATATAAAAAAGCGCTAATCCTTTAAGATTAACGCTCTTGTCCGCTTTTTTTCGAATCTACTTCTCCGAAGATTCCTCATTAGTTTGATCATTAGGCTTTGTTCCGGAAGGATGTTTTACGCCTTTACTTTTATAAGGTTTTGCACTCTTGGCCTTTTTTGCTCCGGCTTGCCAACGTGTCCAACCTTTTTTACCTGTCCCTCTTCCGGTTCCGCCCTTTCCTTTAGCTTTACTCATAGCAAAATCTCCAGTCTATGTTCTTTAGTTCTTTTCTTATTATGATCCATTTCTTTCAATTGACACTACCATTCTGACCCGCTTGGTGCAAGCAAAAGAAAAGGCACCTATTAAGATGCCTCTTCAATCTGTTATTCTTTTACGTAATTCAAATCCCAGACGAAACCATATTTGTCCCGGACCTTGCCATATTTTGCTCCCCAGAATGTATCCTGTAATTCCATGAGAACAGTTCCATCCTCGGTCAATCCATTATAGAATTGCTCCGCCTCTTCCCCGCTTTCACATTCGATGACGAGCGAAATTCCATTTTGGCTCATTAAGGTTTTATTCTCCGAAGAATCTGCCATCATGAATTCCATTTGCCCTTTCTTTAAATGGCCATGGATGATCAGGTCATCGGCATTAGGCGGTGTGGGGAAATTACTATCCCCGTATGTATTCAGCTCGACAATTTCCATACCGAAGACGCGAGAGTAAAATTCTGCAGCTTCCCTGGCCTGGCCGTAAAAAGTTAAATAAGGTGTAACTGGACCTTTCA
This sequence comes from Chungangia koreensis, assembly GCF_042651785.1. Lineage (NCBI taxonomy): Bacteria > Bacillati > Bacillota > Bacilli > Lactobacillales > Chungangia > Chungangia koreensis. Next base: position 235,294 of record NZ_JBHSEC010000019.1, read on the forward strand.
TCTGGCATCCTCCTTTACTTAAGGCGTCACCGTGTTTTCCGGCTGTCCACCTTCCAATACAGCTTTGATGTCTGCAGCATTCATCGACATCATTTTAAGCCTTGTCCGAATGCTTGCACTTCCGATGTGCGGAAGTACCGTTACATTTGGCAAAGTCAATAATGGATGATCGAGCGGCACCGGTTCTTGTTCAAAAACATCAAGGCCAGCTGCCCAAATCTTCTTATGCACTAAAGCTTCGTAAAGCGCTTGCTCATCTACAATGCCACCGCGTGCTACGTTAATCAGCACAGCTGTTTCTTTCATCAGCGATAGCTCACGTGCACCGATCATGTTTTTCGTCTCTTCCGTAAGCGGTGTTAAAAGAACAACAAAATCGGAATTAGACAAGAGATCATCTAAATCGGAGTACACAAAACCATGCATCTCCTCCGCTTCCGGTTTACGTGTACGATTATGGTAGTAAACATCCATTCCGAATCCCTTTGCACGTCTTGCCACGGCTTCACCGATCCGGCCCATACCGACGATACCAAGTGTTGCTCCATACACGTCCATACCCGTAAGTTGCATCGCTGACCAGGCTTTCCATTTCCCTTCTCTCAGCTCACGTTCCGCTTCCGTTATCCTACGGGCTGAAGCCAATAAAAGAGAAAACGCTAAGTCTGCAGTCGTTTCAGTTAAAACACCTGGCGTATTCGTCACAACAATGCCACGCTCAGCAGCGGCTTGGACATCAATATTATTATACCCGACCGCCAAGTTACTAATCACTTTCAACTTTGGTGCGTTCGTAATCAGATTGCGATCCACCTGGTCCGACAACATGGTCCAAAGTGCATCTGCTTCGGCCGCTTCCTTTACAAGCTCTTCATAAGTCATCGGAACTTCCTCGTGCGGCCACATTTTCACTTCGTACTTTTCTTTTAACGGAGCTACTGCCTCATCCGGCAGTTTCCGGGTAATATACACAGTTTGCTTCATCTTTAGATCCCCCTTATCCTTTTATTAAAGTTTAGCACAATTTACAGAAAAGTTTAAAATCACCGGAAAGATAGGTTAGCAATCAACTTTCATATGTCTTTTATATTTAATTTTATAAATTGTTGTTAAAGTGGTGGTAAGGGAATAACGTTCTGACAAATGACTAAGGAGGTTTATTAAAAATGAGCTCACGTAAAATCGTTTTGTTTATTGCTCAAAGTTTAGATGGATATATTGCGACGAAGGATGATTCGTTAGACTGGTTATTTAAAGTGGAAGGAGAAGGAGATAACGGGATTTCGGAGTTTTATGAAACGGTCGACACAATCTTGTTAGGGAAAAGAACCTATGATTGGATCATGAAATTCGAAAATGAACAATTTCCCTATAAAGATAAAGATTGTTATGTATTTACCAGGTCGTCTATAGCTCCGACGGATAATGTTAAATTTGTTAATGGAAATATCGTAGAATTTACGCGAAATCTAAAAAAAGAAAAAGGTGAAAATATTTGGATCGTCGGTGGTGGCGACATATTGTACACGTTTTTTAAAGAAAAATTAGTCGATGAAATAATTACTACGATTTCACCTACTATTTTAGGTGATGGAATTCCATTATTTAAAACTGGTGATTATCATTATGAACTGGAGTTGAAGGGTACACGAACTTTCAACCAGTTTGTTGAATTACATTATACAGTTAAAAATTAGTTCAACATTTTTAAACGCAGTTTCAAGAAAGAGAAGTCACCCATTCAGAAGAAAAATGGGTGGCTTCTTATGCAACAATAGACCACGCTTTGGGAATTCAATTATTCCTATAACTCATCAAAACCATTATCTTGAACATTCACTTTCACATACTGCCGCGAACGCTGTTCGAAGAAATCCGTCTTTCCTAAATCCACTTCCTCATAAGCCTTGATCCACTTAAGAGGATTTGTCCGGTATTCTGGGAAGGGCCGTTCATACCCGAGCTGGTTGCAGCGGACGTTCGTGTAAAAGTACACATAAGATTCAACATCTTCCAATTCCAGTCCTTCAATTTTATTACCGATGACCTCCCTTGCCCATTCGACTTCAAGCTTTGCAGCTTCACGGAAAATCGCTTCAACTTCCTTCGCCCGCTCTTCAGTATCCAATTCCGGATATTCTTTTAACAGCTCTTTGTATATTTTCACGAATAAATCGACGTGGAGCTGCTCGTCCCGATTGATATAATTGATCATCGTACTTGACGCCACCATTTTCTGTTGGCGGGCAAGATGATAAAAGTATGCGAAACCGGAATAGAAGAATAGTCCTTCCAAAATTACGTCATACACAATCGATCGGAGAAGTTCATCAACATTCTGATCCTCTGTGAAATTCTCATAGCCGGAAATTACAAAATCATTGCGTTTCACCAAAACCGGTTCGCTTCGCCAATAGTCGAAAACACGGTCCTGTTCTTCCTTTGTCACGATGCTCGACAAAATATAAGAGTATGAATGATTGTGAACGACCTCCTGCTGAGCAAGAATGATCATAAGTGCGTTCAAACTTGAATCGGTCAAATAGTCCGCGACTTTTCCTGCATAATCCGTCTGGATACTATCAAGCATGGCAAGCAGACCAATAATCTTCAAGAATGCCTCTTGCTCGTCATTGCTTAATAAAGGAAATTGTTTAACATCCTTGCTCATATTGATTTCAAAAGGTGTCCAAAAATTCCCCAACATCTTTTTATACTTTGGATATGCCCAGCTGAAACGAACGTCGTCCCAGTTTAATATGTTGGAAGACCGTCCATTTACGATACCAGTTGAGCGGTTTGGCGCTTCCTTATCCATCAATTTTCTTTTCTCGATTTTGACCATGTCAGTTCCTCCTTAGCTCGAGCAAGACTCGCATTCCAATAATTCAACAGAAGTCGAACGTAAATAATACGTCGTCTTCAGCCCGCTTCTCCATGCATTCAGATGCATATCCAGCAATTCTTTCGCTTTAATCGTGTTTTGCACATACAAATTCAGTGATATGCCTTGATCGATATGGCGCTGTCTCGCTGCATTCTGCCGGATAGTCCAATGTTGATCGATAAAATATGCAGATTTGTAATACCATGTTGTTTCTGAGCTTAAATCAGGAGCCGTAACTGGAATCTTATAATCCTTCTTCTCTTCCGAGTAACTTTTCTGGAAAATCGGATCAATGCTTGCTGTACTCCCTGCAATGATCGACGTAGAGGAGTTCGGCGCCACAGCCATCAAGTATCCGTTTCGTATACCATGTCCTGCTACATCGGAACGGAGTTTGTCCCACCCCTCTCCTCTATAGCCTCTCGTATCAAAATACACCCCTGTTTGCCAATCAGAGCCTTCAAATAATGGATATGCACCCTTCTCTTTTGCGAGTTCAGAAGAAGCTGCGATTGTCCTATATGCGATTTCCTCATACAGACGATCCGCGTAATTTACCGCATCTTCCGACTCCCAAACAATCCCTTTCAATGCCAATAAATGATGCCAGCCGAATGTCCCTAAACCGATTCCCCGATATCGTTTATTAGTATAATCCGCCTGGACAACCGGGATTTGGTTCAGTTCGATTACGTTGTCCAGCATCCGAACTTGGATGGGAATCAATCGTTCCAACACCCCAGCAGGGACCGCTCGCCCTAAATTGATCGATGAAAGATTGCATACGACAAAATCCCCGGGCTTCCTACGTGTAACAATCGCATCATCTTGCATCTGGATTGATTCGAATTGTGTCTCGCTCATGTTCTGGGTAATTTCTGTACATAGATTACTACTATAAATCATGCCCGTATGCCTATTCGCATTCTGTCTATTCACCTCATCGCGGTAAAACATGAACGGAACCCCGGTCTCGAGCTGACTGCGCATGATTCGCTTCATCAAGTCGATTGCGGGAACCACTTCTTTCGTTAACTGTTCTTCCTTGACACATAATTCATACATTCTGCGAAATTGACCATCTCCACGTTTCTCGTCGTATGTATCCTCAAGTGAGAAGCCCATTACTTCCCGAACTTCATGTGGATCGAATAGCACCCAGTCCTCACGTGCCTCCACCTTTTCCATAAACAGATCCGGAATGCAGATTCCTGTAAAGATGTCATGTGCCCTCATACGCTCATCCCCGTTGTTCAATTTCAAGTCGAGGAATGTCCGGATGTCCTTATGCCAAATATCAAGATAAACTGCTATTGCACCTTGCCGCTGACCTAACTGGTCCACGCTGACAGCAGTATTGTTTAATTGTTTGATCCACGGAAGGACACCGCTTGATGCACCTTTGAACCCACGGATGGCCGACCCCCTACTACGAACCTTGCCCAAATAGACACCGATACCTCCACCATATTTAGACAAAGTGGCTATGTCTGTATTGCTATCATAGATCCCTTGGAGGCTATCGCCGACCGTATCGATGAAACAACTGGACAGCTGTCCGTGCGGCTTCCCGGCATTTGCCAGTGTCGGTGTGGCTACGGTCATGTAGAGATTGCTGAGTGCCCAATACGCTTCCTTTATTTTCCCGAGTCGGTCCACTTTCTCTTCACTCATCAGAGTCATCGCAATGACAAGCCATCTTTCCTGTGGAAGCTCGATTGGCTTTCCGTTGAAGTCCCTCGCTACATACCGGTCCATTAACGTTTTAAGACCGATGTAGTTGAAGAAATGATCACGATCCGGTGATACCATTTCTCCGATGATTTCAAGCTCTTCCTTTGAATAGATTTCAATAAGGGAATTCGTATAATATCCAGATTTACAGAGAGACATAACACGCTTTCCAAAGTTTTCATACAACTCTCCTTTCGAACAGCCGCGTTCTATTGCCATTTCCCGGTATAAATCATTCAGATAGAGACGCGATGCGACGAATGTCCAAAATGGTTCTTCTTCACTTATGCGACCAAGAGATTCCAAAATCATTACCTTGGACCATTCGGAAATATTTCCTTCTTCATGATTTTCCATCCACTTCCGACTTGTCTTAACGAGTGGCATGATCTTCTCCTTGCTGAACTCACTCTCCAATTGATCGAGCATTTCTTCTGCAAAATCCATTTCCAATTGAACCATTCGCTCTCCTCCTTTAATTTGAACACAAAAAAGCGATGATCCAGCCTCTTCGGCTGAGTCATCGCTCATGATTGAAATCGGAAACAAACAGGTCCAACAGCTAACTTCGGTAAGATGCCAGAAGTGCAGCGGTCCACGCTCGCTCCAACCTCTCAACCCCCGAAGAAAGTGTCGCTCTACGACAGAAAGGCAGGTCTCCTGACTCGTGCATCCACCTTCCGCCTGCCTTCCCATGCGAATGCACAGTGGCTGTTTGGCGGTCGTCTGCACTTACAGTTGCGGGGACAGTTCCGGATTTTAACCGGATTCCCTTTTAAACCATATATGGTACCTTTCAGTCGTTAAACTACTATATATTGTGTTCTTACTACTATACCAATTTAGCACATTCAGTTAAACTCGTAAAGCACAAATTATTGAAAGCATGACAAAACCCGGATCCGAGTTTCCTCGATCCGGGTTTTCATTACATAATAATAAATAAAAGGATAACCGCAACAATGATCCTATATATTGCAAATGGAGTCAACTTAATGCGGTCAATCAGTTTCAAGAAGAATTTGATCGATACCATTGCAAACACGAACGCACTGATGAATCCGACAATATAGAAAGAAAGATGCGATGAGTTTAACTCATCCCAGTTTTTTAATAAGGAAATAAAGCTCGCGCCTGCCATGATTGGAACAGACATGATAAACGTAAAGTCTGCAGCGACTCGGTGACTCATACCGGTCAAAACTCCACCAGAAATGGTTGCCCCTGATCGGGAGAAACCTGGCCAAAGTGAAATACATTGGTATAGACCTACAGTGAACGCCTGTTTATACGTAATCTTATCTAATGAATTCGTTTTTGGATTCTTCGGTCCGAATTTATCCGCAACTATCATCAAAATGGCTCCGACGATCAACGCGTATACCACCGTATTAACAGTGAAAAGGTGTTCATCGATATAGTCTTCAAATAAGACACCTAACACACCGGCAGGAAGTAGCCCGACAATGACATGTGTTAGTTTCAGCTGACCGCCTGTTTTAACGCCTTCAATTTTGTAAAGGCCCACTAAGCTCAAGAACCTTTTCCAGAATACGACGACGACAGCCAAAATCGAACCGAGCTGGATAACGATTTTAAACGTATTCGCAGAACCCTGTCCTAAAAATTCAGTTGTCTTTAGCCACATATCATCGACGATAATCATGTGGCCCGTGGATGAAACCGGTGCGAACTCCGTCATTCCTTCCACAAAACCTAAGATTAATGCTTTCAATAATTCTAAGAACTCCATAATATCTCCTTACCTATGCTCTCTTTTTCCGGAATCGCAAATACCAAATGATTACTGCCACTCCTAAAATCGCTAAAATTGCATATGTGATGTTCGAATACACGTCCATATAACCGACAATCGACTCCCAATTATCGCCCACTGCCGCTCCGACTGAAACTAAAACAGTGTTCCAAAGGAGAGTTCCTAATGTAGTCAATAATAGGAATAACCAGAATTTCATATTCGACATACCTGCCGGAATCGAAATAAGACTCCTGATCAGTGGTACGAGTCGGCAGAAGAATACCGTCCAAATTCCGTATTTGTCAAACCAGGCATCTGCCCGGTGTACATCTTTTTTTGTCAGACGTAAAACATGTCCCCAACGATCCACAATCTTTTCAAGCCGTGCTACGTCCAATAACCGACCGATTCCGTAAAGGATGACAGCACCTGCGACAGATCCTGCAGTGGAAGCAATAATGACTCCCATTCTTGTCATGTCGGAGTACGTCGTCATGAATCCTCCGAATGTTAAGATGACTTCAGAAGGGATCGGCGGAAAAATATTTTCTAACATGATTAATAAAAAAACGCCAAGATAGCCAAATTGGCTCATAATTTCGGTAATCCAGTTTTCCATAATTCCTCCGTTGTCATTTTTTGTTTAAATTGAACTTTTATCTATACTCTAAGTCATTATACAGGATAGCAGTTTTTGGGAGCTTTTTCTATCCAATTTTTCACCTACATCGCCATAGACGTTTCTACAACCATTGAGGTTGCCCTTTTATCTTCTGTTCTCGACGGAACGGTCATATTTAATCGTGAATTTTACATCCTGATTTGTGTTGGCTGGTATTGTTAACCGTATTTGAATTTCATTTCCCTTCCTTTCCCACGGATGGCTGGACTCTTCAACTGTCCAGAGGACTTTGTCCGGAATATGACGAATAAGGATTTCTACAGCTTCATCTTTCTGATTGCGTATTTCGTACAGCATAACCTCATACTCAAATCCATCCCTGACATACCGATCGACGTCCCCGCTGTATACAGTTATATCGAACGCTTCTCCAGTAGTCAGCTTTACCGTTTCATTCACAGCCGTGTGGCCAATCGAATCTTCGCCAATGAACGCCGACACACCATTCTCTTCCTTGTAAACCTTCACTTGTCCCGCAGGCAATGGAATACCGAGCCCATTTTTTTCTGTATTCTTAAACACTATGGTTATTGAAGGATGCCGCTGCCCCTCCCTTACTTCGTAAATCGTTTCAAAACCTGAATGATCTGTAGAGATTAATTGAAAATGCTTTTGCTGCTGGTCCAGAATCGACACTCTCATCGGGTATGTATATAAGTGGAAGTCAGCAAAGGACTGTTCTGTCGGCAATTTGGCCGCGCTGAATTCCATCGTTCTTAGAGACACCGCCCGATTAACCGTGCCAGCCATCAGCCGTAATTCTGTATTCATCACATCCATCCCGGAATCATTCCGGATGGTTGCCCAGCTTCTCATCGCAAATTGATTTCCCTTTATCATGACGACATAATCCGCTTCCCACGAAAATCCGCCCGTTAAATAGGTAAGTTGAAGAGTTGGGGACGTTTGCCGCTCAACCTGCCAAATGAGGGTAGGTGAAAAAGGAAGACCGATAGAATTTGACAATTGCACTTCCCCTTTCGGATCGACTATCACCTTTCCTTCAGTGTCCCCCACGATCAGCCCGCCATTGGCATTTAGTAAAATGAACACTCGCTCCTCACCGGTTTCAGGGGTATAAACCATAATCTCTCTTCCTTCAATCCGATTTAATAAAGCTTGTTTATCCGGAATAAAGGCAAAGCTTTGTTCTGAAATATCGAGCCCTATAACAATGGTTGAGTCTGCTTCTATGAGTTTAGGGATGTCATGGTAGTGCACGATCAAATCTTCTGTAAGCGGGGGGATAAACCGTGTTTCACTAATATGGGCAAATCCACCTTGGTATAAGGTCAACTGCAATTTCGTCTTCTCTGCAGCGGTCACGTTTGTGGGCATGAAAGTCCTCCTATCATTTGGGGTAATTCATTGTATGCGAGATTGTCCGAGTACATAGATTGATTGACTCCTATTTCTTAACTTAAAAAACCTCCCTGCTGCCACGAACGGCTAAGGGAGGTTGTCTGATTATACTTCTTGATAAAATTCGTTTACCTTATTGCGGAGAGCGGCTTTCAAGAATTTGCCGACTGATGTTTTCGGGATTTCGTCCAAGAACACGACATCATCTGGAACCCACCATTTAGCAAATTGGCCTTCCAAGTATGTGAGCAACTCCTGCTTTGTTTCATCGCTTCTCTCTGTACCCTCTTTTAAAACGACACAAGCAAGCGGTCGTTCCAACCATTTTTCATTTGGTATGGCGATGACCGCTGCTTCAAATACCGCGGGATGCGTCATAAGAGAGTTTTCCAAATCCACGGATGATATCCATTCGCCGCCACTCTTAATAAGGTCCTTCGTTCGGTCGGTAATCTTAATATAACCTTTTTCGTCAATGGTGGCGATATCTCCGGTATGGAGCCAGCCGTCCTTGAACGACTCTTCCGTCCGTTCATCCTTGTAGTACTCATGGGCAATCCACGGACCACGAACTGTGAGTTCGCCCATCGTTTTACCATCCCATGGGACTTCCCCGTTCTCATTGACCAGACGCACTTCCAATCCTGCAATCGGCAGACCTTGTAGGGCACGGACATCTACAAGCTCATCCATCGTTAAATCATCCATATCGGAATTCAGTGTAGCAAGGCTGACTAACGGTGTCGTTTCTGTCATACCGTACCCCGTGATGAATGGAATACCGTATTTCTCTTCAAATGCACGAATAAGACCTTTTGGAGAAGCTGAGCCGCCGCATACTACAGCGCGGAGCGAAGACAAATCGCGCGGGTTCGATTCCTGTTCCTTCAATACGCCCAGCCAAATCGTCGGAACTCCTGCCGTGAGTGTCACCTTTTCCTGCTCGATCAAATCTAATAGAAGTTGCGGCGTGAACATCGGTCCTGGCAATACTTGCGTTGTCCCGTACCATACTCCTGCAAACGGGATTCCCCATGCATTCACATGGAACATCGGGACAACGGAAAGTGCTATATCGCGTTCAGTCAGACCCATGGCATCTGCAAGTCCTAAAGCGAAACTGTGTAAGACTAATCCTCGATGAGAGTACACAACACCTTTTGGTTGGCCTGTTGTTGCAGATGTATAACACATTGCAGCAGGTGTGTTTTCATCCAGGTCTTCAGGAAACTCGTAGTCATCGGACGCATCTTCCAACAATTTCTCATAAGAATGGACATTTTGAAGACTCGTCTCCGGAAGATCATGACTGTCTGACATGTAAATGAAGTGTTTCACTGTTTTAAAGTATGGAGCCAGCTTCTCGACGTGCGGGAACAGATTGTCATCAACAAGCAAAATTTCATCTTCTGCATGGTTCACGACATAAATAAGATGTTCTGGCGAAAGCCGGATATTGACCATATGAAGAATGGCTCCAGCCCCAGGAACTGCGAAATAAGCTTCTAAGTGACGATGATGGTTCCATGCGAAGGTTCCAACTTTCGTCCCCTTCTTCATACCCAATTTCTCTAATGCATGGGCAAGCTTTCTCGTTCGCTTCGCGTATTCTTTGTATGGAATACGATGAATATTTTCTCCTGTCCTTGAAATGATCAGTTTCTCCGGAAAGTATCGTTCAGCGCGTTTGACAAAGGATGATAATAATAGAGGGGTTTGCATCATCATAGTTCATCATTCTCCTTTATAGGTAATGGCTTCTTCTGTCATACCCTTCGCCCGAATGAACCGGGCTGATGCACTGATTTTGTTCCCACTTGACCGTCTCACTCCCCCTTTCAAAACACTCAATCTATAGACCCAGCCGTTTCGCAATGATTGTTTTCATGATTTCATTGGTCCCGGCGTAGATGGAGGAAACAGGGGTATCCCTGTAACGTCTTGCAATCTTATATTCTTCCATATATCCATAGCCACCGTGCAATTGCATACATTCGATCGAAATCTTACGGGCTGTTTCTGTCAGCCAATATTTTGCCATCGACACTTTCGTCACAATTTCCTTACCGGCGATATGTTCTTCAATAAGTGATTCCAAGAAACTTTTCCCCAATTCAATTTCAGTTGCCATTTCTGCAATTTTGAACTGTGTGTTTTGGAAGGAACTGACCGGTTTGCCGAAAGCTTGCCGAGATTTCACGTAGTCAATGGTCATATTCAACATGTCCTCGGATGCGGTTTGAGCTGCTATGGCTACGACAAGCCTCTCCTGCTGCAGCTTATCCATTAAGTAACTAAAACCATCGCCCTCTTGGCCAATTAAGTTCGTCACTGGTACACGGCAGTCCTCAAAATAGAGCTCCGCTGTATCTTGTGCATGCATACCGACCTTATCCAATTTTCCGCCGCGCTTGAATCCAGGCATCCCCTCCTCCACCACGAGAAGACTAATGCCTTTATGCCTCGCATCCGGGTCAGTCTTTACGACCACTAAGATTAAGTCAGCATGGATCCCATTCGTAATAAATGTCTTCTGTCCATTTACGATGTAGTAGTCCCCTGTTTTCACAGCCGTTGTTTTAATATTGGCTAAGTCCGACCCAGCCCCGGGCTCTGTCATGGCAACTGCCGTAATCAGGTCCCCAGTCACACAGCCTGGGAGCCACTTCTCCTTCTGTTCCTGTGTTCCGTACGCTTCAATATATGGAACGACAATATCATTGTGAAGTGTGATACCTGTTGTTGAAGCGCCGACCCTTTCCAATTCTTCGCCAATAATGACCGAATAGCTGAAATCGAGCCCTAAACCGCCATACTGTTCCTCCACTTGTGGGCAAAGGAAACCCATTTCACCAAGACGTTTCCAAAAAGATTTCGGAATGATCCTGTCCTTTTCCCACTGGTCATACTTCGGAGCTGCCTCTTTCTCCAAGAACTTCCGTAGCGTCGAGCGGAACATTTCATGTTCCTCCCCCTCAAATCTGTAACGCGCCATGTTCTCCCTCCTTACTTCGGCTGCATTCTGAGTGCACCATCGAGACGGATCACTTCACCGTTCAACAGTGGATTCCGAATGATACTTTCCACGAGCAAGGCATATTCTGTCGGTCTTCCTAATCGATTCGGGAACGGAGGCATTGCAGCCAGTGCCTGTTTCGCCGGTTCCGGAAGCGTTTCGAACATGGGTGTTTCCACAAGCCCAGGTGCAATGGCCATCACGCGAATCCCATGTGTTGCCAATTCGCGGGCAATCGGCAGCGTCATTCCAACAACTCCGCCTTTGGAAGCACTATAGGCTGCCTGTCCGATCTGCCCTTCAAATGCAGCGACGGATGCTGTATTAATGATTATGCCCCGTTCCCCTTCACCATTCGGTTCGTTCGATTGCATATAATTCGCACCAATCCGAAGCATATTGAACGTGCCAATCAAATTAATTTGAATGACTTTCTCGAATTGTCCAAGAGGCAATACCCCTTTCTTAGATAACACTTTTCCAGGAGTAGCCACGCCTGCGCAGTTAATGACTGAATTGACTTTTCCGAGTTTCTCGTAAGCGCTTGCAAAACTCTGTTCAACCATCTCTTCATCCGTTACATCAGTCTTATAGAAGAAAACCATTTCATGTCCAAGCTCATTAACAAGTGAAGCAGCCCTGTCTTCGTTCAAGTCGAAGATTGCAGCCTTTCCCCCATTCTCTACAATATGACGGACCGTCGCCTCACCAAGTCCTGATGCACCTCCTGACACAACCGCCCGTACATCTTGCATTTGCATGTTCAATTCCCCCTTATAGCCTTTCTATAATTGTTGCGTTTGCCATGCCCATTCCTTCGCAAATGGCCAAGAGTCCGTATCTACCACCATTCCTTTTTAATTCATGCATCAAAGAAACGAGCAATTTCGTCCCTGTTGCCCCTAACGGATGTCCTAAAGCGATAGCCCCGCCATTCGGGTTAAGCTTCTCGGGATCAGCTCCAGTCTCCTTTAACCAAGCAAGCGGCACAGGTGCAAACGCTTCGTTCACTTCGTATGTATCCATGTCTTCGATGGTCAGGCCAGCTTTCTCCAAAACCTTCTGTGTAGCAGCAATCGGTCCGGTCAGCATTAGAGTTGGATCAGATCCAACTACCACCCGCGCTATAATCCTGGCCATCGGTTGTAAGCCTAATTCATCCGCTTTTTCCCGTGACATGAGCAGTACTGCAGAGGCGCCGTCACTCATTTGGCTTGCATTCCCAGCGGTAATCATCCCTTCAGGGTCAAATACCGGCTTTAATGAGGAAAGAGCTTCAATTGAAGAATCGGGACGCGGTCCTTCATCTACCGAAAAATCCACCGATCCATTTTCACTTTCTATCTTGACCGGAACCATCTCTTCCTCATATCGGCCTTCCTCAATCGCTTGTAACGCTCGTTGATGGCTCTTCAACGCATAACGGTCCAATTCTTCCCTCGTCATTTTCCACTTCTTCGCAATCCGCTCAGCAGAAAGCCCTTGGTTGATAATTTCATATTGACTTGTCAGTCGTTCACTCGGGTTTACACCTGCCATATTGGAGAACATAGGGACCCTCGTCATGCTTTCCACTCCACCTGCGATGACAATATCCATATCTCCAGAGGCGATTGCCTGTGCACCGAAATGAACAGCCTGCTGACTTGAACCACATTGGCGGTCAATTGTCACACCTGGCACCTCTACTGGAAATCCAGCAATCAATGCTGCGGTCCGCGCAATATTTCCCCCTTGCTCCCCGCTCTGCGTCACACAACCTAAAATGACATCCTCTACCAGATCTTTTTGAATCTCTGCCCGTTTTACGAGCTCGTCCAACACGACGGCCGCCAATTCATCAGGTCTATAAGTTGAAAAGGTCCCTTTCCTTCTGCCAACTGCCGTTCTTACTCCCCCAACAATTACGACTTCTCTCATGCCCATCCACCTTATCCTAATATTCTAATAATTTAAATAATACAGGAGTTTCTTCTTCATTTCTATTAATGGGAGTGCTCATTTCATATTTATTCTGTTGATCTCCCTTTAATTCCCCTCGGACTGAAAGGAATTCAGCCTTAAGTCTTAGATGCAAATCAACTTCAGGACCGTTATAGAAAAAGCGGTGCGTTGGTAACATGAAGATACAAACGAAAGGAGGAATACCCATATGAAGAAATTTGGTTTATTCATCATTGGAGTCATCGCAGGAATTATCGCATTAGCGAATTTAGGATCTTTACTCGGATTGGCCATTTCAGCGCTAATCGTCTATGCAGGTGTCAGTCAATATGTTAAATCGGTCACGACAGGGCCGAAAATTCTTTGGGCTTCTATTGCATTGATCGGTCTTCTCTCAGCTGCAGCTAACGTTCCAGCGTTCTTCGCCGTACTTGCCATCGCAGCGATCTACTTTGTCGTGAAGAAATGGAAAGAAGAACCCATCGTCTTAGAAGCAACGAAAACAGATGACCCTTTCATGAATTTTGAAAAGCAATGGAATGAATTGAGTAAATAAGGAGGAATTAAAATGACAACATTATGGAATCGTTTCAAGTACTCGGTGGAGGCTGATCTTCACTCCCTATTCGACAAAAAGGAAAAGAAAAACCCGATTGCGATGTTGAACCAATACATCCGTGAAGCTGAAAAACAAACAGGGGAAACAGGAAAGCTTTTGGAACGACAAGGTCAATTGAAAAAAGAACTTGAGAAAGAATACACAGCCGCCAATGAGATGTTGGCTAAGCGCCTGAAGCAGCTTGAATTAGCACAAGCTTCAGGGGAAAATGACTTAGTATTTTTTGCTGAACAAGAAGTGACGGCATATAGCCAGCGAACAGAAGTGCTTTCGGAAAGCATCAGAAATGCTGGTGAAGAACTGTTCCAGTTGGAGCGGAAGTTCGAGGAAATGAAACACAAGGTGAAAGATATGAAAGTTCGCCAGCTTCAGCTAATGGGCAAGGAAAACGTGGTGCGTGCAAACCATCGTATGGATCGCGTTTTAACACCTGAAGCTTCTGAACAAGCTGAAAAGCGTTTGGGTACCTTCAATGAGATGGAAGAGTATATCGAAAAGCTCGGTAAACAAATTGACAAAGAGCACGAAATTTCCAATATGGAACGCCGCCTTGAATCTCTTGAAAAAGTGGAAGAAAAGAAATCTGAAATTGTGTAAGATGAATGTAGGGGAGAAGCATCTCCCCTTTTTTTGAAATTGCGGTGCGAAGAAGGAGGTAAAACATGAATCAGGTCAAGTCAAACCATATCGCATTCTTTCTCATAGCGTTCGTGCTGATCGTATTTATCGAGTCCACGATTTTCATGAACGGCAGCATTATTTTAGTCCTTCTTGGCATCGGAATGCTCTATTACAGTTTTCGCAAACGGTCCAAAGCAGTTTTCTGGATTGGAATTTTCTTTTTAATATTGTCATTGTTTAATATGTGGAGTTTGCGGTTTTTAATCATTGCATTTTTCATCTATGTATTAGTACGCCTTTGGAAAGGCGACCAAGTCGGGGATATCGTCAAACCGTTGTACGAACAACGGCCTCCTACGCAAAATGGCATTTGGCAGAATAAGCTATTCTCTGTCCAGAGTACTCCGTTCCACTCTTACGAATGGCAGGATTTACACGTACAAGGATTCTTCGGCAATTTAACCGTGGATGTCACTCAGACGATTTTGCCGAAAGGGACATCCCTAATTTCCATACGCCAAGGAATCGGGAAAGTGAAAATTATCCTTCCGTATGAAGTACCAGTCCGGATCCATTACACGACATTACTTGGGGATGCGAAGCTATTCGGAAAAATTCAACAGCGATTATGGAACCAATCCATTCAAATGAAAGACGGCTATGAAGGAGCCGAATATCCGACTGAACTTGTTATTGCATTATCGACATGGTTCGGAGATGTCGAGGTGATTCGGAAATGATGGGGTATTTCTCACGGGCAATTTTCCTTTTCATCGTCTTTACTGCGTTAACAGCAGGGCTTCTCTCAATCTTCTGGGGGTGGTCCAACCCGGATAACTGGTCTTACCTATTGATATCCGACTATGCAGAAGTACCGCTTGGCGGGTGGATCGGGATTATCCTGATGGCTATTAGCTTAGGGCTCGCTTTATGGTACCAGCAATTAGCTCGGGCGAAAGAAAAGGAAATCGAAAGGTTGCTCCTTCCGCTCATTGACGGTGACGATCTACCAGCGGTTAAAACTACTTTTTCCAAGCGTTTCTACAAAACGGTCGATTCACTCGGCCAATTGGTCAGTACCCAAAGAAAGAGTCTCCAAAGAATTTCAAATGAACGCGCAGAAGCACAAGATAAAATTATTGAAGAACGGATTGTCCAGGAACGTCAGCGACTTGCGCGGGAACTTCATGACTCCGTATCACAGCAATTATTTGCTGCTTCCATGCTTTTATCAGCCATGACAGAAACTGAGAAAAGCGCGAATGGAGAAGTATCAAAACCACTTAGTCAGGTAGAGCGGATTGTCCAGCAAGCACAACTTGAAATGAGAGCTCTTCTTCTCCATCTGCGCCCTGCCGTTCTCAACAATAAAACATTGGCAGAAGGTCTGGAAGAGCTCCTGATCGAGCTTGAGCAAAAGGTCTTCTTTACGATTAAGTACAGACTCGAAGACGTTCAGCTTTCTAAAGGTGCCGAGGATCATTTATTCCGGATTGCCCAAGAAACATTGTCTAACACCTTACGACATTCCAAAGCAAGTGAAGTGGAAGTACTTTTCGTAGAACGCGATGATTTGGCGATTTTCCGTGTACAGGACAATGGGGTTGGATTTGAACAAGGGGAAGGAAAAGCCGGTTCATATGGACTTCAAAATGTGATGGAGCGGGCCGTGGAAATCGGCGGCACTTGCCGAATCGTATCGATTCCCTCTCAAGGAACGATGGTCGAGGTGAAAATACCTGCTATAAGAGGAGATGAAAAAGATGATTCGAATACTGTTAGTGGATGACCATGAAATGGTCCGTATCGGGGTGTCCGCATACTTGCAAGCTCAGCCTGATATGGAGGTGGTCGGAGAAGCAGTAAATGGCAAGGAAGCTGTAGAACTTGCATTACAATTGAAACCTGACATTATACTGATGGATATGGTCATGCCTATCATGAACGGAGCAGAAGCTACCAAGGAAATCATCTCCAAGTGGCCGGAGGCAAAGGTGATGATCGTTACAAGCTTCTTGGAGGATGACAAAGTATATCCTGCCCTTGAAGCTGGAGCTGTCAGCTATTTGCTGAAAACCTCCAAAGCGTCACAAATTGCGGAAGCCATCAGAGGAACATTGGACGGCCGCCCGGTATTGGAACCCGAAGTGACTAATAAAATGATGCACCGCATGCGTTCAGGGAATGAGCACTCCCTACATGAAGACCTGACAGAACGCGAATTTGAAGTGCTACTTCTGATAGCGAAAGGGAAATCGAATCAGGAAATTGCAGATGAGCTTTTCATTGCCCTCAAAACGGTTAAAACCCATGTCAGTAACATCCTGTCCAAGTTGGATGTGCAAGACCGTACACAAGCAGTCATCTACGCGTTTCAGAATAACTTGGCAGAATGAAGGCCAACAGGACGTTGGTCACAAAGGCGTTGTCGCAGGACGCGACGTATTTAGCCTTTGTTCCCCAAACAGGACGTTGGTCACAAAGGCGTTGCCAAATCACTGCCTGAATCCGCTTCCCAGCAATTTTGCGACGAGCGAAGCGGTGGAGCAGCTTGGACGCGGCGTACTTAGCCTTTGCTCCCCAACTACAATCTTAAAGCCCCGTATCTTCTTTAAGAATACGGGGCTTTTACTTCTTTTCTATTAGTTGCAATTCACATTATTCAACACATGAATGACACCTGCATGAATTCCTTCATGCCAAATTGCAAATTGGAGAAGAGATTCGGCATCTACCATACTGTGAAAATCTCCAATTTCCATTGCCTTTGGAAGAAGTTGCTCCATCTTATCCTCGAGAAAATGAATGATTCGATCCGGCTGATTCTTCAATTCTTCTAAGATATCATCTTCAGACGGTGGTGCTTCCTCCCATGAAGCAGGACTGGTTCCGCTCATGAAAAACGGGAACCAATCAGGTCGTACAGGTTCGTAGGTTGGATCGATTTGAAGGACGAAATTCTCCATCGATACAAAAACATGGCCCGCATTCCATCGAACTGTGTTGTTTACTCCCTCAGGTTGAAGATCCCATTTTGGCCCTTCCGTATTGGCTAACTTGCCCAAAGTATAGATTCGTGTAAATTTCAGTTGATTCAATGTTGTATTCATATGGTTTCTCCTTCATGTATGTTTTCTCCATCAAAGACAAGCAGCTGTCCAAAATGACCAGCTGCTTTTATCCGTTCCTTGCTCATTAGGACTATTGATTGTCATCCCGGTTTTCAGTTTCATCGAATGCAGAAGTATTAGAATCTCTTTTATCGGTAAATCTTTCATTTGCGTTTTCGCGGAATTCCCCGACATTCCCTTCACCTGGATCTGTCAAAGGAAGTTCGTCCGAATGAGCACTTGTTCCATATAGATGGCTATCTGATGCTTCGTCTGTACGTGGGTTTGCATCCTTCCTTACAGTACCTGCAGGATTCATCGGATTAAAGTCCGGATCGCTTTTTTCAGGGCCGTTTGTATTTGGTCGATTAGTATTTTGTTTATCCATCGTTTCCTCCACCTTCTCAGCGGCTTGTTGTGCGCGCTGTTCGAAATCTTTTTCTTTCAGTTTCTCTTCATATTTTTTCTGTTCCCACGCGGATTTCGAGACGTTTGAAGAAGTTAAGCTCTTTTCCATTTTCGATAGATAGCGGGACGCATGATCTTTTCCGCCGAGACCGAATGCCAATCCGAACGCCAACGCCAGTCCACCTAATATGAGCATGAACGCTACGTTAATGATCATCGGCGCAATGCCTAATTGACTTAAAGCCATAAAGAAGGCAAAAGCCAATATCGCATATTTTGCTACATATCGTAAAACATGAGGTGAGCCGGATGGGTCTTTCATCACAGCACCAACGAATTTTTCTGCTAAGTTCGCCAGCCAGAATCCTACTGCTAAGATAACGACCGCTGCAATCACCATTGGCAAGTAAGCAAAGATGGCACCTGCAATGTTCATCATGAACTCAAGTTTCATTACTTGAAGAGCTTCTGAAACAAACAGCAAGATGACGATAATTTGAACTATCGTACCAATAATCTGTGCGAAGGAGAAAGGTGTTCCATCTTCGTCAGTCTGCTTTACACCCATCTTGCCGAATAACGAATCGATGCCTAAATTCTCAAGAAACAGTACTACTATACCTTTTACCCATTTTGCGACTGCTATACCCGCTAAAACTAAAAGAATAGCAACGATAATGTTTGGAATCATAGCTAAAACTTTGTTCAGCATGTCAATCGCAGGTTCAGAAATTCCGTTTAGATCAAGCACTTCCAATGCTGAAATCGTTACGGGTATGAGAATGAAGATAAAGGCGATCAGGCCGATGACTTTTGAAAGGCTCGTCCCTTTGAACATACCTTCTAAGTTGAATTTCTCCACTAAACGATCAGTTCCAATTGATTGGAGGAACTTTGTAAGGATTTCTCGGACAATTTTAGCTGCAAACCATCCAATCACAAATACTAAAACCGCCCCAACAAGTTTCGGTATGAAGTTCAGGAATGCTGTCAGCATGTCTTCGAATGGGCCACTGACTCCACTAAGTCCAAGGGCATTTAAGACAGCTGGTAGGAAAAGTAATAGAATAAGATAGAATGCAATATTTGCAAGGGTTTCAAACCATTTTGCCTTATTGACATCTGCGGGAGAGGTGCCAGTCTTGGTCAGGAAACGGTTGAGGTTTAGTTTCTTTCCAGCCATGAGGATCAGTTTTTTAACGACCGTTGCCAACACCCAAGCTAAGACCAAGATTAATGCGGCCTTTAAAATTCCGATAATCGCTCCGGATAGTGATGAGTACATGGATACGAATGGCGAAGCTACCATATCTAAATCCATGATATTGAAGAATAGGACCACTGCAAAAAACAGGATGATGAAGAAGACGACTTTTGAAATAATATCTGCTATATGGGTCCTCTTTTTCTCTGGTTGTTCTGATGGACTTGCTGTTTTTGCGCCAAACCTTTCATCTACTCGATTCTTTTTCAATAACCGGTAGACTGCATTTTCAACTACCTTCGCAACTATGAACCCCACAAGGAGAATTAAAAGTCCAAGCATGAGTTCCGGAAGCCAGTTCATGATTCGTGTATCGTAGTATTCATTAAACATCTACAAAGAACCTCCTTCTAAGCAACTTTCTAACCTATTCCTAAAAAGAGGAGATTCTAAACCTATTGCCTTCCTTATCGTACTGATTCTTTAAACTTCTCGTTGTGCTCCCCATCACCAAACGTTACAACAATATCCCCTGTCTTGAATTGTTCATCTGGCTTAGGATTATTAATCATGTTATCGCCTCTTTTGATCGCCACGATCGTCACTCCATATTTTCGACGGATCCCTAACTCGGAAATGGACTTCCCGACTACATGCGAATCTTCTCCCACTGTTGATTCCTCAATGGCGAAGTTCTTTTCATTTTCCTGTATCAAATAATTCACATAGTCGACACCTGCCGGCTTTAGCACGGATAACACCAGCTCACGTCCGCCGATTGTGGAAGGGTTCACGACTTTTGATACACCTGCTTTTTTTAATACATCAGTGGAGTCTTCTCTTTCAACTCTCGAGACGATTTCAATTTTTTCATTGATGCCTTTTGCTGTTAGGGTAATAAACACATTATCCGAATCGTTATGCATAGCTGCGATTAACCCGCGTGCTTTATCCACACTCGCTTTCTCCAATATGGAGCGTTGAGTTGGGTCACCGATAATGCGCAGCACCCCTCTGTCCAGTACATTAAGCAGCTCTTCTTCATTATCATGAATAAAAACAGCTTGTATATCTTGGTCTTTCAGTTGGTGATACACTTGTTGGCCGACCCGTCCAAAACCGCACACAATAATATGATCTTCCAAATTGTCAATTGTATGTTCCATCCGCTTATTCCACACCTTTTCTGATAATTGATGTTCAATAATATAAGAGGCGACCGCACCAAATGCGTAGGACACGATCGCAAAACCGATTGGAATAATGATGAGGGCAAAGGTTTTCCCTACCTCCGTTTCAGGCACAATATCTCCATAACCAACCGTCAATAATGAAATTATCGTCATCCAAAAGGCATCAAAAAAGCTAAGGTTCTCCAGGTACTTGAACCCCATCGTCGCAATTATGACCAGTAAGACAAGCCAGCTGACAGATAAAATAATATGTCTAAATTTGAGCCGTATTTCGCTCCAATCCATCCTATTCATCCCAACACCTTCTAACTAAGGTTTCTCTCCTCAAAATACCCTTTATCCGAAACAAATAATCTATCAAGAACCTCATCATTCATTCCTTCGTCATGATTAAAAACGGAAAGAGGGAAACTGTTGAAAAAATCAGCTTTAATCCTTTCAATCATATGTATTTTCTTCCTCCTTTGGATCGAGCAAGGGATCGGTGTAGCTTATATTGTGAAAACTGCTGCAAAAGTTGTGCTTTTTCTGTTCGTTCCATTGCTTTTATTCAAAAAACGAGGATTGGATTTCCTATCATTTAGAAAAACTGACCGAAAAGCAATTAGGATGGCGGTTGTTTCAGGATTTTCCATTATGCTTCTGATCATCGGTGCATTTATAATTGTGAAATCCTTCATCGATACGGACTCATTGTTACTGGATTTACAAACACGAGTAGGGGTGACGGGCGCGATTTACCCGTTCGTAGCTTTATACATATTGTTTGGGAATTCGTTCTTGGAGGAATTCTTCTTCCGAGGTTTTTTAACGGGGGCTTTTCAGGGATCTAAAATGAGGTGGATTCTCCCTCCTCTGTTTTTTGCGGTCTATCACATAGCGATTTTCCTTCCTTGGTTTACTCTCCCAGTGCTCTTGCTTGCCTTAGCGGGGTTATGGATTGGTGGATATATCTTCCAGTGGATCAATGAAAAAAGCGGTACGATTCTTCCATCATGGATTATTCACATGTTCGCAGATTTAGGAATTTTATTTGTCGGGGCTTACTTGTTTTATTTCTAATAAAAAAAGCGTATTCGAGGACTAACCCGAGTACGCTTTTTAGCATTAAACAACTGGAATCGTAACCGTTACTTTAAACAAGTCACCGTCTACATCGATCTTCATTCGCCCACCGTGGAGGTCGACAATAGACTGAGCAATCGCCAATCCAAGACCGGAGCCGTCGGTGTGCCGGGATGTATCTGCCCGTTTGAATCGTTCAAACAACTCATCCACGTTCTCTCCGAGTTCATATTTTGTGATGTTTTTAACAACGAACTCCGCTTCGCTTCCATTTTGACGCAATGTCACGTATACACGTGTTCCTTCGAGCGTGTATTTAATGGCGTTTACGATGAGATTATCGAGCACTCTCCACCACTTTTGACCATCGACATAAGCGACAACCGGGACGTCAGGTATATTATTTCTGAACTCTAATCCGGATTTCATGATTTCTTCCTCATGTTCACCTAAAGCTTGTTGAAGCAATTGGGTGAGATCGACGCGCTGCTTCTGAAGTTCGATGTTGCCGCTCGCCATCTTTGAAACATCGAAAAGGTCTTCAATCAACGTCTTCAAACGCTGTGATTTCCTGTCAAGAATTTCAATGTACTTCTCCCGCTCCTCCCCTGTCAGATCGGGATTTTTCAATAAGTCCGTATACGTAATGATGGATGTCAGCGGTGTACGGAGGTCATGGCTCACATTCGTAATGAGTTCAGTTTTCAAACGCTCGCTCTTCGCCTGTTCGCTGATTGAGGACTGTACACCCTCACGCAATTTATTTAAATTGGCTGCGTGCTGAGCAAGTGGAGATTTCCCACGGATTTCGATTTCTTGGTGCAGCTTCCCTTCTGCCATCTGTTCAGCCGTTTTCATAATCCGATTCAAGTAGCCCGCCCGGTTAAGTAAAATAAGAATGGCTGGCAGTGCAATGAACAAGAATAGCGGCAAGTAAATAATTATTGCAGGTGGCATCATGAACACGACGAGCAATCCGAAACCTGCAGCAAATGCGATGGCATACAAGAACAATGTTTGGACTCCGATGCTCCGGTTTAGGAACAGATCTTGGATTCCGATTGTTAGCTTAAACGTAAAGCTATTACGAAGGTCATTTTTCAATACTTCCGTATTTTTATATTGTCCAATGATATTGACCGCCTGGAAGATCAATATCCCAACAAATGCGATTGAAAATAAGAAGTGTAGGATCCGGTTCATCCAATCCATTGAATAGTGGTTGTATAAAAAAACACCCATTGTATTGATCAGAATAGCATAGGCGACCATTGCATTGACGAAGATGAGCACAGCTTTCCAATCAATCCGAATGGAATTGTACCAGTCACTGAATTTATTGCCAGTGAACCAATTTCGGTTAAATTTCAATTTGAATAGAATAGTGGCAAGAGCAAGGATTCCGAGCAAGATAAATGCATAAATCGTATATTTCGTTTTCTTGAATTCGTAGTACTGATGTGAATAATCCATGGAGTCTATTGCAGCTTTAGGAATAGCAATCGTTCCAGAAAACTGCTGGACTTGGTTTCCGATGATTCCCGCCACTTCATTGCCAGCATTCGTACTATAGGAAACGGCTTCTACTCTCAACAAGCCATGATTATTATCGTATTCTTTCTTATAGATGGCATTTGAAAGCTCTCCTCTTTTAAAAGTTTCCCCCGTGTTTACGTTCTCTAAAGAATAAGCAAAGTATCCATATTCGCCAGAAACTTGTTCACGTATATTCTTGAGCTCATTCATATAGGTATCGATCAGTGCCTCTTTTTCTTTTCTAATTTTTGCTTCCACATGTTTATCATCACTAAAGTTTTTCCGGATGTCTTCAATTTTGGCATCGCGTTCCTCAATCAAAGCAGATTTAAACGGTTCATTTCCCTCCGCACTGGCAATTCGGTCTTCGTATTGCATTTGAATATTTTCAATCTGATCGGCTAACGAACCATATTGGTTTCTATGTTCTTCAATTTCTTGTTGTGAAACTGTAATCTGTTCCTTTGCTTCTTTTGGATTCAGAGGATTTAATACAGTCGGTCCAGCCTTTTCAATGAATTCATCAAGTTCCATCCGGAATTGATCGGAGATGAAATATTGTTTGCCGATATAGTCCCGACCTCTTTCCAACACCATAAGCGATGCCAACAGGACGATTGTTAATAATGAAACCCAGATAAGAGGAAGCCATTTTGTTTTCCCCATGATTAAACTCCCCCTCTGATATACCGGCTAAGCTGCGCGAAGAATTTGGAAGATTCAACTTGGCTAAGCGGTTCCACTATATGAGTGGAGCAATATAAAATGCTTAACAGTCCAATGACGATGGCAACGATGGAAAATAGAAGACTCCAATCACTTTTCGATTTTGTATCCAATTCCCCACACCACCTTTAAAAATCTTGGATTTTTCGGATCTGCCTCAATCTTCTCACGGATCTTCCGGATATGGACTGCCACAATGTTTTCAGCGTTGTAAGCCGGTTCGTTCCACACTCGCTCATATATATCCCGGATGGAGAAGACCCTTCCCGCATTCGAAAGCAGTAATTCCATAATCTTATACTCAATGGGCGTTAGTTTTATCGGCTCACCGTCCAATGATAATTCCTTAGCATCCATATCCAATGCCAATCCATTTACTTCTACTTTTTTCTGCTCATTGTATGTACCTAACGTGACATACCGACGAAGCTGGGATTTCACACGAGCCATCAATTCTAAGGGATGAAAAGGTTTCGTTACATAATCATCTGCCCCTACTGACAATCCGTGTATTTTATCCGAATCCTCCGCCTTTGCACTTAGCATGATAATCGGGATATTCCGCTCCTCCCGAATTTTGAAAGTTGCCGAGATCCCGTCCATCTTCGGCATCATAATATCGAGTATTAATAGATGAACTTCATTATGTTTAAGGAGGTCCAGCGCCTCTTGGCCATCCGACGCCTTCAACACCCGATATCCTTCATTTTTCAAATAAATCTCAATCCCATCACGGATATCTTGATCATCATCCGTCACCAAAACAGTAAATTGTGTCACCGTCCGCACCTCTCTTTCCTTCATGATACAATTGTATCCGCAAAATCTTAAGGTTCTATGAGGATAAAAATGAAGAAATTCTTAAGATTGTTTGATAAGAGGCCATTATTTTGAATTTCGTGTCCTAATTTATGGGCATCCGAGCATTGAACGGAGCTATGCGAGCATTGGCAAGCGTTATCCGAGCATAGACGGGGGATATCCGAGCATAGGAGGGAGATATCCGAGCATAGACAGTATTTATCCGCCCATTTCACCCACTTATCCGCCCATATAATAAAATCTCTTCATAAAAAATCCGCCCGGCGGTTTGCCAGACGGTTTAGTTTAATATCTTCTCTAAGTATTTTAATGGAGGCCCGTACCCTTTTTGTGGAATATCTTCAGAAAATGAAGCTAATAAGCTACCGTCAGTAATTGTATCGTACGTTGCATCTGTTTTTACTTCTACACGGCTCTTGTCCGGCGAGATCACAATCTCCACGTGACCAGGCTCATCATTACCTTCATTTTCCCTAATGATTTGCCTTACTGTCGTATCCATTCTCGATGCAAGATACGTGTCAAATCTAGACTTTACGATATCCTTTAAATTTGGTGGAGCATCAGGAACTACTGCTGGCACATCGAATAGAAGACTCGGCAACTTCTCATTAAACACTTTTGTATATGCCTCATGTTTTGTTTTACCACTCGCTACTAATCCATCAAGCTCCAGCTCAATTTCTTCCCAAAGAGGATCATCGTAACTCAAACCATCTGCAGCCATCCAAGATGCCATGGCATTATCGTATTCTTTAATACCTTCCTCTGTTACTGACAATATATCACCCGTAGCTGCCAATGCCGCCAGTTCCGCTGCAGCTGAAGCTTGTTGCTTCACTATGTAGATTCGAGCGATATTTGTGAGAATCAGGAAGAGCACGATGGTAGCAGTTAAGATCCACAATAGGTAGACAAGTGAGCTGCCTTTTTCATCTGCCAATTGCTTCATGGCACTAACTCCTTGCCCGTGGCTGTTGATTCCAAAGAAATCATTGTACTTTTTTTCCAACTGTCAGGAAGAAACACTAAGGGATGGCTTGCGTTTATCTTAACTTCAAATAGGTCTGAACTTCCCGGTACCATATTCACCGTAACCTTATGATTCTGAATTAGGCTACCACCGCCAATTGACTTATTCACCGCTTCAAGGGTTTCATCATAATCACCCGTCACCGAATATACTTGAGCTCCATCGTTCGCTGCAGCTTTCAAACTCAATACTGCATATCCCGAGGCAACCACTTGCCATAACAATAGGAAGAATAAGAAATAGAACGGTAGAATACCTAAAAACTCAATTGAAAGAGAGCCTCTTTCGTCCTTTAATACTCTTTTCATTTTCATAGGTTCCGTCCTCCTTCGGCAATTGGTTCAATTTGAATTGGATATACCAAATGTGGAATAGCACCAACAACATTCGTTTGAAGTGAACATCTGGAAATTCTCGCTCAATTTCTTCGGCTAACCGAAACACGCTATAATATGTAATCCCCAAGCCTGTGAACGTAATCCACAGGTTGATTGTTTCAATGAAACTTCTCCCCATCTCCGTGAAAACAGCTGCTCCGATCACATAATAGATGGCTAAGAACAGATAACAAAAGAACAAGATTTTCAGAAGTGGAAACTTTACGTTTGAGTCCCCTAACCGATGGATGGAATCTTTTCTTGAAAGAAACCAATAGGGTACATAGACACCAAGCGTTACATTCGTCAAAAGGAATGAAAGAAACGGATTCACTTTTTTAAATGTATGAGTTTTCATGCGTAGCTCCCTCCTTCGCTAACTCGAGTAATCGATCGGAGATTCCAAAGACGATGAACGGAAAAACAAATAGACAGAAGATCATTCGAGCGATGGCGAAGGCCAGCACCGTCATTTCAAATAGTGATAGTAAATAGAGAAATCCCGCCCAAACCAAAAAAGCGAAACAGCCCCATAGTAATAGTTGAACCCAAATGGAAATTAAATGATCATTATGGAATCTGATTGTCTTTTTGACCCACTCTTTCACGGTCATCTCTCGTTCGTACATAAAGGGCATGAGGAACAAAAATGGAAAAAGAATGATTCCTGGTATCATCATCAGCATCATTCCGATATAGACCAAGCCCATCATGACGAAGGTCATGATTAAAATCGGACCGATCGATGACAAAAAGTGACGAATGATTTCTTTCATTGTGACTTCCTCGTCCTGGTCGGACCGCTCAAATAGGAATCGTAACGGTTGAATGAATAAGATAAACATCAGCAGATTTGAAAATATCAATAAGAAGTTTTCTTGACCCTCCAAGTCTGTATTGGCGAAGACAAAGCTGGCATTCATGATTAAAAATAAAACTGGAATGCCGATTACTCCGGAAAAACCGATGATCTTTAATAATTGCTGATTATAATGATACGCTGCTTCCTTCATGCAACTTCCCCCCTATATTCAATCTTTCGGGCAATGAAGATACTCGCCAATGTCAAGGAAGTCGCAAATATGAAGCTCCAAAACCCGATGTCAGGTGTGAACATCAACGGAATTCCAATGACAAATTCTCCAAAAAGCGTATTGGCGATTGCAAGGGAACATGCAATCATATAACCCGAGAAATAGGGATATTTCCACTTCCTCACTAAAAATCCGACAACACCATATGTAATGAAGAAGAGAATGAGAGAGTGAACGAAGTAATTTGGGATAATGATCACTAATAGAAAACTAAGAGCGGTCATCATTAGAAAGACAATGCCGATTACTTTTAAATAATTCATTTCACCAACCTCCCATTCAGCACAAGACCTTTATAGGACAGGGAAGACATGAAGAACCCTAACCAGCAGCCCAGTATGTAAAGCAGCACACTTCCGTAGACCGACATAAGTCCTTCCCCGAACGTTAAATGCATTTCCCTTACGACTATAAAGTTACCGCCTCCACCAACAAAGATGACAATTACGGGAATTGCATAAAAAACATAGGTCCATATCCCTTTCTTATCTTGATTGTCCGAAAGTACTAAAGGTGTTTTGCTTCGTTGATCAATGGTCGCTAACCACACACAAATAAAGAAGACTATGCCTAATAGGATGGGGATGAAGACATTTTCGGGCCAAACCTTCATTAACGGGAATGTAAAGAAGAGGCAAAACAACAGCAAGTTAAGGGCGTTAATGATTCGAGGTGCATTTTTCTTTCTTTTCTTTTTGTAACCGATTAACATCCCGATATAGAGTGTGATTGAAATGAAATACAGTCCAATTGTTATTTTCAAAAACAGCTCATCGTATACCGGCATAAATAATCCTATTAATGCAGATACAAGCGGAAGGAAAAAAGAAATGATAGCCGCCTTATAATCACTCATCATGTTGATCACCCCTTATAAAAAATGTCTATAGAATTTATCCGGAGGGGATCACCCTCCGAATAACCCTTTCAATCCATTAACGATTCCTTTTCCGAAGTCTTTGGCTTTATTAATCCCAGCCTTTACGACTCCTTCAACTCTTCTACTAATTCCCTTACCGGTCTCTGTACTCATAAACCATGCCAGTCCAAAGCCGACTGCCGCTCCAACTACAGTTCCTACACCAGGAACTACACTTCCTACTGCCGCGGCCGTAGCTACAGATGCACCCCAACCTGCTGCTGCACTAACTGCTGTTTGGCCTGCTCCGAGCAAGACATCTGTCGTGATTCCAGCTGCCAGGTCGGTTCCAGTTCTGGATGGATCCGCTGCATTTTCAGCTAAACGACTTCCTACACTAAGGAAAATATTCGCAATCCCATTACCTTTTGCTAAAGCTGTTTTCCCAAAGAAGTCCTTATTCGTTGGGATCCAGTTTTTCTTCATATAATCTTTCGATTTATTCCAAATCGATTTCGGACCGATTTCATCCAGGAATCCTTGAATACGCTTTTGTTTTAAATCCTGACCATCCCTGGGAGCGAAAATGGACCAGTTACGCGTTGTCTTCTTACCGTCTTTTCCGATTTCTGCAACTCCGCCGCCCTTACCTTTTACGACAGCTTTCGAGTTTTCGAAGGAATTCAGGTAATCCGAGTAACGCATATTCAGCCAAGTGGACAGCTTCCCGCTTCCTTTCACAGCTGTCGGATCACCCGAAATACGCCACAGATTTTTCTTGCCAGAAGCGGTATTTAAATCTGTCAGTTTAAATCCTGCCATTATTGACAAGGTGCCATCTAACATGTTGGCTAAGTGATTTTTGTAGGTAACAAAATATCTTTTTCCATCCTTTAACGTCTTAAAAAAGCCTTGTAACGGTGTTTGGTCAGTAGATGGGTTAGTGGCATCGCCTCCCCCACCATTACCGGTAGGTCCGCTGCTATCTTGCCCACTTCCACCCGGAGCTCCATCGTTGGGGTTTAACGGATTCACGCCATCTGGACTATTGCCTTCAGGAGAAGTCCCTCCTTCACCCGGGGTTCCTCCATCCAACGCATTTCCGTCTCCGGCTTCCCCTGGTGTAATCTCTCCATTGTTAGAACCATCGCCGCCTGAAATCGTATTACCGTTTGTCGTGTTTCCCGCGGAGACTGCATCACCACTGGATGATGGATCACCACCATCCAGTGCACTACCGCCTTCGGCAGGGTCACCGCCGTTTGCTGTGTTACCACCACCGGATGCATCGCCGCCATTTAGCGCCTCTCCATTTTGAGCAGGATTACCGCCTTCACCAGCATTTCCATTAGAGGATGCATCTCCGGCATTTACTGCATCTCCACCACCGGAAACCTCGCCAGGTGTCATAACATTACCTGGATCCATGGCATTTCCAGTAATCAAGAAATTATATTTAGGCGAGTTAATAATGTTCGGTAATATGAACTGTCCATTTGCAGAAGGGTTTTGCGGAATAATAATTTGTCCGGTACTTCCAGGTTGTCCGCCACTTACAGGATTCCCATAATCATATACATTCCCGGGAACCATGAATTCTCCGCCAGTCATCGGTTTAACGCCGGTAATTGGCGTACCATACTGAATCGGGGTGCCATACGTCATAAAGGCTGCCATACCAAGGGAGGGCATAGCTGTCCAAAATAGCATAAAACCGATCATGATTATGGCAAAAAACCTTCGGGTTACTCTCTTTTTCATCACGTCACCTCAATTCATGAATAATCTAATTGGTTGAATGAAGAATCTAAGATGACATCATCGCTTTATTCTTTTCTAAGCTCAAATTCTCTTGCCCGTTCTGGTTTGACTAACATTGCAGGTGACACCATGCAAAAGAGGAGGCTGAGTAGCTGGCACTTTTTTCCACTAAGGAGTTGTCGTATTTTCCAAGTACTTACTCTCAAGCGCTTTTACCGCTTCTGTATAGTTCTTTTCATTGAGAGCTTCTAAGTCTTTCTTCAATTGGGCATATTCTTGCTCAATCCAATCATGGTATTCAGAATTTTTTTGCCTTAAATAATCATGGGATTCACGGGACATCAGATCTTTGTGCTGATATAGATACTGAAGTGTAAAGCCCACTTGCTGGCCTTCGTCGACCCATTTTCTAAATTCCTGTGAATGGTACGAAAAGATATCTAAATTATTACTAACTTGATAATATCCAAGCCAACCTTCTTGCTCGGTCTTCCATTGCTCCCACTTTTCCGCAACCTTACCCGCTTCGTTCAACTGATCTTGTAACCCTTGAGCGTCTTTAACATTTTGGTAAGAACCTTCCACAGCTTCAGCAACTTCTTTCAGTTGTTTCTGTCCTTCGTTGTCTACATTGAATCCGATGACGTTTACAATCGGAGTAATATCCGAATTGAAAAGTGCTTTTGCTGCACCGACCGGATCATCGTCACAAGTGGAAATTCCATCACTAACTAAATAAATAATATTTGTGTTTAAATCCCCTTTGAATGAAGCCAAGTCTTTTTGCGCTTCGTTAAGCGCTAACCCTATTGGAGTCCAACCTGCAGGTTTTGCTTTAGTTAGTGCTTTGTCAAAATTCCCGGCATTGTATTGGCTAATCGGATAGACTAATTCACTGCTGCTGCAGGAACGGGCTTTATCCTCCTTATTGCCAGTACCTTCATGTCCGTAAATTCTTAACCCGACATTTGTTCCTTCAGGCAAGCCTTTGACGAAGTTATTAATGGCCTGTTTGGCTGCTTCCATTCTCGTTTGATTTCCTTCATAATTTGCCATACTTCCTGACGCATCCAAAATGACCATGACATTTAAATTTTCCTTGAACTGATAGCGGGAATCTTCTATGTCGGGACTGCCGATAGCCTGGAACTTCATGCTATTGATTAAGTCTTCCGGTCCTTTAAAGTCTTGCTGGAACACTGCTAAAAGTGCTTCATAGTATCGATCTAATTCCTCTTTGGAAGGCTCACCAGATATGTCTGGCAAGTCCGCAGTCAATTCATCGATTTTCTTTTGGTCTTCCTCTTCAAGAATAGCTAAGTATTCTGTATATCCCGGTGTCAACTGATCCAGTTCCTCTAACGTCGTAGGAAGCGGAGGAGCCGTATTATCTTCTGCTACTCCCTGTTCATCCTCTTCAGGAGTCTTATCTCCCTCATTTGCTTCAGGTGTTTGCTGTACATCCTCTTGTTGTTCTAACTCGTCTATTGGGGCGGCATCGGTATCTTTATCCTTATTGCAGCCCGCAAGAATCAAAAATAGGAGAATCAAGAGATAGCTTAGTTTTTTCTTCACGGTTCTTCCCCCCGTCCTTAAAGATTTCGATTAACCGACCATTCCGCTGATCTTCGTAATGATCTTTCCGATCAAAGTGCCAATCGCTCCGGATTGTCCATTCACTGCTTGAGAAATAATCCCCAATACCAATATCAAAAGTGCTGCAAGTCCTAACCATTCAAGAGACTGTGCCCCTTTTTCGTTTTTCACCGGCGCCATTACATTCATCCAAGCATTCATTAACATGTTTTTCATTTCAATTTCTCTCCTTTTATTTGGTTTATTGAAAAATATTAAAAATCCCTTTGTTTTCGTTGAACATATTTATGATCATCAAGCCTCCGATTAGGATGAGGGAGGACGGTAAGATTAAGAACGTTGTCACTAACGTAACTTTAGGTGAAGCCTTAGCCGCCTTTTCCTTAATCATTTCTTTTTTGAGCTTCCTCATCTCTTCGGCTTGTTGTTTAAATGAATCGGCAATCGGTACACCGAGACGCTCTCCTTGTATTAAAGATTTGATCAGAATCTGGAATTCTTTCGAGTCATTCCGTTCCAACAACGAACGATACGCTTCTGTACGTGGTACACCTACACTAAGTTCCTGGATAAATCGACCGAATTCTTCTTGAATTGGACCCTCAAAATAGGGCACAATGTCACGGATTGCTTGGTCCATAGCAACACCAGCCTGTAAGGTCACACTCATCGTGTCGAGAAAATCGGGAAGCTGATAGGAGATTTCTGTCTGTCTTGCAGATGCTTTGGATTGAATCCATAAAATGGCTCCACCAAAGCCAGCGACAGGTAACAGGATGACCATATATTGTGAAAATGGGAATCCTAAAACCAACAGAATACCACCAACAAAAAGTCCTAATACGGTTAAGAAAATCTTCAAACCTTGGAATCTCTCAATAGTTAAACCATATGGATAGCCAGCTTGGATCAACCATTTTCTGACATCCCCGTTTTCACTGAAGAAGTTAATCCGTTGGCCTAAATCTGAGAAGTCATCTGCAAAGTGAAACATTCTTTTTAGTAATTTCTCTTTACGGGTCTCTTTCCGATTAAAGGCATCGTATACATAGAGTGTTTCAGAGAGCGTTTCTTTCAGCTCCTTACTTTTTAACCAATAGACATACATATAACGGAGTGCAATCCCGATAAAAAGGATTGTTACGATTATGGTTATGGCAATCATTCCGTCCATTTCATCACACCCTGATATTCGTAATTTTTCTGACGACTACAAACGTAAGCACTGTTCCCACCACAAAGATAGCAAATAAGATAATTCCGATTCCGGAGAACAGTGGATCGAGGAAGCCGTCAATAACATTGTTCATCATGAGTACTAAGAAAATCGGAATGACTGGAACAATATAGGAAACGTATCGTTGTTCAGCCGTCATCGTTTTGACTTCCTGCTTTAGCAACTTTCTTTCATCGAGAGTTTGGCTCATTTCATCCAGCACGGCATAGAGGTTACCCCCAGCTTTTTTCTGGATCAGCATCGTCGCCGCAAACAACTGGAATTCCTTATTATCCACTCGTTTTTCCATTGCCCGGATGGCGGCACCGAAGTCTATGCCGAGGGATAATTCATGAGCTAAGTTCTTAAATTCACTCTTAGCCGGTTCTGCCATTTCTTTCGCCACTAACTGAATCCCTTGATTTAGCGTCATTCCGGAGCGTGTGGAGTTCGCAAGCAGTCGACAGATCTCCGGTAGCTGTTCCACAAGCATCTGCCTTTTTTTGTTTTTGCGGACAAGGAACAGCATCCGTCTACCACCCTCAAGAAGAAGGAAGGAAACAATTAGTGCAATCCCAGTTGGTACATTGAAGAAGTTCATCAACACAATCATAAAGCCCATATACGAGACAATTAGGGCACCGATAAATTCTGAAGGGGTAAATGGTATATTGGCATCAACCAATTTCTCATCCATTTCCTTAGCCGTTTCCGTTTTATCGAACTTAGCACCCAATAGCACGATGGCACTCTTGCGTTTTTCCCCTTCTCGATATATTTGGTTACTCTTTTTCCGCCAATCCCTTTTTTCCATCCGATAGTCCAAGAAGAAGTACAAACCGATCAGAAATAGTAAAGCGGCTATGGCGGCTATGGAAGCTTCCATCATCGGTGCACCACCTCCCTTGAAGGAGCAAAGAGATTTTCAGGGACTTTTATTCCGAACATCTTCAACCTTTCCAGACAATGCGGAATCTCACCGGTCGCCGTGAAGTAACCTAATACGCCTCCATCCTCAGTCATTCCTGTTCGTTGGAATTTAAAGACTTCCACGATTTTGGACGACCCATCGTCCTTTTTCTGTACTTCTGATATGGAGACAATTTTCCGTGTGCCATCTGTCAGTCTCGTCTGTTGGATTACGATGTCGAGTGCACCGACAATATACTCTCTAATTACGGAAGAAGGAAGATCCATCCCCGCCATAATAACCATGGACTCAACCCTACGCAGTGCATCATCAGGTGAATTGGCGTGGACCGTCGTCAAAGATCCTTCGTGACCGGTGTTCATCGCTTGAAGCATGTCGAATGCTTCCCCTGAACGCACCTCACCGACCACGATTCGGTCAGGTCTCATCCGCAAGGCATTCCGTACCAGATTCCGGATAGTGACTTCCCCTCTGCCTTCCACGTTTGCCGGCCGGGCTTCCATTCCTACGACGTTAGGACGGTCTAAGCGAAGCTCTGCGGAGTCCTCTATGGTGATGACCCGTTCATGATGTGGAATGGATATTGCCGCTACGTTGAGAAGGGTCGTTTTACCGGAACCCGTACCACCCGAGATTAATGTGTTCATCTTTGCTTTAACGACGCTATCAATGAAAAACGCCATTTCTTCACTCAATGAGTTGAAGGATAATAAGTCTTCCATATGGAACGGCTCCGCCCTGAATTTCCGGATTGAAACGAGCGTTCCGTTTAAGCTGATCGGTGCAATAACTGCATTGACACGGCTTCCGTCTGGAAGTCGGGCATCAACCATTGGAGAACTTTCATCTATCCGACGACCGAGTGGTGCAACGATCCGGTCTACAATATGCCGGACGTGCTCATCATCTCGGAACTTCACTTCTGCTTCTTCGAGCTTCCCCTTCCGCTCGATATACACCTCGTTGTAACCGTTGATCAAAATCTCCGTTATATCCGGATCATTAATGAGTGGTTCCAACGGTCCAAACCCAACTGATTCATCTAAAATTCGCGTGATGAGAAGTTCTTTGTCATGGCGGGAAATGATCACCCGCTCCTCCGACATGAAATGCGACACATATTGCTCGATTTTCAGTCTCATCTCGCCTTGTGAAAGCTGTGTTAACGCCTCAAGGTTCGTATCCCGCAATAGACGTGCTTTATAGTGTTCGACTAATTCATCTACAAGATGGTTTTCATACTTATAGGAAACAGGTTTCTTTTGTACGGCCATTTCCTTCCGTCTTTCGAAAATCGATGCCATGCCAACACCTCCCTATCGTTTCATCAACTCACGTGAAAATTTCCGAATATCTTTTGCAAATGGAATCAGCTTACGATCTTTCGGAGTTTTCCGAACAGGTTCCCCTTTATTCACGAACGTTTGCAGTCCTTTTACATCTCTTCGCAGTATCGCGGCAAGTGGATACCTGAGCACATTTTTCAAATCACTTTCTTTTACTTCATTTTCTTTTGAGGAGTGATTTAAGACGATTTCCATCCGGTCAGCCAAATGAATACCAAGTCGGATGGACAGGTCCTCGAATTGTTTCAATACTTTTAAAGATGGTGTATCTGGTGTTAGGACGTAGAAGATTTTGTCCGATTCCTCCATTGCTGTGACGACTGGGCCATTAATCGAAGATGGTAAGTCCACAATTGTATAGTCGAATGCACGTCTGCACGTCCGTAAGAGTTTGGCTACAAAATCCTCTCCAAGCGATTCAGCAACCTCGGCATCATTAGGGCTTATTAGGATTTCGAGTTTAGAATTTTCTTCTGTTTTTGAAACATTCCGAATATGACTTTCGTTCAACTCCTCGATTACTGGCAGCAAATCCGCAAGTGAACGGTTCGATTCAATTGAAAAGAGCGTTTCGATTCCACCGTATTGACCATTCAAGTCAATCAGAATCACTTCAGCTGTCGAATCCAGTTTCAATGTTTGTGCAAAGGAAGAAGCAATCGTCGTTTTACCTGTTCCTCCTTTGCCGCTATAGAAGGAGAGGATTTGCCCTCTACCTCGCCCGAAGGTAATGGTATTCGTTTGTTCTCTTGAGTTCTTCTGAATAGAATAGTTTTTTACTGCAGTTGGGAAACGGCTTGTAAAGAGAGAAGTTTCATCTGGGAACACGTAAAATTCATCAACACCGGCCCTCATTAAGTTCCGCAAAAGTACAAAATCTGATTCCAATGCAATGAAAGTAATCATTACCGCCGGATTGATCTGCCGCAGTGTTTGAACGATATCAATCGCCAAGTCATTTTCCGGTTGGGCAAACAACACAATATCCCGGGTTACCCTATTCATTTCACGGACAGCATCTGCAGTCGTCGCTGCAAGGACGGCTTCACCAGTATTCTCGGCAATTGTGGCCAGTTGCTGGCGAAGGCTGTCCTCATCACTGATGACTAAAATGTTTAACTTTTGATCCATTCTCACTTACCCCCTGACCCTTGAGTATTCGTCTTTGTGCCAGTCTTTGTATTGCTCCCGGCTGGCTGTTTAGCAGGAGGTGTAGTTGTTGGTGTTGCAGAAGGAGTTTCTGAGGCTGAAGGGTTTTCTCCAGCTGGTTTTGCCGCTGGTGTTTCAACAGGCTTTGTTTCTTTTGGTGATGTATCTTCTTTAGCTTCATTACTTTCAGCTTCCGTTAGCAGTTCTACTTTGTTATTAGATTTAATAATTCTTATGTGTTCTGCGTAGTTTTGCATATGTATAAGATTTGGAACATCTTCAACTGGAACAATTACGGCTACTCCTTTGAAGTCTTTTTCATCAGCAAATGTAACTAATACATCCTTCATAAACACTTCCGTTTTCTTTTTACCGTCTACTTCATGAGAGACAATAATATCCACTCGATCCAACGGTACAAGCTCTTGGTCAAAAACAATTTTTTCGGTATACGGAATTGCAACAGTACGATTTGACTCATTCACTAAATTGGAGTAGCCTTTCAACATGTTTTGTGTGATGATATCCCCTTTTTTCAATGCAACCATCGTCACTTTATTTTCAAGATCTGCTTTGTCAGTGATGTGTGATTTTTCATTTAAAAACTTTTTGGGGATTTCGGTTGTCGTGTACATATGAGAGCTCAATTTTGCTCCGGTAGGAACATCTTTGAGAGCAACGTAAATCTCTTCCATCCCGCCCAATTCGGAATTCAATTGTTCTACCTTTTGTAAAATAAGATAACCGGCAACTGCTGCCAGTACGAAAGCAAGAATTAGAAAGATCGCTGCACGCCTTTTTGCTTCTAACATGTGATTCCCTCTTTCTTCCAGATGTAACAAGTCTGAAAAACCCATAATCTAAATGTAATAGTTTATATTTTCAATATAACTACTGAAAAAACATTGTCAAAGTTGGGATATTTCTCGTTGCTTCCTTAGTAGATAAAAGGACACAAGGCAAAAAGTCCCCTCTGCATAAGAATGCAAAGGGGACTTAATAGATTATTTCAAAATATTGTATACTTAGCTGTACCTTTTACATATCAATTTCTTCCAACAATAGTTCCAAGGAATCATTTTCATAAAAATCCACAATATACCATATGATTAGAAATCAAGATATTTGACCTCCAAATGTTATAGCACTATTATTTCCATAGTCCTACTTTTAAATTCCATTTTATTGTAATGAACGCTCAATTATACAGATTTTTTACTGCTTAATGTTAAGACTAAAATCCCACATAATAAGAGCGCAACTCCTGCCCATGACCAAGATGATAACCTTTCTCCAACAAAGAAAACACCTAACATAGCTGCAGTTAATGGCTCAGCCAATGAGAGTGTCACTGCCGAGGAAGAAGGAATCCGTTTTAATCCCGAAGAAAAGAAAATATAGGAAAGGCTCGTTGCTGCTAAACCTAAGTAGACAATAACCGAAATGCCTTGCGGAGTATATAAACCGGACGTATTAAATAGTAAAAGAGAAGGCAACAAGA
The DNA here is from genome assembly GCF_042651785.1 of Chungangia koreensis. Lineage (NCBI taxonomy): Bacteria > Bacillati > Bacillota > Bacilli > Lactobacillales > Chungangia > Chungangia koreensis. The sequence continues at coordinate 272,845 of NZ_JBHSEC010000019.1, forward strand.
TGGTCGCACTGATTGAGAAGATCATGGCGACAGCTGGGATTGCATCAACTTCATCGAGAACTCTTTTACTGACGATCGTATAAATGGCGAACGCCAGCCCTGCTCCGAGAGACATCAGAATTCCAACCGGATTAACCACAACATCGCCTTGTGTAAGGAATAATAACAACACCCCGATGATTGCTAAAATAGTTGCATTTAACCAAACACGGTCTGGCTTTCTTTTTTGGAATATCCATTCAAGGAGACCCGAGAATACTGGGGCACTACCAATTGCGACCACCGTACCGATTGCAATACCCGTCAGCCGTACGGAAGTGAAGAAAAATGGTTGGAAGATAGCCATAGCGATGGCCGAGTAAACGGTCGCCTTCCATGGCCAACTCTTAAAATCGATTTTCTTCATTAGGAGCATCAATAAAAGCAACACATACCCACCGACGGCAAGCCTTGATGCACCAATTGCAAGCGGATGTACGCTCGCCGGCAGAATAGATTGTGCAGTTCCGGTTGTTCCCCAAAGAACCGCTCCAAGTAGTACATATATGTATGGCAAACGATTATTCAATCACTATCACCCCAATATCATCTTACTCCGACAGTATCATAGTTCTCTCTATTGTTTAAGAGAATTTTGGAATACAATAAATTTAAGGAGGCGTTCCGATGTTTGTATCAATCGAGGAAGCGGCGGAGTACATCAGTATGCCGGTGGAGCTTGTCCAAAAGTATGTGTTGGAAGGCCGGATTAAAGCCATTCATGACGGAGAAAATTTTTTGGTGAACACAGCACAATTCGATACTCATCTAAAACAAATGGAAATTGTGAAACAGATGATAGATGAATGGCGTAGCGAACCGATCCCTGAAGATATTGATGTGAAAGACGAGGATTAAGATCGCTAACCAACATAAAGGAGGCTGCCCATTGGATACTTGGGACAGCCTCTCATTCATTGAGGAATGATTACTTTTGGTTTACTACTGATCACTTGTACGAAATCCTCCACCATGGCACTTCCAGTTGGGAACCTGCCGGCACCTGGTCCTATCAATGTCAGTTTCCCTAAATACTCGGAGTCTATAACAATCGCATTATCTACTCCATCGACTGTATATAAAGGATGTGATGGACCAACTAATAAGGGACGCACGACTGCCTGGAGATTTCCTGAACCTGTAATGTTCACTTCTGCCACATGACGATACCGCATTCCTGACTCCTCTGCCTCTTCAATATCCCTTAAAGTGAGAGTTTGAATACCACGAACCTCGACATCCTCCCATGATGGCTGTCTTCCGAATGCCAATTGACTTAAAATCATTAACTTCCTGAATGCATCCTTGCCAGAAACATCATCTGTAGGGTCCGCCTCTGCGTAACCGAAGTCCTGCGCGTTCTGCAGTGCTTCCTCAAATGTACACTTGGCTGTACGCATTTCTGACAAGATGAAGTTTGACGTGCCATTTAAAATGCCGGCAATGTTTTCAACTTCATTAACTTGAAGCAAATTCTTTAATGTCTTAATAATTGGAACGCCGCCTGCTGTGGTTGCTTCATATCCAATAGTAGCATCATAATTTTCCGCCACCTTTTGCAAGGACAAACCATGCTTGGCAAACATCGCTTTATTTGCCGTAATAACATGGATTCCCCGCTCGAGGAAATATGTCAAATAGGAATAAGCGGGTTCTTCACCAACAATCGCTTCGAACACAACGTCTACATCCGGTATGGATGCTATATCTTCGAATCGATCTGTTACGAAAAGATGGGCTGGTAAGGGCCTCAACTTTTCGACATCACGAATTAACACGCCCACCACCTCTACATCGATTCCAAAGAAATTCCGGAACTCTTCCTTCTTCTCATTCAAGATTTGAAAAACTCCTTGACCAACAGTACCAAAGCCTAATAATGCAATTTTAATGGTTTGCATGCATTCGCCTCCAAGTTTGCCTGTATGATGAAACCCCATTTGCTATACTCCGTCAAGAAGCCGTCGTGCCCGAATTTCGTATGAACAAGATGGAAGTTTCCATTTGGCACTGAATGCGTGAATTCACGAATTCTTTCTGACGGATAAATTAAGTCATAGGTGAATCCGATCGCAGCCACTTTCGCTTTGTAACCCTTCACTGCCCCCCGGAATCCACCTCTTCCTTTGCCAATGTCATGGGAGTTCATTGCCCGTAGTAGGGTCAGATAACTATTCGGATCAAAACGGCCGGTGATTTTCCTACCCATATGTTTCATGTACGATTCCACTTCGTAAATGCCGTCAGATCGCTCCTCGCGATTGAAACGTTGCGAAAAGAGTTCCTGGCTCCGGTATGAAACCATACCTGCAATCCTTGCAGTTTCGAAGCCTTTTACATCTGTGGCACTTCTATAGTTTCCAGCTCTAAAATGAGGATCTTGCTCGATTGCATGGATCCCGATGTAGTTGAATGCAATTCCATAATCACTCAACTCGGGGGTGACAGCCAACGGGATGAGCAACTCCATATCATCCGGATACAATAGACCCCATTCAAGCACCTGCATCCCGCCCAATGAACCACCAATGACCGCAAAAACCCTCGAAATCCCTAAGTTCTCTAATCCCTTTTTTTCAGCGTGAACTATATCCCGGATTGTAATGGAGGGAAAATCTGCACGATATGGCTTACCTGTTTCGGGATTGATGTGTAGCGGTCCAGTCGAGCCATTGCAGCCTCCTATTACGTTAAACGTGATTACACGATATCGGTTTGTATCCAAAGGACATTGAGGTCCGACAAGCCCCGCCCACCAGCCGGGCAATGCAGAGGAGCCGACTGTAAGATGATTGCCAGTCAACGCATGACAGGCGAGGATGACCGGGGCATCTGCCGGTCCAGAGATTTCATAGGCGAGCTCCACATCCAAAAGAAGTGCTCCCGACTCTAAGACCAAATTCCCAATTCCAACAACACCAATTGTCATCCTGCGCCCTCCTCTTTGTTAAATAGATACGGGTACTGCTTCTTCGATTGCCTGACCGAGGTCTTGCACGATATCCTCTAACGCTTCTGTTCCTACAGAAAGACGGATTAATTCTTCTGACACACCAGACTTTTTCAAGTCATCCGTGTTCAACTGCTGGTGAGTAGTCGATGCAGGGTGGATAATTAGAGATTTTGAATCACCTACATTGGCGACATGCGACCAGATTTTCACGTGATCAATCACTTTACGCCCTGCATCTCTTCCTCCTTTGACTCCAAAGTTCAAGACCGATCCGAAACCGTTCTTCAAGTATTTTGTTGCCGCTTCATATGATGGGTGGCCTTCTAACCCTATATAATTCACCCATTCCACAGAAGAATTATTCGATAAGTATTCAGCTACAGCAAGCGCATTCTGGTTTTGTTTCTCCACGCGGAGGTGAAGAGTCTCCAGCCCTTGTAGGAAAGCAAATGCATGATCCGGACTCAAGCAAGGTCCGAAATCTCGAAGCAATTGTACACGCAGCTTAGTAGCGAATGCTGCATTCGGAACATCTACGCCATAGCGAATTCCATGATACGAAGCATCAGGTTCCGTAAAGTATGGGAATTTCGGAGAATTCCAATCGAAGTTACCGCCATCTACTACAATTCCTCCAATGGCTATTCCATGACCACCAATCCATTTTGTTGCAGAATGCACAACGATATTGGCACCGAACTCGATCGGATTGCAACCGTATGGACTTGGGAATGTATTGTCAATGATTAGCGGAACTCCGTTTTCTTTTGCAATCGCCGCAACAGCTTCAATATCTAAAACTAGTAAACTCGGATTTCCGATGGATTCAGCAAAAATCGCTTTCGTTTTTTCCGTAATGGCTGCTCGGAAGTTTTCCGGATCTGCAGCATCGACGAACTTTACTTTAATGCCATAGCGAGGAAGCGTGACCGCAAACAAATTGAAGGTCCCCCCGTACAGATTGCTTGCAGCTACAATCTCATCACCAGAACTTGCGATATTCAAAATAGCAAACGAGATGGCAGCCATCCCTGAAGATAGAGCAACCGCAGCAGTTCCCTTCTCGAGCAGTGCAATACGCTGCTCAAATACATCGACAGTCGGGTTCATAATCCGGGAGTAAATATTGCCACTTTCCTCTAAGGCAAATAATTTCTGAGCATGTTCTGTATCACGGAACACATAAGAAGTTGTACGGTAAAGCGGGACAGCTCTGGCTCCTGTTACAGGATCCGGCTGTTGTCCTCCATGAAGTAGCAGGGTTTCGGGTTGAAAATTAGTCATTGGTATTCCTCCTTTATGATGTGGGGTCGATGGAATGCGGAGGAGAGGATTTTCAGGAAATAAAAAACCCTCTTCCTAAGAAGAGGGTATGCATACGCGTATTCCTCCCCTTATCTTTCAGACCTTCCAGTCTGTAGGATTTAGCACCATAGCAATTGGATTGCCGGTTGCCGGGCATCGTCGGGCCTATTCCCTCCGCCGCTCTCGATAAGAGTGTATTCGATTCAATTTTTCCATCTGATGAAGAGTATGCAGCGAATTGATGAAAAAGTCAAACAAAAAAGATTATTTTATTTATGAATCTTTTTTAAAGGCTATCCGTTAAATAGTACAAATGAACTTTAGGGAAGTGGAAAGATGTTGGCTATATGGATCGTCGCCGTTCTGCTGACAGGCTATGTCATCGGATGTGCACATGGCTCAGTATTGGCACAAAGATTGTCTGGCGTTGACTTAAAAGAAACTGGGGTGAAAAACGCAGGCGCCTCAAATGCCACCATCGTATTAGGGAAAAAATATGGTGCCCTCGTGGCATTGGTCGATATAGGAAAAGGGGCATTAACAATAATCGTTCTACGAATGCTGTTAGGGAATGCTTTTTCCGAGGAAGTGGTCTGGACGTTGCTGTTCTTGGCGGGAGCCGCAGTTGTGATTGGTCATAACTTCCCATTCTACATGAAATTCAATGGAGGAAAAGGAACTGCTACAGTCATTGGAGTGTTACTAGCACTCGACTGGCGGATTGGCCTTGCCGGTCTGGCTCTTTTCATCGCAGCCTCTCTTCTATCAAATTACATCGTCGTCGGCGTTCTCATGTTATATGTTACCTTATTAGTTGTCGCTGTGTGGATGGCTGAAGGTGCTTGGCCGATTGTTACCGCTGCAGGTTTGTTCCTACTTGCACTTTGGAAGCATATCGAAAACTTCCAGCGTATAAAAGAGGGGACGGAAAAAAAGGTGCGAACTGTCATTAAACGGTGAAAAAAAAAGCAACTTACAGGAACCTCGTTTCAGTATGCTATAATAATAGTGTACGAAAATAAGTTTTATCCATTGGATAAAATGAAATGAGGGAATCGTGTTGACATTTGCAAGACAAGAGAAAGAATTAAGTCCTTTCGTGGCTGCGCGCTATGTCGGCGAGGAAATTGAATTTTCGCGTAATGGATTCGATGTAAAAGGCCGGATCCATAAAATCTTGGAACACTCAGTCATCGTAGAAATGTCAGATGAAGACGCTCTTAGCATTGGGGCAAAATCGAATTTGACAGTGGTATCTCATAAGAAGTATTCGGTTAAGTCATCATAATATGCAAAGCAATCGCATCTGCGATTGCTTTTTTATTATTCTGAATTCCTCTAAAGAGTTGAAAGTGCTAAAATGAAACCATTGAATAAGGAGGAGATAGAGATGAAAGAAATATTGATTGAACGGCTTGTCCGTTATGCCAAAATAGATACACAATCGGATGCGGAAAGTACGACTTGCCCTTCCACGCCGGGACAGTGGGATCTACTCCATTTATTAGAAAAAGAGCTCAGCGAAATCGGCTTAGAAGAAATCACTCTGGACGAAAACGGCTATTTATTTGCCACGTTGCCTGCTAATACCGATAAGGATGTTCCCGTAATCGGATTCCTTGCGCACGTGGATACAGCCACAGATTACTCTGGTAAAAATGTAAACCCTCAACGTGTAGACAACTACAAAGGTGGAGACATTCAATTAAACGCTAATACCGTACTCTCCCCTTCTGAATTTCCAGAGCTTCAAAACTATATCGGACACACCCTGCTAACAACCGATGGAACGACACTATTAGGTGCAGATGATAAAGCAGGTATTGCGGAAATCATGACAGCGATGGAATATCTGGTGAACCATCCGGAAATAAAACACGGAAAAATCCGTGTCGGCTTTAACCCAGATGAAGAAATTGGACGCGGCCCTCATAAATTCGACGTTCCGGTATTCGGTGCAAAATACGCGTATACAATGGACGGCGGTCCACTTGGGGAACTACAATACGAAAGCTTCAATGCAGCCGGCGTAAAATTGACGACACACGGGAAAAGTGTCCATCCTGGCTCCGCAAAGAATAAGATGGTCAATGCCATCACGATCGCCACTAAGTTCCAGTCATATATGCCGGAGGACGAGGTTCCTGAAAAAACAGACGGTTATGAAGGGTTCATACACCTCATGAACTTCAATGGCAATGTAGAAAAAGCTACCCTTGCTTACATTATCCGCGACCATGATCGTGAAAAATTCGAAGCGAAGAAACAATTGATGAAAGATGCCGCATCTAAACTTCAAGCGGAATACGGTGAAAAAGCCCTCAAGTTGGAAATCAACGACCAATATTACAATATGGGCGAAAAAATCCTGCCAGTTAAAGAGATTGTCGATATCGCTTATGAAGCTATGAAAGAATTGGATATCGAACCTGTCGTCGTTCCTGTTCGTGGCGGAACTGATGGTTCTCAGTTATCATTCATGGGAATGCCGACACCTAATATTTTTGGCGGTGGGGAAAACTTCCACGGCAAATATGAGTACGTATCTGCTGACAATATGGTGAAAGCAACTGAAGTGATCATTAAAGTAGCAGAGTTGTTCGAACAGCGCGGATAATACAGGGGTGGTCTTATGAGGGAAATATCACTGGGGCTTTTAGCGTCATTATTCTTTGCGGTCACTTTTGTATTGAACCGTTCCATGGAACTGTCAGGCGGAAGCTGGCTTTGGAGTTCGTCTCTCCGATTTCTATTCATGCTGCCCTTCCTCCTACTGATTGTCACTATCAGGAATGGAACCGGTCCGGTATTTCGAGAGATTAAGGAAAAGCCTCTTCCTTGGTTAAGTTGGAGCATCGTAGCATTCGTTCTTTTTTACGCTCCATTGACCTTTGCTTCTGGCTATAGTCCCGGTTGGTTAGTAGCGGGAACTTGGCAGCTGACGATCATTGCGGGGGTATTGCTCGCTCCGTTCTTCTTCGTGAAAAGGCAGACGATGTATGATGAACAACTAATCAGACAGCAAATTCCGGTGAAATCCCTTTTGACCTCGTTGATCATTTTAGTTGGAGTTGTTTTGATTCAGCTGCCGAATGCCCAGTCAACTGATGTACGGTCTTTTTGGCTTGGTGTATTGCCAGTAGTGGTTGCAGCATTCGCTTATCCACTTGGCAATCGAAAAATGATGGAAATTTGCGGAGGGAGACTGGATCCATTTCAGCGTGTGCTTGGCATGACACTTATGACAATTCCAATTTGGCTGATTTTTGCCTGTTATGCCTTGGTGACAGTGGGGGTTCCTTCTTCAGGACAAGTAATCCAGTCCCTTATTGTCGCTATCAGTTCCGGCGTAATTGCGACAACTCTATTCTTCATGGCGACTGACCGTGTAAAAGATTATCAAGGAAAACTGGCAGCGGTCGAAGCGACCCAGTCAACTGAACTTCTTTTTGCCATTATGGGTGAGATGATTCTTCTATCCCTCCCTTTGCCTGGACCTATAGCGTTAGTAGGAATTGTGGCGATTGTAATCGGTATGTCCATTCATAGTATGATCACCGCTAAAGAAGAACGCAAAAAAACGCCCGTTGCCGCATAGGCACGGGCATTTTTTATGTTAAGGAATATACAATTCCCGAACTTGGATGACGTGCCCATTTGAAATGTAAAACTCGAAAAAGAATTGACGGGATGGATTAAATTCTCCAATAGTCCTAACTTCCATATCAGTCCCGTTCAGAACGAATAGAGTTAATTCTTCTGCAATCGGAAAAGATTCAGCTTCTTCCTTATCATTGATGATTTCAAAACCATTCGGGGCATCTGGACTTTCTACTTTCTCAGCAAAATCTATCGATATGAAATCATTCTCCGCCTCTCGAATAAAACCTGTCCGGATTTCTATATCTGGCAAATGAACAATTAAGTCATCCAGCATTTGCTGTTGTCTTCTCAACTCACCGTAACCTAAGCCATCATGACTCATGATCATTTGCTCTAAAATCTCCATGTTCTTTTGGGTATCGTTCAACTGATCCTTTAGTAAACCGAGTTCCTCTTTAAGTTTCGAAATTTCTTTTGATTCCTCCGCTACTTGACTTTGCAGATTTTCCGGCTCTGACTCTGTACAACCCGTAAGAAATAAAAGGATACCACTAAATAAGATATACAACTTTTTCATCGTTCTCACCCTCTATAAGTTTGTATAGTTTATTCGGTGAGTGGATTAATAAACCCTGCAAAAACAAAAACACTGTAGGACATTTCACCTGCAGTGTTTCAATATACTTATTTAACGGATTCTTCTTCCAATATATCCTCGACCACGCTTTCCACTTCATAGCGAGTCATTTTCTCTTTCCCTACCTTCATCACTTTCAATGTGTTTTCGGCAAGTGCTAATGGTATCTTGCAGAATAACGTAATGCTTCGGTTTTTTCCTTTGATATCCCTCATATATTCTTTTGCCAAGTTCAGGTTTTCATCAGCATAGTGGAATAGGTCAGCCCTTGACCAACCATCAGGCAAATAACTTACTCCTCGTTCAGCATCCTCTTCCTGGTTTCGAAGGATGTTGACGATTTGCAGCCCTCGTCCATATCCAATCGCCAGCTCTCTGTCGGCCTCAATATTAGCATGCCATTTCCAAAGATCAGATAACATGACCCCTACAAGACCAGCTACATAATATGTATAGTCATCGAGATCTTCTTTCGTGTTAATTTTCCAATTCCGCTCAGTCCACTTCGCCATCCCGTCTGCCATCTCGGCAGTCGATTCTGCCACCTTCCGGACAATCTCAGCGGGACAAACCGCAATCCAATCACCAAGGCGAAGCGTTACTTCCGGCAATACATCGCGGTATGGAGTCATCAAATCCTCATATTCGTCAGCATCAAAGCCTTCACGTAATAAATCAGCGGTTCTGCGCAACAATAATTGTTTCGTTTCACTCTGCATTTCCGGATGATCTTCGATTTCATCGATGGCTCTCATACAGAGATATGCGGAGGAAACAGCTTGCTTTAAATTGCCTTCCAAAAAATTAATCGGTATATTAAACGTTCTGCTGGTCTTTTTAAGAATTGCTTTCGCATCTTTTTGTAATTCACTTAATTTACTCATAGCGTTCTCCCCATTTCTAAGAATGGTTATTCTTCATATTCCACTATATATTGTACCCCATAATCCCAAATCATTGAAAATTTTTGAACAAGCCCAAAACAAAAGATCCATCCCTCGAGGAAATGGATCTTTCAACTTATACGATACCAAAAAATGTGTATAGTGCAATGACAACAAACACAGCCAATGTTTTGATCAGCGTGATAGCAAAAATATCTTTATAGGATTGTCTATGAGTTAATCCGGTAACAGCCAACAGTGTAATAACCGCTCCGTTATGCGGAAGCGTATCCATACCACCGGAAGCCATGGAAATAACACGGTGCATGACTTCAGGATCGATATTTGCTGCGGCGATCATCGCATTGTATTTGTCTTCCATTACACCAAGGGCAATCATCATTCCACCTGATGCGGACCCTGTAACACCAGCGAGTGTACTTGTCGTAACAGCCCCGTTCACAAGAGGGTTTGTGAACAAGCCACTTAGTCCATCACTAATCTTGGAGAAGCCAGGTAATGCAGCAATAATTCCGCCGAAACCATATTCAGATGCAGTATTCATTACAGCCAACAATGATCCCGCGATACTTACATTCAAACCAGCTTTGAAATCCGTTTTTACACGTCCCCAACCATAGATCAACGCCGTAATAATACCTACGATTAATGCAATTTCGACAGACCAAATGGCCGCACTTGCTTTAACGTCAACTGAGTATGCATCAGCATTGTATCCCATTACGCTTAACGCTGTAAAATCGAATCCGCCTTCGTACCATTTTGGAATTGCTCTCGTTAAATACAAGTTTAGGAGAGCTACCGATAATAATGGTACAAACGCTAATACTTGTCTAAGTGCTGAAGGATTATACGTGCTCTGTTGAATGTCTTCCCCTTTGTCCTTTTCAGCTTTTAAAATCGTATCATCACCAGGCATGCCATAATAGCCTTCGCCTTTACGTTTAGCTTGTCTCTTACGCCATTCTAAGTATGCTAAACCAGTTACCAATACGACTAAACCGCCGATAATCCCCAATACTGGAGCAGCGTAAATCGTTGTTCCGAAGAATTGAGTCGGAATTACGTTCTGAATTTGCGGCGTCCCAGGAATCGCATCCATCGTAAAGGTGAATGCTCCAAGAGCAATCGTTGCAGGCATCAATCGTTTAGGAATATCTGCTTCTTTGAACAATTGAACCGCGAACGGATAGATTGCAAATACCGCAACGAATAAGCTAACCCCACTATATGTAAGAATTGCGCCAAGCAATACAATCGTTAGCATCGCTTGTTTCGGACCGATTAAACGAACAATCGTTTTAGCGATTGATTCGGCGATCCCGGACATCTCGATTACTTTCCCGAATATAGCACCTAATAAGAATACCGGGAAGTAGCTCTTAATGAAGCCGACCATCTTTTCCATGAAAATACCGGAGTAGAATGGCAAGATGTTAGATGGGTCGATTAATGCTACAGCTAACAGTGCACATAGAGGTGCGAATAAGATGACAGAAAAACCGCGGTATGCAGTGAACATTAACAGACCTAAAGCTAATAGTATAATAAATAAATCCATACTGTTCCTCCTATTTATTAAATAGAATAAATATGTTCGAATAGTAACAATATCTCATCTGTCACAATTTTGTCAATGAATGCCCTTACAGTTTAAAAATTATAATTATTCCAATAAAACAAAGAAACACTTAGGCTCAGAATATCCCAAGTGCTTCCTTACCTCTATTTATATTCTCCTAATATATCAAGCGCCTTTTCTGTTAATGAAGTATCAATCGCATCCTCAAAGTCGAATTCTCCTTGGATGGCACCGTATTCTTTATACATTTCATATTGTGCTTTAATATCATCAATGCGCATTTGTCCGTTCGGATCAAGACCGGTAACATTCACTTTTTCCCAAAGTGCAGGATCCTTCAATGCTGTATGCATCGTCATGATTTCGATAATTTCATCTTTGCCGTCACCCTTAACGAATGCATCATTATAATCACGAAGACCTTTTAAATAAGCCAACATGAAGCGCAACGACACATCTTCCTCTTCCTCCATGAATTTTGGAGAAGCGAGCACCATGGCAATTTGAGAATCAGGGGCAAAGTCTGTAGCATCTTTAAACCGTTCATGGATACCATTTGCTACACCTTGTGCTATAAGTGGTTCAATATTTAGAGCTAAATCGATTGAACCATTTTCAATCGCACCAAGCATGCTGCCGAAATCAGACATTAACACAAATTCAACATCATCGTCTGTCAGTCCGGCATGCTCTAACATTCGTTTATAAATATACCAATCCACCCCATATTCAGAGGAAACTGCAATTTTCTTCCCTTTTAGATCGGCGTAATCTTTCACTTCATCCTTTACGTGATTGCCAATGACAAATGTAAAATACGACTTTCCTGGGACATTATGTCCTTTGTCCGCTACAATTCGGACATCAATTCCTTGTGCAATCGCATTAAAGAAAGAAGCTGTTGATATTCCGCCAGCGATATCCACTTCTCCCGCGGCCAGAGCAGGAAGCATATCGTCACTGTTTGCGAATTGGGCAAATTCAATTTCTATGTTATAGTCGGCAAAATAGCCTTTTTCCTTTGCGATGTAAAAGCCCGCTCCCGATGCTGCCCCATCTTCTGCCACAACAACGGTTACCTTCTCCTTCAATGGCGCTAAATCGCCGGAAGGATTCTCTCCAGACTGATCAGTAGGCGTTGGTGTTGCCGTCTCCGAACAACCAGATGCGACTAACAGTAATGCCGCTAACGGGACCAACACACCTTTAGACAACCATTTCCTCACTATTTCCCCTCTATTCCTCATTATTTTCTCGATTTTTGTACTTCATCCTGAAGATGTTGCCAAATCTCTAAAAAAAGACCTGCCATTTTCTGATCTGCTCGTATTTGTTCCATCGTCCTCGGCCTTGGAAAGTCAATGCGTATTTCTTTCACGATTCTTCCAGGCTGAGAGCTCATTAATAAGATCCGATCACTTAACAGCAAGGCTTCATCGATACTATGAGTAATAAATAAAACCGTCTTTTTTGTTTCCTCCCAAATTGAAAGTAGTTCTTCCTGAAGGATGAATTTATTTTGTTCGTCTAAGGCTGCAAATGGCTCATCCATTAGTAAAATCTCTGGATCATTTGCAAAAGCTCGCGCAATGCTGACCCGTTGCTTCATTCCCCCTGAAAGTTCTTTCGGATAAAGGGAAGCGAACTTTTCCAATCCTACTTTTTTCAAATAGTAGGCGGTCCTTTCTTTCACTTCACTTTCCGGCACCTTTCTCATCTTGAGACCAAACGCTACGTTTTCTTCCACGGACAACCAGGGGATCACACCACGCTCCTGAAAGACCATCGACTGCAGCGGGCGGTCTTTCTCTCCAGATGCTATGTCGAAGGAACCGACACTGGGGGTTTCAAGATCAGCTAAAATACGGAGTAAAGTCGTTTTGCCACAACCACTGGGTCCTATCAAACACACAAATTCCCCATCTGTAATATCCAAGGTGATTCCCTCAAGAGCTGTTACACTGCTTCCCTTCTTATAGAAGGCTTTCGTTACATCGCGTATGGCAATCTTAGTTCCGCCCACTGCGTCACCTCCACGGTAATATTTTCTTTTGAAGTCCCCTTAGTCCAATAGAGAACAGATAGCCAAAGAAGGAGATCATGATGAGTCCCACGAACATTTCCTTCAACAAAAAGGCTTTATAGGAGGTCCAGATCAAGTAACCGATTCCTGACGTTGCACCCATCATTTCTGCGGCGACAATAGTGAGTAAAGCTATGGCCTGCCCCATTTGGATTCCCTCCATCATGACTGGCAAGGCTCCTGGAAAAGCAATTTTCATAAAATAGTCTTTTGAGCTTGCACCATAATTTTTCGCTACATCCAAATAGATCGAATCTATATTCATAACGCCAGCTGCAGTGTTGATTACAACAGGAAAGAATACACTTCCTGCAATAGTCACGACTTTAGAGACGTCACCGATTCCAAATAGAATAATGATAATCGGCATGAGTGCAAGGGTCGGGATCGGCATGAGCGCCATCACGATCGGGGAGAAGAAATGGCGAACAGGTGAGTAAAGGCCCATTAAAAGGCCAATCACAATTCCCGGAATCACGCCTAATAGGAAACCGGCAAAAATTCTGTATAGGGAAACACTAATATGTCCGAGCAATTCACCGCTGACCAGCAAGTCGTAAAACGTTTGGATGATCGCAGTCGGGGGTGGAAAGAAACGTGCATCGATTAGTCCGGTTCTCGATAAAAACTCCCATAGTAGTAAAAGGAAAATCGGCGAAGCGATCGTCAAGCCTTGTTTTAACCGTTCCGTTAACTGTCTTCGTTTCCACTCCTGCTCTTCAACTACTGCAGGGTGTGCAGCTTTTCTCATTTCTTTGCCGCTCATACTTCACCACCTCTTCCCTCGCATAATATGTAGGCTATGGGTGAAGTGTGTAGGCCCAGTAATCGAAAAAAGACCCGAAAATTCGGGTCCTTGTATTATGTATGGTTACAACCTAAGTTCGCCGCGTCCTGCGGCAACGGTTGCATGACCTGCCTCGTGCAGGACTAAGTTCGCCGCGTCCTGCTGCTCCACCGCTTCGCTCGTCGCAAAATTGCTGGGAAGCAAATTCAGGCAGCTATTTGGCAACGGTTGTCTGACCTGCCTCGTGCAGGCCTAAGTTCGCCGCGTCCTGTCTGCTCCACCGCTTCGCTCGTCGCAAAATTGCTGGGAAGCCAATTCAGGTAGCAATTTGGCAACGGTTGCATGATCTGCCTCCTGTAGAAGGTTATTTTACTGATTGAAAGCGCTTGTCATTCGAGAAACGAAGTCCGGCAGGTAAGAACGCCGCGTCCTGCGGCGTTACCTGCATTAGCACATCCTGTGCGTCATAACGAAGAATGCGAGCGCTTTTCAACAATAAAAGACCCGGATTTCTCCGGGTCCTGATTGCACTTAATCCTTCATGAAATTAGAACTGTCTGGCTTTCGCTTCACTTCTCAAGATTTTATTGTGCAGAGATATCTCTGTACGTCCATTTACTTGAGACTTCTGGTGCTTCTGCCTTGTCCAGTTGTGATGAATCTGCTGAGATTTCGGATCCAAGTGTTCCGGATTTCCCATCTGTATCACCCTCTGCTTCATGTTGGATTTCAAAAGTGAAATCTCTATTAATATGGGTTGATTCTTACTTTTCATCCGAGGAATTTTTTGTCAATTCCTCACACAGCTTTGTGAGACTTTTCATGAAGGCTAAGTCGTCTTCACGTTGTCTTTTTTTCGGTCCTTTCGTACGGCCACCAGCTTGACGGACTTTTTTTGAAACATGCCTCATCGACAGTAGCCGATCAATATTGTCATCGGTATAAAGGCGTCCGTTCTGATTAATTGCATAACCTTTTTTAGCAAGCACCATGGCGGCAAGTCCGTAGTCCTGGGTGACAACAATATCGCCTTTTCCCATCTTATTGACTAAGACAAAATCGACTGCGTCCATTCCTTTCGAGACCATCACCGTTTCTGCACCTTCCCGTTGCATCATATGGGACGTATCGCAGAATAATTGCACTTTCAGACCGAACTTGCCTGCCACCCGGATCGTTTCATCCACTACCGGACAGCCATCTGCATCGACCAAAATGTTTGGCATGACCTCGCCCCTCTTATCTGACGTGTATTTCTATCTATAATATATGCTTACGCACAACAGATTCCATCAGCTTTTGACCTCATCATTTTTAGGCTCATCCACTGTTGGAGTAGGTGGCGGCTGCATCCGAGGTTTTTTCTTCTTGTTTGGATCTATTTTCTGCCATTTGAAGATTTTGTTTAAGAAACGGAAAATTTTTCCTGATTCTTTTGCGGCAAGAGGACCTAAAATGGCCATAATCAGCACATACAGTGCCGAGAGAGGTTGCAACATCGGTGATAAGCCAGCTGCCAGTCCCAAATTGACGACAATGATGGTGAACTCTCCACGAGCCATGATGGTTAATCCGATATTAGAAGAAGCCCGATGAGATAGGTCTGCTATTCGGCCAGCCCACATACCGGCTATGAAATTAGATAGAACCGTGATTACCGCTGCACCAAGTGCAAGCCAAATCGCATCGCCTAACATTGTCGGATCAATACTCAAACCAAAACTGAAGAAGAAGATTGCACCGAAGAAATCCCGGAATGGCAATACCATTTTTTCGATTCGTTCCGTATGATCTGTTTCCGAAAGCATTAAACCAAATAATAATGCTCCAATCGCTTCAGCAACGTGTAAAGTTTCTGAGAATCCGGCGACGAAAAACAGTCCGGCGAAGACCACTATGATAAAGCTTTCATTGGAAGTGATGGATAAGAATTTGTTGAATACTTTTACTCCTTTCTTAGCGAGGACGAAGAATAGAAGCATGTATCCAATAGAAATGAGGACTGAAATAATCGTACTTCCAGTTGAACCGTCGCTCATGAGGATTCCAGACATAATTGAAAGGAAAAGAGCGAGGAAAAGATCATCAAAAAGGATGATACCTAAGATTAATTCCGTTTCTTTATTTCCTGTTCTCCGCAAATCAACGAGAACTTTCGCTACAATCGCAGTCGATGAGACAGCCATCATCCCACCAATAATCAACGACTCAAAGAGTGGCATCCCGATGAGGAATCCATATGCGAGACCTAAAAAGAAGTTTAGCGAGACATAAAGGGTCCCACCTTTTACAATATTTTTACCTGACTTCACTAACTTATCTACCGAAAATTCCAATCCAAGATAGAATAGTAAAAATAGGACTCCAATTCTGCCTAAGAAGTGGATCATGTCATCGCTTTGTATGAACGTAAGGTCAATAAAACCAATTACAGGAGCATGAGGACCTACCAACATCCCAAGTATAATCAGGAATGGAATGATCGAGAATTTCATCTTACCCGATAGATACGCCGCCAAAGCAACAATTAGCAGGGCAACTCCGACTTCGAGTATGAGGTCATCACCCATTCATCATTCCCCCTTATTCGTAAGAAGTTGGTTATATGTGCTCTTGACGTCCTTTCTTTCCCCGGAAATGATCAACGTATCGCCCGCTTCGATCAATGCATCCGGTCCCGGCGACAAAAGATTTTGTGTGTCTTTTTTAATAATCGCTATGATGGTCACTTTGTAATTGTTACGCACATCCAATTGTCCAATTGTCTTTCCCGCAATTTGTGAACCTTCGTATACTTTGAACCATTCAATGATCAAATCATTGAATGCGACATTGATTGATTCCAATGCTTGAGGACGATAGACCATTCCTCCGATAATCGCCGCAAACTGTCGTGCTTCGGAATCGTTAAATGTTACACCCGAGATGCTTTGCTCATCATCATCATCGTCATAATGATAAATTTCACGTTTTCCATCATCATGAATGACGACGACTACTTTATCGTCCGTTTCAGTAATTGCCTCAAACTTTTTGCCAATACCCGGCAAATCACTTTCTTTTACATTCATTCGGTTTATTCCACCTTCCCGTTATCTTTTGCGTTCATATGCAGCTTTTCAATCAGCCGGTTGACCTTTCCGTCTTCAACGGAATCTTGCAAATCATGCAGTGACTGCAACGTTCCCTTTATCATAATCACAAGTCCGTCTTCCTCGACAAAAGCTATATGATCGCCTTCTTCGACATCTAACACTTTACGGATTTGTTTAGGGATTGTAATTTGTCCTTTTGAACTTAGTTTGGACAATTCCACTTGTTTGTCACTTCCTCGCAATAAAATTCCTTACTTTCCTTACTTATTATATCATTATTTAAGTAGAGGGAAGCTGATTGTACGCCTTAACTCGCCGTATTTCTTTCACTCCCTGCTTACCGTATAATGGATTTATTATGAGTATGTTAACAAAAGAACAAATTCACCAATTAAATATGTATAGTGTCCGCCTTGAAGAACCGTCTATACCGTTGTTTAGTATAGATGATCTCATGCATCACAAGACCCATGAATGTATGGTTGCAATTGAAACCATTAGCAAATCTCCAAACAGAGTAGTTGCTGCTTCATATTTTATGAGACGTTGGGGTATGTTTATTTCCATGCAGTTTTATTTGTTGACCTCCTCAAATTTAATATGGGACGGTCAGAATCGAGCGGTATTTGCTGTAGTAGAGGAATATGGATTAAAAACAATCGGGATTTTCGTGAAAGAGGAGGATTTCCGTGAAGTTAGACCGGATGAGCGAAAAGCAGTCATCCATACTATTTTGAAGAACCAATGCCATGACGTCATTATGAAGATCAGGCAGACATGTTCCGTCTCCCCACTGACATTATGGGAAAATATTTTCGGCTATTTAATCTGGCATTATCATGTTTTCCTTTCAACACCCCTCAATACTCAAAACGCGTACAAAGATTGGGAAGCACTTTGTTGTGATGAAGTCTGGAAGGGGATCTCCAGTAGCTCCCGTTTTCAACTATATACCGGAGGAAAAGAACCATCTCAATTACTGAATGGCCCTGTCCGTAAATCTTGTTGCTTCTCTAAAGACGTACCTGGTCTAATGAAGTGCACCTTTTGCCCTTTAAGCGATTAAATGCCTGGCATCAAATGATTATGCCAGGCATCAAATTATATAAATTTACCGTAATCCGGTTTCGCGATCTCATCAAAACCTCGGGTCAATAACTCTAAATTTTCTGCAAGCCATTCTCCTGCTACAGGTATTCCATGACCTGTCACTGCACATGCTGGCTTCAACGCATGCAATTTCTCTACGGATTCCTTCGATGCCTTCCAGTCAGTCGTCAAATACCTTGGCGGCCCGCTGATTTCCAAATCCTGCGTAAAGACCCGATAAAGTGATTCTTGTTTTACCGTTACAAACGCGTCACCTGCAATCAGAGCTCGATCGTGTTCACGAAACAGCGATACATGTCCCTCCGTGTGGCCCGGTGTATGAATCCAACGCCAATCCGGCATGGATGGTACTGAACCGTCTAAAGGAAGGGGCTGAACATGTCCACTCAAGTCAATCCCCTCATTCGGGAACATTTGGGACATTTTAGCTACCATACCGCCTTGAACCGTGGAGTCGGGCTTAGGATAATTCTTTTCTCCGGTAACGTAGGGAAACTCTAATGAATGGATGTAAACCGGAACTTGCCAACGGTCGACCAATTCAATAAGCGCTCCTACATGGTCGAAATGACCGTGAGTCAAAATAATCGCTTTCGGCTTAGCGCCTTCACCAAACCGTTCCTCTGCCGCTTCGATGATTTTATTTGCAGACTTTGGCATGCCGGCATCTACGAGCACCCAATCATTTGGCCGATCCGGTAGTCCAACAAAGATGACATTCACTACCTGAATCGTAAAACTATACAGATCGGGCGTTATTTCAATCCCTTCCCCACTATTAAGCGAGGTCATCGGGATAAAACGTTCAGTCGATGAACTCGCATTTTTTTCCTCCATCCACTTTTCCCTCCTCTACCTTTACCCTTATCCTTTCCCATTATAGGATTCTCAAAACCATCACTAAGCACTAGTTTTAAAACATTCAATATGATAAAATTCAAGTAGTCATTCATTTTGAGGAGGCAACATCTTGCAGACATTCCATGAAATTTTACATACATCTTCAGCCCATCTTAATGCAATACGGGACAAGTCGGTGGCACTTGTTGTCACTTCACCACCTTATCCGATGATCGAGATGTGGGATGAAATTTTCATTAACCAAAACCCTTCCATCGGCGAGGCTTTACAACATTTTGACGGTAATCAGGCTTTTGAACTGATGCATGAGACACTTGACGCGATTTGGGAAGAGGTAGATCGGAAAATAATTGACAGCGGGTTTGTGTGCATCAATATCGGGGATGCCACCAAGACGATCAATGGACAATTTCAGCTCTATCCTAATCATGCGAGGATCATTCGAAAATTTTCGGAGATGGGCTATTCCGTTTTACCAGATATCATTTGGAGAAAACAAACGAATGCTCCGAACAAATTCATGGGGTCTGGCATGTACCCTGCAGGCGCATATGTGACTTTTGAGCATGAATACATTTTAATCTTCCGTAAAGGAGGAAAAAGAGAGTTCAAATCAAAAGATGAAAAGCAAATGCGGCAAGAAAGTGCATATTTCTGGGAAGAGCGTAATGTGTGGTTTTCTGACTTATGGGACATTAAGGGAACTGGTCAGCAAATGAAAGTAGAAAAAAGCCGGGATCGAAGTGGGGCATATCCATTCGAACTCGCTTATCGATTGATCAATATGTATTCCGTCAAGGGTGATACAGTTTTAGATCCGTTCGTTGGCACGGGAACGACTATATATGCCGCAATGTGCGCCGGAAGAAATAGTTACGGTGCTGAAATTGATATGGAACTCGCGTTAAGTATCGCCCAAAATGCAGGAACAATCCAGAAGAGTTTGAATACAATCATTCAAAATCGACTTGATCAGCATATCAAGTTCGTCCAAACCGAAGAAGAAAAAGGGAAAGACAAATGGTACATCAACTTGCCTCATCAGTTTAAAGTTAAAACTAAACAGGAAATGAACCTTTCTCTCCCCTTCATTGAGAATATTCTTTCGATGGATAACAAAGTATTTGTCACTTACTCAGGTAATACACCATCAGGAACATGAACGATATAATCATCACCGCTTTTTTCATATTGAATGATCGGGACTTCAATTTTTTCGTTTAGTTTTTTCATATACGTATATGTCGTCGGCTTAATGGAAACCGGATTTCCTCCAATAATTCCATCGATCCCCTTGCTCTCTTCTGCCGGGGTGGAAGCACGATATTCCGTTTCCGCCAACTCGGCCACTTTTTGGATGATTGCTTTTTGAACATACAGTCCATGGAAGGTTTTGGTGACAATTAAATCTTCTACCCATAAACGAATCAGGTCTTCGTCAATAAGATTGATAGCAGCTTTAAAGTTGTCAACTTGTACTTTTATCTTCTGCGTCGCCTCATCCATAGTGTTCGGATATTTATCGGTATACCATTGTTTCCAGCCTTCAATTGAATGATGCTCCGTTTCCATCACATACTGTTGGAATAGATCCGATAATTGTCCGACATTCCTCGGACGGGTAGCATGAGAATTTTGGTTTGCGACATTCATTAGCTGCGTCGTATATTTGGGGAACTCTACCGTTGGAGCGGCGTTCACTTTTTTGATAAATCCCCTGCTGATTTTAATTGTTTTCATTTGGATCACTCCTATGCAATATATATTTACACTATAACCCTCTGTTTTATCTGTCAAAAGAGAAAAACTTCCATACGGGCATTTATGCTTTCGCACGGAATGCCCGTATGGAAGTTTTCAATGCAGCATATGTACCGACTGCCACTCCTCCGTAAATGAACCCCATAAATATTCCTGCAGAAAGGTTCTCCCGATGACTGATAAAAATTGAAATAGCCAAACCTAAAATCGTGGCTACGCTCGGGACATAAGCAGGTTTTACGTTAAATATCTTTTTAATAATCCACGTTAAAAGAATCACTACGGGGATTCCCCAAATCGCGTCCCATACATTCGTGTGTATGACGGGAAATTCAGATAGCATGGCAAGGCTCCTTTTTCCTTACTATGCTGCAGTTAACTTAATTTATACGGAATGGCTTGGCAACAGTCTCGCTGCAGCCAACCTTCTGTATAGAATAATCCCGACAATTGCCGAAACTGTAGCTTTTAAAATATCAGGAATGATGAATGGCAGCATGCCACCCTTGAACGCACTAATCCAGTCCAAATGTGCAAAGAACATTAGCCAAACTGTTCCGATTACTAAAACCAACATTGCCCCAATAATATTCGCAGACAAAGAAGCAATCGTTGAATACCCTAATTTTTCAACCATCCAACCGATCAAATAGGCTGCTGGAATAAAAGCGACAATGTAACCACCGGTCGGTCCAAAAATGACGCCAAGTCCGGACATCATGCCGCTATATACCGGAACACCGATGATGCCCATTAATACATAAAGGAGCACTGAAATCGTTCCATATCTCTTTCCTAAAATGGTGGCAGTCAACATTACCGCAAGTGTTTGTCCCGTAAATGGAACTGGCGGAATTTTAATCGTAATTTGTGCGGCAATCCCTATAATTGCTGCAAATAAAGCAGATACAATCAGCATTTTCAGATGTTCATTTCTCATATGTACAACCCCCACAAAAAATGTGTTAACCTAATAATTAAATTAGTTAACACAAATACTATAATCTTATTTACCGTCTATCGTCAATATGCTGAAGTGTTTTTTTCATAAAAAAACCACCCATAAGACAGATTTGACTTATGGAATGGCTGATTCAGTTTGTTTTCTGTTCTTTTAAAAGGTCTCTGATTTCCTCCAATAACTGTTCTTTCACGTCCACTGGCGGAGCTTCTTTTTCCACGTTTTCCTCCTCTTTACGCTTAAATTTCATTAGCAACCGGATTGCCAAGAAAATGGCTCCTGCGATAATGAGAAAATCTATGATGGATTGGATGAAAACCCCATATAATATTTCCGCATCCCCAACTTGAATTTTCAAACCTGAAACATCGATACCTGTCATTAAAATGCCAAGAAGCGGGGTCAAAATATTTTCGACGAAGGAAGAAACTATCTTACCAAATGCAGCACCGATGACGACTGCAATGGCCAAGTCAAAAATATTACCCTTGAACGCAAAAGCTTTAAAATCATTCCACATAATGAATCTTCTCCCTATAATTTAGTAGTAATAGTTTAACTGAAGAGACAGGTTAATAGGTGAATTTCTTACTTGTTTTTAATTGCGCATTAAAGTCATATTGAAACCATAAGAAAAAGGATGTCCATTTCGATTATGGACATCCTTTTTTCATTCTACTTCTTTCGTAACTGCCTCCCGTATTTCCACTCGCCTTGCGTAAATGTTTTTCAGGATGACCTTACCTACTGCATATGCAGGCATTGCAACCAAGATGCCGATGAATCCTGCAATATTACCCGCAGCCAAAATCACCGTAATGACAGTTAACGGATGGACATCCAGAGCACGGCTCATAACACGGGGAGAAATGAAATTACTCTCAACCTGTTGTGCTACCAGCATAATGATCGCTACGTAGATTGCCATCTTCGGCTCTTGCAACAATGCAATGACAAGTGCAGGGATAACTGAAATATAAGGACCGATGAACGGGATTACATTCATAAACATACCGAAAATCGCTAATAGAAGAGCGTATTCCAAACCTATGATTAAATACCCAATCAATAACAGAATTCCGACGAATACACTGACCGTAACTTGTCCGCGTATGTATGCCTGCAAAGTGGAATCGATATCAGCCAACAACTTGCGAACCCACTGGCGTTTGTCGCCGTGGAAAAACTTTGCAATGAACGGCGCCAGCTTTTCATGATCTTTTAACATATAAATAAGGAAGAATGGTACTAAGATCAGAACAAGTACAACTTGGAACACACCTTGAAGAATGTTGAATATACCGGTTCCGATTCCGACGATAATATTTTTAATCTTCGTTTGTGCAGCTGTGAAGGAATCATTGATTGTTTTTTCGGCTTCGTCTGGAAGCTTATCTTTTTGATTCCACACATTCTTCGACATTTTCTGAATGTCATCCCACATCTCTGGCGAATTATCGGCCAACTCATTAACCTGGGCAGTCAATGGTGGTCCTACGATTGAAACAAAGATCCACAATGCTCCAACAATCACGCCAACAATCGTTAGGATACTTGCCCATCGTTTAAACTTCCATCTTCGCTCAAGCTTTTTGAGCATCGGTAAAAACAGATAGAAAAGCACTCCACCTATTAATAACGGCAAGAAAATAGTTTGTGCAATGATAATGATGGGGTTAAATATACTTCTAATTTCCGCAAATAACCGGATGATCAGCATAGCGAGTAGGATCCCCACTCCAAGCTGGAACCATAATTTATTCGTCAATGTAATTCACGCACCTCGATAGATAGTAATGCTATTTCTTACAGTATACCTTTCTCTTACGCTTGAAAGAAAAGAAAGTTTCAATACTACTAATTTATTATGCCCAATAATGTTATATTCCGAACCTCTCTTGAATCGTTTTTTCTGCTGTATCGATCGTTTCTGCAATTATTTGAGATACCGTCTGCCCTTCCTTCAGCAGCCTCAATCCCTGCCCACCCCAAAGGGACATATACTCCGCCTCTGAAGCTCTCTTGGCAGCAGCACGAATATCATTTGTTATTGTATTTTGCGAAGGAAATGGGAGTGGCTCAACGCCGGAATCCTCGAACTTTTCAATAAAAGAATTTCGTATTCCCCTTGCTGGTCTTCCTGAGAAATTTTTTGTCAACTGCGTACTCGTCTCATCGGCCCGTAATAGGGCTTCTTTATATGCCTGATGTGCTGTCGACTCTATTGAAGTCAGGAAACGTGTACCCATTTGGATTCCATCCGCGCCGAGAGAAAGTGCAGCTGCAAGTCCTCTCCCGTCCATAATTCCACCGGCTGCCACTACAGGCACTTTCACCGCATCGGCCACTTGCGGAACGAGTGCAAATGTCCCTACATTTGCTCCATTCGGATATTTTCCAACGTCGAAAGTACCACGGTGTCCTCCCGCCTCGCTTCCTTGCGCTACGATAACGTCTGCGCCTCTTCGTTCAGCTTCAACCGCTTCCTCTACAGTAGTCACCATGGTCATAATCTTCATCCCAAGATCCTTTGCCTTTTCGGCATGCCGCTCCGGCAAACAGCCAAACGCCGTACTGATGATAGGAACTCGTTCCTCAAATAACACTGTCATCTGTTCCTCAAACAGATCAGGACTTCTGTAAAGGGCAGATGGTTGTATGCCGAATTTCTCCCTGATCGGGTTAAGTACAGACTGGACCTCGTCAAGCCGCTCGAAGTCATCCGTCAAGTTAACCGAAAAGAGATTTACTGCGTAGGGACGATCGGTATTAGCCCGGATTTTTTTGACGGCTTCGCGTATCTCTTCCGGTTTCATATAGGCTGCTCCCAGCGTTCCCAAACCTCCTGCATTACTCACACCGAACACCATTTCAGGAGATGTGATTCCCCCAGCCATCCCCGCCTGGATGATTGGAAGTTCAATCCCTAACCGTTCGCAAAGTCTCGTTCTCCATTTCATATAACCACACCCCTTTCATTTCCCTAAGTATAAATAAAAAAGCCCCCAAGAGGGAGCAATTCCATTTATAGACTTAAGATAATGCGATTTTTGGAAGGGTCGGCGGTTACATAAACATTGCCTTCTTGTTCGACCGTATAGCCGAGGGAGCGGACAGATTCAACTGCCTGTTGTAGGACTTTGTCGTCTCCATAAACTAGTGTATACGAATGGAGACCGACACTGTTTGCGCTTTTTGGTGGTGCACCTTCCCCTTGCCATGTGTTCACGGCGATATGGTGATGATACTTGGCAGTAGCTAAGAAGTTGGCATTTGGATATTGGGACACAACTTCAAAGCCGAGCCCTTTCGTATAGAATTCGGTTGCTGCATCAACATCACCAACATGCAAATGGATATGGCCCATCAACGTGTCAGCAGGCAAGCCGGTCCATGGCTGTCCGCCTCCAGCATCCAATACACCTTGTGCATCCAAGTATTCTGTTGCCATAACAACCAGGTTATTATTCCAAGCCCATTCTTCCGGTTCGCGGTCACGGTATACTTCAATCCCATTTCCATCCGGATCGTTGAAGTACAAAGCTTCACTCACCAAATGGTCGGAAGATCCTGGTCGGATTCCGTTCAATAATAGATGCTGAAGGAATCTTCCTAAGTCGGCTCTTGTCGGAAGCAAAATAGCCATATGGTATAGACCTGACCGGTGAGGTTCCTTCGGTGTTACTCCTTCAGGCTGTTCAACCGTTAAAAGAGCTGTTTTGCCGTCTGCTGTCAAAGCAGCTTTCCGGTCTGTACGTTCCAATGTTTTGAAACCTAAAATTTCTTCATAAAATTGAACCGATCTATTTAAATCTTCTACATATAAGTGGACATTATTTACATAAGTATGTGGTTTACGATGAAATTGCATGAGATTCCTCCTGATTTTATAACGGTAGCAACCAAAAGAACACAGGAATGTAGTGTTCATGTTCACCGTTAGTTACTTTATGTAACTTATTATATTTTAGTAAACCGATTATGTCAATCCCCTTACCTTTTCTAAAAAGGAGGCTATTTCCTCTTTGCTTTTCAATACAATGACCGTTTTTCCCTCTTCTTCATATCGCCGTAGACGATCAGCCATTTGATTTTTTCGTCTTTTGTAAGTAGTGATAATGAATTTCAGAAATTGTACATCCAGTTTCTCTGTACATCCTTCCCCTAAATCAGGTCGGGTAGTCCCGCGATTCATCCAATACCGCTTAAAAACCCGATATAAGCATATTCTTAAAGGCAGCTCCAAATAGATGACAGTATCTGCGTGCCTCTCTCTCACGTCATACGAATTACTATAGTTACCGTCGATGACCCATCTCTCCATCAGAACTACTTCACGCTGGGCATCCTTGAACTCTTCAACACTCGCCTCCACCCAGCCAGGCTTCCAAAAGAGAGAATCTAAATGTACAGCCGGTATATTCAAGGCTTCCCCCAAATTCTTGGCAAATGTGGATTTCCCTACTCCTGAAGATACACCGATCACCATAATCCGTTTCAAGTCCGTATACCTCCCAATAGCCGGATCCATGGATGACCCGGTTGATGGATTTCTAATGATTTCAATAGCCATATTCGATCTTTATCATTTAAAACATCTCTCAGCACAAGGAAGTCAGCATGATCCATCTCCCTCAAGTGCTTCGCTTTATACAGAAGCACAATAACGGGAATCAAGTATGGAAAACTATCGGTAGAGTTCTCGATAACCCGTCCCGCATCATAGTAAATTTGAGGTTCCCTACGGAAGAGCCAGTTCCCATCCTTTGATTCATTTAACAGGATCTCAATATCCTGTTCTCCATTTGAAGCGTGGAGTTCATGCACTGGCAATATTAGCTCTTCTCCTGACCATTCAATCAGCTGACCATTGACCACTTTTCGGAACGCAAACGAATTCAAGTATTGTTTAAGTTTGAACTGATCATGACGAAACACGGCAATCTCTATGTCTGAATGCTCTCGTGTCAATCTGTTAACGTGCAGATCAACCGCCCATCCCCCGGCAATTGCCCACGGTCGATCAAACCCGGACATCAACTCTTTAATCTTCTTGCATGGTTCGAACATTTCTACACCCCCAACTCGAAAAAGGAGTGACCTAATCGTCACTCCTATGTCTTTTCATTTTATTCAATTAAATTCACGTGTACAATACTTAAAGCGTTCCAACATATTTTAGTTCAACAGCCTCTTTTACGTCGTAGGAGCCGTCCAAAATTGCCTGAACGTCCTTCAATGTTTCCGCCAAGCTGACCGATTCACCTTTCTGGCCTGTAAATTCTTCAGCTACGTAGAATGGTTGCGTCAAGTAAGCCTCCAGGCGTTCCCCGCGCTTATAGATTTGTTGTTCAGAAGCAGGTAGTTTCTCAAAGCCGCTAACTAAAACTAAAGAACGTAATTCACGGTATCGTCTCAATAGCTTTTGAGCACGCTGCTGAATAAAGAAGTGATTCTGATCGATATGGGCTCCTTCCAATACAGAAGATGTCGACTGTAGTGGGTTAACAGCCGGGAACAAATGTCTTGCTGTCAAATCCGCATCGAACTGCCATGCTGTTTCAAGTGGTCCATACGGTAAATCTTCATCCATTGCCTGACCGCTAAGATCCAACAAAAACGTAGTGACGTTATCTATGCCTACTGATGATAAACGTTCTTGCAATTCATAGATCGTCCCTTTCGCCACATGACTTTTGTCTGCAGCAAAGATGATATCTTTTCCTGCCCCCGCCATTTGTCCATATGTTTCCTCCATTGAGTTTGTAACAGCATCAACATATGGAAGAACCTCTTCAATTTCCGGTGGGTTTCCTTCAGGCATAAGCAACATCGTAAAGAACCCCTCTCCTTTTAAGCGGCAGAATACTTCCGATAAAAGGACAAGCTGTCCCATCCCAGGTCTCGCAACTAATCCGACAGTCCCCCCTTTTGCAAGTGGTGCAAACAGATCCAATGCTTTGATCTTCGTTTCGATCATCTCAATCTTCTCCCCTCTGATTATGAGTTCATCTAAACTGCACTTCGCCAAATCTGCAAGGGCCACCAATGTCCGGACTTCGGATTTCCCTACGGATATTTTCCCCGTGCATAAGTTAGATACTGTAGCTGGACGTAATCCGACCGCCTTTGCAGCACTCGTTAAATTTGGCACTCGTCTTCTTAACAATGAAACATTTAAACGCAACTCTTCATTTTCCATGATTTTCTCCCTCCCTTATTTATAGAGTAATTTATTTTACGCTTTAATGCAATTAATATTTACTCTTTGGCGTAATTATTTTTACAAAAAGAAAAAATTTGACTATATTTCGTCAAACTTTTAATCGTAAAATGTCATATGCGGTTTTGTTTCACGGTAATAATCCAAACGGTCTGCCAACGTACCCATGTGGAATTCGAATTTGTGACCATCGGGGTCCACAAAATAGATAGAATTCCGATCCCGTATATCCCGCTCTCTTCCTGGTAGTAACTTTACATTAAATTGTTTCAACCGCTCCATGATCATCTCAAAGTCTTCCTCACTTACGGAAAACGCAATATGCGTGTAGCTTTCCCGGATTTCATTTCGAGGAATGTCCTTTTCTTCATTCAGCCCGAACCACATTCCCTCAACATCCAAGTATGCTGTCGTCCTGCCTTTTACAAGAAGTTTTCCTCCAAAGACGTTACGATAGAACTCAATGGAGTGCTCCAAATCACTGACAGAAAACAAGAAATGATTAATCCCTTGAATCATATTAACAAGTCTCCGAGGCTTGTATGTATGAAATTCCGATAGCTTGGCACCACGTCTCCTGGCAACTGATGCAATGGGAAGTAGCGAAGATCCATAGTTTCTACCCCATCCTTCAATAATTCCCCCGATACTTCTCTTGTCATATACACGGCTGTCACGGAGTAAAGCTCGTCTCCATTGGCAACTTTCAAATAATAGTCTTTCCCAGAGAAAAGACCAACCAGCTTTAACTGCTCGACTGTTAGTCCCGTTTCTTCAAATACCTCTCTGGCGGCTGTTTCTTCCAAACTCTCCCCTAATTCCATGATTCCGCCTGGCAAACCCCATCCACCACCGTCACCACGTAACTGAAGAAGTACTTCATCCTCTTCATTTAATATGATTGCAACGGCTCCTGGCAAAATAAGCGGTCGATGTCCGACGACTTTCCTCAATTCTTTCACATATCCCATTTTTCATCCCCCTTAAGCATCGTTCATGAAATAACATTGAATATTGGGTATGTTAATACTGTCTACGAAATTTGTTCGTACTTCAATAGAAAGGTGGGAATTTTCTTGAAATTCGTTGGTGTCTCCGGTACATTATCCGGTTATAAAGTATTAAAAGTCGTTCATGAAGTACTGAAAGCAGCTAAGAAGATTGACCCTTCAATCGAAACAGAAATTATCGATTTAAAAGAGTTTGACGTGGAATTTGCAACGGGGGTTCCGCTCTCTTATTACAATGAGGATACTCAAAATATCGTACATAAGATTTTAGATGCGGATGTGCTGTTATTCGGCATGCCGGTCTATCAGGCTTCACTACCTGGTGCTTTAAAAAATGTATTTGATCTCTTGCCCATAAAAGCATTTAAAGGAAAGGTAGCCGGATTTATCTCTACCGGCGGCTCTGAGCGTCACTTCATGGTGGCCGAATACAATTTAGTTCCCATTTTGCATTATTTCGAAGCTATTACACCTACGAAGCATATTTTTGTTCATAACGATAAGTTCGATGAAGACAGCGATCTGATTGATCAAGGAATATACCGTCGCATTGAGCAACTGGCAGAAGAAATGGTCGACCTCCAAAAGAAACTATCTTCGCACCCATAGAGGTGGATCAGGTTATCGACAAAAAGTATTTACTGGAGCAATCGCTCCAGGCGTACGCTTTCCGAGGGCAAGCACCGAGCCGCTTCAGGCCGACACGATGTCGGTGCGATTTTTCTTTTTTTACCTAAGTTCGGAAGGACAAACATATATATATGGATGAAGTCTGTTTTTAGGTGGGAATCCATGTACACATTCCGTAAACTTATGGCCATAGTTGTTGGCAGTCTGTTAATTGCTGTTGGTGTCAACTTTTGCTTAGTTCCTTACGAGCTCCTTGACGGTGGTGCACTCGGTGTCGCACTCATATTCCATTACTTAAAAGACATTGAAGTCGGGTTGGCAATTTTAATGGTCAGCTTACCCATCTTTGCTATTGCCTATTTTTTTCACCGTCCATTCTTTTTCAACGGACTGAATGGAATGCTCTTTTCATCATTGATCATCGACTTTTTCTATCCTCTCCATATCCTTGGCGAACGCTATATGACTGTTCCGATTGTTAGTGCCGTGGGAGGTGGACTATTAGTTGGATCAGGAGTCGGGCTAATGTTGGTCTATAACACGAGTATTGGCGGGACTGATCTTTTTGCTCAACTGATCGCTAAGCATCTACGCGCAAATCCAGGCGTGATCATTTTTCTGGTCGATGTATTGGTTATTTCCATCGGCAGTTATTTACTGCCGGCCGCCAACTTTTTGCTTTCGCTTGCGACAGTCTGTTGTGTCGGTGCATCATCGACTTTCATCGTCAGACGATACTTTAGGTTATAGTTTAATCTTCCTCTATTCAGGAAACAGTATTAGAATACTGGAGGTGTTTGTATGCATCGGGTGCTTCAATTTACTGAACATCGGCCTTTCCCTGTCCCAGACCTTCCATGGATCATGAGACAACGGTGGGATGATGTTCTGTTTCTGCATTGGCCAGTCCCTCCCGATGTCATCCGACCTCATATTCCAGACGAGGTTGAATTGGATTTATATGATGGGACTGCTTGGCTTGGGATTGTCTTATTTGAAGTGAACGGTTTGCGGGGACGCTTTCTTCCTCCATTCCCTTTCACAAGTACATTTCCAGAAGTGAATGTCCGCACGTATGTAAAGAAAAACGGGAAACCTGGCGTCTACTTTTTCAGTTTGGATACTACAAACAAACTTGCCATAAAGGCAGCCAGAACCGGTTATTCCTTGCCTTACTTTTTTGCAGATGTTTCATTAGATCGTAGTTCGACAGATGTGAATTTTAGGAGTATACGAAAAGAGCGGGGATTGCCGCGTGAAACTTTGCACGTAAATTATCAGCCCACAGGTGAAGGAATACCAAACGAAGAAGGAAGTTTTCAACATTGGATGGCGGAGCGTTATTGCCTTTGGTCTTTGTTTGGAGATGACTTATTCCGAACGGACCTACACCACCGGAAGTGGGCATTGGAATCAGTTAACGTAGAGTTAACAAGTAATACCATGGCCCAATTCGTGCCACGGGAGTTTCTAAACAGAGTACCCAAAGCCCATTATTCAGTTACAAAAAACGCTTTGTTCTGGCTCCCAGTGAAGGAAGAAAATTAGAAAGGAGGCTATCCAGCACACGGACAGCCTCCTTTTTCATTTATGTCGAAACAGCCTGGCCAGATAAACGTTTCATTCTGACTGCAGCCTGTTTCCCCATTCGTTTTGCCAGGACTTCATTTTTAATGATTGCTTCCATGGCAAGTGCCAGATCCTCTGAATCATCAGTTACAAGTAATCCTGTTTCTCCGTCCAATACAAGATTGGGTTCCACCCTTTGATCCGTAATGACCGGACTACCGCATGCTTGTGCTTCGAGTATGGCTTGTTCTTTTTGATAGGGAACTACGGTTACAGTAGCAGCACTAAACAATGTTGCAAGCCGTTCTTTCGATTGTGGGCCAAAAAACTTAACACGATTCTCAAGCCCACCTAGTAATTTCAATACTTCCGGATCATTCGGCCAACTCTTATCTTGGTGCAGGTTCTCTGCTTCGCAATGAGTGATAAGGAGAAGGATATTAGAACTTGCTCTTTTGTTCACTAACAGATTGAATGCCTTTAGTAGAGTCAAAATTCCATGATCCTTCTCTAAGCCAGAGATTGAAACAATTAGAAATCCCCTACATCCAAGCTGACGCCTAACTAATTTCCGGTTTCCTTTTACACAAAAAGCTTGGTCCACCTTTACAAGTTCCACCTGTTCCTGCCCACCTTTTAAAGATATGAGCTCCGGACGATCAGAACTCTTCTTACTTCTAAATATATTCAACATTTTTTTAAATATCGCCAAATGTAACCCTCCAGTTGTTCTACATGTTGTCACTCATAGAATTTGGCGATTTTGTCCAATATTATACGTAAAAGTTTGAAAAGGTCCGTTATGTAAAAAGCTTCCCTAATCGGGAAGCTCTGAATTATTCACCTGCGTTTTCTAACCGGTCATTCATAAAGTCGTCTTTTTTCCCGCTATTTGTATAGGCAGTTGTTGCAACTTCATCTTTGTTTTTTGCATCTGCACTAAATGTTGAGCCTGCAAATTTCGTTTCCTTTGAGGTGTCCACATCTTGGTCCATCAAATAGCTATATGGGTCTTGATACTTCTTTTCATCGTTAGACATTCAGTATCCACTCCTTTTTGTTAGGATAACGAACTGTCCGATTAATATACCCTTTTCCGGTTACAACCCTCACATTTCTTCAGGAGACTTCATTCCTAAAAGGCGTAAACTTTCGCCGAGAACAATAGTCACTGCCTGGATTAAAGCCAGTCTATACGGTTTTTGGACTTCATCCGACAAGACTTGAACATTTGCGTAAAATGAGTTGAATTTTTGGGCTAAGTCAATGGCGTATTTTGCTATAACGGAAGGATCCAAGCTTCGCGCAGATCGCTCCACTATAGACGGGAACTGATTAAGCTCCTTTACGATTTCCCATTCAAAGTCATTCACTTCATCAATCTTTAATTCGCCAACATTTCCTGCTTTCCGCAGAATAGAATGCGCACGGGCATTAGCATATTGCACATACGGTCCCGTTTCCCCTTCAGTTTGAAGCATAGAAGATAGATTGAATTCAATATCATGCTTGCGATGTTGTTTTAGGTCGCTGAAGATAATGGCCCCTACTCCAACCGCTTCTGCCACCTCTTGTTTATTGGCCAAATTGGGATTCTTCTCTTCTATCGTACCTTTTGCTAAGTCAATGGCTTCATTCAACACTTCTTCCAGAAGAACGATGATTCCTTTCCGAGTTGACATCTTTTTACCATTCTTCAAAATTAGACCGAAGGGGATATGCTCGATGTCTTTCGACCAGTCATACCCCATTTTTGAAAGCACCTGACACAATTGTGTGAAATGGAGGCTTTGTTCATTCCCCACGACATATAGGGATTTAACAAAATGATAAGTCTGCTTTCGATCTATAGCTGCCGCCAAATCCCGTGTGACATATAAGGTAGCACCATCCGACTTTTTAATGAGAGCAGGCGGCATATCCTCTCCCAGTTCAACGACCTGAGCTCCATCAGATTCGGTGAGTAAATCCTTCTCGTCTAATTCTTGTACGATCGGGTCCATTTTGTCGTTATAATATGCTTCACCGTTATAACTATCAAAAGTCACGCCAAGCAGATCATAGATCCGCTGGAATTCCTTTAATGATTCTGAGCGGAACCATTTCCAAAGAGCGAGTGCATCTGAATCACCATCCTCCAATGCTTTGAAGGCTGCTCTGCCTTCGTCATTCAAGGAAGGTTTCAATTCTGCTTCCTCATGGAACTTGATGTAGTACCTTAGCAATGTTTGAATCGGAGCGGCTTTAACTTCTTCATCGTTTCCCCATTTACGGTAAGCCGTCAACAGCTTGCCGAATTGTGTTCCCCAGTCACCGATATAGTTTATTTTGATGGTTTTATAACCACTTTTCTCGAGAATGTTCGCAATGGAATTTCCTATGACCGTCGACCGAAGATGACCCATAGAAAAAGGTTTTGCTATATTTGGAGATGACATATCAATGGTGACAACTCCACCATTACCCGTGAAAGAAGAACCGAATTCTGTCCCCTCATCCGAAATCTTTCGGATCAAACTTTCAGTAATCCCATTCCTGCTTAAAAAGATATTGACATAGCCATTTACCGCTTCTGTCCGTTCAATCAGTGGACTATTTAACTTTTCCGCAATCTCCTGCGCGATTAAAGTTGGTGATTTCCTCAGTTCTTTGGCGAATGGGAAACATGGCAATGCCAAGTCTCCCATTTGAGCATGGACAGGATGTTCTAACATGCTTTCTTCAACTGATATGAGGCTGTTTTCATTCAATAATTTTACGACCTCAGATTTCATAGCAATTACTCCTTTCATTCAACTAAATAAAAAAAGCCTTCGCCTCATCAAAAAGATGAGACGAAAGCTTGTGCTTCCGTGGTACCACTCACATTGCCCATTACCGGGCCGCTTTCTCCATAACGGCGGAGTCCCCGGTTTTCCCTACTTCCTTCAAGAAAACATCTTAGAAGTGCGTTTCACCATAGTACAATCGCCCGGCTTCCACCATGTCCCGGCTCGCTTAAGAAGTATTCTACGGCTACTCTCTTCCTCATTGATATTGATAACAATTTAGCAGAGCATTCAACAAGAGTCAATTACCTTTTTCAGATATGCTAACGCCTTCAGCTACCTGATACTATTAAAACTCCCGAATCGCTTCCAAAAACGGTTCTCCGTACTTCTCCATCTTGTTTATGCCGATTCCGTGAACATCAAGCATTTCATCTTCAGTAGCCGGCCTTCTTGCGCATAAATCTCGCAGCGTCTTGTCTGAAAAAATAACGAATGGCGGGACACCTGCTTCAGCTGCCATATTTTTTCGAAGTAATCGAAGTTCTTCAAACAACGGATCGTCATCAGAAATTTGTTTTGTTACGACCGTGCCCTTCCGATGAACCGTTACTTTACTTAGTAACACATCTTTTCCTTTTTCCGTTACATAGATAATCGGCATCGAACCGTGGGACACTCCGATGAGTTCTTCTGAAATCATGAATTCAATCAGATTTGTAACATCCTTTGCACTATGTTCCTTCAAAATTCCATACGTCGGCAAGTCCTCGAAGCCAAAGTCCAATACTTTCTTATTTCTCGAGCCTGTTAGTACTTGGGCAACCATCCCTTTACCAAACTTTTGCCCCATACGGACGATGCAGGACAGCACCATCTGAACTTCTTTGGTCACATCATGACTCTCTCTATTATCTGTGCAGTTTCCACATTTACCACAGGATGATGCATCTAAATCACCAAAGTAATGGATGATGAATTGCTGTAGACAATTCTCTGTATGACAGTAATCGACCATCCCCTGAAGTTTTTCCAACTCCATAGGAATCCGTTCGCGCTCTAAAGATTGGTCGATCAGGAAACGTTGGAGCTGAACGTCTTGTGAAGAATAAAGGACAATACATTCTCCCGGCAGCCCATCCCTGCCTGCACGACCTGCTTCCTGATAGTAACTCTCCATGTTTTTCGGCAACTGATAATGCAAGCAAAATCGAATATTGGACTTATCGATTCCCATACCAAATGCATTGGTTGCGACCATCACTTTCACTTCATCATTGAGGAAACGCTCTTGTGCATGTTCACGTTCCTCTTCCGATAAACCTGCGTGGTATTTCGCGACGGAGACTCCGCCTTTTTTCAATGAATCATATAGCTGGTCAACGGTTTTGCGCGTTGCAGCATAGATAATACCCGCATCTTTATCATTCTTCTTCAAATACTCACGTAAAAACTTCCCTCGGTCTTGACCTTTCACAACAGAGAATGATAAATTCTCTCGTTCAAAACCTGTCATGACTGTGTGTTGTTGTTTAATCTGTAGTTGTTTGCATATATCTTCTCTTACTACAGGCGTTGCCGTTGCAGTTAATGCCAAGACGACCGGCCGATCCGGAAAACAATCAGCCAATTTGCCGATTGACCGATAGCTCGGTCTGAAGTCATGCCCCCATTGGGATATGCAATGTGCCTCGTCTACAGCAATGAGCGGAACCTTCATTTCTCTTAAATCGTTCATAAAAGAAACAGATTCTAATCGTTCCGGCGCAACATATAGAAGCTTGTATTCTCCTGATTTAGCCATTTCCAATGTTTTTGTCATCTCGTAAGGGCTTTGCGAACTATTCAAAAAGGCCGCAGATATGCCTGCAGCAGTCAATGCATCAACCTGGTCCTTCATAAGGGAGATGAGTGGTGAAACAACAATTGTCGTACCGTCTAATACAAGGGCAGGAATCTGATAGCAGATCGATTTCCCTCCACCAGTGGGCATAACGCAAAGTGCATTCTCACCTTCAATCACCTTTTCAATGACCGATTCTTGTCCAGGTCGAAAAGAGGAATAGCCGAAGTATGTATTCAATTGTTCGATCGCTTTTTCCAACATTATGGACACTCCCTGTCTTCTACAAAAAAGAACGGGCCCCCGTCCATTCAGGAAAGGGGGACCCGACTAATTGTTACCTATTATTATAAGTTATGATGGCGTCTATCTCAATGGATTCATACAAAGTCATTGGAAATCGGTAGTCTAATTTGAACAGTTGTGCCTTTGCCTACTTCACTAAAGAATTGAATCGTACCGCTATGGTTCTGGATGATCCGATAACTGACCATAAGCCCGAGTCCCGTCCCTTTTTCTTTGTTCGAATAGAATGGTTCGCCAAGACGTGCAAGCCGCTCTTTCGGGATACCCGCCCCTTCATCAGTTACTTCAATGACTGCTTGACCATTTAGTTCGTACGTTTTAAGGGTAACTGTCCCTCCATCAGGCATCGCTTCAATTGCGTTCTTAATCAGGTTTATCAGTACTTGTTTAATTTGTTTCGGCTCAAAGTTCACCATTAACTTCTCAACCTGGTAATCCGATTGAATCTGAACACGATTCAACAGCGCTTCAGGACTCATGAATGATCTGACTTCTTCTACAACACATATGAATTCACGAACTTTCATATCGTTTTCTTGATGCGGTTTAGCAAGAGTCAGGAATTCGTTCATAATCGATTCTATTCGTTCAAGCTCTGAAAGAATCACATCGGTATAACCATTCTTGGAATCGATCGCCAATAATTGAAGGAATCCTTTGATGGAGGTCAACGGATTTCTGATTTCATGGGCTATTCCTGCTGCTAGTTTCCCTATGACTCCAAGCTTGTCCGTCTTTCTTAGCATCATTTCACGGCTTTTCAACTCTGTGATATCCTGTGTCAAGATAATCTGCCTTTTTACGGTTCCATCTTTACCGAAATACGGAGTAATCTTGGAACGCAGCCATTTAATCGATCCATTTGTATCAATCTGGTATTCCATCACCTGAGGATGTTCCACCAATCCTTCCCCAACTTTAATGAACTCTCCTCGGTATTCGGGCAACACCATCTGATGGACAATACGGTAGTTCTTTTTTAGTTCTTCCGAATCGATGTTCCAAATATCCAGGTAACCTGGGCTGAAATACGTTAAAGAATCTAATTCAAGATCATATAGAGCAATACCCTCTTCAATATGATCCATGATACTGGAAAGCAAGTATTCTTGCTCCTCGATGACCGCTTTCTGAATTTCGACTTGCTTCTTCGCCTCCATTAGTTCTGACATGTCTTTGACATCCACTGAGAAACCGATGACTTTATGGGATCGATCATAAATCGGAGAATATGTTGTCTTAACCGGGACGACTTTACCGCTTTTCTTCCGATATGTAAGATTTTTCACGACATTTAATCCAGACATGATTCTCTTTTTATGACTGTTCAATTCATGTCTAAGGTGCTCCGGGAAGAGCAAGTTCACTTCCTGTTGCAATTCTTCAAGCGTCCAGCCAAACAATTTTTCAAAGGCTTTATTTATAAATAAAACATTTCCATCCAGATCACTGATCAATTTCGGATTGCCTGTACGTTCAAAAAAGGAATCTCGCCATGAAATATCAATATCATTCAGACATTCATCGCTTTCAGGCTCTTCTTCAACTTGTCCAACCAAACGGATCAACCCATCCTGATGTACAGTTGCGGATGTCCAATGGTAGAAGACGCTTTCACCTTTTAAGTTGACCATTCGTGCCTTAAAGGGAAAGAAACTTTGATGATTCGATATTAATGATATATAATTCGACACTTTCCGACGTTCTTCAACGGGAAAAAAATCAATAAAAGGGAAACCCTCAATGTCAGCATTCTCCATCTTCACAGAAGAAAGAAATGTCTGATTGGCATTAAGGACTTCCCCGTTCAAATTCATCACTAAAACCGAATAATCGATTGCAATGTTAACGATTAGATCGCTTTCATCAATAAGCTGTTTAATACCACCCAAGACCACAACAAATCCCCCTTTGTCATGCCATCCCGCTTTGACTACCTTTCTATTTTAACTTTACTCTGAATTAATGTAAACACAATTCTAAATATTATAAAAGTTAAATTTCGAAAAGAGGATAGCCGTTCAAATTTAGTTGACGGCTATCTTCTAATTTCGTTTCACATGATTCCCTTTCCTTTTAAATATTCTGTACGGGAACGGGCTTTTTTTGTAATATCGTTATTTTTCCACCATGTCCAAATGGAAACTACGAACGTCACGAGCATCGAGACACCGACCTCCAATTCCTGATCAGAAAACGGAAGTGGACTATATCCATTCATCGATAGGAATTGATTGAACCAAGCAAGAAACAAGAGAAGCGTCCGGATAATGGTCATGCGTTGAATTGGTACATTTTGTTCTGCCATGGATTTCCCTCCTTTTCCACAATGTATGCGGATGGAGGAGAATCTATTTCTATCATTTGTCTAATACTGATAAATTTTGATAGACAATATCTCCTGCGATAACAGTCATCTTCACTTGGGCATGTAGAAATGTTTCCGGTTCCCCTTCAAACAAGTCCCTGTCAAGAACCGTGAAATCTGCGTCATATCCTTCCTTAATTGATCCACGGATATCCTCTTTGCAAATTGCTTCTGCACTCCCAACCGTATACAAGCGAATTGCTTCAAAACGGGAAAGTTTCTCTTCCGGTAGATACCCTTCATGTGTTTCACCTGGCAGTCGACGGGTAACTGCTGCATACATCCCTTTAAGAGGGTCGACATCTTCAATCGGGGAATCGGAACCACCAGAACAGAGCAAGCCTCTGTCCAAGAGCTTCTTCCATGCGTATGCCCAATTCAGCCGCTCCTCCCCAAGTCGATCAGCTGCCCACGGAAAGTCAGATGTCACGAAACTTGGCTGGAGATCTAATTCCACAGGAAGCTTTTCTATTCGATCCACTAAATCCTCGCGAAGAATGCAGACATGAATAAGTCTGTCCCTCTTGCCAGCTGGTGCAGGATGAGCTTCAATTGCATCCAAAGCTTTCTCTACTGCCAAATCACCAATCATGTGGATTGCCACTGCTTCCCCATGCCTTCTAGCTAGTTCAACGAGACGATTAAGTTCTTCATCGGAATGGATTGCCACACCATGAGTTGTTGGTTGATCACTATATGGCGAACTTAATAGAGCTGTTCTGCCGCCTAAAGAACCGTCTGCAAATATCTTCATCGGACCCGGCTCAACCCATGGTTCGTTATATGCGGCACCATCTTTCATCATCTCATCGAATACGGTGTGGTGGCGAAGGAGATGCGCCCTGAATTTCCGATTCGGCCCTATGACTCGTTTGAAGGCATTCAGCGGCTTACTATAATGGCCGTAGTAGCCCATATCCTCCGTATGGGCACCGGTAATCCCTCTTGCAATCAGATCTTCTACCGTCTTTACTAAAGCACGTTCCAAATATTCTTCGCTGAAGTCTGGCAGGACTTTTGTGACAAGTTCCATCGCTTCGTCCATTAACAGGCCAGTAGGCTCGCCTTTTTCATCCCGTTTAATAACGCCTCCATCCGGATCAGGCGTCTCTTTTGTAATCCCTGCCAATTCCAACGCCTTTGAGTTGACCACCATTGCGTGACGGCAAATTCGTTTCAATATCATAGGTAACTGTGAAATTTTGTCCAACTCATAACGTGAGAAAATCTTTTTATCCGAAAAATTATTCTCATTCCATCCTTCCCCGATGAACCATTCCCCTTGTGGATGACTTTCAACTGCTGCCATTAACCGATCTCTCATTTCTTGAGAGGAGGTAACATCTGACAAATCGAGCCTACTTAAATTTTCTCCGTGCCCAATCATATGCATATGGCTGTCTACAAAACCAGGATATAAAACAGCCCCTTTTAAATCGATTTCTTCATCTGCGAAAGACTTCAATTCTTTCACAGACCCAACTTTTGAGATTCGTCCCTCATCCACCAGGATGGCTTCTACTTTCTCTCCCTCTTTTCCCATCGTATAGATGGGTCCACCGTACCAAAGTGTCTTCATCATTCATCCCCCGATTTCTTTTTATAACAAATCCAACTACCAAACATGGCCGTTTCCATAAACTTAGTCATGCGTTCAAATCCTGCGTCTAAAAGCAATGATCGGATGTCATTCTCCGCCAAGAAGGATAGATTCCGAATTGACATTTCCATATCTTCCATTGCCTCCGGATTAAGTTTTGTCCGGTCCAGCCAATACTGCTTCCACAGCTTGACTTTCTCTTCAAACTCTTCCTGTCCAGGCTCGCCGAACATAGAGGCAATGATCAACGGCGCACCTGGCTTCAAGAGCCGGTTAATCTTATTTAACGTTTCTCGCTTCTCTTCAATGGATGGTATGAAATGAAGTACCAGCATATTGGTTGCGGCATCGTATAGGTTTCTCTCATCCAAATCTATAACAGTTCCGCTGAAGAATTTCGTTCGATTTAATAATCCTAATTCTTTTGATTTTACTTTGGCTAAATCGAGCATCGAAGCTGAAGGATCGATTGCAGTAAAAGTCCACTCTGCATTCCCCTTACCAAATACTTCAAGTTCAGTTCCCCCTCCGGCGCCGACAATTAGAATGGAAGCTTTTTCTCCTACGTTCTGCCTTAAATAGGAATGTGTCATTTTATACATGGCATCGTAAGTAGGGAGTGTTCTCCGGATGCCCTTTTCATATTCATTTGCCGTTTTTTGATCGAACTTTAGATTGCTCACATACAAGCTCCCCTTTCCCTTATATGTAAAGTATATCAAAGCAGTTCGATGAAAATATCAGAGAATTTCCACTGATAACATAGAAAAAGCCACTAAAACTTAAATGTCCGAATCCCACCTATCTTTTTATCTTTTACTCTCCCCCCTACAAGGATGGAAAAGGTTACAATATTCTTTCGGTTTTTGCTGGAATACCGTCATGATTCGCCACATACCATGCAGGAGGAGGGATAGAGATGCAATTTTACTATGGGCAGCAAATGCCCCTTCGGATCTTGGATGAGGCTGAATTCTGGAAGCACCAAGAGGAAGAGCATACGGTCGTCATCCGGGAGCTTGTCCCCGATTTAGAGCAGCCATTTGTAGATGCTCTACATAAGTGGGAAGCTGCACTTTCAGAGACTCATCAACATATTGTCCGTTACATCGAGACAGTTGTTAGGTCCTCTTACTATGTTCCTGAACAACTGACGCATAGTGTGTTAGAACTTGTTGAATTTTGTCTGAAACAAAGCGAAGATTTCATTCATCTTTGCAGGCAAATTAAAACGGAAAGTGCGCCGGTGAAAAACAACCCGATTGCCATTTCTGTCCTGAATCATATTATCCGGGAATCTGAATATTTCATCGGCATTGGGCAGGCACTGTTATTGCAACAGACAACTTAAATCTATTAAAAAAGAAATCTGCCAACTCTAAATTGAGTCGTGCAGATTTCTCTTTTGTTTCAGCTATTCTTAACAATCTTAACTATTAACTTCAACGTAGATTCCTGTAACAAGTGTAATGACAACGATCAGTGTTAAAACGGGCAAGAACATTCAAATCATCTCCTTTACCAAGTTCTAAAGCCAATTGAACCTATTGAGTGTTGAATTAAATGTGTCAATGGTATTGCGTACGCTGCGATGATGAGCAATACCGCTATTCCAATCCAAATCCACCAGTTTTCAAGCCATTTCGGTGTTCCGGACATATCACTTTCTGCCATAGGGAAGTCGACAAACTCTTCTTCTGTTTCCGCTTTTGGTGCAAAGAACATCAATTGGACAACGATGTAAATCAGCATCAGAGCAGATAGGAATAAGATGCTTCCTCCAACCGCCATCGTAACGTGGTTCGAAAGTATGCCGTCGAACCATTCCAATGTAGACGGATGATTATTATAGCCTGTATAAGCAGTTCGTCTTGGCGCTCCTAATAGACCTAAAATGTGTTGCGCTGTGGACATAAGAAGCATACCGACTGCCCAAGTAATAATTTGGATGAACGCCAACTTCTTAAGCGGCTTCGTAAATTGTCTTCCTGTTAAATAAGGGACTAACCAGAATGTAAGACCCATGAAAGTCATGGCTACAGGTGTACCGACAGTGATATGGAAGTGGCCTACAACCCACATCGTATTATGGATCATTTCATTCATTTGGAAACTTGCATTAATAATCCCGCCTGCTCCACCAGGAATGAAGAATGCCATGGCAACAAACAGAGAAGTAAAGCGAATATCATGCCAAGGTAGTTTGGTGAACCAACCGAATAGCCCTTTACCGCCTTTTTGTCTTCCTGCGATTTCAAATGTAGCGAACATCGAGAATGCAGTCATCAATGATGGAATAATAACCATGAAAGTTAGGACAACTTGCAAGTACTTCCAGAAGTCAGATATGGCCGGTTCATTCAACTGATGGTGGAATCCGACCGGAATTGAGAACAAGATGAACAATACAAATGATAATCTGGCAAGTGAATCACTGAACACTTTTGTTCCTAAGATTTTCGGTGCAACGACATACCATGCGATATAGGCAGGCAGCAACCAGAAATACACAAGTGGGTGCCCGAAGTACCAGAACAATGCACGGCTCAATTCGATATTAATCGTATCAACCCAACCGAATGCCCAAGGGATATACTGGATAAGAACAGTTGCGACTACTCCTAAACAAGCAATGATCCAGAGGATGAGTGTTGCAATTGTCATATGGGCGAATAAAGGACTCAACTGACCTTTATGTGCTTTTCTCCAAGAAATGTAATGTGCGATTAACCCGAAGCTGCTGATCCAAGTTCCGACTACATAGAGAGCCAGCCCTACATAATACCAGCCACTTGCTTTAAGTGGAGCATAAAATGTGTACAAAACTGAAGCTTCACCGGAAATGATCATCACTGTTGCCATGATTGTTCCGATTAATGTCACGATAAAACCGATCCAAAGGGTTTTACGAACCTTCGAACTATAATTGCCTAAAGATTTACTCATACCCGTAATTAAAAATCCATAGATGAAGAATGCTGTAAAGATTAGGGCGAGTAGAACTCCGTGTGCTGTAAGTACTTGGTAGTAATCCAACCAAGCAGGTAAATCCAACTTGTCATTCCGTACGAAAACCTGTAACAATCCCATGAGCGTCCCAATTAGAAACGCTACATATGCAGTTCCTATATTCCATAAAGCCAACGAACGATCTTGTTTTGCGATCATGGCTCAACCACCTCTATTTCTGTAAACATCATGTGATGACCTACTCCACAATACTCATTACATAAAATTAAATAATTTCCTGGTTTGTCGAACGTGTAGCTCTTTGTTGCAATCCGGCCAGGCACAACCATCATGTTCACAGTCGTGTTATCAATCGTGAAACTGTGAACAACATCTGTACTGGTCGCTTTAAAGATAATTTCTTTCCCGACAGGCACTTCAATTTTGGATGGGTTATAACCGAAAGCCATGGCAATGATCGCAACTTGGTACGTATCATCATCAATTTTCGTTACTCCCGGATTATCAAATGGCGCTGTCTCATTTACTTTTTTCGGATCAATCATATCCATCCCTCCGGATGGCGTATGTCCCTGTGAAAAAGCTGTAATTCCGACAATCAATAAAAATATAGCTAATGCAATAATTCCAAAGCCTAACCAAATCTTTTCATACTTATGAAGATGCATTATTCTCACCTGCTTTCCTGATTCTTTATCTGTAAACATAGAGTCCGTATGCTGCGAACCACATGACAACAATTATTACTCCGACAGCCATGACACTGATGAAAGTTCCTTTCAGTTCCGGCTCTCCACCTATTTTTTTCTTACTCATTCGAGTCGCCTCCGTGTTATTTGGTACCTTCATCGTAACTCCCGCCCATAACCTTTAGGTGTGATATAAATCACACTAACACCCCCTTTTTAAGCACTTGTCAATAAATGGACATAAAGTTTAAATTAAAGACTTGTCTTTCGAAAAACAAAAAAACGGTCTGAAGTCAAAATGATGACTTCAGACCGGCAAAATGCCTTAATAAATTGTACAAAACTCAATTGGGCAGTTCTCACAATGAATTTGATCTTTTAAATATTGAAGATCATGAATAACGATTTTCCCGTCAGTTAGTGAAAGCTTCTTTTCCTTTTTCAATTCGCTGAGCATCCGGTTTACGACTTCCCTGGTCATTCCACAAAAGTTGGCGAGTTCCATATTCGTAAGGTTCAAATCAATTAGGATCCCATCTTCACCTTCAACTCCATAACTGTTGGTTAGGCGGATCAACGTCGAGTAAAGAGCTCCCTTTTTTCCGTGAAGAATCAAATCTCTGAACTTCGACTGCGTCCTTTGGTGGTGAAGCCCCATCCACTTCATATATTCCCGTGTAAGTGAAGGGTTTTTTAGTAGCTCTTCTTCCAAATCCTCTTTTCGGATTTTCGCACAGGTACCCTCTTCGATGACTTTCGCACTTACCGTATACTTGGATGGATCACAAAAAGGTGTAATCTCACCGATAAAATCATTTTCACCACAAATACGGAAAGTCAATTCCCTTCCGTCTGGAGTAATTTTACTGATCCGTACTTTCCCGGACAATATATAATGAATGGCGTCCGATTCGTCGCCCTCTTGATAAAGATAAGTATCTTTTTGCATGTTTTTCTCAACATGCGCAATCGACAGAAGTTCCTTCAAATCAACTGAATAACTTCCAGAAAGCAGAGGATTCATTTCGTTCCTTCTTTCCTATTTTCTTCCTTTAGAATATCATGGAAATGATTTTTTCACCATATACATTATTAAACAATAATTTTGTATGCGTTTCCATTTTTCTTGTGATTACACACAGAGATTACTATAATTAGATTGTTATACTACAGAAA
This sequence comes from Chungangia koreensis, assembly GCF_042651785.1. NCBI lineage: Bacteria > Bacillati > Bacillota > Bacilli > Lactobacillales > Chungangia > Chungangia koreensis. The sequence continues at coordinate 317,679 of NZ_JBHSEC010000019.1, forward strand.
GTAAAAAGGAGGAAAGAATTTGTTAACTGCAACTTGGAATTGGTTATGGGAAAAGCATGACCAAACAAAAGATATGTTCAGGTTTTTTGCGAAAGGAACCACAGCAGGGAATGGAGGAAATGCTTCACCTCGTTCCGAAGCAACTCCTTCCAATAATGGTGATGGCAACCGCAGCTACAAACCTGCACAGTTAATCGGCCTCATTTTAGGTCCAGTTTTATTTTTCCTGACAATATTTTTATTCAAGCCCGAGGGCCTCTCGCCTGAAGGACTGGCTATTTTGGCAAGCACTTTGTGGATCGCAACATGGTGGATGACCGAAGCGATTCCGATTCCTGCCACTTCATTGCTGCCGATTATATTATTCCCATTGGCTGGAGGTCTTGATGTTAAAACGACAACAGCTTCTTATGGGGACGGAACCGTTTTCCTTTTTATGGGCGGATTTATCATCGCTCTTGCTATGGAAAAATGGAACTTACATAGACGTATCGCCCTTACGATCATTAACTTGATCGGCACTAATATGGAACGAATCATATTAGGCTTCATGGTAGCTACCGGTTTCTTATCCATGTGGATTTCAAATACTGCCACCGCTATGATGATGGTGCCGATCGGGCTTGCAATCATTGTCCAGATTACGGACGCACTCAAAGGAAACCCCTCCATTGACACGTCAAAAGAGAATTTTGGTTTCGGTAAGGCGCTTATGTTGGGAATTGCCTACTCGGCTTCCCTTGGTGGAGTTGCAACATTGATCGGTACACCACCGAATGCCCTTTTCGCAGGAGCAGTGGAAAAAATGTATGGCATCAATATCGGCTTTGGCCAATGGATGTTGTTCGGCGTCCCGATTGCATGGATTTTCATATTATTCACTTGGTTCTATTTAGTTAAAGTTGTATATCCATCAGAAATTAAAGATCTTCCTGGCGGACCTAAAGTATTGCGGGAAGAAAAGGAAAAACTTGGTGCCGCTTCATATGAAGAGAAAATTGTATTTGTCATTTTCGTAGGTGCCGCTTTAGCCTGGATTTCGAGGACTTTTGTATTACAGAAACTTAATCCGGCAATTGACGATACGATTATTGCAATAGCTTTTGCCATACTACTTTTCGTCATCCCTTCCCGAAATAAAAAGGGCGATCATCTGATGGACTGGAATACAGCGATGAAACTCCCTTGGGGCATCCTCCTTCTATTCGGCGGTGGCTTAGCGATTGCTTCAGGTTTTACAAGCTCCGGCTTGTCAGAATGGATCGGGGCACAATTAACAGGACTTCAAGGACTGAATACATTCATCGTTATTTTAACAGTTGCTACACTTGTAATATTCTTGACTGAAATTACATCCAATACTGCAACAGCATCCATGATGTATCCGATTATGGCAGCTTTGGCGGTAGCAGTTGGCATACACCCTATTGCAATCATGGTAGCGGCTGGTGTAGCAGCTTCATGTGCCTTCATGCTGCCAGTGGCAACACCACCGAACGCAGTCGTTTTCGGTTCCGGCTATTTGAGAATTCCAGACATGGTAAAAGCGGGATTTGCGTTAAACATCTTTGGTATCATCCTTGTTGCATTAGCCATCTACTTCCTGTTGCCAGTCGCATGGGGACTAGACTTGAATACAGTTCCAGAAGCATTAAAATAACAACGAAAGAAGAAGTGCCATTCTTGGTACTTCTTTTTTCTTTTATTCAATTCCGAAAAGCGTGCCGTCTTTCTTGCTGATTCCTAAAATTTCTTGCTCTGACTCAGCTATATAAACCGTTACATCAAACTGTTCCAGATATTGTTCTTCCTTTATATCTTTATCAGGATGTGCAACCTGGATTTCTTCTTTCGTAAAATTCATATCTTTTCCGATAAATGACTCACTGTTCCATCCATCGATCTTCCAGTTCCCATCTTGTTTCACAACTTCCAACGTCATTTCAAATCCACCTGAAACATAATTCGGGAGTACCAACCCCTTGACAGTAAAAGCCTCTTCCTCGATTTCTGTTTCCATTCTCACTGTTTGGTCATTCAAGCTCGGAGCCCAAATTGAATCGCAGTTACAATAATATGTTTCTACATATTCTTTTAAGTGACGATCAGAAAACTCCTCTGTCGCCAGCTTCAGCAGCTCTGGCTTTGCAGTCTCATAGTCAGCGGGATTTTCAAAATTCCAGCCCTTTTTCTCTCCCATGTCTATCATAAGTTGATTGAACTCCCGCACCAGCTTCTTTGCAATCGTCATTGCTTCTTCCTCTGTCACAGCTTTTTCCGTTTCTTCTTCATGTTCCGGATCGGAGGGATTTTGTTCATCCTTCTTTTCTTTGCCCACATGATTATGCTGCTCATTGGTAGAGTCCGGCTTTTCATCTACCGATTCTGAACAGCCTACTAACCCGATCAGACAAAGACATAAAAAGAGTATTTTTTTCATATTCCATTCTCCTTTAATTTCTTTACATACTTAACGTTCCACTACCCTTTTTGTTACAATTCACTCGAAAAATGGGTCTAACTACCTTTCCAATGGAAGTTTCTTTATACTATCTTCAACAAGAAAAAAGGAGCGAACAAAACAAAATGAAAAAAATCCTGCTCATCCTTTTCATCCTGTTTGTTTCCGCCTGTTCAAACCAAGGTGAAAGTCAAAACCCTCCCGATTTATCTGAGAAACCTGTGGATGATGGAAAGGCGATCCCGGCTGTCATGAATGAAATCTCTGAGGGTACCATAGCAGAGCAGTTGGAAGCACCTTGGTCCATCAACCTGCACAAAGGCGTTTTTTATATCTCCGAACGGGGCGGTACGATTGCAGTTGTTGAAAACGGGAAAGTTGAACGGCAAGCCGTTTCATTATCTTCTCCTCTTTCCAATGCGGCAGAGGCAGGATTGTTAGGGTTTGTATTAAAAGAAGATTTCAATCAGTCAAAAGAAGCTTATGCTTACTATACGTATGACAACCGCGGCGCACCTTTTAACCGGATTGTGACGTTAAAGCAGACGGGCAATCGTTGGGAAGAGACCGAAACGCATTTAGACAATGTCCCATCAGGCGATTACCATCACGGAGGAAGACTGAAAATCAGTCCTGCTGGACAACTATTCGCCACGATTGGAGATGCGATCCGTCCTGAACTTTCACAAGATCCACAGTCCTATAACGGAAAAGTGTTGAGAATGGAACAAAATAGTGAATTCTCGATTTTCACATTGGGACACCGCAATCCACAGGGACTTGCCTGGTCGGAGGAGGGAACTTTATTCTCTTCGGAACACGGCTCCCAAGCAAATGATGAGATCAATCTCTTAGTCGAAGGCCGAAATTATGGATGGCCGATCATCCGTGGCACGGAAAAAAAAGAGGGATTGGAAACTCCAATTCTCACATCTGGACCTAATGAAACATGGGCTCCATCCGGCATGACATTCCACAAAGGCAAGTTATACGTAGCCGCCTTGCGGGGAGAAGCGATTTTAGTCATCAACCCGGACATTTTAGAAATTGAACGGAAAATTGAAGGATATGGACGTGTCAGGGATGTATACTCAGATGGGAAGTCCCTCTATTTCATCACGAACAACACGGATGGTCGTGGCTCTCCATCCGCTAAAGATGATCAACTTTATAAAATTCCTGAATAAGAAAAAAGTTGCCCAGATCGCTCACGCTTCTGGGCAACTTTTTTCATTAATCCACTTTAGAAGATAAAGTAACAAATACAATTTCCGGCCGGTTGAATACACGATATTGAATAATACTGTTTCCAAGTCCCCTACTGATGATCATGGAATAATTTCCGCTTATATGCCGCCCAGATGTATATTCCGGAAACCATCCTTGGCCCGGAGCGTTTAGGCCTCCTACTCCAGGAATACGGACTTGCCCACCATGCGCATGTCCACTAAACGTTATGTCGAGGCCCATTTGGACGTACGTATCAAAAAACTCGGGACGGTGAGATAGTAAAATTTTGTATTCATCTTTCGGCACATTCTTTACCGCTTCTTCAATGGCTTCCTGAACGAACTCTGGATCTTCTGAGATACTCCTCATTAATGGATCATCGATGCCAATCAGTGCTACTGACTCCCCATCTTTCGTTAACTTGACCGACTCATCGGATAATACATGTGCACCTGCCGATTGAACAGCCGCTTTAATTTCATCCACTTTTCGAGTTGCCACTTCATGATTACCCGTAACGTAATAGACATCCGTGAAGTGAACGAGCTTTTCGACAAGTACCATACTTTGCTCTAAATTATATCGATTGCTGTCAATCAGATCGCCCGTTATAAAAACTGCATCCGGTTTAAGTTTCTCCACTTTTCGGACTAGCTTTTCTTGTCCCTCTCCGAAGAGTGAGTCATGAAGGTCCGAGAGTTGGACGATTCTGAAGCCGTCAAACGACTTCGGTATTTTGGGGGATTCAATCGTATATTCAGTCGTTTGGAGCCAATGATTATTGGCATATAAGAAAATCGCAATGACTACAATCATTGCGATTAATAGGAGAAGTTTACGGAACATGGAGCTAATCCTTTCATCTTATTAATCTATTTCATTTAATTTGTCATTGTTAGGTAGATTTTCTGCTATCTCAAGCTTCAAACGGTCTGGACCTTCAAAGAACACAGCATAATAGCCTGTTCCACCGGCATACGGATGCCGGTCTTCATATAGAATGGGAATCCTTTTTCTCTTCAATTCAATTGTCAATCGGTCAATCAGTTCCCGAGTTCCCTGGAAAGCTAAATGATTTAGACCTACGCCTGAACGATGAAATGGGATATCCATATATCGTGATTCCGTTTGGACGAATACGAGATAGGTTGACCCTTCTTTAAAGCTGAATCCCTTTTCCCATTGCTGATAAATGTCATAACCCAATTCCGGTAATAACCAAGAATAGAATTGATAGGATTCCTTAATATTCGATACATTGATTTCGACATGGTGCAGCATGGGATCACCTCGGTTTCATTATAAGGATAACATGGAATCTCTACCAACAGAAAAAAAGGTTTTGGTAAATGCATGTCGAAATGAAAAGGAATAGAGATTAGGAGGAGTTAAACATGACTCAAAACATTACGTCCATCGGGCAAATTGCCGTAATTGCCAAGAATACGGCTCGTGCTGTTACATTCTACAAAGATGTATTAGGGCTCCCGCTTCTTTTTGAAACGAACGGCTTAGCTTTCTTCCAATGTGGAGAAACAAGGTTACTGGTGAGTAAAGCAGAAACTGAGGAGTTTGATCACCCAGGATCTGTGCTGTATTTTAAGGTCGAGGATTTAGAGGGTAAAGTAGCTGTCATGAAAGATCGCGGTGCTGAATTTCTGGATGAACCGCATGTCGTCGGGCAGATGGGCGAGACGGAGATTTGGATGACCTTCTTTAAAGACACTGAAGGCAATACATTATCCCTTATGACAGAAAGGTAATGATACTACCAATGTACTACTAAAAATATATCTTTTGCCGAATGGTATTATGAGGGGGATTTTGAAAAAATGAACGTAACATCCCTTGTGGGTGGACACTGGATTGGTCAGTGTCCTCATTGGACCAGTCCAGGCTTTTGCATCCGAACCCGAAAAGTCATTTACCCCATTTGATCCCTGACGTAGTTCAGGGATTCTTTTTTCTATTTATCACTTTTTCATCCTAAAGCAAAAAAATAGGTTTTAATTGACGGAATATTTATAATTAAAAGAAGGTGGATTTCTTGTCGAATAAAGTGAATACCATCTTGCGGGAAAAACAAGCCAATACATATCTTATAGTGATTTCATTTTTAGGTACAGTTATCTATTTATGGAGCATTTTCAATATGGATGTTGAGCCAAGCTTAAACGGAATTGTCGTTTTCTTAATCCTGATCGCCTTCCTTTGGGTGACCGAAAACTACCCAATGCCGGTTTGGAGAGGGTTTACTTCCATCAGTTTTCCAATCATTTATACAATTTTCATCACATCAGGATTGGAAGCTGCTATTGTTGCGTACTCTACAGTCATACTATTGAATAACCTTGTTAAAAGAAGGCCAGTCCGAATCATTTTTTTCAATTTATCTCAATTGGCTCTTAGCCTCTTAATGACTAATTTTTTGACAGCTGCAATCATAGACGCCCTCCTCTCTTTTTCAGGGAGTTTTTCACGGATTATGATTCACATGGTTCTATTCACTTCTTGTTTCTATGTCATCAATAATGCTTTAGTTGATCTTTTACTGAAACTACGCCCACAACGATACACTCTTGAGGCTTGGTTCAATAAAACCATTTCAGAATTCAGGAGCTTTCTCATTTCAGCTGCCTACTTAAGTCTGGTTCTTTTGCTGGGCAGTCAAAATCGAGGTTCGTTGGATATTCTATCTGTTTTCTTTGTATTTTCTCCGTTGATCGCCGCTGCCTTACTTATGTCGGTGATCGTCAAAATACAAACCGAAAAAAACCGGTTAAAGTCCCTCTTCTCCACTACAACTGAACTGAACCGTTCCATGTTGTCAGGTGATGGTTATGATGAATTTCACCGTCAAATTTCAAGTTTTGTCGATTTTGAATCCCTCATTCTTTGGACGAATGAAGAGGGAGAATGGGAAAAAGTGTTTACGGCCGGCGAACACACAGTTGGTGCACGACTATCAAGTGATCAATTTAATCATTTTACCGAATTGAATGGACCACTTATGATTGCCGACCGCAGATTTACAAAGGGACCGGCTGATGATTGCTTTAGGGAGTATATCCGTTCTTTGATCTATGCACCGCTAATTGTCGAAAACAAAACCGTCGGCATGATGGCACTCGGGCGCAGCCGATCTAATAGTTTTACAGAAGAGGATTTAAGCATGGTTGCTACTTTAGCCAACCAGCTCGCCATCATATTGACTACAAGATCTTTACTGGCCGAACAGGAACGCAGCCTCATCTTAGAGGAAAGGAACCGGATTGCACGGGAGATTCACGATGGAATTGCACAATCACTCGCTGGGGCGGTGATGAAACTGGAGACGGCAACAAGAATCAGATCAGATCAGCCTGAATATTCGATGGAACTCGTTCAGGACAGTCTTACAAAACTGAGGTTGAGCCTGAAAGAAATCCGCGAATCGATTTATGCCTTACGTCCACTTGCAACTGTTAAAAACGGGTTAAAGAAAGCAATCAAGGAAACATGCCATAAAATCCAAGAGGAATTCCCTATTACAATTGTTTTTGAAGAACGTGGTGAGTCTTATCCTCTCGGCACTGAAATAGAAAAAATCATATTTGATATTTTCAAAGAATCCATCCACAACATTACGAAGCATGCAAACGCTAAAAACGTGCAAGTTCTTCTAAGTTTCCAACAGGAGCACATCCTGTTGAAGATTAAGGACGACGGCATCGGATTTTCACTCGTTGATGCACTACTATTAGCACGTCGTGAACCGCATTTCGGCATATTGAACATGAATGACAGCGCAGATAAAATCGATGCAAGTCTACAGATCGATAGTAAAAAAGGTATGGGAACAGAAGTCTCTTTATCGATACCTAAACAATCACTAAAAGGGGGAAGAATAGATGATCAACGTGTTGTTGGTCGATGACCACACGATTCTAAGAGATGGGATTCGGAGCCTGTTAGAGTTAGAGAAAGATATACAAGTCGTAGGAGAATCTGTTTCAGGCCGGGATGTTCTGAAAAAAATAGAAGAACTGCACCCTGACGTGATTTTAATGGATATAAACATGCCTGAACAAAATGGAATAGAAGTGATGGCTATGGTTAAAAGGCAATATCCTGCTGTTAAAGTCATTATGCTGACAATGTATAACCATGATGAATATTTTATTTCGGCAATTCGTGAAGGGGCCGATGGTTATTTGTTGAAGGATGCCCCCTCTCAGCAGGTGGTTGATGCAATCCGATCAGTTGCCAGAGGAGAATCAGTCATTCATCCATCCATGACAAAGAAATTATTGGATTTTCATATACAGAAACGGGATGCGCCCCAACGTGATGAACTGACAGAAAGGGAAAAGGAAGTACTCCATTGTCTTTTAGAAGGACTTAGCAATAAAGAAATTGCAGAGAAGCTGTTCATTAGTGACAAGACCGTAAAAATTCACCTTAGCAAGATTTTCAAGAAACTGAACGTCAAGAGCCGCTCACAGGCCGTGATTCACACGATACAAAACCAAATCCTTCCTTTACAATAGAATAGGTAATACCTTTGGATTACTAACTTTACTACTTATGTATGGATTCATTTATACCTTATGCCGAATAGCCTCCTCACTGATTGATTGAGATAATTAAATCAATAGTGAAGGAGGTTTTTTCATGAATATACTTAAGAAACTCTTATTGGCGGCCCTTATGTTTACTCTCATCTTTGCGGCAGCTCCATTCAAAACAGAAACTGCCACCGCAAAATTCCTAAGTCAAAGTAAAATCAGCGGTGGACTATTGGAAACTATCGACAATACATTAACGCCGCAGGAAGTGATTGTAACGTTTAAAACTAAAGAACGTCTTAACGAAACCCATTCATCCCTTCTTAATCATTTAGGGATTAAAAATGGCGTTCTATTGAATGAGCTTCCGATTGCCGGCGTCATCGCAACACCCGATCAGATTAAACGTTTAGCCGCAGACGATCGGGTTTTGTCTATCTATCCGAACCGTAAACTTCAATATGAGAATGAAACAGCTACGGATTTTACACATGTGGACCAAGTACGGACGGATTCATCATTCATGAAAAAGAACGGTGGTTTCCCGGTTGATGGCAACGGCATTGGTGTCGTCGTAAACGACAGTGGAGTCGATGGTCTTCACCCAGATTTACAATACGGCAGTCATTTAGTCCAAAACGTTGCAGCGCAAACAAACTTGAACGCGCTGACTACACTTCTCCCAATCACATACGCTGAAAATGTTCCGAATACTGATACAACCGGCGGACACGGCACTCACGTTGCTGGTATTGTCGGCGCCACCGGGGCAATGTCTGGCGGTAAATATGAAGGAGTAGCTCCAGGAGCAGATTTGATCGGCTATGGATCCGGTGCTGGAATTGCGATTCTTGACGTAGTAGGCGGTTTCGATTATGCGCTTACTCACCAAGCGGAATATAATATCCGGGTCATTACGAATTCTTGGGGTGACACGAGTCAAGCAGGCGCTGAATTCGATCCAAACGATCCAATTAATATCGCAACGAAGAAATTGTATGATAGAGGAATTGTAACCGTCTTCTCTGCCGGGAATTCCGGACCTGATATGGGTACCATTTCAGGCAACTATAAGAAAGCTCCTTGGGTAGTAACAGTAGCTGCTGGTGATGCGGAAGGAAATCTAACTGACTTCTCTTCAAGAGGAATTGAAGGGAAAACGGGAACTGTTACAGTAGACGGTGAAACATGGACTTGGGAAGATCGCCCGACCGTAACGGCGCCTGGCTATAAAGTCATTTCAACCCGAACACTCTCACCGACTCCATTATTAGGAGCAACAGACGACATAGAAATGATTGAACCCGGCTATCTTCCGTATTATACGACGATGAGCGGAACTTCTATGGCTGCCCCTCATGTAGCTGGTGTGATTGCCCTCATGCTCGATGCTAATCCTGAACTGACACCGCTTCAAGTGAAAGAAATCCTTCAACAAACAGCTACCCCAATGGATGTTAGCCAATGGGAAGCCGGTGCAGGATATGTAAATGCATATGAAGCAGTTATGGCCGCTTTTTCAGCTCAATAATGAAATCACTTTTAAATCGGAGAGCTAATCTAAAGGGATTAGCTCTCTTTATGTTGAACTTATACCTGAAGCAGAAAAGCAAAGGGGCATGGTTTAAGAATGAATTCACTTAAGAAGTTAAGGGACAGTTATATCATTTGGCATGCGAATCGCATTAAGTTTCCCGACTTCGCCCAAAGTCCAGTAGTCAGAAAGAACATCACCTTTTCAGGAAAGGTACAAAATGTAGGTTTCCGGTTGGAATTGTGGAGGTTAGCACAAAGATTAAACTTAAAGGGCTGGGTGAAAAATTCAGATGATGGAAGTGTGATAGCTGAGCTGCAAGGGGAAGAATCGAAAATTGATTTTCTAATCAAATCGATGCAGTCACTGAAAAGGGCAACCGTAAATGAACCCCACATCGTAGAACTTCCTTTTTCAGATGAAGAATTGGATATAAAAATTATTAGGTAATGCATTGAGTGCTTAGTTCATAGAACTAAGCACTTCTGTTTGTTGACAAAAGAATTTTTATAAATTCCAATGTATATAATCTTTAATCTGGAGCCATCGCTCCAGTCGGACGCTTTCCGCGGGCAAGCACCGAGCCGCTTCCTCGCTGTGCTCGTGCAGGGTCTCGCTTCGCTTGCTATTGGGCCCGCACGAAGCGGGTCATGCGTCCGTTGCCACAGGACGTGGCGATCTTAGGACGCCAACCTTAAA
>NZ_JBHSEC010000019.1:328323-358321 GCF_042651785.1 Chungangia koreensis
AGTCACATCAGTGACGTTAGTTATTGAACAAAGTCTAAGTGCGCCGCGTCCTGCGGCAACGCCTTTGTGACCAACTTCCTGTTGGCCTAAGCCCACGGAAAGCGAAGTGGCGGTCACCGCAAATTTCATATACATCTTTATTCACTTTTAATTGACTTTGTCTACAGTCTGCTAAGCACTTTTTTATGTGAAACAACTGTTAGGTGTCCCCTACTACTATGGTAGTAGTGAAAAATAGTCTATTTAGAGGCTCAAAATATATCGTTCGCAGAATAGGAGTTGAAGAGAATTTTCATGATAATAAAGGGAGTAAGTATTTCAGTATTAGGAGGATAAAAAATGAAAATTAGAATCCGTACGTTACTGACATTTCTGTTGGTCTTCCCTCTTCTTTTCGGACAGGTCGGAACCGGTCATGCAATCGGTGAAACCGACCTAAACCTTGACGGGGCAAGAATCGGTGAAGATCTTCAACAAGCTTTCAAGGATGTAACAGGTTCTCTTGAGGTAATCGTTACATTTAAAGGAGATGCTGCCCCAACAAACCAAAACTTGGACCTCTTATCCAGCTTAGGTATAACAAAGGGAATCTCTTTAAATTCCTTGCCAATGGCGGGTGTAGTTGCAACAAAAACACAAATTGAACAACTTGCCTCAAACGACCAAGTACTTTCCATTTATTTGAACAAACAATTGGACTACTACAATGCAGATGCAACAACCATTACAGGCGTTGACAAAGTTCGTACTGACCGTGACATGCAACAGGCAAACGGTGGGTTCCCATTCACTGGCAAAAACGTCGGCGTAGTTGTCAATGACAGCGGTGTAGATGGTACTCACAAGGACCATGAGTACGGCAGCAATTTAGTTCAAAACGTTTTAGGTTCTACTAATTTGAATGCCGTTAGCTCCCTCCTCCCAATTTCCTATTTGGAGAATGTACCGAATACAGACACGAACTCCGGCCATGGAACACATGTAGCAGGAACAGTCGGCGGTACAGGAGCCATGTCAGGTGGTAAATATGAAGGAGCTGCGCCAGGTGCTGACCTGATTGGCTATGGTTCCGGTGCAACATTATTCGTCCTGGATGGTATCGGCGGATTCGACTACGCCATTACACACCAGAACGAATATAATATACGCGTTATCACAAATTCTTGGGGATCTTCAGGAGACTTCGATCCATTTGACCCGATCAACATCGCAAGTAAGAAAGCCTTTGACAGGGGCATTACAGTTTTATTTGCGGCTGGAAATGAAGGCCCTGGTGATAATACCCATAATCCTTACGCTAAAGCTCCGTGGGTCATTTCAGTAGCTGCCGGCGAAAAAGATGGTACATTGGCCGATTTCTCCTCACGTGGCACGAAAGGTGTCGGGGGAACATTTGAAATGGACGGACAGACTTGGACGTGGGAGGATCGCCCGACGTTGACCGCTCCGGGTGTTGATATTATTTCAACTCGTACGGTATCACCACTTACTTCGTTGAGCCCTGATACGGACGCGGAAATGATTGAAACAGGTTACCTGCCGTACTATACGGTAATGAGCGGTACTTCTATGGCAACCCCTCATGTGGCTGGTATCGTGGCGTTAATGCTCGAAGCCGATCCGACTCTATCACCGGATGAAATAAAGTCCATCTTGCAAGCAACCGCTACAAACATGCCTGGTTATGAAAGCTGGGAAGTTGGAGCAGGCTATGTAAATGCTTATGCGGCATTGGAGAATATTATTTTCGGAAAAGAATACGGTACAACATTAAACTTGAATCAAACATTCAATAGTTCAGTTGAGACGAATCATGTCGTGTCAGACTTTTCCGTTGACTACAATCCGCTTACACTCATTTCGGCGAATAAGCATCAATTTGAGGTGGTAGCAGGAACAAACGGAATGGTTGCGAGAATTGATGCGGCTGGACTATTAGAAACGACCGGAAACACATTGAATCTCGTATTGATCGCACCGGATGGAACGGAATATAGTTCAGGAGTCAGCCTGCTGTTTCCTCTCTATTTTGACCGTACAGTGTCAGTCCCTTCCCCTGCTGCAGGAATATGGACTGCTGAAATACGCGGCTTAAAAGGTGCCGAGCAAAACCCGCTTCCGATTGGACTTCCTGAGACAGTAAACGGTACACTAACATTCCTTCAAGCAGGTGACGCGGTTGGCCTAAAGGATATTGCCGGCCATGCAGCTGAAGATGCGATTAAACTGGCAGTCGCAGAACGGTTAGTAGATGGCTATTCTGACGGGAACTATCGCCCGGATTCTTATTTGACCCGCGGAGATTTGGCCCAATACTTGGTGATGGGTGCAGAAATTCGTCAAGCATTAAATACTTCACCAAAGTATAGCGATGTGAAATCATATCAAAGAGCAAATGCTGAAGCGGTTACTGCAAAAGGCGCAGCATTCAAGGACTTCAAACAAACTGCTGCAGGTGTCATGCTGGAACGGGCAAACGGCAAATTTGCTCCGAAAGATGTAGTGACGAAGGCAGAATTAGCATACTCACTCGTTCAAAGTTTAGGATTGGAAGAGAAAGCAAAAGCGCATTCAGGAGATGTGACTGTTCTTTACAATGACCAAAGGGTCGTGATCAGTGATCAAGCAAATATCCCTGATCATCTAAAAGGATATGTTCAAGTTGCTCTCGATTTGAACATCTTGAATGCACATTTCGGTGTTACGCAAGGTGCCTTTGACTTATTCCCGACAGTCACGGCTAAATTCAATCCATCTCAGAAAGTGACGAGAGGCGAATACGCTGTAGCAATCAGCCGATTCTATAACGCGTTTAACTAAAACGAGAAGCTTTTGTCAGCTAAATGCAGCTGACAAAAGCTTCTCTTATTAACTTGCACGCAAAAAAGCCGGAACGAAGAGGTTCTAAATCTCTCATTCCGGCTTTCACCATTACTTATACAGTTTGAGCAGAGCGAACACGTTCAATCTCAGCCAGGCGCTCTTGTACTTCTTCTTCCGTCATCTTATGTTCAATGATGTAACGGTTACGAGGGTGCACACGGCACTCATCAGAACAGCTGCGCATATAGAGTTTCTCGTTCTCTTCCGAACAAATGATTTTTTCATTGCACTCTGGATTTGCACAGTTCACGTAGCGTTCGCAAGATTCACCGGTGAAGTGATCTTTCCCGACAACCACGTGTTCTACACGGTTGACCGGCACAGAGATCCGCTCGTCAAATACGTAAAGGGATCCGTCCCAAAGTTGGCCTTGTACCTGTGGATCTTTACCGTACATGACAATACCCCCATGAAGCTGGTTAACATCTTCGAAACCTTCACGCTTCAACCAACCTGAGAATTTCTCACAACGGATTCCACCTGTGCAGTACGTCAAAATTTTCTTGCCTTGGAACATTTCCTTGTTGTCACGGATCCATTCCGGAAGATCACGGAACGTTTTAATATCCGGTCTAACGGCACCGCGGAAATGGCCTAAGTCAAACTCATAATCATTACGGGCATCAATTACAACTGTATCTTCACTTTGAAGAGCTTCAAAGAACTCTTTAGGCTCCAGGTAGTTACCTGTTAATTCATTCGGATTGATATCTTCTTCGAGACCGAAATGAACAATTTCTTTACGAGGACGAACATGCATCTTCTTGAAAGCATGTCCATTCGCTTCATCTACTTTGAATACTATGTCGGCAAAACGCTCATCTGCTCTCATCATTTCCATATAAGCATTTGTTGCCTCAATTGTACCGGAACATGTTCCGTTAATTCCTTCTTGACCAACCAAAATACGGCCCTTCAACCCAAGCTCTTTACACTTTTCCAAGTGTTCAGCAGCAAAAGTCTCTGGATCTTCAATTGGTACATACTTGTAATACAGTAAAACCTGATGTGTATATGTTGCAGACATATCTACATCCTCCTTCTATTTAAAAAATGCATACTTTACAAATATAGCAATTTCATTGATACGAATCAATGGATTTTATTGCCTAAAGTAAATAAAATCCAATTCCCATAATAAGATACGCTGCAATTAATGTAATGCCTTCAAACCAGTTGGATTCCCCGTCATTTGTAACCATGATTGCCAGGAATACTGCTGTCACCATTGCCACCAGCTCGGGAATCGTAAAGACAAGTGGCATCTTCGTCGTCATGAATAGAGAGATGAGCACTAATAGAGGTGCAACGAACATCGCTACCTGTAGAGTAGAGCCAATCGCGATTTCGATAGCGACATCCATTTTGTTCTTCACTGCCATAATCAAGGCGGAGGCATGTTCGGCTGCGTTTCCGACAATCGCTACGATAATCACCCCTATGAACAGCTCAGTCCAGCCAAACTTTGTACCAACCGCTTCAAATGTATGGACGAGATTTTCAGAGACGTATGCCACCGCTAACGTTGAAAGAACTAACACAATGATCGCTTTCTTTTTAGACCATTCCGGCTCCTCTTCCTCTTTCTGCCTTTCCTCATTATTTGTTATATACACCCCTCGGTGAGTAACTAATTTAAAGAACAGACCCGCGAGGTAAAGGAGGATCATAATGATTGAAATTCCAATACTAAGACTTAAGGTTTCCTGTTCGGTCATTTTCATTGAAAATATCTCAGGAATTACAAAGGCCACAACTACCGCAAAGATTAATAATCCCGAGTTGTGTCGTGCATCATAAACATTAAACTTTTGTCTTTTGAACTTAATGCCGCCTAAAAAGAAGGACAAACCGCACACCAGTAAAAGATTTCCCAAAACAGAACCTGTGAGGGAAGCTAACACTACACCCACAAGACCTGCTTTTAAAGAAAAAATGGCGATGATCAATTCAACCGCATTTCCGAATGTTGCATTCAACAAGCCGCCAATCCTTGGTCCCATAACAATAGCCAAGCTTTCAGTCGCTCGGCCCATGAAACCGGAAAGCGCTACAACTGTTAAAGCACAAATGATAAACATAAGAATACTGGACCAATGCAAGAAAGATCCCGCAATCGTTAGCGGTACACCGACAAGCACCGCGATAAAGAATATTCGATCCATGAAAACACCCTTTCCACTCTCTTTCTCCTTTATCATTACCCATCTCGCTTCGAATTCATCACAGACTAAAAAGATTGCCCACAAAAAATGCGGGCAATCTTTTTATATAACATTTATAAAATTTTGCTCAAGAATAACTTTGTGCGATCCTCTTGAGGATTTCCAAACAATTCAGCTGGTACATTTTCCTCAACGATATACCCGCCATCCATGAAGATGACACGGTCACCAACCTCACGGGCAAAGCCCATTTCGTGTGTGACGACGACCATTGTCATCCCTTCATCGGCAAGTTGTTTCATAACATCTAATACATCGCCGACCATTTCAGGGTCAAGAGCCGATGTAGGCTCATCGAACAGCATGATTTTTGGATTCATGGCTAATGCACGGGCAATGGCCACACGCTGCTGTTGTCCGCCAGAAAGCTCAGCTGGATAAGCCTTTGCCTTATCGCTTAAGCCGACCTTTTCTAACAACTCGAGAGCTTTTTTCTCATTGGCAGCCTTATCAGCTTTCTTTAACTTATTAGGAGCCAAGGTGATATTTTCAAGTACCGTCATATGTGGAAAAAGGTTAAATTGTTGGAACACCATCCCCACATTTTGTCGAACCGCATTTATATCGAGTTTCGGATCGGTAATGTCCTGTCCGTCCACAATTACGTGTCCGCCTGTGATATCCTCCAAGCGATTCAAACATCGGAGAAATGTACTTTTCCCTGAACCGGAAGGACCAATAACACAAACCACTTCCCTTTCCTTAATTTCTGCATTAATATCTTTCAGGACTTCCAGCTTCCCAAATGACTTTTTAAGATTATCAACTTTTATCATGCTCATCGAAGTGTAAACCTCCTTTCAAAGTAGCTTGAAAGAAGTGACAGCAAGTAGATGATTATGAAGTACATAATCCCGACGGTTAGCCAAATATTGAAATGGTCGAATGTCGCACTTGCCTGTACTTTACCTCTTTGTACAATATCCGCTACTCCGATGATGGAAAGTAAAGATGTGTCTTTCAAACTAATAATGGATTGGTTTGTAATAGCAGGCAACATACGGCGGAAAGCCTGTGGAAGGACAACGTGTTGCATTGTCTGCGTACTGTTCAAACCAAGAGAACGGGAAGCCTCGGTCTGCCCTTTGTCAATAGACTGGATTCCGGCACGAATAATTTCAGAGAAGTATGCCCCAGCGTTAATTGCAACTGTTAATATCCCTGCTAATGTCCTGTCTAATGATATAAAATCTAATGAGTTCAACCCAAAATAGATAAAGAACAATTGAACGATAAAAGGAGTACCGCGAATAGCGTCAACGAAAATCTTCGCAATCCATTGAAGCGGTTTAATAGGAGATAGTCTAAAAAATGCTGTAATTAAACCGAAGATAAATCCTAAAATTACTGCAAAGAAAAATATGTAGATGGTGACTTTTAGTCCGTCAAGAAGAAACGGAATGGCATTCGTAATATTTTCCACTATTTCACTTCCTTTAAAAAAATATAGCGTGGCATATCCACGCTATATTTCTGAATTTATTCATTCTCCAAGATACTTATTAACGATTTTGTCGTATTCGCCACTATCACGAAGTTCTTGGAGGCCAGCGTTGATCTTTTCTAAAAGATCTTGATTTTCACCTTTAATAACCGCTATACCATATTGGTCACCGTTCAAACGATCACCGACAATTTTCAAATCTAAATTATCTTGGGCAATTGCGTAGGCGATTACCGGATAATCCTCTAACAAAGCATCCGCGTTCCCATTTGATACTTCCTGGAACATTGCCGGGCTATCATCGAACTGTACAATTTCATATCCATATTTATCGGCATTGTCCATTGCAAACTTTGCCCCTGTCGTACCATTCTTAACTGCAACTGTTTTTCCTTCCAGATCCTCTACTGATTCGATATCATCGTTGTCTTTATTTACAACAAGTGTAATACCTGCATCAAAATATGGATCTGAAAAATCGACCACTTTCTTACGTTCATCGGTAATACTCATACCTGCAATGGCAACGTCAAGCTGTCCAGCTTCCATCGCCGGGATGATGCCCCCGAAATCCATAGCATCGAATTCAAATTCAAATCCTTGATTTTCAGCGATTGCTGTAAACAGATCGATATCGATTCCGTGATATTCACCGTTCTCTTCATATTCGAACGGTGGGTATGTCGTGTCGATTCCGACTTTGTATACTGTACCTTCCCCATCTCCGCCACTGCCATTACTTGAATCTGTGCCACATGCCGCTAAGAACAGGACAAGCATCGCAGCAACTAAAAGCAAACTAATTTTCTTCATCTTTCATCCCCCTTGTTATCTGAATTTACTAAACTATAAATAAGTATACATTAATAACACTCTTCTAACAATTGATGTGAAACAACATATCCCTTCCATTTGTTTCATATACTGTCATCATTCGACCCTGGAGGTGAAAAAGTTTGAACGTACCTGTTCCAATTTCATATCGATTTATACAAAAAGCAAAACCGGACATTAAGATTTACATACCGGTTGTAAATCTGCGAAATGCTCGTGTACAAAACAAGATTAATAATGAAATCGTTGCAGTTTTGAACAAGATTTTAATTGAACTCGGGTATTTTGAAAGCAGCTTAGTCGAGCTGCTCAGTTATTTTGAGATTAAGACCAATGAACGGAATATCCTTAGCCTCTCACTTATTACGTACTCCTTTACAGGAGGCGCTCATGGCATGACGATTGTCAAATCACTTACCTTTGATACTCGTACAGGAGAATCTTACACACTCGCAAGCTTATTCAAGGCTGACAGCAACTATATCCAAAAGCTCTCTGATCTCGTAGGAGAAAAGATCAAAAAATGGGAGACTCCTTTACTCGATGAGTTCAAAGGCATCCGCCCAAATCAGGATTTTTATCTCGCCGACCATTCCATCGTTCTTTACTTCCAACTCTATGAAATCTCCCCATATGTGGCTGGTTTCCCATATTTCCCGATTGCACTTTGGGGTCTACAAGACATTATAAAACCAGAAGGGCCGCTTGACCGACTATTACCTTTCACATAGACTTCGGCTGTATTATTTTGGAAATACCCTATCTTTTTGACAGGATTTCATGTTATACTTGCATTCATTGGGAACTACGAGACTTCTCTTAGTCACCTCCCTTTAATAATGAGAGGGGGGATGTCAGATGACAACCAATAACACATTAACTTCACTTCATACGTTAGAGCAATATAACAACTGTGACATCACACTAACATTTAAAGATCAGCATAATTTACCTTTTTTAGATGTATGCTATGTTCATCGGCAGTTTAAAATAAATAACTTTAGAGAGGCGAATTCCTTAATATTCGAGGATATCGACTCAACTTTATATGCAATTGAACGGGCTTTCCTACAAGATCAAAACACACCACCGAAGTAATCGGTGGTGTGTTTTTCGAATCAGCAATGAGCTATACTTCATCTTTTAGTGGATGCAAAGCAGTCGATTGATCAATGTATATAAACCCATCATAGCGGTTTCCTACTTCGGAAGGGACATAGTTTCCATAAGCCTCAAATTCCGGATTGTAAACGACACCAATTGCTCGATGGCCGATTGTGCTATTAAAAAGATGCCTGTTTTCTTCCGTAAAGATTAATACTTTGTCTTCCTCTCCAGCTGCATGCATTTGTCCTTCCCACGTACTCAGCTTGGAAGCAGGGACCTCCATGATTTCGGTTGGTTCTCCCCAATTATCGGCTGCTATGACAGTTCCTTTGTACGTTCCGAAACCGACAGCATATGTGTTGTCTTTACCATATTGTTCGCGAATTAGCTGTCCCACATTGATCATGCCCTCATCCTTCATGGATGTTGCTGATGCATCACCTATATGTGTGTTATGTTCCCAAATAATGATCTTTGTCCCTTCACCATGATAGCGAATCAATTCATTGATCGCTTCGACCATGTGCATATCTCTCGTATTCCATGAGATGGCATCATCCTGAAGCATCTCACGATAGTAAGCCTCAGCATTTTTGGCCACCATTGCATTCATTACCACATTCAAATCTTCTTCATGGTTGGTCGAGTACAGCTCCTCATTCTTGCGTAATGAAGTTAATAACGTAGAAACTTCACTAATACATTCTGCTGTGAAGTGAGCCGTCGATAGAGCATAGTGCTCGGGCATCCGGTTATATGGTTCAAAACAGGAAAATGCCTTTCTCGCCAACTCTAAGTCCACTTCATATTTTTTATTGTCTGACAAAAAGTTCAATACTTCATCGATGGATTCGTAGAGACTGTACATATCAATTCCGTAGAATCCGGTTTTAAATTCCTTTCGCTTTCCGTCATTATATGTTTTTAGCCACTCAACAAAGCCCTCGACTTCTTCATTGGCCCACATCCACGTCGGCCAGCGGTTAAAGGATTTTAGGAGTACATTTCTGGCAGCTGAACCTTCTTCTCCATAACCTTTCACGTATTGGTTTACTGACTGTACCGATGGCCAATCGCCTTCAACAGCTATGACAGTAAATCCTTTTTCAGTAATGAGTCTTTTGGATAGCTCAGCACGGACTTTGTAGAACTCTGATGTTCCGTGAGAAGCCTCTCCGATCATAACGATATTTGCTTCCCCAATCGAGTCGAGTAGTCTCTCCAAGCCTCCATTCTGTAATGGAACCGATTGTTCTTGAATGGCAGCAATGAGTTTTCTGGTCATCTTGTGTCCGCTCCCTTCTATATCCATAGCTTACCCAAGGATCTGCTGTAAAAACGGAGGATGGACAAGAGTTAAACAGATCAAACAAAAATCACTAGTTGACTCATCCCCTACGGATACCTTTATTCTTAAAGCAAGGGAGGGGATCAGGTGCTATCAATTGGAAGAATGGCAAGGCTTTTCGGAATTACATCAAAAACAATCAAACACTATGAAGAAGTCGGCTTGCTCCAGCCGGCATATGTCAACCCAGACAACGGTTACCGCTACTATGCATACGCCCAACAGCAAAGACTGCAGCAAATATGCCTGCTTAGAAGTTTCGGTGTTTCATTGAACGATATAAAAGAGATGGACAAGACAGGCATGAAGCATATTTTGAAGTCCCGGCTAACTGCCATAGAGGTGGAAATTTCAGCTCTTGAGGAAATGAAAGGGCAAATTATATACCAATTAGGCAAAGGAGAAGAAGAGATGGACATCAGATTTGAAACAATTGAACCGTTTATCGTTAGCGGCTTTGAACACAAAGGCTTGGTGAAAGAGATCCCACAAGTATGGGTTGATCTAAACAACGAATATTCAAATTTGAAAAGCCCGGCTGAACAGTCTTTTGGTGTATGTTTATCGGGTGACGGACAACAAGTTCATTACGTAGCAGCCTATGAAAGAGAATTATGGCGGCGAACCGATTTACAAGATGTTGAGATTGAAGGTGGACGTTACGTTGTCGCAAAAGTGGATGGAGGAATCCCCAATATCCCGACAACTTTCGATTACATCACCAAAATGGATGACCTCGAATTCCGGGATGCCCCCGATTTTGAACGATATATTCATCCAATAGGCTCGACAGTTGATGAAATTGAAATTTGGGTGCCGATTCGTTAAATCTTCAGAAGTAAGGGGGAATGATGGATGTGGAAAAAAATAGAGTGTCTTGCAATCTACACTGATGATATTGAAAAGTCAGTAGATTTTTATCAATCATTGGGGCTATCCAAAGCATGGGAAGCCTTTCAGGACGAGGAAAATCATTATAAACTAATAGGACTACGATTCCCCGGGGGCGATTCCGAGCTGGTACTAAAAAACAACCCAAACCTAAACTTTGCGGAAACAGAAATTGTCGTTGAAGATGTTAGGGTTACCTATGATGTTTTAAAGGATAACCCGGAAATTCAATGGATCCGCACGCCGTTCCCAAATTCTTTAGGTGGGCATGTCGCGGTGATGAAGGCACCCGATGGAAATGTCTTTGTCTTAGTTGGAAAATGAATGGATTCATTGCAACCGGAGTAAATGTAATATTTATAGATTAAAGAAACGAGCAGAGTTCCCTCTGCTCGTTGACTTGTTATGGCATTATTCGCCTTTGCCGTTTTTCTTTTCAGCTTTACGCTCTTCTTTAGCTGCATTACGTTCTTCTTTAGCAGCTTCACGTTCTGCTTTTGCCTCTTCGCGCTTTTCTTCACGTTCTGCTTTAGCGGCTTCACGCTCTTCTGCAGCTTTTGCTTTTGCTTCTTCTTTTGCAGCTTTTTCTTCAGCTTTTGCTGCTTCACGCTCTGCTTTTGCAGCTGCTTGTTCTGCTTTCTTCTCTTCTTTCGTTACAACAGGAGCTTCTTCAGTTGGCTCTTCAACTTCTGGAGCTTCAACTTCAGGTGCTTCTTCTTCCGGAGTTTCAACTTCAGGTGCTTCTGGCGCTTCTACTACTGGTGTTTCAGTTGTTTCTTCTTCAGTCACTTCATCTTCATCATTAGCTAATTGTTTTGCCCAAGCACGTTCTTGGTTTGCAATAGCTTTAGCAATTCCAGCTTTTGCTGGTGCAGGAAGGTCTTTATTTTCCAACATCCAACGTAGGTTTTCTCCACGCTTCGATGCTTTTTCAGCTAATTCTTCTTCAACTTCTTCGACTTCTTCTTCTGTAACTGTTCCATCTTCGTCTTCAACCGCTACGTCTTCTTCAGGAGTTGCCTCTTCTTCAGTGGATTCTTCAGTTCCTTCTGTTTCTTCTTCAGTTGCATCCTCTGAATCTTCTTCAGTTGCAGGCTCTTCTTCAACTACAGGTTCTTCTGTAGCATCAGCTTTTGCTTCCTCTAAAACTACTTGAATATCTTCCAAAGATGAAATCATCTTATCGATCGCAGCTAATAGCGCGTCAATGTTACCCTCGTTTAAAGCAACTTCTACTTCCTCAAGGCTTTCTTCCGCATTTTCATCGGAAAGCAATGCTTTTTCAATTAGGCTTTCAGTTAGAGAATACTCACCAGCTTCCATTAACTCTTTCGTTTGGAACAACTCAGAGTTCAGATCAACTGTTGGTACTACCTCCTCAGCCATTACATTACTTCCAGCGAATAACGTTCCTGCTAGTAATACACCAGATACTACTTTTTTCATTCTCAATCCATCCTTTCTCTACTCAAAATGAATATTCTCTTTGAACTCGTCGAATTTGGCCTTGTTATTCTCGTATTCTCCAGCAGGTGTCATGAAGATGATCACTCGGCTTTCTTCGTCAGACCGTTCAATAAATACATCACTACGGATGCTTTCCTTGCGCTTAGTCTGGAATGAAACAGAATGATCCTCCTCTTCGAGGATGGTCACTTCCCCAGCACCGGAAATAAGCTCGTCCTTAATTTCATCAACAGATTTCTTATTAGAAATCATGGTGATGATCACGGTTGCCTTTTCATTTTCAAAACGTACGTTAAAGGGTTCAGAAATCTCTTCCTTTTTAGTCCAGCCTTCACCATTTGTAATTTCAATCCCTTGTTCAGGGTTTACATACAACACAGTTTCTTCTGACTGACTCCCTTTTTGTTCATCTGCTTGCGGCGCTTCCTCCTTTCCACAGCCTGCTGCTAAAATAGCGAGAATTACAAGAATTATACTTAGTCGTTGCACAACGTCACCTCATCTATCAAATTCGACAATATACGATACGTTAAAAATAATAGATTTAAGGGGGTTAAACTATCTTTTTTTAGGGTAAAGAATGAAATTGATACAAAAGGTATAGAAATCTTTAAAAAAACTTATACATTATTGCGGCAATAATACATTTTTACTATGAGATTTGAAATATCACTACTTTTATCTTTTTTAAGTTTTTGAAATATAGAAAGTTGGTTATGAGGTAGTGTTCATAGAGGGCAACCTAAAGTAAAAGCCTCCTCATTCGTCTGAGGAGGCTTCTTACGTTTTAAATGTCGATTAATCTATAATTCTCTTCTGTTATTTCACTGTCTTTAATTAACACTTCTCGGAAAGCTTCATACAGTTCATTTATTGCCAAATGGGCATTGATTTTCTCCATAGCTTGCTGATAAGCTTCCTCACTTGCGTATTGATGTATTTCCGTCCATTTCGTAGAATCTTCGATACAATTTAAGTGAAGGGTTGTTTTCTCTACATATTCCGAATAAATACTGTCGGCCATTTGTTGAATCTTGATATACTTCTCTACTTTGTCTGGACGGACGTGATAAGAATATACTTTTATATACATATCACTTCGGTCGGCAGCAAAGATTGCCTTCCCCTTTTTCAAGTGCAGTTTTCAGACTATCCAGTACACCGTTCCACGCCATTTTGTGCCATTCAATCGCTTCTTTCCATTGATCACCCTCTTGGAAACCGGAATGTTCAATGACTACCCTGCTTGTCTTTTCATCGATTTTATTGAACTCAACCTTAACTACAGTTAGTCGCTCCTCATCATTCATTAGGTTAGCAAATTGATCCGGACCTTTCCAAGTGAATTGAAGTTGTTCTTCCCGTTTTAACTGAGTGATTTTGCATCCTTTCGTGTTCATCATGTCTGTATTACCCGGTATGAAGTAAAGTTCATACGCCCCACCTTCATGGGGATCAACAATTGCTTGTGGTGCAAACCACTCGGACACACGTTCAGAGATTGTCCACGCATACCAAACTAAATCGATCGGTGCTGAAATAAGTACTTCTTTCGAGACTTTACCTACTATGGATTGCATAAGATTCATCCCCTTTTACACAAATTGTAGATATTCAAGAATATTGCCGAATGGATCTTTGAATCGGATGAACTTACCAGGCGGGCAATCTTCTGGTTCGGTTGAAAGCACGTCAACATCCTTACTATTTAGATACTGAAGCGTCTCATTGATGTCTGTTGTCGAGAAGGTTAGTACTACTCCCGATACACCGTTTTCCGATTTGATTTTGGCCTCATTTGATTGTTCCAGTATTAAAGGAAGGTCTCCATGTTTCAAAGAAACGATGGTTTTCCCATATTCTTTCTCTACTTCAAATCCTAAAATATCACGGTAAAAAGCGATTGCTTTCTCTAATTCAGGTACATATATCCCGACTACACATATTTGACTCATTTCTCCATCCCCTTCTGTTTGTATTGAAAATAACCAAATTGATTTCCCCAAGAGTCACTGAACGTACACCATTTGACCGGAACTTCAACCCGTGAAAAAACTTCTACATCTTTTACTCCCAGTTCTACCTCAAGCCGTGCCAGTTCCTTTTCCATATCACCGACACAGACACGAATTGGTCCGCTTCCAGTCGCAACCTTTCCTTCAGCTATCTGCAGCCAGCTATTCGGAATTAGTTCCCATTCCGCGAACCCTTCATGCGGACTAAAATCCGCAGGTCTCCCGAGTACTGCTTCATACCATTTCAACCCTTCCTGGAATGAAGACACCCGAAATTGAATTGTCATCTCGCGAAACATTTACTTCCCCCCTCAAAAAATAGTTCTAACAAAATTATAGGCTTACCGTTTCTCTATTTTTTCTTCTACATTGCTATTTTGACTTTCAAGGAATAGCATCGGAAGATTCACCAAGATCGGTGGATCATAGGGGAGGGGTTCTCTTAAGAAAAGTTCCACTGCTATCTTAGTATCCTTCTCAATATGTATCGGATTTTCAGTTTTTCCACGCAAACTATTTTCCAACAGAAAATAAGTTTTGGGATTCATGCTCCAAGGAATTCCCGCAGCTAAAATATAATAGTCGCCCACCGGGATATCCGCGAATGAACACTCATGTCTTCCATTTTTGAATGCTGTACCTTTGATCGGTCGTTGGTCTGGAATCGGACGCGGAAACACTCCAACGAAAATGACCCCTTTAAATGACTTGGGATAATGGACCGTACAGGAAATAGATGAAACCGCTGCCTCTTCCTGGTTACTCAGTTCCTTTTCCAACATCAGATTTTCTGCCAGCTTTTCACTAGTCTTTCGGAATTTAACTGGGCTCACGCCGACTGTTTGCTTAAACCTGCTACCGAAAGAGCCAACACTTAAAAATCCGAGTGATAGGACTACTTTGAGGAGCGAGCCGTCCGGCTGTAAGAGTTTTTTCTTCCCTTCCTCAATCCGTAGGGCTGAAAGGAAGTGTCTTGGTGAAATCCCGGTCACTTCTTTGAATACACGGATGAAATGGGACTCGCTATAGCCGACTGCCCGTGCTACTTCTTCTGTAGTCAGTTCCCGGTCCAGATTTCGCTTCATATAGTCAATGGCTTCTTCGACAATGGTTTCATAGAGCGTGTTAGACGACACGATAATTATCTCCTTTTAAGGAACCTCTCCGGTTCCAACTCCTCTGATTCAATTACGATTGCAGTCAAACCACTGTCTGTTGTCGTTTCATGTCCTTCCCCACGCTCCCAGAAAGCTGCTTCTCCTTGAGTAATATGTGTCTTTTCACCTTCCTTGCCCGATACCCAGCCTTCTCCTGACACAATTAACAATAATTGCGGGACGGTTGCCTCGTGATAACCAACGACCCCATTGTTTCTCAAATACATACATCCGATTCGGGCAGGCTTTTCAGTCATAGCAATCCTTGACATGATGAAATTCGAATCATACATTGTAATCGGCTGGCCGACACCGGCATCAAACTTGAATATCTTCATTCTTCACCCTTATTTCTGATCGTCACAGTTTCGTCCTTACATCCCAAAGCTCTGGGAAGAAGCGGTGATCCAACACCTTTTTCAAGTACCCGACACCGGATGAACCCCCTGTGCCAGTTTTATGGCCAATGATCCGTTCTACTGTTTTCATATGACGGAATCGCCATTGCTGGTGACTGTCCTCGATATCCACTAACTTCTCGGCTAACTGATATAAATCCCAATATTTGCTGACATCCCTGTATACCTCAAGCCATGCGTCTGCCACAGTAGGATCACCTTGATATGTTTGCGTGAAATCTCGGTCGGTTAAAGTAGGATTGATAGGGAATCCTTCTTTTCTAAGTGCTTCGATCGATACATCGTATATGCTTGGTGCTTCATAACTCTTCTTAAGCTCAGACAATAGAACCGGATTCTTCTCATAGATTTTCAATATATGACTTTGTTTATAGCCTAACGCAAATTCAATCATCCGATTCTGATACGACTGGAATCCTGACGCCTGGCCCAAACTCCCCCTGAATTCCATGTATTCTGCAGGCGTTAATGTTGATAACACATCCCATGCTTGGACTAACTGCATCTGAATTTTTGAAACCCTCGCCAGCATCTTGAATGCTTCCTGCAATTCACCTTTTGTAATAGCTGCAATAGCTGCATTCAGTTCATGTAAAATTAGTTTCATCCAAAGCTCTTTCACTTGATGAATGACGATGAACAACATCTCATCATGATGTTCGGACAACCGTTCTTGGCTATTCAACACCTGGTCCAAGTTCAAATATTCCCCATACGTCATCCGCTTTAGAAAGTCCGTATGGATTCCCTTTTCATCCATTCCCTTCATCCTCCGATCTTTCGGATTACAGCTCTTACCGGACTTCCATCCGCACCTACAATACGTAATGGAAGAGCAACTAATTCATATTCCCCTACCTCTACATCCTGTAGGACGATATTCTCTAAAATCATTACCCCATTCCGATGAAGCGAATGATGGGCATCAAGCGTTTTACTGTCCAACGGATCAACAGAAGGTACATCGATTCCAATCAACTTAACCCCTTTTTCTTTCAAAAACGGTCCGATATCAGGCCGCAAATAAGGGATGATTTCAGGAAACTTGTCTGGCGACCCTTCTCCAGTCATTTTTAGCAAAATACGCTCCGCTCCCTTTAATTCGTGCTGTTCAAGTTCCGTACGTCCAACACTGCTATTTCCTGTTACGTCCAGCAACATTGTCCGTCCGATATATAGATGAATATCTAAGTCTGCTATTCTCTTACCTTCATCGTCGAAATGAAAGGGAGCATCGACATGCGTCCCAATATGTGTAGTTGTTGTAAACTTTCCAATGTTCACGACACCGTTCTCCGCTTTTGCAGCTGACAGACCAAACTCGAATGGCGTATCACCTGGCCAACTCGGCATGCCTGTATATAGTGGCTGAGTAATATCAATCCACTCACTCATTACGCAATAACCTCCCGTTCATTTGTAAACAACTTGTAGTGCTCATGCTCCATAATTGTTTTCAAGCGCTGTACCGTTTCCCATACATCTTCAAATGAATTGTAAAGGGCTGCCGGAGCTAAACGGATACCGTTCGGCTTTCGGAAGTCTGGAATAACGCCTGCTGCCTTCAATGCTTTACAAATCCTCGCAGCTTCGGGATGTTCTAAAAAGATATGACCACCCCTCGACTCATCCTTAGGGTTACCGATCGTGAACCCATAGTCCTCTAATTCGTTTTGAATCAAATCCATCATATAGGCCGTCAGTTTTAACGACTTTGTGCGGAGACGTTCAATCCCAACATCATTGAAAAGTTCAAGAGACCCAATAAGTGGAGCCAAACTGAACACATTCGGCGTACCAATTTGATATGCGCCAGCATCCTGTGCGTATGTAGGTGAAATATCCATGTCGAATTGTTTATCCTTTTCAGAACCGAACCATCCCCCGAGACCTGGCTGCTTTTTGAAATGCTTTTCGTGGATAAACAAGCCGCCTGTGGCGCCAGGTCCGCCATTTAAATATTTATAAGTGCACCAAAAAGCAAAATCTGTACCCCAATCATGCAACTTATGAGGTATTGTTCCAATGGAATGACATAAATCGAAACCGATCGGGATTCCTCTGTTATGCGCTTCCTTTGTCAGCCGCTCCATATCCAATATTTTACCACTCCGGTACAGTACTGCTGGTAGCACAATAAGAGCTACTTCATCTGTCATGGCATCAACAATATCCTCTTCATCCAAAAAACGGCCATCCCTGCTCTTTACCAGCTTTAGATGCTCTTCGGGTTTCAGCCCCTTTAACCGAATTTGACTCTGGAGAGCATATAAGTCAGAAGGAAAATTCAATTCGTCCGCTAAGATTTTTGTACGAGACCCTGAGGGAGAATAAAAAGAAGCCGTCAGTTGGTGAAGATTCACCGTTGTTGAGCCGGTAGCAATCACTTCACCATCCTTCCCCCCAACCAAAGGCTCCATTTGCTTGCCTACTCTTTCTGACAGATTGAACCATGGATGCTCCCCTTTCATCCACCCGTCAATGGCATGTTCTTTCCAAGACTCAAGTAACTGTAAAAGGGACTGTTCTGCTCTTTTAGAAAGCAACCCAAGTGAATTGCCATCCATATAAATCGAGCCTTCCTTTATGTGAAATTCAGCTTTATATCGCGACAGGCCATCCTCTTGATCCAATCGGCGTGCATTCTCTACCCCTAATTGCTGATTCATTTCTCATCCCCCTGTTCCGAAAATTCAGTTATCACCATCATAACGCAAGTGCAAATCACCGCGCCATCCTCAGAAAATAAAAAAGCCGGAACTGCTCGGGCAGTTCCAGCTTTTCCATTTATGCCGAGAATTCACCAGCCGCTTCTACTTCCGCTTCTGTTGAAACTTGATCAGCAGTCGTATCGGCACCAGCGGTTGTTTCAAAATTACCAGTTGCTTCAAATGAATCGGAATCTACAGAACCTTCAACAGAAGTTTCAGCGTCAAACGCACCAGACACTGTCTCGGCAGAATTCAATGCTGTATCAGAAGATGATTCAACAACTGCATTTGCATTTGCGCCACCTTCAAAAGAGGCTTGTCCCGCCTCAACATTCACATCGCCTGCAGCAGTAGCATTAGCATTTGCTGTGAAGTCTGAAACAGCTTCTACAGAACCGTCAACAGCAGTTCCTAAATCTGCTTGCGTATTCACCGATCCTTCAGTTGCTTCAAGGCTAATAGAATTGGCAGTGTTGGCAGTTACATCTGCTGCTAAATCACCGGTAGATTCAACTGAGCTTTCTACAGTTGCTTCTGCAGTCACATCTGCATTCAGAGATGCATCTACTGAATTCGCTGTATTTGTCACTTCTTCCGAAGTACCCGTAACAAAGTTAGTTGCATTGGCTACTGCGGTTTCAACTTCAGCTTCCGTTTCCACTGTTACATCCTTCGCAAAATCGAACGTTTCAGTCACTGCTTCATTTACATTCGCTTGGGCATCTGCTGTTGTTCCGGCAGCAAATGTTGCCGCTCCGTTTAAGGTTGCTTCTGCTGTTGTTGAGCCATCAGCTTCAACTGTAGCTTCAACTTCATCAGTAGCTAAGTCAGTTGTGCCGTTTACTGTAGCTTCAACATCTGCTGAACCTTGTTCAGAAGCTGCATTCAATGCAGCATTTGTTCCTGCCTCAACAGAAGCTTTCAACTCGGTAGCTTCCGCCTTCAAGTCTTCAACTTTGGCATTTGCAGTACCTTCCACAAAAGCAGCCGTTTCCGTTACCTCAGTCTTCACGTCATTCAATAAAGTATCTGCAGTTTCCTTCAACTGAACATCGCTCTCAAAATTTGTTTTAACGGAAACCGATGAAGTAAACGACCCCTCAGCAGCGTCAGCAAATGTTGGTGCAAACTGTAATGCAACTGCCAATCCGAAAGTAGCTCCTGCGATTTTCATCCAATTCTTTTTCATGTATAATTCTCTCCTTTTAAATGTTTTTTAAATATTGTTTACGTCATTTAAAAAGGAGAGAGACTTCGGTGGTTCGCCTGGTGGTGCATGGCTCCATTGACTCTTGCCTGCCTCTTCAGGATTTCTCCAACGAATTTCGGCTGCAAAATCCATTTTCAAGGATTCAAAGTATGCAGAGACTCCAAGGTCTGTACTAAAGATTTTAGTTGCTGAAGGTGAGCCTACTTGAATTGTCTGAGCAGTAACTGCCTGATTATTAAAGGATGGATTTTCATTTAAAGGAAATTTGTTAATTGGTTGATGGCTTTGTTTAACAACTCTATCCTTTTCAATCGAACCCTTTCTATTCTGAGAAAAAGTGTCTTCCCTCATAATCGGGGTAGATTCTATGGTAGATGTCACATAAGAATCTTCAACTCGAGCATGATTGTTGGTCGACACATCTTGATCTAAACCGTTAGCATCAGACGTATCAAGCTGTTCCTCTTCCATCACTACCTGTTCAACCGGTATTTCATCCAGCTTTTCCTCAGTATTACTAATAGTGTCTTCAACAACATCAATCGTTTCAGATTCACCAATTCCTTCTTCAACTGTTTCTATAGTATCATTAACTGGTTCAACGATCTTTTCCACGATCGGCTTCGTTTGTTCTTCAGCCGGTTTAACGACCGGTTCAACGACTTTTTCTGTAATCGGTTTTACAACCGTTTCTTCAACCTTTTTTGTCGTTTCTTGAACTGTGCCTTTGGTTTTCTCAATCACTTTTTGGACCGGTTTTGAAATTGGTTCTGTTTTGATAGTTGGTTCTTCAACTTCTTCTGATACAGTTTCGACTGTATTAGTAATAGGCTTCGCCAAAGAGGATTCTTCAGCTTGGTCCTTACTTGTTTTTGTAGTAGAATCCGCGGCTTCCTTTACTTGTTGAACTGTTTTTTCCACAGATTCGATCGTCTTCAATTCATCAAATCCATCTGCACTCACAAAATTAGGCGCGAATAGAACAAATAAAATCAGTGCCGGCAAAGCAATTTGTATTTTATTCACCTTTTTTCACCTCCCCGCTTCTAAAAATGCCTAAGGTTATTTTCCACTAACAACGTAAACAAAACTTCATTTCATGTCTTTTAATCAAAAAGAAATACCTGTTACAAACTTGTAACAGGTTTAATATGTATACACAATCTTCTACTCCCCTAAGCAACTTCACTTTCAAATATGAGTCACTTGTTCGCTTCCCTCTATTATCCCCTGCTCAACAGCAGCTTCTACAGTCATAAACCGGGGCTCAAAGAACCCGATATTCACCACTTCTTTTCCTTCTGTTGTTTCCACTAAATAATGAAAACGCATTTTCGTCTCTTTAATAGAAAGAACCGTTTTGCCTAAATTATTGTAAATCTTAGAAACCGCTCCCCTTTGCGGATCGCTTGCCACAAGATTTACGTCAAATTCCGGATCTAACCGGTTATAGATGCCTTGAAGGAGTTTAAGAGCTTCTGCCACTCCCAGCAATAAAAAACCACATATAAGACCGGCCGGAATTATTGGGTAGAAAAAAATTCCGAATAAAATTGTTAGAATAAGTAAAACCGATCCGACCCATCGAAGTATAGTTGCCAATGTATTTTTCTGATAAAGATGAGACACTTATTTCCCCCCTAATAGGTGTACCTTCCTTCCATTTTACCACCGAAACCCCAATCTAAATGGATTATTTTTATTATTCAAAAAAAGAAGCCCATAATGGGCCTCTCTTTAGTCACCTATTTTAGAAATGATCTTAGTTACATAAGCAGCGACTGCTTCGATTTCCTCTTCACTTAAAGTATCCTTGAAAGAAGGCATGGAGGCACCGCCATTTTTAATCCTTTCCAGTACTTCGTCTTTGTCTTCAGTAATGAGGCTTTTCTGTAAATCGGGACCGTTATGTCCTCCTGTTCCTTGGTCTCCATGGCACGCAAGGCAATTTGCTTCAAATATCGCTAAGCCTTGACCAACATCCACAGCCACTACATCTTCGTCAGTAGGCTGGTTGGCAGACTGAGAAGCATCGATTACTGTTCCGGCAGGGAGGGCACCATTCAATTTAAATGTATAAACTTTGTCTCCATGTTTGCTTCCTGCAAGTGAGTTTCCTGCGGCAAATACGGATATATATTGTTCACCATCGATTTCGTAAGTAATTGCTGGAGCATTCACTCCTGCATCCGTCATGAATTCCCACACTTGTTCCCCTGTCGTTGCATCGTATGCAATCAGTCTTCCATCATTATGACCGACAAACAATAGATTTCCTTTGGTTGTTAATGCACCGCTGTAAGCAATCGTATCCCAATTTTGCTGCCACGCAATTTTGTTCGTCTTAACATCGATTGCAGTAACTGTCCCTCTTGCAGGTGCATCAAGAACAGGTCCGAAAATACTTCCTAAATACATATCTCCTTCTGAAAACTCGTTTAATTCATTCCTCTCAAAAGAGAAATAATTGTCATTTCCTAATACATAAAAATACTCAGTATCAGGATTGTAGGCTGAAGGCGGCCAGTTCGCCCCGCCAAATGTCCCTGGTTTTAAAGTGACCGGCACATCCCAGAATGGTGTGAAAATGCTGCCGATTTCCCCTTCGAAATTTGGACCTAAATCCCTCGCAACGTCCTCTTCCGTTATGGTCTGTGGAACAAACGAATCACCGATAGGGAAAGGCTGTGTTTTAGCGGTTTTTTGGCGCTCATCCTGTGGAACTGCCTTTTCAACAATACCGACCAGCGGCTTTCCATTTGTACGATCTAACAAATACACCCATCCTGTTTTACCTGCCTGCCCAATACCCTTCCGGACTTTCCCATCCATTTCAACATCATACAGGATGACGGGGTTCGGACTATCCATATCCCAGATATCATGATGTACCTCTTGAAAATGCCACTTATATTGGCCGGTCTTAACATCTAATGCCACAATGGAATCTGCATATAAATTATCTCCTTCTCGCATGCTTCCATCTACATCAGGTGCCGTATTACCTGTTGAGAAATAGATATATCCAAGCTCTGGATCAACAGCTGGCGTTTGCCATATCGGCGCCCCTCCCGTCAGCCAAGCATCATTATCGGATGGCCATGAATCATGACCCTTTTCCCCAGGGCCCGGAATGGAGTACCA
This sequence comes from Chungangia koreensis, assembly GCF_042651785.1. Lineage (NCBI taxonomy): Bacteria > Bacillati > Bacillota > Bacilli > Lactobacillales > Chungangia > Chungangia koreensis. Next base: position 351,179 of record NZ_JBHSEC010000019.1, read on the forward strand.
TCGCCACACTTCAAATCCATTATCCGAATCATAGGCAGTTAAACGGCCCCGAATGCCATACTCTCCTCCGGAAACTCCCGTGAATACCTTGCCATCGTAGTATAATGGTGCGCTTGTGATGGTATAACCCTCTTCCCAATTCGCCACTTCTGTTTCCCAAATGACTTCACCCGTTTTCTGATCCAAAGCCACTAACCTTGCATCGAGTAATCCGACAAAAACTTTTCCTTCACCAAGTGCGACACCGCGTGTAGTCCAGCCACAACAAACCGTATCCAATTTTTCTGCGAGCTTCGGTCGATACTCCCAAATCTTTTCTCCGGTTACGGCATTCAAAGCCAGTACATCATGAGCCCCAGTGGCAATATACATTACTCCATCTTGAACTAATGGTGTCGCCTCTCCTGAATATTTGAATTCCAGACCAGAACCAAGACTCGTCACCCATTCAGGTTTCAAATCAGCAATATTCTCCGTATTAATCTGATCTAACAGAGAATATCTCCGATTGAAAAGATCCCCGCCATAGGTTGTCCATTCTGCAGATGGATACTCTACTGCAGACACGATCGGTTGTTTCTCCTTCTCCACTATCGGCGGCGGAACATAGGCTTCTTCCTCTTCTTCCGGCATCACTTTAGAAATTAAAACCAATCCAGGTAATATGAATGCCAAGATGATGGAACCTATGAAGATATTGAAATACGTTTTCCCAATTTGATTTCTCATTCCCCTACCCCCTTTCCGCATTATATGAACTAATTTGTTCTATTAAGATTAAAAGATTTAAAAACTTTTCAACAAAAAAGACTGCAAATGGCATCGTTTTGCCATTTGCAGTCTAAGATAAATTTTTATTCCTTGCTCATTGGTGAAAGAACATCTGTTACATAGTCTGCTACTGCTTGAATTTCTTCCTCACTCAATGTACCTTCAAACGACGGCATTGAAGCCCCGCCATTTTTAATGCGCTCAATTACTGCGTTTTTATCAGGGGTAATTGGGCTATCTTGTAAGTTCGGTCCATTATGGCCGCTCGCACCTTGTTCACCGTGACATGCAAGACAGTTTGCTTCGTAGATAGCAAGGCCTTGATCTGCTTCTACTTTGCCAGCATCGCTATCAGCATTTGCTTCAGCATCGTCTTTTTGTGGCGCTTTACCAGAGGCACTTTTTCCTTCAGAAGCATCAATTACAGTTCCTTCTTTCAGGTCTCCATTCAACTTAAATGTATATACTTTATCGCCATGTTTTGTACCAGCAAGAGAGTTGCCTGCTGCAAATACAGAGATATATTGTTCTCCAGCAACTTCATACGTGATTGGCGGTGCGTTGACACCTGCATCCGTCATGAATTCCCAAACTTGGTCGCCCGTTTTTGCATCATAAGCGATTAGGCGTCCGTCATTATGGCCAGTAAATAGAAGGTTTCCTTTAGTGGTAAGGATACCGCTATATGCAATGGCATCCCACTTTTGCTGCCAAGCGATTTTATTCGTTTTGACGTCAATTGCAGTAACAGTTCCTCTTTGAGGAGCATCGAGTACTGGACCGAAAATACTGCCCAAGTATTGATCGCCTTCTTTATACTCTTCTTGCTCACTTCTTTCAAAAGAGAAGTATCCATCATTACCTAATATATAGTAATATTCCGTGTCAGGGTTAAAGGAAGACGGTGGCCAGTTTGCCCCACCTTGCGGACCTGGTTTCAGTGTAATCGGAACATCCCAGAACGGAGTAAAGATGCCGCCAATTTCACCTTCGAATTCTGGACCTAAATCTCTTTCCACATCTTCTTTAGTAACTTCTTGTGGAACAAAAGCATCACCAACCGGGAATGGTTGTGTCGGAGAAGTTTTTTGTTCTTCCATTTGAGGCACTTCTTTTTCTTCAATTCCAACTAACGGCTCACCATTCGTACGGTCTAATAAATATAGCCAACCAGTTTTACCTGCTTGTCCAATCCCTTTTTTCTTTTCCCCGTCCATTTCTACATCGTATAGGATAACAGGGTTCGCAGGGTCCATATCCCAAATGTCATGGTGTACTTCTTGGAAGTGCCATTGGTAATTACCAGTATTCACGTCTAATGCTACGACAGAGTTGGCATATAGGTTATCTCCTTCACGGCCGCTGCCATCAAGGTCAGGGGAGGTATTACCTGTTGCAAAGTAAATCATCCCTAACTCTGGATCTACAGCTGGTGTTTGCCAGATTGGCGCTCCACCAGTCAAGTAAGCGTCACTATCCTCAGGCCATGTATCATGTCCTTGTTCGCCTGGCCCTGGAATAGACGACCAACGCCACACTTCAATTCCATTATCGGAATCATAGGCTGTCATACGCCCTTTAATTCCGTATTCACCACCTGCAACACCTGTAAAGACTTTACCATCATAGTATAGCGGTGCACTTGTGATTGTGTACCCTTCTTCCCAGTTTGCCACTTCTCGTTCCCAAACGACTTCACCAGTCGTTTTGTCGAGTGCGACTAAACGCGCATCCAACAAGCCTACATATATCTTATCATCACCGATTGCAACACCACGTGTTGTCCAACCACAACAGACAGTATCGAGACCTTCAGCAAGTTCTGGACGGTATTCCCAAATCTTTTCACCAGTAACAGCTTCCAATGCTAACACATCATTTGCACCTGTCGCGATATACATGATGCCATCTTCCACAAGAGGAGTGGCTTCACCGGAATACTTGAACTCCAATCCTGAGCCAAGACTTGTCACCCATTGTGGTTTTAAATCTTTTATGTTCTCAACATTTACTTGTTCCAACGCTGAGTATCTACGGTTATAGTAATCGCCACCATGAGTTGTCCAATTGCTAGTCGGATATTCGACTTTAACATCGGGGTTGGCTTTAGGGGCATTTTCACCTTTATCGTTTGAAACATCAGAGGTTTGTTCAACCTGGTCGGTATCTTCTTCTGAACCTTCATCGGTTGTTACCATTTTCGAAACAAAAAGTAGAATGATTAATGCAAATATTAAGATGATGGCTCCGATGAAAATAGATTTGTAAGTTCCGGCATTGCTTTTCATTAAATACACCCGCTTTCAAAATTTGTTACAATATTGTCATAAATTTGACGCGAAAATAATCTTACTCCTTTCTTTTAAATCATTCAACCTATCATTCGACAAAAATTTACAACAATTTGGATAGATATGTATAAGCATTTTTACACCCATCATTAACTAAATAGCCACTATTTTGAAACTTAAACGTTTATTTTGGACTATTTCGCAAATCAAAGCAATGTTGAAAATTATTAAAATTCATTCTGATATATACAGAATGACTTGAATTCTTCTAAACATAAAAAGACTGCAGATGGGCATTAACCATCACACAGTCTTCCGAATCATATAATTTACTTCGTATTTCTTCGGTATATCCTCCCTAAGCCAACAGCTAAAGCGATCCCGAGAAGGATTCCAATTACGATATTCCGAACAATCAAGCCAAAAACAAGTCCAATAACAACACCAAATAGTACCCCTCTCCAAATAGAAGGCGGGGTAGTCTTTCTGTTTCGCATACTGTTGCCTCCGTTCAACACGATCCTACCAGTTAGTCATGTACTCCAGCCATTCTTCTGTCATGGCATTGACAGTAAAACATAAACTCTACTATAATATTACTTTGTGTTCAACACAACGTGGTTCGAGAACCTCCCACGATAAAAAACTAAGGAGAAGTGAATATGAAAGTAAAAGGTTTAGCTATTAGTGGAATTGTGGCGGCTCTGTATGTTGCCGTATCGTTAATCGTGGCGCCATTCGGGTTTACAAATGTCCAATTCCGAATTTCAGAGATGTTTAACCATCTGGTCATATTTAATAAGAAGTTTATCTTCGCTATTGTACTGGGTGTTTTCATCACCAATCTATTTTCACCACTTGGAGCATATGATTTAGTGTTTGGGGTAGCTCAATCCATCATTGCTTTATCCATTACAATTTTCTCTGCAAAATTCATAAAGGGAATTGTACAGCGGATGATTTTCAACACGATTGTTTTTACATTTACGATGTTCATAATCGCGTTTGAACTCAATTTAGCATTGGAATTACCATTCCTGTTCACTTGGTTGACAGTAGCCGTTGGCGAATTTGTGGTCATGGCGGTAGGTATTCCGGTTATGCTCGCGCTCAACAAACGCCTTAACTTCGAGAAATTACTATAATTATGGCCGTCACATGATTGTGACGGCTTTTTTGCATAAAAAAAGAGACAGGAATAGTCCTGTCAGAGATTTCAGTTATAAACTAATTTTACTGTCATCTTTCGTGAAATCCAGCTTCATTTGTTCCAATTCAAGCTTCATCTTCTCGGTTTCAAGTACGAAATTTTCCTGTTTTAGCTTTTCGAGTTCCAATTGGTCTTTAATCATGCTGTTTTTCAACTTTGCACTTTTAATAAGATGATCGGAGATGATCGCAATGATTGGAATCGAGAATATTAAGACAACGGCCACCAAACCTGTGCCCATGCATACCACCCCAAGTAAAAATTCTGAATGATTTCATTATACTATATATAATGAAGAATTTGGAAGCTTTAAAACATTTTTTTCATTGTGGACAAACAAATATGCACTCGTGACGTACATTCTTTGATTTATTAATATCAAATGGAAATAAAACGGAAGTTTTTTGTTAAAAAATGTTTATCGTTTCCGGCAGCGGGTAAAATAATTATACAAGGCGGAACTACCGTAGGAAGGGGCTGGTAAACATGCGTTTACAAGCGACTCCGAAGGATGAATTGCACGGCCTTGGCGGAAAATTTGCTTTACTGGCGAAAGGCACTCTCGTCGGGAACCGATATATTTAGGTTCCGATTGTACAGAGCAACACATCAGTAAAAAGTTTTTTGTTTAAGTGCAAGTGAAAAGACTGCAAAGCTTCATAGACGAGTGTTTATGACCGAAAGCCGGAATGGCGAATTGCAGTCACAACTGAATAGGAATTGACGAGAGATTTTAAAATCGTCAGTGAGTACGATTGACAAATTTTCCGAGTGCAAACCCCAGTGATGGGGAAGGAAAAAGGCATGGTCTGTTTTTAGACCATGCTTTTTCTATTTAGGCGAAAAGACTTATCTATTAAAATGTTCAGAAAGTTAGTAAATAACTATTTCTACTCTTTTATACATATAGTAAGATAGACTAAGCAATTCTTCGAAACCCGAACTAAAGGAGTGGTCCCATTGACTGTAAAACTTCGTTCAGAAGTAAATGTAGAAGAAACATGGAACTTGAAGGATCTATTTGAAACAGAAGAAGCCTTCAATCAGGCGATCAAAAACCTGACTGAAGCTGTTGATCAATTCGTTGAAAAGCATAAAGGCAAAATTACAGATGCAGTTTCGGCTATTCATGCCCTAAAGGATTATGAAAAGATTTATGAAATGGTGATTCCAGCCGGCACTTATGCAAGTTTATCTTTAAGCACAGATCAAACAAATGATGAGGCACAAATGCGCGCGAGTAAATTCGACTCCACAGCTGCAAAAGTATTTAGTAAAGTTTCATTCTTAAACAGTGAGCTATCTGAACTTCCTGCTGAAACAATTGAAGAAGCGATGAATGAATCAGCGGAATTTAAAAATTACTTAGAAAAGCTACTTCTTTTCAAGCCTCATCAACTCCATCCGGAAGTGGAAAAAACATTGGCTGCATTCCAGTCATCCTTTGACGCTCCTTACGGACTATATAACACAACCAAATTGGTAGACATGAATTTCGGGGAATTTGAAGTGAACGGCAAGATGTATCCACTTAGCTACAATATATTTGAAGGTTCTCTTGAAGCTGATCCCGATGCCGAGGTTCGACGCGCAGCTTATAAAGCGTTTTACGACAAATTAAAAGACTACCAACATACAACTGCTAAGACGTATGATGCCCATCTTCAAACCGAGAAAACAACTTCAGATTTACGCGGTTTCGATAACATATTCGAGTCCCTGCTTTTCGATCAGCAAGTGGACCGGGAACTTTATAACCGCCAAATCGATCTGATTATGTCCGAACTGGCACCACATATGCGTAAATATGCAAAGCTCTTACAAAAGGTGCACGGCTTGGACAAGATGACATTTGCCGATTTGAAGATTCCTTTAGATCCAACTTTCGAACCTAAAATTACGGTTGAAGAGTCCCGTAAATACATGCAAGATGGCCTACAAATTATGGGTGAAGATTATATCAATATGGTAAACCGCTCATTCGACGAGCGTTGGATCGACTTTGCTCAGAACAAAGGTAAATCCACAGGAGCATTCTGTTCAAGCCCTTATGGTGTTCATCCGTATATTCTGATCTCTTGGTCAGGAAGCATGGATGACGTCTTTGTATTAGCTCATGAGTTAGGCCATGCAGGACACTTCTACAATGCTCATAAGAACCAAAATGTGTTCAATTCACGCCCATCCCTCTATTTCATCGAAGCACCATCCACGATGAACGAGATGCTGATGGCAAACCATCTATTGAAAAACTCGGACGATCCGCGGTTCAAGCGCTGGGTCATTTCAGCCATTATTGCAAGAACGTATTACCACAACTTTGTAACGCACCTACTTGAAGCTGCATACCAACGAAAAGTGTACGAACGAATCGATGCTGGCGAAAGTGTCAATGCAGGGATTTTGAATACGTACAAACGCAGTGTATTGGAAGAGTTCTGGGGAGAAGACGTAGAAATTCAGGAAGGTGCAGAATTGACGTGGATGCGCCAGCCTCACTACTATATGGGCTTGTACCCGTATACTTATAGTGCCGGATTAACGATTTCTACCCAAGTATCCCAGCGCATTCTAAAAGAAGGCCAGCCTGCAGTAAATGCATGGCTTGAGGTCCTTCAAGCCGGTGGTACTAAAACACCAGTTGAACTAAGCAAGATGGCAGGTGTCGATATTACGACCGAACAACCGTTACGAGATACAATTGCGTTCATCGGTTCATTGATCGAGCAACTTGAAACATTAACCAATGAAATCGAAGTCGGATCGAACTGAATCGAGTAGGAGGGGGTGACTAACCCCCGACCTCTCACACCACCGTACGTACCGTTCGGTATACGGCGGTTCAATTAAGATGATTGACGCAAACTTTCA
>NZ_JBHSEC010000019.1:358331-748867 GCF_042651785.1 Chungangia koreensis
AAGGACTCCATTTTAGGAGTCCTTCTTTTCGCTTTATGTAAACCCTTTAGCAGTTGTTTGATGCTTGTTATATAAAACAAAAAAAGATACCCGCTCTCTTGGGTATCTTGTCATTTTTGGACACGTAGTCTCGCTAATTTTTTTACTGTTTCACTGAACATTTCATCTAATTGCGTGAAGGAGGCATACTGTTTTGGGCTATTTTTGATAAACTGAAGCCTTTCCTTACCATTCAATGGTAGTGCTTCGAGCTGTTCAATCTGTTCTTCCGGTAAATGTTGAAGACCATGGCAGTGCTGCAGAAACTCAATATATAGGCCAAATCCTTCCAATAGGTCTTCGCCTACAGTATCTTCCCTCATCGCATGTAAGGCCAACAGATCCGTTTTCATCCGTTCCCAACGATTTAAATAAACTTGAATATTTTTTGGGCAAATATTTTCCTTTTCAACAATAATCATACACGTACATCCCTATTCTTCATCCTTTTTTTGCCCTCACGGCAAACATCGAGCAAAGGACAAACGGGACATTGAGGATTTTGTGCTTTGCAGTGATAGCGTCCAAAGAAAATCATTTGATGATGAGTTTTTGACCAAAGCTCTTTTGGGGTCTTTTTCATTAATGCTTCTTCTACCTGTAAGGGCGTATCTTTCCAACGGGCAAGCCCCAGTCTTTTCGAAACTCGTTCCAGGTGTGTATCAACAGCGATTGCAGGAACCCCAAAAGCCACTGACACCACTACATTTGCTGTTTTTCTACCAACCCCAGGTAAGGTGGTTAAGACATCTCGATCTGGTGGCACTTCTCCGTTGAACTGATCTATTAGCATCAGGCTAAGCGCTTGAATGTTTTTCGCTTTATTTCGGAAGAGGCCAATTGATCGGATATCGTTTTGTAATTCTTCAATCGGTACGGAGATGTAGTCTTCCGGTTTTTTATATTTTTGAAAAAGATCTTTCGTCACTTTGTTAACCAATGCATCTGTACATTGTGCAGAAAGGACAGTCGCTATCAGAAGCTCGAATGGATTGGAGTGAACCAATTCACAATGGGCATCAGGAAACATCTTGTCCATCTCTTCAAGGCAATGCGACCATTGGGCTTTCGTCATCATCGGTAAACTCTACTCCCTTTCTTCCAACCAATTGTAAAACGGTACTGTTTTTCTCTCTTCTTGTCTTTCCTGTCGAGGTGGCACGGTGGATGTACGGAAATGTCGAGCGTGGCGTTCAGCATCCGCTACCGTTTTAACATTCTTTTTCTTCCATTCAAACAAAATTCGGTCTATGTAACGCAAACTAAGTTTTTGCGCCAATACACCTTCTTTCAGCGCAGCCTTGATGACATCAGCTGTATGTCCGTCTTGGTCGAACCACATAGCGATTGTTTCACATTCCATGGGAGATAATAGTCTGCCAAATTCCTGTTCAAACAGACGGTAAATTTCCCCTTCTTCTTCTTTTTTCTGATCCGTAAATGTTTGGTTCTCTTCCACCACTACACAATCGACCAACCGATTCCAAAGTGGCATCAAGCTAAACCGTTCAAAAAGGACACCTTTCTCGTCAATTTCCTGGACGATGGAAAGGACATTTTTTTGAATCATCCGTTGTAATCCAGAAGATACCTCGTCAAGTGTTAAATTCATTCGAGAGGAGAGGTCTTGGGGGGTGGGAAAAAAATTCCCCTCGGAAGAATAAGCGATAATATGCATCATAAGCATCGCTTCGGAGTCAGTTATACCTATTTTTTTATAGTGGTGAAAAAAAAGCTGGGAAATGATTACATTCCCCTGCTCTGTCCAAATCTGGAGCCGATCGGTTTGCATATCCGAACTCCCTTTCTTATGGGGCCAACAGCTGAATGACGCCATTGGCCGTATCTATTTTAGTAATGTTCTTAGTTGATCCATTAAGGATATAATCTGTTCAAAAGACGTGGGAATGGGATGGATTCACGTACGTGTTCAGCTCCGCTGATCCATGCGACTGTTCTTTCAAGTCCTAAACCGAAGCCGGAATGTGGAACAGCGCCTTGGCGGCTTAAATCCAAGTACCATGCATACGCCTTTTCATCTAATCCATGTTCTTCAATTCGTTGTTTCATTAAGTTATAATCATAAATCCGTTCCGAACCACCGATGATTTCCCCGTACCCTTCCGGTGCAATCAAATCTGCACAAAGTACAACATCATCACGCTCTGGGTGCGGTTGCATATAGAAAGGTTTAATACCAATCGGATAATTGACTATGAAAACTGGTTTGTCATAGCTTTCTGCAATCGCTGTTTCATGCGGCGATCCAAAATCGTCACCCCATTGGATGTCATCGAAACCTTTTTCATGCAGAAATTCAATTGCCTCATCATAAGTAATGCGAGGGAAAGGAGCTTTAATATTTTCAAGTTTAGATGTGTCTCGTTCTAATCGTTCCAATTCAAGCTTGCAATTTTTAAGTACCGACTGAACGATATAAGAAACATATTCTTCTTGTACTTTCAACGATTCTTCGTGTTCAGTGAAAGCCATTTCTGGTTCAATCATCCAAAACTCGATCAAGTGACGTCTTGTCTTCGATTTTTCAGCACGGAATGTCGGTCCGAAAGAGAAAACTTTACCTAATGCCATTGCTGCCGCTTCCATATACAGTTGACCAGATTGGGAAAGATAAGCATCTTCATCAAAGTATTTCGTATGGAATAATTCAGATGTTCCTTCTGGAGCTGAACCCGTGAGAATAGGCGGATCCACTTTAACGAATCCCTGATCATTGAAAAATTCATATGTAGAACGGATGATTTCATTCCGGACTTTCATGATGGCATGTTGTTTCCTTGAACGTAGCCATAAATGACGATTGTCCATTAAAAACTCTACACCATGCTCTTTAGGGGTAATCGGGTAATCAACTGCTTCCTGGATCACTTCAATTCCCTTCACTTGTAGTTCATAGCCAAAACTTGAACGTTCATCCTTTGTCACTTCACCGATGACATACATGGAAGTCTCTTGTGGCATTGCTTTTGCTGTAGCAAAAATATCCTCATCCACTTCGGATTTCACAACTACTCCTTGGACAAATCCGGAGCCGTCACGTAGTTGAAGGAAAGCGATTTTACCGCTTGAGCGCTTATTTGCAAGCCATGCTCCAATTTTAACTGTTTCGCCGACATGGTTCGGCATATCGATAATCATGATTTTTTCCATAATAGCCTCCAAAAAAGTACTGCGATTAGTCTTGCCATTTTGTTTTGACAAATTCATCAATTCTCTTCACTGCTTTTTCTATCAGATCCAAAGACGTTGCATATGAAAGACGGATCGTGTCCGGTGAACCGAACCCAGAACCGGGAATGACGGCAACGTTCGCTTCTTCCAAAAGTGCTTGAGCAAAGTCATCCACAGAAGTATAGCCTGTTTTTTCAGCAGCTTCTCTTACTTCCGGCAATAAGTAAAATGCCCCTTGAGGTCTTAACACGTTAAAGCCTGGAATTGCTGCTACCTTCGGATAGATTTCCTTAAGTCTGCTTTCGAAAGCTCGTCTCATTTCCTCTACTGCATCTTGAGGACCGTTATATGCTTCAATCGCGGCATATTGTGATGTAGTTACAGGATTTGAAGTAGAGTGGCTGGCCAAATCGGTCATCGCTTTTACTATTGTTTCATCCCCAGCAATATAGCCGATTCTCCAGCCTGTCATCGAATGAGACTTTGACACGCCATTAATGATGAGCGTACGTTCTTTCGCATCATCGGATAGTTGTGCAATCGAAACATGTTTCGCGTTATTATAAACGAGCTTTTCATAAATTTCATCGGAAATGACCCAAATATCGGCTTCTTTGCAAACATCAGCAATTTGTTTCAATTCCTCTTCGGAATAGATCATGCCGGTAGGATTGCTCGGCGAATTTATTATTAGAGCACGTGTTTTTTCTGTAATTGCTGAACGGATCTGCTCTGCTGTTACTTTGTATTCTTGCTCTTTTGTTCCTTCGATGAAAACTGGGGTGCCGCCTGCCAGTTTAACTTGCTCCGGATAACTAACCCAGTATGGAATCGGAATGATCACTTCATCAGATGGGTTTAAAATCACTTGGAACAATGTATATAATACATGTTTCGCCCCTACCCCGACCATAATCTCGGAAGGTTTGTATGTAAGTTTCTGGTCCCGCTCCAGCTTCGCAATGATGGCGTTTTTTAACTCAGGCAAACCACCTGCAGGAGTATACTTCGTAAAACCGGCTTCCATCGATTCAGCTGCTGCTTTTAAAATGTTTTCTGGTGTATTGTAATCAGGCTCTCCAGCTCCCAAACCAATGACATCGATTCCGGATGCCTTTAGTTCCTTTGCTTTCGCTGTAATTGCCAGAGTCGACGACGGTGTTAAAGTTTTGACTCGTTCTGCCAAAGAATACTTCAAATCGATCTCCCCTTCTACAAGTTCAGTATGCGTTTCCACCAATTCCCGTTTTCAAACAGAATATACACATAGTTCAATTTATCATTTGTGCCGATATATGAGACTTCCCATACGGGACCGACCTCTTCCAATCCAAGCCGTATGTGTAGGACTTCCTTTACGTCCATCTCACTTTGTACAAAATTCAGTGTATCCTCTTGACTAATTCCTTCTTCAAGAAGCACAGTATACACCTCATTATTAGAGTCGCCCTCCGGAATAAGAACAGCTTTTGTACGTCCTTCTTCATCTTTCCCGATAACTGTCATATTCGAGGTGAGTCCTCGATATACATACGAGTCGGTAACTGATACAACTTCCCCTTCGTCAAGAGCTGTTTGCTCAGCAACCTGTTCAGCAGTCTTATAAGGACTTCGCGCCTGTACCAAAACAATGACAGAAATGACGAGAGCTAAACTAACTAAAAATACACTTATAAAAATTATCCAGTTCTTCACTTCATCACCCTTACGTCTTGTAGATCGTAAAGATTGCTTCTTTTTGGTCTTCCGGATTCAAAGCAAGACCGAACATCAAATTCTGTTGCTTCAATGTGCGGTTTAAAGCATCAACAATCTTATACAAATCTGGTTGATAGGAGATTTTCACTGTTGAGAGAACCTCTATTTTACTTTCCATCTAATGACCCCAATCTTCTCTTATACTAATTTAGTATACCAATTTTCCAATTCCAAGACCATATCTCCCAAAGAGACTTTTTTGACCGGAACTGGCGGCAGTGAGTTGATGAAGTCCTTACCGTATGATTTTCTCTCTATTCTACGGTCTAAAACGATGAACACACCTCTATCGTTAGAGGACCTGATCAATCTTCCGAACCCTTGCCTGAAACGCAAAATCGCTTCTGGAAGTGCATAAGCGGTAAAAGGTTGTAACCCCTTTTCTGACAGCAGTTCTGCACGGGTTTTAAACACGGGTTCATCAGGTGAGGAGAATGGCAGCCTTACAACGATTACAGCAGATAATGCTTCACCAGGTACATCCACACCTTCCCAGAAACTATTCGTACCAAATAAAACCGAATTACTGAAACGCTGGAATGATTTCAGAAGTCTCATCCTGCTTCCTGATGTCATGCCTTGGGCAATCAACATATATTCTGACAAGAGTCCTGAATCTTGGATCAAATCAACAGTCTTTCTTAACATATCTTGCGAAGTGAAAAGGACGAAACAACGTCCTTCCGTAGCAAGTACCGTCTGAATAACCGCATCAGCTACGGCTTCGATAAATTCTGACTGGGGAACTTGTTGGATGTCCGGCATATCCTCAACAATATATAAGCTCGCACCTTTATAAAAGCTTTCAGGTGCCGTATATTGGACGATCGGAACTGATTCAGGAAGGCCGAGTTGATTGGCAATAAACCGCTCATTCTCAGGAACAGTCATCGTGCCAGATGTCCAGATGATTCCCGCCTGTTCACGATGCTGTCCGAACAGAGCCTTTACAGAACCCTCTACGTCGATTGGCCGTTTAACGATCACGAGGCTCCCCGGGATGCTTCGTTTATCTTCTTCAATCCAAACAGAATAGTTTTCGTCGGGATTCAAGAAGATTTCGTCCCATTCCGAAGCCTTAATTTTCATTTCCCGTAGCCAATACAGCCATTCCGATCGGATAAGTGTATTTTTAGCATTCCACTCAATTTGGCTCTTTTTAAATTTCCTTTCAAACATTTCGGCATAATCAATCCACTTGTGGATTTTCTCCACAACATTACTCAATAATTCATGGGCAGTTTCAATATCTCGCAAGAGAACAGACCGTTTTGTCATATGTCTTTTAAACGGCTTTTGAGATAGAGATTCAACTATATTATCGATGGCAAGATCAAAAGATTCGACCATCTGTACATAGCGCCGTTCCAACTCATCTAAAGTGTTTAAATTCCCAATTCCCCATAATGTAGCCAATTCACGTATGGCTCTTAATAACTGGTCATCATCAAAAGTTCCGATTTGGCCAAATAAGTACTTCCACTGTGTATAAGAAAAGACTTTCTCCTCCCTTAACACAGAAGCCGATATGAATTGGTGGGCTTCATCAATCACCCATCCATCTGCATTTTTAAGTAACGGTTCATTGCGATTTAGTTCCGTCAATAGCATCGCATGATTCGTAATGATCAGTTCCGCGTTCCTGCCTTTTTCCAATGCATGCTCATAAAAATCATGGGCTCGCTCTCTATCATCGATTTTGGTATGTGAGTACTTTCGAATTTTATCAATGAAGAACTGGCCTCCACCTGATACATTCAATTCATCTAAATCGCCTGTTTCAGTTTTATATAACCATACCAATGTCTGCATAATTGCAAATGTTTCATCATAGGATTCATCCGTTCCGGACAACAACTCAGAGAACCGTTTCAGATCCACATAATGATTCATCCCTTTTAACATTGTTAAACGAATCGGTTCTCCCAAGACTAATTCCGTTTTTTTAATTTCTTCTTGTAAGAGTTGATCCAACAAATGAGTCGTATATGTGCTAATAATCACCTGTTTTTGCTCTGTTTTTGCATAAATCGTAGCAGGTAGTAAATAGGCAAGAGATTTCCCGATACCTGTAGAAGCTTCCACGACAATTTCCTTTCGACTCGTTAACGCTTTCCATACCGAGTCCATCATTTCGAATTGTCGTTCCCTTTTTTCATACTTCGGGAAAGATTTCTGCAATAAATCCAACTTTTCTTGGTCTTTGACCGGATAGTGCAGTTTGATTGTATTTTCACGATTCAAGGTTTCTTTTTTCTTCAGAGCAATGCCTGCATAATGGTCCGTATCTTCTGATGGAATAGTCCTTCGTTCCTTTAGAGCTAAATAGAAAAGATGAGACAAGTCCGACCTCAAACTAAAAGACCTTTTATGGAGCTGCTCCAAAGTTTCAGACGGCAGCTTTCTCATTTCATTCATGCATTCAATGAACAATTTAGCGGTAGCGAGTGCATCATCGTCAGCACGGTGAGCGTTTTCTAATGGAATTTGAAGATCAGCAGCTAAATCTTGGAGTTTATAGCTATAGGATGTGGGCAATAAAATCTTTGCCAACTCCACAGTATCGACTTTTTTACTCGCTAATCCTGGGAGTTGAGAACGTTTTAGTTCCGCCTGCAAGAATGTATAGTCAAAATCGGCATTATGCGCAACGATCGTACAATCCTTTAATAACTTATAAATTTCTTCAGCGTGCTTTTCAAACGGCAACGCGTCTTTAATATCCGCGTTCGTTATATTCGTCAGTTGCTGAATGAACACCGGAATATCCTTACCGGGGTGGATGAATGTAGAATAGCTATCGATAATCGTCCAATTCTTGACAAAGACGATGGCGATTTGGATCATCCGGTCACCCTTGGAAGGGGCGTGCCCGGTTGTCTCCAAATCGACGATTGCATATGTATGGTTTTCCAAAATATCATCATCTCGCAATCATGGTTCAGTAAAAGAAATTGTATCATATTTATGAAACTGAATCATTTTCAAGCTATCCTCCCTTAAACATGATGGATAAATGAAAAGCGGGATTCATTTCGAATCCCGCTTCTTGCACAGTCAGACTTAGACCTATTTAACATTAAATAGTATCGTCGTCTCCACAGTGCATCGGACAGCCCGGTGCATTTCCGCTGTTGAACAATTCTAATTGTGTTTGAATTGCTGAAGCTGCTGCATTAGTTGTGTTATTTGCTTCAGTTGTGGTAGCAAGGAAATTGTTTGCGATGATAATTTGCGCTTCTATGAACGGACAAGTTGCTCCATTCAGAACGTTCAAGTTAGCTGCTAATAACTGTGTATACAATTGTCTGAACTGTGGTGATGGACCTACAGTTCCTGTGATGACCGCATCATAGTTTGCACTTGTCACAGTAAGACTCAATCCTTGAGCATCGTTTCCTAATACGATAGAACCGCCTGCATCCGCCAACAATTGTAATCCTAAAGTACGTTGTCTATTTGCCCATGCGCCTCTAGTGAAGGTACAAGTAGTCGGAGGAGTTGTCGGACAGTTTGCTGTATTCGAACGAGGACCACAGAAGACATCTCCAAGAGTTGCGTTTGCATCAGCACCAATCTCGATTGGTACATTTACACAAACTACTTGTGAAACTCTAAATCTACATGTGTTGTTTACAGCACGAGTAAATCCAGGTAAGTCTCGGCATCTCTGCGTAAAGCTTGGGTTACCAACACATCTAACCGTAACATCACCAGTATCCACAGTAGGTGTGATGGTAACTTCGGCTTCAACACAAACAAGTTCACTGACTGTACTGTCGCACTGATCCAAATCCTGCAGTACTCCAATTGAAGTACCATTAACTTCAGTAACAGGTGTTTCTTCACATCCGCAAGGTTGTTTTAAGTTATCTGCCATTTAATCTCACCTCCTTTTCCTTATCATCCTATTCAGGTTGATAGAGAGAGGTATAAGCTAAATGGCCTGAGCAAATTGTTCTTTTCACTACTTTTTTCTTACGTTTATGAGATTTACCTTAGCAACATGGCCTGACGGGTGAACAGTCTATTCCACACGAATCAACTTCAGCCTTTGCTCCGAAGCGAACTGGAATTGAAACACGAACAAGTTGATTAATTACATACGAACATTCATCTGAACAACTGCACATTGAATCACAAGGATCCAACGAATAATCCAAACATTCCATCCTGACTCTACCGATTGTTACCTCAGGTGAAACATTAACTCTTGCTTCGATCATGATTTCTTCCTCTAAAAATGCAACATCAGCAGGGCCACAATGTTCTGCTGGTTGAATCAGGGGTGAATAGTACTTTCGCTTCCTTTTTCTTTGCCATTCACGGCACCGTTTTCTGGACATCTCCCTCCTCCTTCCAATCCTTTATATAGTTAGTAGATGCGAATTTCATATAAATTGTGTGGGATTAACTGAGTAAAATAGTAGAGGATTAATTAAAAAGCCCTCTCCAAAATAAGAGAGGGTAATATTGTTCAATTGAGAAAAATCCATTTTCTATCTAATTACTGTCGCTTCCGGCTCGTAATGGATGATTTCGCGGATCGAATTGTCTTCATTCATTATGGCAACAGTTGGTTTATGTGACGTAGCTAACTCATTCATAACATAGACATAGGAAAGGATAATGACGATATCCCCCTTCTGTACCAACCGTGCAGCGGCACCGTTGACACAAATGACACCGCTCCCTCTTTTTCCTGAAATGATGTATGTCTCGAAACGAGCTCCATTATTGTTATTTACAATATGGACCTTCTCATTCGGCAGCATTCCAACTGCGTCGAGAATATCCTGATCGATTGTAATGCTCCCAACATAATTCAAATCTGCTTCCGTAACTACCGCTCTGTGTATTTTTCCATTAAGCATCATTCTTAACATGTTGTCATCCCTTTTTAGTCGACATAATAATATTATCTATTAATCTCACTTTTTCAAAATAAACAGCTGTTGCTAATAACACCTGTTCCGTATCCTCATTCGCTGGTTGGAGTGAAGGATAATCCAACAGGGAAACATAATCGATTTTGCCGGAGGAATTTTCTTCAATTTTGGCAGCCACAACATGAATGGTCTTTTGTACGTCTTGAGTTGTTAAATATTCTTCCATGCCTTTTGATAGGGCTTGGTATATTATCGGTGCTTCTTGACGTTCAAGATCAGTCAATCTGACATTCCGGGAACTTTTCGCAACTCCATCCCCTTCCCTTACTATAGGTACCCTTCTAATCTCTACAGGGAAATCATAATCACGTACAAACGTTTCTACTATAGCCAACTGCTGGGCATCTTTCATCCCGAAATAGGCACGAGAAGGTGATACGATATGGAACAGCTTGGCAATGACTTTCAAAACTCCATCAAAGTGGCCGGGTCTTGACGCTCCACAAAGAGCTTTGGATTGATTGCCTGCAATAATTTGTATACCACCATCAAAAGGATACATTTCCTCGGCACTCGGGTGAAAAATGATATCCACTCCGGCTGTTTCCGCCATTTTCGCATCCCTTTCAAAGTCCCTTGGGTAAGTATCAAAGTCCTCAGTAGGACCAAATTGTGCCGGATTTACGAAAATGCTCATCACTACGATTTCATTTTCTTTTCTTGCATGTTCGACCAAAGACAGATGTCCCTCATGTAGAAAGCCCATCGTAGGGACAAAACCGATCGATTTTCCTTCTCGAATCAATGAAGATATTCTGTTGCGCATGTCTGTTTTTGTTGTATAGACGTTCATTCTTTTCCTCCATATAACTGCTGAAGCTCGTCATCCTTCATCGAAAATCGATGTCTTTCTTGAGGGAAGTTGCCGTTTTTAACACCTGCTGTATATTCCATTAATCCAGCACGGATTGCGTCCCCTACCTCTGCGTATGCTTCAACAAACTTCGGTATATGATGTGTCCCATATTTGACGGTGTCATGGAAGACCAATACTTGACCGTCTGTTTCTGCACCAGCTCCAATTCCAATTACAGGAATCGTCAAACGTTCAGTGATTTCCTTAGCCAGTTGGTAAGGTATACACTCAAGTACAAGCATACAAGCTCCCGCTTCTTCGCAAAGAATTGCGTCTTCAATCAGTTTCTTAGCTGCGTCAGCGGTCTTGCCCTGTACTTTATAACCGCCTAATACAGCTGCAGATTGAGGCAACAAACCTAAATGGGCAACAACCGGGATTCCTGTACGGACCAATAGCCTGATGGAATCAATGATTTCATCGGCTCCTTCCAGTTTCAAAGCTTGTGCTCCTGTTTCTTGGAAGATACGCACAGCATTGCTTAGTGTCCTATCTTGACTGCCATGATAGGTCCCGAACGGCAGATCAACGACCAAAAAAGTACTCTTGGCACCGCGTCTCACAGCTTTTCCGTGATGAATCATATCTTCTGTAGTCACTGATGTTGTCGAATCATAACCTAATACGACCATTCCCAAAGAATCTCCGACCAAAAGAACGTCGATTCCTGCTTCCTCCGCCAATTTAGCTGACGGGTAATCGTAAGCGGTCAGCATAGCAATCTTTTCTTTTTCCTTCTTCATTTTTAACAAATGAGCTGTTGTTTTCATCCGTTTTCTCCTCTCCAGGAGTTCACCAAAAAACCCTTCTATCCAAAAATGGACAGAAGGGTAGTGTAATCAATAATTTGGTTTCCTCCGTCCCTGTCTTTGCGATCAAGGCAGAACATTTAATTGTAAAGTTACAGTTAGATCATTCTTGGTGCAGTTCATAAATGATACTGCCCTTCGACATCAATATAACAGATGCAGTGAATCCTGACAATTCAATTTTCTATAAAAATATCAGCAGAATAGATGCCATGGATTTTTCCGTCATCTGTCTGTATTTGCAGAACGCCTTCTTCCGTAATTCCTATTGCTTTACCAATGATTTCACCATTGACCATTGAAGCACGAATCCGTTTTCCAAGCGTATCTGAATAACTTTCCCATAAGATCTTTAGGGGCCTGAATCCTTGCTCAATATACAAATCCGTGTATTTTTCAATGTACTCGAAAATTTTAGCTGTTAGTACTAAGCGGTCTACATCATTGCCTATTTCTATTTTCAAAGAAGTAGCAATAGACTTTAGCTCATCTGGAAAATCCTCGGTTGTTTGATTGACATTTACACCGATCCCTAAAATGATCGACTGTACGCGGTCCGCCTCTGCCTGAAGCTCTGTTAAAATACCTGTACATTTTCTACCATTAATAAGAAGATCATTTGGCCATTTGATAGAGGGTGTAACTCCTGTTTCGTCTGCAATTGCTCTTGTAATGGCAACCGCCGCCACCAACGTGAACTGTGGTGCAAGTTGCGGTGGGATATCGGGGCGAAGAATGATACTCATCCAGATTCCTTTCCCTTTTGTTGAAGACCAATTGCGTGCCAGGCGACCCTTACCAGCTGTCTGCTCTTCGCTGATTACAACTGTGCCATCCACTGCACCATTAGCTGCTTCTTCATGTGCAATCGATTGTGTAGTCGGGCAACTGTCAAAATAGTGGATTTTCCGCCCAACCCGCTCCGTACTCGTCATAGAATCTAACATCGCAGGATGGAGGGAGTCCATTCTCTTATGAAGTAAATACCCTTTTTTCTTAACAGAAATGATTTCATACCCGTCGTCTTCTAACTGTTTGATATGCTTCCAAACTGCCGTACGGGATATTTTTAATTGATCTGCAATTTGTTGCCCTGAAATCGGTTCATTTCCACTGTTTACTAGCTGCTTTAATATTTCACTTGTTAATGAATTCACGCTGGAACCAGTCCCTTATCTCTTCTCTGTCATTCTGAACTTCTTTTAACACAATCGATTCTTCAAGCCTGTTTAACCATTGCTTTACCCATGGACCGCCTCTTTGTCCGCTCCAGCCGATTAGGTCGTTTCCATTCACCACTATTTCTGAACGAGATTGAATCGGCAAGTTACGATATCCTTCCAAAAGAATCTCATCAGGCATGCGCTGAATTGAAGGATTCAGAATTGAAGTGAAAAATTCCGCTGCTCTTATCGTTTCTTTTGAGAAGTGATAATAATTCATAGGGGACCAAAATGATTGCTGACGAATTTGAACTGCATTCGCTATAGCTTGAATAGTTCTTTTTTCAGCGTTAGATAACTTATATCCTCTAACAAGGTCTTCTGTACGTTTACAACCTGAAATTAGGTTAACGAATGCCCAACCATATGCGGAATTTCCTAAAGCGTTGAAATGCCTCCAATGTTGAAGATTTTCATTAACTCGGTCAGAGTTTAATACCGGAAAGTGTAAAGTCAATGATGTTTCCTTTAATAATCTCATGCCGATTTCAGGATATTTACTGAGAAAAATCTTGTCAAGTTCTACTTTAATACGTTCCACTGCAATGAACGTAATAGATTGAGCTAATTTACGAATCGCTCTGAGGGTTTCGTTTTCTATATCAAAATTCAATTGTGCAGCAAATCTGACCGCTCGTAACATACGTAAAGCGTCTTCTGAGAACCGTTCTTCCGGATTTCCAACACATCGGATGATTTGATGGTGAATGTCTTCTTTACCGGAGAAATAATCCATCACATGTCCGTCAGAATTAATCGCAAGGGCATTCATCGTGAAATCCCTGCGCTTCAAATCTTCCTTTAGAGACTTTACAAAGTGAACCTCATCAGGACGCCGATGGTCAGAATACGAGCTTTCTGTCCGATAGGTGGTCACTTCCACCGGATGATCCGGATGCAACACCATAACTGTGCCATGTTCGATGCCGACGTCAGCTGTCTTTTGAAAGATCTGTTTGACGATCTGTGGTTCTGCTTCAGTAGCAACATCGACATCACCCGGATCCCTTCCAAGCAACAAATCACGGACCGCCCCTCCCACAATGACAGCTTCATAACCGTGTCTTTCCAATTCATCTTGTATTGACTGGGCAGCCGCCCACTTCCTCTCACTAGTCAATAGTAATAAGCCACCTTCTGGTATAATGCCTCATATTGGTCGACTATCTGTTCAGAATTAAACCGTTCTCGGACCGATCTCATCGCCTCTTCACTGAATCGTCGATGCAACCCTTCATCCTCCAGTATTCGTAGAGCGTAAGCCGAAGCGGTATCGGTATCACCTAATGGAGCAACATATCCATTTACTCCATGCTCAATCACTTCAGGTATCCCGCCAATTGCAGTCCCTACGCAAGGTACACCACATGACATCGCTTCTAACAAAACAAGTCCAAAAGATTCCTGCTCAGATAAGAGAAGTTTTAAATGACTGATTGAATATAATTCCGGTAAATCGTCACGTTTCCCTAAAAACATGACATCCTCTTGAATTCCTGCAAGCTCGACAGCCTCAATAGCAGTGGGAAGCTCAGGTCCGTCTCCGGCCAGTAAGAGCTTTGCTTTAGTTCTCTTCCTGATTTTATGGAAGGTTTCTACGATATCAGAAATTCTTTTCACTTTCCGGAAATTCGAAACATGGATTACAAGTTTTTCGTCACGGCTTAATCCGAGTTCATCATATAAGTAATCAGCCGAGCGTTTTCTGTACACGCGTTCATCGACAAAATTATAAATGGTTTCTATTTCCTTTTTTGGTTCAATCAATCTCATAGTATCTATGGCAAGTGCGTTGGAAACGGACGTTGTCGCCGAGGATTTATTGATTGCGTATTTTATACTCCCATTTAAAGCGGGATCATGCCCTAATACTGTTATATCGGTCCCATGTAATGTTGTGACAATCCCGACATCTACCCCTGACATATCTTTTGCAAGCACGGCACAAACTGCATGCGGTACAGCGTAATGTACATGGAGAACATTCAATTTTTCCTTAAGGATGACTTCAGACATTCGGTTCGCCAATGCGATGTCATATGGCAAGTACTGAAATACTGCATAACTTGAAACTTCTACTGGATGATAGAAGATGTTCGGATAATGTTTATTTAACCGGAACGGCCTGCTTGACGTAATGATATGTATCTCATGCCCTCTCTCCGCTAACAGCTTAGCCAATTCCGTAGCGACGACCCCAGAGCCGCCTAACGAAGGATAGCATGTAATTCCGATTTTCAATTTTTCCATCTTCACACCCCATTAACTACGGCTTGAATTTGACTTGATCAGCCGCCAATCAATAAAACCTTCTGACAATCCCTTTAAAAGAACTTCCGCAGTACCCATATTTGTAGCAAGCGGAATATGATACACGTCACATAACCTCATTAAAGCTGTAATATCCGGTTCATGAGGTTGTGCTGTCAAAGGATCTCGAAAGAAAATCACCATATCCATATCGTTATTTGCTATCATGGCACCAATTTGCTGGTCACCGCCAAGTGGACCAGATTGGAAGCGATGAACCTGTAATCCTGTTTCATCAATGATGCGCTGTCCAGTCGTACCAGTAGCATATAGCTGATGTTCCCCTAATATTTCTTGATAAGCGATGACAAATTGGATTAAATCATCCTTTTTGCGGTCATGGGCAATCAATGATATTTTCAAAAGTTACTCTCCTTTAAAGTAGTTTTTCCAATCCGTAAATGAGCTTGTTCAGTTCCATCACTTTACGGATGGCTATTTTAATACCCGACATAAACGATTTCCGATCAAATGAATCATGCTTTAGTGTAAGTAATTGGCCTTCGCCGCCGAATAGAACAGTTTGATGGGCAACCAGACCAGGTAACCGGACACTGTGAATCGGGATGCCGTCATAGTTCGCTCCTCTTGCACCTTCCATCGTTTCATGCTCATCCGGATGACCTTGCTTATGGCTTTCCCGTACTTCAGAAATCATCTGTGCAGTTTTAGCAGCGGTACCGGATGGAGCATCGAGCTTTCGATCGTGATGCAATTCAATAATTTCTACCTCCGGAAGATACTCTGCAGCCATTTTAGCAAATTTCATCATAAGAATAGCACCAATTGCAAAGTTAGGAACAATAAGTGCCCCTGTCTTTTGATCGCTCGCCATGCTTTCCAGTTCCATTAGTTCTGCATGCGAAAAGCCAGTGGTTCCAATCACAGGGCGAACACCACTCTTTAAAGCAATGATTGTATGTTCATAAACAGATTTAGGCGTTGTCAGGTCAAGAAATACATCGGGAGTTGTTTCCTCTATCAACAATTTTAGGTCTGTATAGATAGGAACTTCATAATCTGTTGGAAATATAGTCAGCTCATTTAACTGAGTGCCGACTTCTTTATAATCTAAAGCGGCCACTAATTCCATTTCAGCCTCTTCCATGATTGTACGGACGGCCTCTTGTCCCATCCGTCCACGAGGTCCTGCAATTGCTACTCGTATTGGCATAGTTAATCTTCCTTTCTTGTCCAACGATCACGATCACGTACATTGAATTTCTCGATAACGGCAGTTAACGCACGATCTAATTCAATGCTCTGCGAGTTCGCGAAACACACTAATACAAAAAAAAGGTCCCCGAGCTCTTCTTCCAAGTTCTTTTCCGCTTCGGTTTGTTTTTTCTTTTTCGTTCCATATACATGTTGCACCTCTCGAGACAGTTCCCCTAATTCTTCTGTGAGACGTGCGAGCATTTCCATAGGTTCAAAATAACCTTCCTTAAACTGTGATATGTATTGATCTACATCTAATTGTAACTCATGTAAGGATTTCTTTTGTTCCATTTTGATCACTCTCCATCCCTCTCATCGTAATAAAAATATGCGGTTGTTGTCAAAATACTGAAAATGGCTGATAATAGCTGTATCATAATCGACACAACATTGAGGTGAACTGTTTGCTTGAAGGAATCAAATTAAAAAATATACTATATATCTTGTTAGGCACTGCTATATATAGTTTCGGCCTTGTGCATTTTAATATGCAGTTTGAATTGGCGGAAGGCGGATTTACTGGGGTCACTCTTATTTTATATTTTGTCTTAAAGTGGGATCCAGCGATCATGAACTTGGTGCTTAATATTCCGATGTTTATTATCGGTTGGAAATTGCTTGGGAGAAAAGTATTTATCTATACTCTCATCGCTACAGTTTCTGTATCTGTTTTTCTTAAGCTATTCCAAGTTTACCAATTCGATTTGAATCTGGAAGATGATCTTCTCCTTGTTGCGCTTTTCTCCGGTGTCTTTTTAGGGGGAGGACTTGGTATTGTATTCAGATATGGCGGGACAACTGGTGGCGTTGACATTATTGCTCGGCTTGTTCAAAAGTATGCAGGCTGGAGTATGGGAAAAACCATGTTCTTATTTGATGCGGTCGTATTAATATTATCCCGTATTACCTATTTGGATAACCGGACTTTAATGTACACGGTCGTCGTGGTGTATTTATCTGCGAGAGTGATTGACTTTATACAAGAAGGTGCGTACGCAGCACGTGGTGCGATGATCATCTCTGATTATAATGATGAAATTGCACAACGGATCACGAAAGAACTCGACCGAGGTGTAACGGTTTTAATAGGTAAAGGACACTACACGAAACAGGACCGGGAAGTGTTATACTGTGTCGTCAGTAAAAGTGAAATTTTCAGGTTAAAGAATATTATCAATTCCGTTGACCCTTTCGCCTTTGTAACATTGATGGAAGTCAATGATGTTTTGGGTGAAGGCTTCACGCTTGATGAGTACCGCCAACCTGTTTCTTAAGATGTTAGCTATCCAATGCCATATTGGATAGCTTTTTTCTATTAATAGCAACAATAAGATTACATAATAAAAATATGAGTAACTAAAAAGAAAGTCCCTCATCCATTTCGGATAAGGGACTTATTTGTGTATTCTATTCGTCTCTTCCCATACCTGTGTAGATTAGAACAAGACGAAGCAATTCAAGAACGGCAACTGCAGCAGCAGCAACATAAGTCATTGCAGCGGCACTTAATACTTTCTTCGCATGACGTTCCTCTTCGTTTCGGATAATACCAAGGCTGACGATTTGATTCATCGCTCTGCTTGAAGCGTTAAACTCAACTGGCAATGTGACGATTTGGAATACAACACCTGCAGCAAGTAGAACAATCCCCAGTAACAACGCACCGGAAAGCTGAGCAAAAATCCCAATCATTACAAAAACCCAAGATAGATTAGACGAGATATTAGCAACCGGGACAAGTGCATGACGGAATTTCAAGAAAGAATAGGCTTCCTGATGCTGGATGGCATGTCCTACCTCATGGGCTGCTACAGCTGTTCCAGCTACAGATGAATTATGATAGTTGTCGGAAGACAACGCAACGATTTTGGTCATTGGGTTATAGTGGTCACTAAGAAACCCTCGCGATTCCACAACCTTTACATCATGCAGGCCATTTTGATCTAAAATTAGCCTTGCAACTTCTGCACCAGTCATACCAGAAGTAGAGCGAACTTTAGCATATTTTTTATAGGTACTTTTAACTTTAAATTGCGCATAGATCGGTAACAGCAACACGATAGCAAAGTAAACGATATATATTCCCATCCAACCATCCTTTCTATATCTATATACTCATTTTATCGGCTCTTAATGGGCTTGGTCAACCGATAGGTCAGCCTTTGATCGCCCGATATATTTAACACAGTAAAGCGCTAAAAGAATACAAGCGATGGAAAGCCAAAATGTAAAATAACCGATTTCACTCATAAAATCGAGTAAGACGGAATATGTCGGCATTTGCCCGAAAACATAATCGATGACATCATTATGTAATGTCCAAATAGCTGCAATGATAACATGAATATAAGAGAAGTCATACTTCGGAATATAGAGAACCGCTTGAAGAGCCATCGCAAAATGTGAGCCGACAAGCATCCATCCTTCCCAACCAATATCTCCAGTTTCCGCTAAAGTGAGTAGATTCATGACTACCGCCCACAAACCATATTTCACCAGTGTAATCAACGCAAATGCTTCGATTAAACGCCAATTCTTATTTAGCAGCCAACCGAATACAGCAATAGTAAAAAAAAGACTCGCGGTAGGGCTGTCTGGTACAAACAAGTAATAGATCGGGTCTGTCACTGACAGCTGTCCCTTATACCAGTAATACCCGAAAATCGTTCCTCCTAAATTGATGAAGAACAATAGCCATAAAAAAGAGCGATTATATAAAAGTATCGTTAGCTGCCGCCAAAAAGACATGAACATGACCCCTAACTAGTATGTATAAAAAAAGAGCCAGTTTCCTGACTCTTTTGTTTATCATTCAGATTTTAGACTTGCAATGTACTCTGCAAGCTTTTGTAGATCCTCTTCAGATCCTTCCCAAAGTCCTGGTGGCATACCGCCTCTACCGTTGTGAGCGATTTCCATAATTTCTTCAGGTTTTAAACCAGTGTCAACAAGCGGTAAACCTGCGCCACCTTCAAAGTTTTCACCGTGACAGTTAATACATGATGAACCTGCATAGATTTGATATCCTTCAGCTTCCTTATCAATTTCAACTTCGGCCACGATTTGACCTTGTGCTTCTGCTTTTTCCCAGTCATGGTTGACTACAGATTCATAAGTCAAGTAGAACATAGCTGCAATTGCAAGTAGCATGAAACCAGTTGGCAATGGACGTTTGAACGGGCGACGCTCAGGTCCTTTGTCGATGAATGGTGCCAATGCAAGTGCACCGAACGCTAGTCCAGGAACAATGATTGCTCCGATTACGTTATATGGACCAGACGCAAATTCATATTTCAATAGTTGATATAAAAATAGGAAATACCAGTCCGGTAGTGGAATATATGCAGTATCAGTCGGGTCGGCTTGACGTTCAAGCGGCGACGGATGGGCGACTGTAAGCAAGAGATAACCTACTAAGAATACCGCACCTACAAGCCATTCTTTCAATAGGAAGTTAGGCCAGAAAGCCTCAGTCTTTCCTGGATATTCAGAATAGTCTTTAGGAATGTTCGGTTTGCGATCTGCTCGAATACGAGAGTCGCCGACAAATTTCATCCCTTTTCCGCGATGCATAGTGTCCCCTCCTTTAGAAATAATCTTAGGAGCTGCCCCTCCTCGTATGATTCATGATCCGATTGGATCAAAGATCCTCGAGAAAGCGTACTCCTGACGCTGTAAATCACAATGGTCCAGAAATACCTTGTCGTCGAATCATGATAAAGTGTGCTGCAAGCAACCCAAGCAAAGCAGCTGGCAAGAAGAATACATGAATCGCGAAGAATCTTGTTAACGTTTGTGCACCAAGAATTGTATCATCTCCGGCAAGAAGAATCTTAATCGATTCACCGATAAATGGTACTGATGCGGCAATTTCAATACCTACTTTCGTTGCGAACAATGCTTTCATGTCCCAAGGAAGCAAGTATCCAGTAAATGCTAATCCAAGCATAACGCCGAAGATTCCAACTCCGACAAGCCAGTTAAGCTCACGCGGCTTTTTATAAGAACCGGTAAAGAATACACGTAGTGTATGAAGGAACATCATAACAACTACCAAGGATGCACCCCAATGGTGCATACCACGCACAATTTCACCGAATGCTACTTCGTTTTGAAGGTAGAATACGGATTTCCAAGCATTTTCAATATCCGGCACGTAGTACATAGTTAAGAACATACCGGAAAGAATTTGAATGACAGTAATAAAGAATGTCAAACCGCCAAAGCAATAGACAAATGCAGAGAAATGATGTGCAGGGTTTACGTGCTCCGGTACTTCGTGGTCTGCAATATCACGCCAAATAGGAGTAATATCAAGACGCTCATCAACCCAATCGTAGATTTTGTTCAGCACTGATGTAGTACCCCCTTACATTAAACTAAAGTATTTGGCCGTGTTTGACCGATATACAACAGACCGTCTTGCTCTTTTACTTGATATTCATCCAGCGGACCAAGAGGCGGTGTTCCTTTTACGTTTTGGCCATTCTTCTCATAGCGCCCACCATGGCAAGGACAGTAGAATTCATGTGGGTGTTCTTCAGAACCGGCCCAGTTTACTGTACAACCTAAATGCTTACATACAGGAGATAGTGCAACGATCTGATCACCATCTCTATACACCCAAGCAGAATTTGTTACGTCAGAAGTATACCATGCATCCACTTGTTCAAAAGTGAAGTCAACACGTGTTGGTTCTTCTGTGATATCCGCAACTTTAAGGTCAGTAGGAATGTAATCCCCACCCTCATGTTTCTGCAAAACAGGGTCAACTGCAAAACGAAGCATCGGCATCAACATGCCCGCAGCCATGAAACCGCCTACACCTGTTAACGTATAGTTAAGGAATTGACGTCTTGATACTCGATTGTTACTCATCCTTTTCCCCCCTCTAACTAAAAGGTCAGTCCATCGGACATAATTTTACAAATTGTAATACTAGGACATCTTTTATAATAGCTTAACCATAAGTGATGGTCAACAAAGGTCCTCATACATTAAAACGCAGAAAAGCGCACAGTTCATTAAACTGTCATAATTCATTCCATCTTTTTGACAAAAGCGGGATGAGTTGACGCAATTGGTCTTGAAGTACGGACTGCTTCACCTGCTTGTCCATATGTTCTAATGGAATTGATGGGATATGTACAGCCTCTGGTAATTCACCTGACTCAGACCAAGAACGGTCGGTTGTAAGAAAAATATAATGCTTAAAACCCGTTTTATCAAGCTCAGACTTCCACTCCGCTGAAAGTCTACCCTTATCGGATTCCGGAGTATAGGAAAATGGTGGAAATTGAACAATTCTACCTTTGAACTGTTTTTCAATGAACGGTGTCAAGTTCATAAGAAATTCAGCTGCGGAAGCACTTTGCTTCATTCCTTCCGGTGTGCCTTCTATCAATATTAGAGGAATCAGTGCACTATCGATGTATTCCTTCTGTTCAATAATCGTATCAATACTTTTCGCTTCCCAATTCACTTATGCATCCCTCCTTACTAATTCATAATGGATAGAGTTCGTCTAACCATCTAATCATATAACAGAAAAAACCACCGGACCAATAAAAAGGGCCGGTGGTTTATATTTCATTCGACTCTTTCATACTTTGCAGAACTGCTGACAATTCGAAAAATCTTTCCTTATCATTCTGGTCCAAAGCTTCATCAATTTGTTTAAGCAACTGCTCTTCCCTAAAAACCAACATGCTTTCCTTTAGCAACTCCTCAGCAAGTTGCCGATCCTTTTCATTAATCTGAAGGTATTTCGGCAAGTAAGGGTTATCTTCCAACACTGCTAAATATTCTGCACTTGGTGGGCTGATCGGGAAATTCAATTGGATATACATCTTTTCTTCCGGATGGAGGCGCAAATCATGAAAAGACTTCTCTGCATCGGCTGTCATCAAGTTCCCCTTATAAAAGCGGAAAGGAATTCCGTTTGAATCAGTTGTAGACATAACCATTGCTCTTGGACAATAATGTGCTTCTTCCACAAAATGCACATGATTCAACAGGTGGTCATGACTCAACAAATAATTTAAAATCCAAACACATTCACGCCGTTTTAGCTGGTAGCGTTTCAAAAACCAACGGACAAATTCCTTTTTTTCAACAACTGAAACAGACGCGGTCACAGTACTCCTCCTTTCATTCAAGTGAATCCATCAGCTCGATCCATCTCATATCCGGCGCTAAATTCTGAAGCTGCTTAAGTATTTCGATAGCCTCTTCCCTTTTTCCTTCTTCCAAAAGGAAATATACGTATTTCTCCAGGAAAGATGGATCTTCCTTATGTTCAGTATATGCCAAGGTGTAAATTTCGTATGCACGTTCAAATTGTTCGTTTCGTGAATAAGATTCAGCAACAAAAGGTAAAAGTGCCGGCCAGTCACTACCTTCATGTTTTAACTGTTCAAATAGCTCAATAACTTCTTCATCCCGTTCGTATTGATGTAGAAGAGACATTAGAGTATAAAGGGCCTCCATATATTCCGGATCAAGCGCAATTGCTTGTCGCAGATGGTCCTCTGCAGATTGGGTATCTCCCAATTTCAACGTTAGTTTTCCGGCGACTAAATAATACTCTTTTTCAAATGAATCACGTTGAATTCCATCCGTAATGACAGTATATGCTTTTTCGTTCTGTTCAAGCATCGCATGCGCTTGAGAAAGGAGAAGATATGCAGAAAAATAATCGGGATCCATCGACAACAATTCTTCCAAAGTTGAAATAGCGGTTTTATAGCGGCCAACTTGGAAAGCTGCAATTCCAAGACCGAAAAGGAGTTCCGGCGAGTGGTTGGAAGAGATGGCTTCCTCGTAATAAGGAATCGCTTCTTCGTATGCAGCTCCGGCACTGTAAACTTCAGCAAGTCGTTCAGAAAGGTTTACCCCGGTTAATTCAGCATTCCCCTTCTTCAATTCTTCGTACAACCGGGCGGCCTCTAAATAACGACCACTGTTTAGAAGCAATTCTGCTTTTGCAAAGATTAATAGGGGTTCATCGGGCAATAAACTCATCGCTTCATCGATTCTTTGCTCGGCTGCTTCATGTAAACCAATCATCTGATAATAATCAGCCAATGCCAATAAGGCAATCGGATAATCCTCGTCCGTCTTCGGCACTTCTGAAAGAATCAAAAGAGCTTCGTCTTCACGCCCAATTTCCATTAGTACTTGGGCTTTATCGATTCGGAGCTGGTTCTCCTCCGGGAACAGGAAAATTAAATGCTCATAAACACGGGCCGCTTCTTCCGCAAACCCATAATTCATAAGACCTTCTGCAAGTTCATACAGCAAATCGGGTTCAACTTCCAATAGGACGTTGTCAAGCAATCTCCCAACTTCAGCTTGATCCCCTTTTTCCATTGCCTCTGTTATATTATGGAGCAGTTCCATCCGTTTTCACCTCGTTTAAGTTCAATCATTATGCTACAGGACAAGTTTCAGGACGACAAGAAAAAACTCCTCACTGAGGAGGAGTCTATTTGCTAATTGTTTCGAGATGTTCAAAGAATTCGGGATATGAAATTGAAATGCAATCACTGTTATTCAGTACGACCGACCCCTCAGTAATTAAACTGGCAATTGAAGCCATCATCCCGATCCGATGGTCTCCGTACGAATCCACTTCTGCACCTGATAATTGGGTCGGTCCTTCAATGATCATACCATCCTCGGTCGCTTCGATATTAGCACCCATCTTTTTCAACGTTTCGACAACAGCAGTAATTCGATCTGTTTCTTTTACCTTCAATTCCTCTGCATCCCTGATGATCGTTTTTCCCTTCGCTTGCGTTGCCAGCAACGCAATGACCGGAATTTCATCTATTAACCTTGGAATAAGGCTTCCTTCGATGACTATACCTGTTAACTGAGAACTTCGAACATGTATAGTGCCTGATGGTTCCGCAGCTTCGCGATCTTCCATCTCGATTTCAAAGTCTGCCCCCATTTTTTCCATAACTTCTATGATGCCGTCCCTTGTAGGATTCAAACCGACATTTTCCAACGTTACACGACTGCCTTTTGCAATTGCTGCAGCGACTAAAAAGAATGCTGCAGATGAGATATCGCCTGGGACATCTACATGAGTTGCCTTCAACTCCTGTCCACCTTCTAAAGTGATCTTACGATTTGTGGATGTAATGTCCAGACCGAATTGTCGCATCATTCGTTCTGTATGATCACGGGTTGGAACAGATTCCAAGATCGTTGTCTTCCCTTCTGCACGAAGAGCTGCCAACAGTATAGCTGATTTTACTTGAGCGCTCGCAACAGGCATGTCATACTCAATTGCTTTTAATGCCGCTCCCTCAATTGCGAGTGGTGTGAATTTACCGTCTTCCCTGCCGCTGATTTTCGCACCCATTTTACGTAAAGGTGCTGTCACGCGCTGCATTGGACGTTTAGCGATCGAATCATCCCCTGTCATGACAGAAAAAACATTGGAACCTGCTAATATGCCCGCCATTAATCTGGTTGTCGTACCGGAATTTCCTGTATATAGAATTTCAGAAGGCTCATTCCAATCTGCTACTCCTGGACTCTCAATCGCAACGTCGTTTCCATCCAGTTCTATATGAACACCAAGTTTCCGAAAGCAATCTATCGTACTTAAGCAATCTTCACCTAAAAGAAATCCAGATACAGTAGTTCTCCCCTTTGCCAAAGAACCAAACATCACTGAACGATGGGAAATAGATTTATCCCCCGGAATTTTAATGTCCCCAGACAAGGAAGGCTTTTGATATGTTAATGTGATCGACTGGCTCATAATAACCCCTCCATTAAGAAATATACGTGTCAAATGTGGTGTAGGTTTTAATACATGCTTCTCCACGTTCCCGGTCCTTTGGAGTTTGGAAGCTGATGACCAAAACTCCGAACACATCTGTACGTGTTTCAATGATTCGCAAGTTCGTAATGCTGATTTCGTCTTTCGCAAGGTATCCTGTGATTTCCGAAATGACCCCAGGATAATCAGGAATATCGACGTACAAGTCATATTCGGTATAAACAGCACCGGATGTATTGACAGGTAAATCATCTCTGAATTTCTTTGCTGCTGAAAAGAATTCCTCAATTCTTTCCGGATCAGGATGCATTAAAAGATTTTTGACAGTTTCCATTTCCTCTTGCCAGTCCTCCAGCATTCCAATCAGTTTATCCCTATTCTGTAAAGTGATATCTCTCCACATCACGGGGTTGGAAGAAGCAATCCTCGTAATGTCACGAAATCCGCCCGCTGCCAAATGCTTTGTCATCGGAGAGACTTTATTCTTTTCTTTTAGTTGACGGACTAGGGAAGCGGCGATTAAATGTGGGAAATGGCTGACAACAGCAGTCATTTGATCATGCTCTTCTGCAGTTAACTTAACAAGCTTACCTTTAGTAGGAGCAAGTAATGATTCAAGTTTTGATAAACACGCAGGTTTAGTAGCAGGATGCGGTGTCAACACGTAAAAGGCATTTTCAAACAAGTGAGCCTTTGCCGCCGCTACTCCACTTTTGTGTGAA
Organism: Chungangia koreensis; assembly: GCF_042651785.1. Taxonomy (NCBI): domain Bacteria; kingdom Bacillati; phylum Bacillota; class Bacilli; order Lactobacillales; genus Chungangia; species Chungangia koreensis. The sequence goes on from NZ_JBHSEC010000019.1 coordinate 384,208, forward strand.
CCTGCCATCGGATGACCGCCTATGAACTGATACCCCTCATTAATGAGTTGCTCGGCTTGTTTCATGATTAGTTTCTTCGTACTTCCAGTATCAGTTATAACGGTTGTATTGGAAACATTCCATTTCGGCAAATCCTTCATCAGCTCAATTGTGATATTTACAGGTGTAGCAAAAACGATATAATCTGAACAGTTAGCCGCTTCTTTCGGATGATTGACAATTTCATGGATAACCCCTAATTTCTTCGCCATCATTAAGGACTGTTCATCTTGGTCATATCCGTAAATTTTGATATCAGGATTCCTTTGTAAAGCTAAAGAAAGGGACCCGCCGATTAAGCCGAGTCCGATTATTAATACATTTGTATTCATGAAAGCACGCCCAATTCCTTTAGAACTTCATCCAGTTTTTCAAAGAATTCATCATTTTGTTCTTTTGTACCTACCGTGACACGGATATAGTTCGGGGCATCCAGTCCAGTTCCGCTCCTCACGATGAAACCTCGTTTCATCAATTGCAGAAATACTGTATCAGCGTCTGCTTTAACTTCCATCAACATAAAGTTTGCTTGCGAATCGAACAAATGAAGATTTCTCTTTTCACAATAAGACCTAAATTGTTCACGACCAGCTGCATTTTTCGTTCTGCACATTTCTATAAATTCATCATCAGCTAATGCAGCCTCCGCAACCCCTAAGCTGATGGAACTAACATTAAAAGGACTACGAACTGGATCCAGCATCGAAATAACGCTCTCCTGCCCTATTGCATACCCGACGCGGAAAGAAGCAAGACCATAAATTTTAGAAAATGTACGTAAAAGGAGTAAATTTTCAAAGCGATCAAGTAAACTGATCGGCTCATTGAAATCGGGCTCCGTTATGTAGTGGACATAAGCTTCATCAAGAACAACTAATACATCTGTGGGCACACGCTCCATAAACTTAATAAGGTCTTCAGTTTTAAGAAGTGTTCCCGTAGGGTTATTAGGACTGCATAGCCAAACTACAGTTGTTTGCCCGTCAATGGCGAGAAGCATTTTCTCAAGATCCTGAGCCCCTTCTTTAACAGGGATTTCGCGGAACTCAGCTCCTTCCACTTTAGCGTTATGCCGATATTGTACAAATGATGGCTTAGACATGATCGCATTTACTCCTGGTCGCAAAAGTGACCGTGAGATGATTGAAATGATCTCATCCGCTCCATCTCCAAAAAGCAATTGACCTGGACGGACATTTAATTTTTTTGATAATGCTTCGCGAAGTTTTCCTGCATACCCATCCGGATAAATATTGGCTTTCAGATCCACACGATTCAAATATTCTTCAACCGCAGTTGAAGAACCGTATGGATTTTCATTGGATGCCAATTTAACAATCTTTGTTAAACCGAAAGTTCTCTTCACTTCTTCTTCTGACTTTCCCGGCTGGTATGCAGCCATCCCCTTCAATTGTTCTTTCCATTTCATGGCAATGCCCTCCACTACAAATTAGGATTTTGCTACGAGATCTGGTCTAAGTTTTATAGCCTCATTTAAATAGATATGTTCTATTTGTTTCTGTGTTTTTGTTGAATTCACATGCATCATTACCCGGATGCAAAGCGGCAAGGATCCGGGTACATCCATTTCGTGTGTACTCATAACCGGTACGTATTTCCAACCTTCAATGCTTCTGACTGCCTTTGCAGGAAAAGCGGATTTGATATCCGTGGTCGCTGACAAGATGACAGAGGCGATATCCTCTGCCTGGATTCCATTCACTTCGGTCATCTTTTTTACTAATTTAGCGGTTTCATGTATGATCAAATCTTCACGGTCTTCAACAATCGTCGTTGCTCCCCGCACTCCTCTTACAGTCATTTTGTCTCCCCCACTCTATCTCTGAACTCTCGGTCAAGACGCTCCAATTCATCAGCATCAATCACTTGAAGAAACGGTTTACCGACTTGATCCAACAAAGCAAATTGAACTGCTCCAAAGGAAGCTTTCTTATCTTTTTCCATGTACTTAAGCAGTTCCACAAATGGCAAACGGTTAATTGTGGGAAACGGATAACCGAGATGCTTGGCGTAATCTATAAACTGATCTGTGAAACCTTTTTGAACATTGCCGAATCGTTCACTCGCAATGAGTTCGTAGACCATCCCAAGCATTACTGCTTCACCATGAGTAATTGACCCGTAGCCACCTGCTGCTTCAATTGCATGGCCATACGTATGTCCGAAATTCAAATATTTTCGAACGGATTGTTCTCTTTCATCTTCTTCTACAATTGCAGCCTTTACGGCGATTCCATATGCCAAATGACGTTTTAGCTCAACCATGGTCATGTCATCAAAAGAAGAAATCCCCATTAACTCATCAAGCCAGTCAGGGTTCGAAATGAGCGCGTGCTTAATCACTTCTGCCATTCCGGAACGAACTTCTTGTTCGCTTAAAGTAGTTAATACACGGACATCATAAATGACAGCTGCAGGCTGATAGAATGTGCCAATCATGTTTTTTCCGTCTTCATGATTTATCGCTGTTTTACCTCCAACCGCACTGTCATGAGCTAAAATCGTCGTTGGACATTGAATGAACGGTATTCCTCTCATGAAGGTGGAAGCGACAAAGCCGGCCAAGTCGCCGCATGCACCTCCTCCAAAAGCAACAATAACTGATTTACGCGTACAGTTTTGTTCAAGGAGGAATGTTTGACAATCATAAAAATTTTCTATCGTTTTGGCTTTCTCCCCTGCAGGAATACGCTTTACGGATAATTGACGAGCAATCGGCTTCAATTCTTGAAGAAGTAAGTCGAGGTGGATAGACGCCACTGTTTCATCAGTTAGAACGACAACCTGGTCGAAGGAGCGAATGAATTCATGATATTTTGTTCCAAAAAGGTGATATGCTCCTTCACCGATATGAACATCATACGAGGAACCATGTGTGTTAACTGTTATAGATTCCATAGTATCAGTACCCCTTTACATATCTGCGATATGCCTCGATTTCCTCCTTGAGCTGCGGCATCTGATCACTATGGAATTGCTCAGCAATGGCAGTTGCAATTTCCCAAGCAATCACATGCTCTGCTACAACTGATGCTGCTGGCACGGCACAGCTATCCGATCGCTCAATACTTGCTTTAAATGGTTCCTTTGTTTCAATATCCACGCTTTGGAGTGGTTTATATAATGTCGGAATGGGCTTCATGACACCGCGAACCACAATTGGCATTCCCGTTGTCATACCACCTTCTAAACCTCCAAGTCGGTTTGTACGCCGTGAATATCCATTTTCTTCGTCATACATGATTTCATCATGAACTTCACTGCCAAACTTTCTGGCCATTTCAAAGCCAAGACCGAATTCCACCCCTTTGAAGGCATTGATGCTTAGCATTGCACGAGCTAATTTACCGTCAAGCTTCCTGTCATAATGAACATAGCTGCCGATACCAGGAGGGCAGCCTTCGATAATCACCTCGACAACTCCACCGATGGAATCCCCTTTTTCCTTCGCTTCGTCAATAGCTGCTACCATTTGTTTCGAAGCTTCAGGATCGAGGCAATAAACCGGATCTTCCTCAACAATTTCACGAATGGATCCTACACTCTTGCCGGCATACTTTTCAGAATCTGCTTTAACTCCACCAATTTCCACTACATGTGCGACGACATTAATTCCTAACTCTTTAAGGAATTGCTTCGCTACAGCACCTACTGCAACACGTACGGTCGTTTCACGAGCAGAAGAACGTTCCAGAACATTCCGTAAGTCCCTGTGTCCATATTTCATCCCGCCGACCAAATCTGCATGACCCGGACGTGGTCTCGAAATTTGACGCTTAATATCTTCAGGATTGATATCTTCCGAAAGCGGTTCAATTCCCATCACTTTCGTCCAGTGCTTCCAGTCATCGTTATTTACAACAAGAGCTACCGGCGAACCGAGTGTCTTACCATGTCTAACTCCAGATGTGATGTCAACCGTGTCTTTTTCTATTTGCATCCTTCTACCCCGACCATGGCCGCCTTGACGCCGCTTTAATTCGTGGTTCACCACTTCAGTCGTCAAGTTCATTTGAGAAGGCAGTCCTTCAATTATTGCTGTAAGTTGGGGTCCGTGAGACTCCCCTGCTGTTAAGTATCTCATGACACTTTCCCCCTTCAACTCGCTAAAGTATTATGTATCACTATATCATATGTATGTTCCGTTTTGTGAGGTCAAATTTGAAAAAAAGCGAAAAATTCAATACTTATAATAAGAGACTGTCCCAGTAGAAAGCAGAACAGTCTTGGTTCTTAGATTTTACGATAAAAAAAGGTATCTTCTGATTCAAACTCATAAGTAGACGGAGTGAAAATTTGTTCTGTACTTCCTACGAACAAAATCCCCCCTTCCCTTAATGCCTTGCTGAAACCTTTGTAGATCAAATTTTTCGCTTCTTCAGTAAAATAGATCATGACATTCCGACAGACAATCAAATCAAAATTATTCCCATACGGATCATCGAGTAAGTTATGTTTTTGAAATGTGACAGTCCGTTTAATTTCATCCTTCACTTTAAACGAACCACCATCTTGGATAAAATAACGTTTTAACATTTCTTCAGGTACTTCAGCTATCGAACGTTCCGGATAGATTCCCAGTTTTGCACGGGATAACGCATTTTCGTCCAAATCTGTCGCTACAATAGAAACAGAGGAAAGAGGGACATGTTTCGATAGAACCATTGCTAAAGAATACGGTTCCTCACCTGTAGAACATGCCGCACTCCATATTTTCAGCTTGCGGTTCTGGCTTAGCAGCTTAGGGAAAATTTTCTGATCCAGTACTTCCCATCTTTTTCCGTTTCTATAAAACTCAGAAACATTGATGGTCATACGATCCAGGAACTCGTTTAACAATTCTTGGCTGTTCTCCAGACCTTTTGAAAACTCATCAAAATTTTGAAACCCTCGTTTCTCATAGAGTGAAACAAGTCTTCTTCGCATTTGCGCTTCTTTATATAAATTTAAGTCAATTCCAGTTTTCTTTTTTATTTGTTGTTTAAAACGTATGTAATCAGGCATGTTTCCTCGATCCCTTCTCTATTACTATTCATTATATCGGATAGTTATAAAGAAAAAAACAGCCGTTACGGCTGTTTTTTTAGGTTTAGATAATCCAGTTATTCATAGCTTTTTCATAGGAAACCAATTCCTCTTCTTTGAAGAATAGGCCAATTTCACGTGCAGAGCTTTCTGGAGAATCAGAACCGTGGATAATATTTTTGCCTACTGTAACTGCGTAGTCGCCACGGATTGTTCCTGGAGCCGACTCTTTCGGGTTTGTAGCTCCCATCATCAGACGAGCAGTTGAGATGACATTTTCACCCTCCCAAACCATTGCAAAAACTGGTCCAGAAGTGATGAAGTCGACCAATTCACCGAAGAATGGGCGTTCTTTATGTTCACCGTAATGCTGTTCAGCCAATTCAGTAGGGATTTGCATTAATTTTGCACCTACAAGTTTAAAACCTTTGTTTTCAAAACGGGATACGATTTCACCAATGACATTACGTTGTACGCCGTCTGGTTTTACCATTAAAAATGTACGTTCCATGTGACACTCTCCTCTTAGTAGGTTCTCTTACGGGCTTGTACCGCCGATACAAATAGTACCATTATTCCGAGCTAAAGTTCAATGATTGCGGTGTTAAAATTTACGTTTACCGATAAAAAGTGCTATTTGCTTCAAATGATTCTTAGCAGGAATCTCAGGAAGATTCTCTACTTCAAGCAAAGCTTTTTGTAAATAGAGGTCACTAATCTTCTTCGCCTTCTTCAAAGAATCAGAGCTTCTTATGTATTGAAGAAGGGTTTTCATCTCATTGTCCGAAATACTGCCGTTCAATGCTTTAATGATCAATGGTCCCGCAACTTGGTCATCTTTTAGATAAAGGATTGGAAGAGTAATATTACCGTTCGTCAAATCGCTTCCAGCTGGTTTCCCAAGTTCCTTTTCGGTTGCAGTGAAATCGAGTATATCGTCAACAATTTGGAAGGACATTCCGACAAAATATCCGAAACGTTTCAGCCTCCAAACGACTTTTTGTTCTGCTCCTGCAGCGATTGCCCCCATCTCACAGCTGGACGCAATCAGCAAAGCGGTTTTTCTTTTAATTCTTCTAAAATAATCTCGTATTCCTTGGTCAAGATTGAACTGGTCTTCAATTTGGATGAACTCGCCTTTTACAATTTCAATCATCGTATCAGCCAACGCCTGATGTAGACCTTCGTCCTCGATTGAAGAAATATATTGCAGCGAACGCGCGAGTATAAAATCTCCGGTGTACATGGCCACTTTGTTGTTCCATTGCGCTTTGACTGTCGGCATACCACGTCTCATGTCCGAATCGTCAATCACGTCATCATGGACTAGTGAAGCCATATGAATTAATTCCAAAGCGACCGCGGCTTTCGCGACCAAACTCAAATCGAAATTCCCGAATTTAGCGGATAGGAGGACAAACACCGGCCGAATCCTTTTTCCACCTGCATGCAATAGGTGCATGGATGCTTCGCGAAGAATCGGCGAATCTGACTCCAGTGACTTCTCCAATTCTTTTTCAATCAATTCGATGTCCGGACGGAAATCGGAATAGAGGTTTTTCAACTTCAATTTATCCACGATTTGATCCTTCCCATCACATTTTCTTGAATCCGAAGTGGGCGGCGGCGGCTCCCCCGCTATATGGTTTATATGTTACATCAACAAATCCGGTTTCTTTGAACATTTCCGCCAATTCCTTCATTCCCGGGAAAGTGCCGGCAGATTCCTGAAGCCAAGAGTACTGATCATAGCTTTTAGCAAATAATTTTCCAAAAACAGGCATAATGTATTTGAAATAGAATCGGAAAAGTTGACGATATACAGGCAATTCCGGCTGTGATGTCTCAAGACAAACAATCAGTCCGCCTGGTTTCAAAACTCGGTGCATCTCACTTAGCACCTTTCGATAATCGGGTACATTTCTTAGACCGAAACCAATGGTTACATAGTCAAAAGAATTCTGATCAAAAGGAAGTTCCATAGCATTACCATGTACTAAGTTCACTTGGGAATACTCGGTCGTTTTTTGTTCTGCCACTTTCAACATGTTTTGGCTGAAATCAAGACCCGTGATACTTCCTTCTGGTCCGACAGCTTCTGCAAGCTGAACGGTCCAATCCCCGGTACCGCAGCAGACATCCAAAGCTTGGCTGCCTTTTTCTACCGCCATCTTTTTCATGACATCCTTCCGCCACCCCTTATGGAGTTGAAAGCTGATAACAGAGTTCATTGTATCGTACTGTTCGGATATCGATTCAAATACTTCATGTACACGCTGTTCTTTCGATTTTGCCAAGACTTTCATCCTTCTCTCTTACATCACGCACATTCAAGTCAGCATAGGTGCCATCCTCTTGAGCAATAATGATTTTAGTTCTTTCGACAGGAATGCTGATTGTTCAACTTGTCGGTCTAAAGCTGCCGAAATTTCATTGATCCGATCATTTAATAATTGAAAAAGTCGATGACGCACAAAATTTACTTCTTCACTTTGAAGGAGGGCTTCAAGGAATTTGGTCTTTCGAGATTCCATGAAATTCAGTAGTTCTTCCTTCAAGCGTGCGAGCATTAACGCCATTTGAACGATCGGAATATATTGTTCATAACCAAAATGCTTGTAAAACGTTTCAATGGAGCTGCTCTCTTCAATTTCCACTGCCTGTAAGCAGTCCTTTAAGTATCGGATGGCGTTTTCATAGAAATACGCCTTACTCTCGCTTATTTTGGCAATTGTCGTTGAAAGTGATCGGATCAAACCGATATCCGGGATATTAGATAATATTTTATAGTGAACTCCACTATAATAATCACCAGCAAGAACAGTCAATTGTTCATTTGTCGTTCTGACATTAAATTCCTCAATGCTCTCATGAGCGTAAAGGGCGGAATATACAATTCCCACTGATACGGCAGCATCATGATGGGATTTTGTCCAATCCTCGCCATTGAGAAATGGTAACAGAAGATAGAACAACTTCTCATCACCAATGTCAGGAACATTCGTTTCTTGTAGGGTCCGATGGCTGATTTGAGACATAATAGCATTTTTTAAGTCCTGTATATGATCATTAATGAATAGTTCATTCATGTTATTATACTCCATTCTAAAAAGCCCATATTACTGTGCCATTATATCATAGACAGCCTGCCACTACACGGTTAAACTCATTTTTTCGACTCGCTCATAATGATTCCGTTAGCAGTATGGACTTCTGCTTTCCCACGGATTTTCATTGCTGATGTATGTTCTGTAAATTGGGCAAGCATAATTTCACCATGATCCAACTTCTCGGAATGATGAAACTTGGTGTCGTTTCCTCGCGTCAGGCCAATCACTTGCACACCGTCTTCCATTGCTTTAATGACCACATATTCTGTCTGGGACATAATCTTTCCTCCTTAACTATAATTTCGAACTACCTTCAAATTTTCAAGGAAAATATTTCACATCCGAATCATGTTAAGTATTTCTGTACGGAGCTGTTCATCTTGTTCAAAATTGCCTCTCGATACTGCTGTAATTGTTTTGGAACCCGGTTTCTTAATGCCCCTCATGGTCATGCACATGTGCTCTGCTTCTAACAACACATACACCCCATGTGGTTTTAACATCTCCATCATTGTATCCGCAATGGTAGAAGTAATTCTCTCCTGTAATTGTGGACGTTTAGCTGTCGTTTCTACTGCACGGGCAAGTTTGCTTAAACCTGCTACTACTCCGTCTCTCGGAATATAAGCAACATGTGCTTTTCCGAAAAACGGCACTAAATGATGTTCGCACATCGAGTAGAACGGAATATCTTTTACTAAAACAATTTCCTCATGATTTTCATGGAATACCGTTTCAAAATAGATTTTCGGATCTTGATGAAGGCCCTCAAATACTTCTTCGTACATTTTGGCCACTCTTTTCGGCGTTTCTAAAAGACCTTCACGATATGGGTCTTCCCCAATCGCTTCTAAAATCATCAATACTGCTTCTTGTATCTTTTTTGTGTCGATTGTTGCCATTTCATTTCCTCCCGAAGCGCATCAATGCGCCAATAAAAGCCGATTCACATAATTATGATGGTAGCATATAAAAAAGCCATAGTAAAACAGGCATTAGATGAATTCAAAAAATTGTCGTGAAATAAAAAGGACAGCCCGTTGTTTACACAACGGCTGTCCTATGTATCGCTCTGCTGAAATTATTTTACAGCATCTTTAAGCGCCTTCCCTGGTTTGAAAGCAGGAACCTTGCTTGCAGCGATTTCGATTTCTTCACCAGATTGAGGGTTACGTCCTTTACGAGCAGCACGTTCACGAACCTCGAAGTTACCAAAACCGATTAGTTGAATTTTCTCACCCTTTGCAAGAGCGTCTTGAATTGTATCAAATACAGCATCGACTGCTTTGGAAGCATCTTTCTTAGAAAGATCTGCAGCTTCTGCAACAGAGTTCACTAATTCTGTTTTATTCACACCATTCACCTCCTCTCAAAGGGGATGATTCACAATCATGTAAAAAGAGTATCACAACAAAAAACGCTTAGCAATAGTATTTCCACGGGTTTTGGTAAGATTATGCATGCGAAATGAAATTTCTAAATATTATTTCAACTCAACTAGCAAATCGTTTGTGATTTCCTCTAAAGTCAAATAGAATATAGGGTTCTGCTTTTGTTTTATAGTATTACTTTGAATGATATAGTAACAAGTTTTTTAACAAAATAATATTTTTAAGTAGTCAGTAATCAAAATAAACTTTGAGAACACTTCAGCAGGAAACTCAGGAAACTCAGGAAACTCAGGGACAACAGTTATTGAACAGAGGCTATGTAGTTGAACAAAGGCTAAATTAAGGAACAAAGGCTAAATAGTGGAACAAAGGCTAAGGGCGCCGCGTCCTGCTGCTCCACCGCTTCGCTCGTCGCAAAATTGCTGGGAAGCAGATTCAGGCAGCTATTTGGCAACGCCTTTGTGACCAACTTCCTGTTGGCCCGCGTCCTGCTGCTCCACCGCTTCGCTCGTCGCAAAATTACTGGGAAGCAGATTCAGGCAGCTATTTGGCAACGCCTTTGTGACCAACATCCTTTCCAAAGGAACAAAGGCTAAAGGCGCCACGTCCTGTGGCAACGCCTTTGTGACCAACATCCTGTTGGCCTCAAAAAAAGAGACGTTTCGCGTATCCGCGATCGGTCTCGTAGTGTCCATTTTTCGATTATAGTATGAAAGTAATCATGCCTTTATTTCCGTCGTTGACCATCTGCTCGACTGTTTCACGTAATCGGTTACGTGCCGTGCGTGGAACGGAAGCCGTTTTAAAACGGATACTTTCTTTCATGACCTCATGCAGAGGAGAGCCAAAAAGTTGTGTTCCCCATAGTGCTTCACGGTTATGCAAATACGCATGTTTTAAATCTTTCAATAATTGATGGCTATGGAACTCTGAACCGATCAGCGGCGAGAACTCCGCTTCCATATCAATTCTGAGGATATGAAGTGACGGTGCCTTTGCTTTCATCCGTACGCCGTAGAAATTATTCTGCTTGATCAATTCCGGGGCTGAAGGTTGGAAGTCGTCGATTGTCGGTAATGTGACGCCATATCCATCGCGCTTTGCCGTTTCAATAGCTTCCTCATACAAACCATAAGCTTTTTTTGCTTTGGTAGCTTCTTTGATGAACAAGAGCCATTCTTTTTTCGTTACAATCGGTTCTTCCAGCCATTCTTCACAAATTCCTTGGAATACCTCTGGCTTCAAATCGATCTTTATAACCGCTTTGCCTTGGCCGGCATCCACTTCAGTTACTTCGGAATCCTCAATATACTCCTCATTACGGAGTTTATCAGATAGTGCTTTCACATCCCGGATTTTCGATACTGATTCAATACCTTCTGTCAAAGCATTTTTCAATGCCACTTTTAAATAATGGTCTTCGTCAAGAACATCCATCCAGTCAGGCTTTAATAACTCAATCTCTGAAATTGGGAATTCAAATAGAGCCTCCTTCAGGATGAGTTGGATTTCATGGCCATTCAATTGATCAGCTGAAGCTGCAATAACAGGCACTTCATATTTTTGCATTAAGTCATTACGAAGTCTCATCGTATTTTCAGAGACTGGCATTTTACTATTTAATACGATGACAAAAGGTTTACCGATTTCTTTTAGCTTTTCGATGATTTCCGCCTCAGCCTTTTCAGCCGCAATACGTGGAATACCGTTTACAGTTCCGTCTGTTGTCACGACAATCCCGATTGTGGAATGATCACGGATCACTTTATCCGTTCCGATACGTGCCGCTTCCTGGAATGGAATCGGCTGATTATGCCAAGGTGTGTGAACGAACTTCGGACCTGATTCATCCTCGTGACCTTTCACTCCATCAATAACATATCCGACACAATCAGCAAGTCTAATCTGGAATTTAATCTGATCTTCTCCAATTGATACGGTCGTCCCCTGTGCAGGTACGAATTTAGGCTCAGCCGTCATTATTACCGGTCCAGGTGAACTTTGGGGCAACTCATCCTGCGCTCGCAGCCGATCTGCTTCGTCCTCCATGTTAGGAATGACTACTTCTTCCATTACCCGTTTGACAAAAGTGGATTTGCCGACTCGTACCGGTCCTACAACTCCGATATAAATATCGCCGTTTGTTCTTTTTGCAAGCTCCTGATATAATTCGCTGCTCACTCATAACCCTCCTTTTCTACGCACTCCATTCTATGCACAAAAAAAACGTTTCATGCCAGAGGCACAAAACGTTATAGAATGTTTTTCGGTTACATGTTTCGTAACCGATAGTTTATAAATCTATTTCCTTGGGCTTGCTCGTCATTTCTTTTCAGTCAAAAATATTGGCTCATTTTTTTCATTTACTGTATATGGCAGAGAATATGCAGGTACTACCGGGTACTTTTCGGTGAGGAGATACCTAATATCCTCACCTGTTTTTACATTCGGCTTGTCCTCTGTAAGGATCCGATTCAATTCTATGGAATAGTCGACATAGATTGTACCGTCCCCTGTTATCACGAGGGGCAGTTCGACATTGGAGTATGGACTTGGTACCGTCTGTTCCTTCTTGTAACCCATCATTTCATAATTCAGCTTATACACATTGTCTACGATCACATCTGAAATAGGTGCGAATCCATTTACTCCTTTTCGGATGTTTAGTTCTCGGATTTTTTCCGCTGTTCTTAGATCGACAAGCTTAACCGTAGGATTTTCCTCTACATCCATTAGCACATACTGATAGATCCCTCCGTTTTCAAACGCATTGGAAGGGATTTTTTCTGTATATGCAGGTACAATTTTAGAGAACTCAATGGGATACTTGATGAATTGATCTGTTTCCATATCTCTTGTCTTAATAGGTAAAAGCCCGCCTGTCGCCTCCTGGTAGCGATTTACTGCAGACTGTACTGTATTCAACTGGTCCTCATATGGAATCTGATTTTCCGCCTTTTGTTCATTGGGGTACATACAACCGGATAAAATCGTCAACATGACAGATAAAGAAATGAAAAATTTCAACTTATTGGCCATCTGTCATCACCTTCCTGTCGGTCCGCTAAACACGATATATACCATGGAAAAGAAAGCAAAGATTAATAATAGGTAAGCAGGTACAGCAAAAAGGAATTTCAATAATCTATTGTTTATTTTATAGCGGCTCGCATAGATCAGGAACATGGAAAACACCATTGCTCCCATGGCATAAAAAGAAAGCCACATTTTGTCCATTGATGACACAGCATTGTCCACCTTTCTTTCATTCGGACAGAAAAATCAAAAGAATAATTCTTCCATTTCTTGTTTTTTCATACGAAGCATCAACTTGTCCACTGCATCTTTGGGATGTTGACCCTCGAAAAGCACTTTATATAGTGCTTGGGTAATCGGCATTGGCACATCATATTCGAGTGATAGCTGTTGGGCAGCCTTTGTAGTCCGGACACCTTCAACCACCATTCCAACCATTTCCAATGCTTCTTCAAGAGAATGTCCCTTCCCTAAGAGACTACCTGCCTTCCAGTTTCTCGAGTGGACACTGGTGCAGGTTGCAATCAAATCTCCAAGGCCAGTTAAGCCGGAAAATGTTAAAGGTTGTGCACCCATTTTTACGCCGAGTCTAGAAATTTCTGCAAGGCCGCGAGTAATCAATGCGGCCTTTGCATTATCGCCATATCCAAGACCATCTACAATACCGGCTGCCAACCCAATCACATTCTTTAAGGCACCGCCAATTTCAACACCGATTACATCACTATTCGTATACACCCGTAAATACTGATTCATAAAAAGATCCTGAACAAACTCGGCCATTTCCAAATTTTCGCAAGCTGCCGTAACGGTAGTTGGATGCTTCAATACAACCTCCTCGGCATGACTCGGTCCGGAAAGAACGACTAAATCACGGATTCGTTCTTCAGAGATCTCTTCACGGATGATTTCGGAAATCCTTTTAAGCGAATCAGGCTCTATTCCCTTTGAAATGTGAATGAGGAGAACCCGTTTCTTCAACAAACTATTCAATTCTTTACAGACTTCACGAATCGCCTTAGTCGGAACTCCGATCACTATAACAGAAGAGTGCTCCGTTGCCTCGACTAGTGAATGTGTAGCCTGCAAATTCGAGGGAAGTTCGGTACCGGGCAAATATTGCCTGTTTGTATGGTGTGTATTAATTTCATCGCTTTGTTCTTTCCTTCTTGTCCATAGCAGACTGTCATGGCCATTTTCAGCCAAAACAGCCGCTAAGGCTGTCCCCCAACTACCTGCACCAAGTACAGTTATTTTCTCCATAATCCGTTCATCCTTTCAACCTTAAGTACGAGCCCGCGTAATGATCCGAATCGGTGTCCCTTCAAAATCGAAAGCTTCCCTAATCCGGTTTTCCAGGAATCGTTCGTAGGAGAAATGCATCAATTCCGGATCATTGACAAACACAACAAAAGTCGGCGGTTTTACGGAAACTTGAGTAGTGTAGTAAAGGCGTAGCCTTCTGCCCTTATCTGTCGGTGCAGGATTCATAGCTACCGCATCCTCAATAACTTCGTTCAAGACGCTCGACTGAACTCTCATCGAGTGATTTTCACTAACCCGGTTAATAACAGGTAAAAGAGCATGTACACGTTGCTTCGTTTTAGCTGATACAAAAACAATAGGTGCGTATTCGAGGAAACGAAAATGCTCACGTATTTCCTTCGTTACTTTATTCATTGTCTTTTCGTCTTTCTCTACAATATCCCATTTGTTATAGACAATAATTACTGCCTTTCCTGCTTCATGGGCATAGCCGGCAATTTTCTTATCTTGTTCTTGAATTCCTTCTTCCCCATTTAGGACGACCAAGACTACATCAGAACGCTCAATTGCACGTAAAGCTCGCAGGACACTGTATTTTTCGGTCGTTTCATATACTTTTCCTTTTTTCCTCATTCCGGCAGTGTCGATAATGACATATTCTTGTTCTTCATACGTATAAGAGGTGTCAATGGCGTCTCGCGTAGTACCGGCAACGTCACTAACAATTACGCGATCTTCTCCAAGGAATGCATTTACGAGTGAAGATTTGCCAACATTCGGACGTCCGATTAAAGAGAACTTGATGACATCATCAGGATACTCTTGTCCTTCATCTTTCGGAAAATTCTTGGCTACCTCATCTAATAGGTCCCCAAGCCCCAATCCGTGTGAACCGGATATCGGGAATGGATCGCCGAAACCAAGTGCGTAAAAGTCATAGATCATTTCACGCATATCTGGGTTATCGATTTTATTGACAGCTAACACGACAGGCTTTTTTGTTCGATATAGAATTTTAGCTACAATTTCATCTGCTGACGTTACGCCTTCCCTTCCATTTGTTAGGAAGATGATGACATCCGCCTCATCCATTGCGATTTCAGCTTGCTGTCGGATCTGCTCCAAGAACGGTTCTTCTCCTATGTCAATTCCGCCAGTGTCGATAATATTGAAATCATGGGTTAACCATTCGGCGGAACTGTAAATACGGTCCCGAGTTACTCCTGGTATATCTTCTACGATTGACACACGTTCCCCAACGATCCGGTTGAAGATGGTCGACTTGCCGACGTTCGGCCTGCCAACGATTGCTACTACTGGTTTTGTCATTCTATTCATACATCCTTCCGGCTTCTACTGTAGCATATTATACAACAAAAAGGATGATGGTGCGTCCCATCATCCCTCGAATCACCGTTACTATTTTACTGCTTGTGACAGTTTTTATTTATCAGAAAATCCTTTTAATTTATCTCCGATTACATCACTTAAAGAGAAGCCTTTGGATTCTTCTGGAAGTTCATAGTCTTCGATAGCGGATTCGTTTTCTTTCTCAAGTAGATCCTTGATGGAAAGAGAAAGTCTTTTTTCTTCTTTGTTCACATCTAAAACTTTCACATCAACAGTTTGACCTTCTTGAAGCACTTCGTGTGGAGTTCCGATATGTTTATGAGCGATTTGAGATATGTGAACAAGTCCTTCAACACCAGGGAACACTTCTACAAAAGCACCATAAGAGACAAGGCGTTTCACTTCGCCAGTCAATACAGAACCCTTAGGAGCCTTTTCTTCGATACCTTCCCATGGTCCTGGAAGAGTGTCTTTGATGGAAAGGGAAATTCTTTCGTTATCCCGGTCAACAGAAAGGACCTTCACTTTAACCGCTTGGCCTTCTTTCACTACATCTTCCACTTTTTCAACATGCTCATGTGAAATTTGTGAAATATGAACAAGCCCGTCCACACCGCCAAGGTCGACAAATGCTCCAAAGGATGCTATTCGTTGAACAGTCCCATCGATTACATCGCCTGGATTAATACTGTCCAATACCTCATCTTTACGAGATTCTTTTTGTGCCTCAAGAACAGCTCGATGCGACAGGATCAAACGATTTTTTTCTTTGTCCATTTCAACAATCTTAAATGTCATAGTTCGGCCTTTATAGTCATCGAAGGTTTCAACAAAATGATCTTCGACTAGTGAAGCAGGTACAAAGCCTCGTACTCCTAAGTCGACTACAAGTCCACCTTTTACTACGTCTTTCACTTCGGCCTCAATTACTTCACCGGATTCAAATTTCTCAGTCAATGAATCCCATGCCTGTTCAGCATCTACTTTCCGTTTAGAAAGAACAAAATTTTCGTCTTCCACTTTTGTAATGACCAGATCAAGCTCATCGCCGACTGCCACAACATCCGATGCCTTTTCGACATGTAAGCTGGACAATTCACTGATAGGGACTATTCCATCAAATGGAGCGCCATCGATTGTGACGACTACCGCTTTATCCTCGATTTTCTCAACTCGGCCCTGAACTCGGGTACCTTCATTAAATTCTTGGTTTTCCATCATGTTCATTTCCTCAGACATATGTAATCCTCCTTCTAAAGGTTCCTGCTCTTATTTCTATTTTATGCGAATGCATAGATAAAAACAAAATATTACACTTTTACTGTTACCCTGATTATGGATTATTTATGCTTCTTTAATAATTCTGCAATATTTCCCATGATGATTTCAGTTACCTCCTCGGAGGAGGCTTTCCTTTCCCGATAAGGTTTAATATCAATCGGCTTTCCGTAAATCACCTTTAATCGGCGGAATGGTTTGTATGGTCCAATAATCGCACACGGCACAACATCTGCATCTCCACGTAAAGCAAAAAAGCCAGCCCCTGAGAAGGCCTTTCCCAATTCCCCTGTTTTGTTCCTGGTACCCTCTGGGAAAAGGCCGACCACATTCCCCTCTTTTAACAGTTTGATAGCCATTCGAAGAGCATCACGGTCGCTCATCCCTCGCTTAACCGGAAATGCGTTAAGTCCAGGCAACAACTTCTTCAAGACCGGAACGTTAAACAATTCTCCTTTTGCCATGAAATGCACTGGGCGGGGAGCAGTAATCCCCACAACAGGCGGATCTAAATTATCGATATGATTGGCGCAAATGAGAATTCCGCCCTCTTTCGGAAAATGTTCAAGACCAATAATTTCGAAACGATACACAGGTTTCAAAATGCCATAAACAAAACCTTTTGCAAATTGATAAAGATTCATGCTCGTTCGATCCTTTCTCTTGCTAAACGGATTATTTCACCGGCAGCCTGCTCAATTGTCATCCGGGTCGTATCTATATAAATCGCGTCTTCCGCTTTTTTCAACGGTGATACTTCCCGTTCACTATCCATTTTGTCACGAAGTTCAATTTCTTGTTGCAACACTTCTATGGAGGAAGGGATTCCACGCTTTTCATTTTCAAGCTGCCTTCTTTTAGCCCGTTCCTCTACCGAGGCGGACATGAAAATTTTCAGTTCGGCATCCGGGATGACTTGTGTACCGATATCGCGACCATCCATAACAACCGAGCCATTTTTAACCATCTCTTGTTGCCGTTCCACCATGGCTTCCCTTACTTGTCGATGGCTAGCAACTTCTGAAACCGATGATGTGACCTCACGAGTACGAATATCTTCTGAGACATCCTCACCATCAAGCAGTACTGCCTGTCCGCTCAAAGAAGGAACTAATCTGATTTCCGTCCTATTTAATAATTCAGCAAGGTCTTCTGCCTGTCCTATATTTATGTTTTCCCTGATTGCTTTATACGTTATCGCTCTATACATTGCGCCCGTGTCTATATATGTATATCCAAGCGTCTCAGCAGCAAGCTTGGCAATCGTGCTTTTTCCTGCCGCAGCAGGACCGTCGATTGCGATTCGGATACCCTTTTCCAATTCGATCAATCCTTTCATACATTCAACTTATTTTAACATAGAAAAAAAGGAAAAGTCCTGAAACATGAGAAGGACTCCCACCGATTCAGACTGTTCCTTTTTTGCGATTTAACAGCTGTCGTTCGAAACAGAAACGGACGATGAATTGTCGGTCCGTATCTTCAATTTCATCAAATTGCAGAGAAGCAATTTGTTTACCCGCTTTCTCCCATATCCTAATCACATTTGCTGTGGCTTTGACATACTTCAGATCACCATTTGTGAAATGTAGAACGATTAATAATTCAATGTGATCATTTTCTCTAAAATGTACCGTCTGATTCAATAATAAGGCCATTCCACCTGCACTAATATCTTCAGCTACAAATTGAGACACGTCTCCATGGAAATTGACGGAAACATCAACCGGTGTTTCTACCCGGACATATTCTCGCCTTTGTATTTTGATCAGCTGTTCATCTCCCGGGTATGAAAGCTTGATCATTGGGATGTTTTTTCTAAGCCGTCCAAGTATTTCAGTTTTGAAGGCATATGCAGCATTCGTATTTTCTGAAAAGTTCACATGAAGCTGCGTACCTTCAAGAAAGAAAGCAGTCTTTTTTGTACTAATATGGATCGGATAATCAATCATGAAATAGTCTGCACCTTCTTCAATTTCAACAACTTTACATTTATAACGTTCCGTTGTTTCAGTGAAGGTCGTTTCGATTATTAATGTAGTACCGACTTTAAGTTTCATTCAGTTCGCCTCAGTCATAGAATTTCTCTTTTCATTATGTCATGAGGCGACTGAAGATTCCATATAAATTTACATTTCTCATTTTACGTTTTCGGATTTTAATACTTCCCCGGTTTCTGTGTCCACCATGATCCGATACGTAATTTGCTGTTCGTTTTCTTTCTTTGTAACAATAAGCTTATAACAGAGACGTTGCTCCATTTGTTCGTTTTCAGTGTAGGCAAGTTCTTCTTCCTCTACCTTAACGCCTTCATTGAAAAATGTCTTCCAGTCAAATTTATTGATTGGCTGTTCTTTCAGGTTTTCCTTTTGGATATACTCCATAGCGTTCATACCGAGCAGATCACCATTATCTTTTGCCACTTTAAATTGAATGGCATCCGAATAGACTTTTGCGTTGTATCGCGGCTCAACACGAACGAACGTCATATGCCATGCCGTATGATTTTCCCTTACCTCATCAAGAACAATGTCTGTAAAACCTGAATTCTGCTTAAACCGCTCCGCTAATTCTTTAACAAGTTGCGAATCTATCCGTTTGTCTTCGTTCGGCCGTTCAAAGAGAAGGGATAACAGATTTCCTCCCTTTTGTGTGATATCTGCATAGCCAAGTCCAACTCCATCCTGGAATTCCAGATGATAGAAAGGATAAGGTGCATCCTTTCGGCTCTCCGTAACATGGATTCTGGCATCTGCGTGGGCAGGGAAAATCTTTTTAAATACTGCTATCGCATCATTTTGTGTTATTTTTTTACCCTCCAACTGACGGAGGTCTTTCTTCTTTTGAGCATCAGATTCACTTGTCGTTAAAGGAAAATCACTTTCCCGGTATGTCTTCAAGGTCTTCCCCATGGACTGCCAATTGTTTGAAGGCTGTTTCGACTCAATATTCGCCATCCATTTCTCAACCGATACATCGTTTTGGAAGAATGAAGCAGTCGCCATTTCCCATTCGGTTGAAAAGTCTGAAAGATTATTGACCGTTTGCGCCATCACCTTCTGCCACTCCTCATCAGGAATTTGGCCATCAGACGTTAATTTTGCATAATTACCAAGCCTGCTTAAATAGTTCATCCATTCATTCGAAAATCCCTGGTCGAGCGGCAATGATGCAACTGAATCCCTAATTTCTGAAGACAATCTCCAAATATCCTCAAGCGGCTGCTGAATCGCTTGTTCATCTTGGAATAGTAACGTTTTCTGAACTGAATCTTTGAGGTCCGTCAACTTACCTGAAGCAT
Source organism: Chungangia koreensis (assembly GCF_042651785.1). Classification (NCBI taxonomy): domain Bacteria; kingdom Bacillati; phylum Bacillota; class Bacilli; order Lactobacillales; genus Chungangia; species Chungangia koreensis. The sequence goes on from NZ_JBHSEC010000019.1 coordinate 404,025, forward strand.
CAGCCATTTCTTGCGTATACTGTCCTTGCAATAAATACGTAAGCTGTTCCTTATCCGTATTTACGGAGTTCACATAAACCAAAAGCGCTACAACTGCAAATGAAAGTACAAATAGTAAGCTTCTCATCATCTACCTCATAAGCAAAATATATGCTGACCGATTTTTTTGATTTGCGGACGAGTCCAGATCCATTCGGATGTTGCTGTTTCGGGATTGAAATAATAAATAGCATTTTCAGTCGGATCCCATCCATTTAACGCATCAATAACGGCTTGCTTTGCCCTTTCGTTTGGAGTAAGCCAGATTTGCCCATCAGCTACAGCGGTAAATGCAAGCGGTTGGAAAATCACCTCGCTGATTGAGTTAGGAAAATCAGAATGTTCTACACGGTTCAATATGACTGCAGCTACGGCCACTTGACCTTCATAAGGCTCACCGCGTGCTTCACCATAAACTGCGTTTGCCATTAGTTGAAGATCCTTATCTGTATAACTTCCCGGAAGCTGTGCGGTATTCTTTGTACCACCTCCACCACCACCGGCATTTCGTTTAGTCACTTGTTTTTCCATAGGTGTGCCACCAAAGTGTGTGAATTTATTTCCTTCTTTTATGTTTTGTTGGACAAAATCTCGGTGGTATTTGGATACTGATACTAACTTTTCCTTTGTACCCTTACCGGCAATCCCGTCTATTGGAAGTCCATACTGCTCTTGGAAGTTCCGAAGAGCCCAGTACGTACCATAACCAAACTTGCCGTCAATTTCTCCTGTGTAGTATCCAACATACTGTAATCTTGCCTGTAATTCGATGACATCGTCTCCGAAAGCGCCGCGTTCGATTACCTGATCTGAAAAAGCAGTCGTCTGTTCACTTCCGGTTACACTATAGATAAAGATAGCCATAATAGACAAAAACACAATTTTTAGCTTTGCTTTCATATCCAATATCCTCCTTTCACCATAGCTTGTGTAAAAAAAGGAAAAATATAAGCGATGAATAACGATGAAGATAAAATAAAGAGCACAAAAAAAAGAATCTGCACAAAATACAGATTCTCTAAGACCAGTTATATATTCGATTCTGTTTCTTTTCTATGAAAATGAAGCGTAACGAGATGCGCGCGTTTCACTTTTTTTAAACCGAACCACCATAAGAACAACATGAACGGCACCATGAAATATAACCAAACACCTTGGGAACTTAAGATTGTATTATAAATCATATGCAATAAAAGTGGTGCGAGTAAAGCGATCAGTAAGAGTTGTTGAGGCTGGAACGTGGAGAACTTAGCTTTCCCAATATAATAGCCCATAACCACTCCAAATAAGGCATGACTTGAAACTGGCAGTAATGCTCTAATGAATGCCGTATCCACGCCAAATGTTACTAAGTACAAAATATTTTCAACTGTAGCAAAACCCAAGGACACACTAACCCCATAGAGTATTCCGTCATAAGGATCTTCAAAATTCACATGCTTATAAATCGCAACGATTAAGATCAACCATTTAAAGAACTCTTCCAAACTACTTGTAAAAAGGACATTTTGAACAAAAGCTGATGAAAACGTCCCTTCCTCTTCAAAAACATATTGCAAGAACAATATCGGGAACGTCAATATTGCTCCATACAGAAATGCATGAAACAATGTCTTGGATGGTTCCCGTGCAATTTGTTTTCTTAGATAGAAGTAGCTGAATAACGCCAGCCCAGGGGCGATCGCTACTGATAAAAGTATTAGCATGTTCCGACCCCTTACATGACATTTACTCAAATTATACCATTTTGTCCGTAAGATAAGGAGGGGGCTTTTTAATTTTCAAATACGGTCTTATCAATCGTATTTCCACTCGCTAAAAGCACAGCCACTTTTATTCTGGCCTTTTTACTATTGTAATCGCCGCCAAGGACTACACCATTTCTCATTAAGTCTGCTGCACTACCCAAATAATCATAGGCAGGATATACCCGCCCTTCCTCTGCACTAGTAGTAACTACTACATGGACCCCTTTTGAAACCGCTTTGTTGATGGCGGGCATCATATAAGGCGAAACTTGACCACGTCCAACACCTTCCAAAATGATTCCTTCCACTCCATCATCTACTAACGCTTCAATAACGGTACCAGATGCACCCGAATAACATTTGATGATGTCAACCTTAGGTTCCTTGTGAAGGTTCTTATACACTTCTCGGTTAACCGGTTTTTGATATACCCGGACAACCCCGCTATCAATGATCCCTAAATAACCATGCCCAAATACATCAAAGGCCTGTAAATTTGAACTATGGACTTTCCTTATATATCTTGCAGAATATATTCGTTCATTAAAGACAACGACGGTCCCGCTCCCGTATGTAGCAGGTTCAGATGCAACCAGTATTGAATTGCTTAAGTTAGAAAAGACATCACTACCGACTTCAAAAGGAGATCTTTGAGATCCAGTTATGACAACTGTTCGTTCATCAGCAATCGTCAGGTCGAGAAAGTAAGCCGTTTCTTCCAAACTGTCTGTTCCGTGAGTGACGACAATCCCGCTAACATCTGGGTCTTCAAACTCATTTAAGATAACATCCCTAATTTTCAACATTTCTTTAAAGCCGATATGCATACTTGGAAGTTGGAATACATCAATTATTTTAATCTCAATTTCTTCAGGCAACTGGCACAAAGCAGCCAATTCTTCACCTGTGATGGCGCCGGAGTTCAGCAGTCCATTTTCAATTGGCTTACTAGCGATTGTTCCGCCTGTTGTTATGACTGATACTTTTCTTTTCATATGGAATTCACTCCTTCATCTCATTCTACACAAATTACTAAGTGAACCTATAATGTTTTAGCATTTAAAAAACGGATTGCCTCATTGACCGGGCAATCCGTTTATTTTATCTATAATGGATGTGGCTATCATTTCGCCATGAAATCGTCCATTTTCTATAAAGATTTCATTTGCATTATTACCAGCCGCTATAACACCCGCTATAAATAAATCCGGTACATTCGTTTCCATCGTTTCTTCATGATAAGAGGGTCTTCCTGTATGAGGGTCAATTTCTACGCCCATTCCCTCAAGAAATGAGTGATCCGGATGGTATCCTGTCATAGCAAACACAAAATCATTGCTGATTTCACGATGCTGCCCTTCCGTGTTCAAAGTGACCGATTTTTCTTTGATTTCCACTACATCTGTATTGAACAGCATAGTAATTCCGTTTGTTCGAACAAGCCCTTCAAACTCTGGCAAGACCCATGGTTTGATACTCGGTGAATATATATCACCCCTGTAGGCTACAGTGACATGTGCACCAGCCTTGTGCAATTCCAGTGCTGCATCTACCGCAGAGTTTTTCCCTCCAATTACGAGGACTTCTGTATCAAAAAAAGGATGACCTTCCTTAAAATAGTGATGTACTTTAGGCAGATTTTCTCCTGGTATGCCCATCATATTTGCATGGTCATAGTAGCCGGTTGCAACAACCACGTATGGTGTGGAGTAATCTCTTAAATTAGTTTCTACGGTAAATCCATTTTGGGTTTTGTTTACCTTTTTGACTGTTTCGAAACGATTAACCCGAATACCCTTTAATTTAACCACTTCCCGATAGTAGACAAGTGCCTGATTTCGCTTCGGTTTTCGATCTTGTGTGATGAAGGGAATATTTCCAATCGCCAGTTTGTCACTAGAACTGAAAAACGTCTGATGAGTTGGGTAATTGTAAATGGCATTCACGATGTTTCCTTTTTCTATGACGAGAGGAACGATCCCTGCCTCTTGCAGCGCGATTGCCGCAGCAAGACCGCATGGACCACCGCCTATAATAATTGCTGCTTCCTTTTGCATTATAACCCCTCAATTCTACTCGATGTTTCCGTTTAAACGGATGATATGGCATTCAGGACGGGCACCAAGTCTTAATGGAACCATGGATGTACCATACCCGTTACTGATTAATGAATAATATCCTTCTTCTTCCATCATCCTGCCTTTTTTGAACATCCCGAACGGCCCAAGACGAATTTGGCCGCCGTGGGTATGACCTGCCATCATCACATGTGGCTGATAGCGATTCTTTGCTTTTTTAAATACGAATGGGGAATGGGTGATGAAGATCGTAATATCAGAAGATTGTATGGAAGTGAAAGCTTGGTCTAAATTCAAATTGCCGCTAGATGTGTCGTCGACTGCACAAATCATCCATCGTTGCTTGCCCGTTTTTAGTACAGCTGAGCTATTCTCAAGTACATCTCCTCCGAAGGATTGGATAATTCCTTTTATATTCGCTTCTCCCACTTCCCGGTCGTTATTGCCCCATATGTAGTATATTTTCCCTAATGAGGACAAGCGCCTTACGTTTTCTTCTATTCGTTTAAGCGGTACCCCTTTTTCTGCTAAATCACCGCCGATGATCACTGCATCAAACTTTTCGTTAATTTGCTTTATCAGTGCTTCGGAAATTTTACGTCGATGAATGTCAGAAACAAAGAATAATCGAAGCGGCTTCTCTTCCTTTTTCACATGTAAGAAGAGATTATGCTCTTTAAGTTTAGTCGCTTTTGCATAGGCGAACATATATAGGAATAATCCGCCTACAAAAAGCGGTAAAAACCATAAATATTTCATTCTCTCTTCCCTTTCCTCGAACTGCTGTGACCATTCGTTACAGAAAAACAGAAAAGGCAAAGTAAAATACTCTGCCCCCTCTGTTTAATCATTAATCCTCTGCAATATGAAGTACCCTGAATCCAGAATCATCTAACTCGTTTAGGAACTTTTGAAGATTATCCCGCTTTTCAATCTTTAAAACAATGCGCCGGATCAGCTTATCCGTTTCATCGAATGTGACGAGTGAAATGACTGATTCGTGATATTTTTGAATGATATCCGAAAGTTTAGCAATCCGTCCGTCTGATTCAACGGATGAAAACGTAATACGAACTCCTGCTCTATCCATACCGAAGGCACTTTTAAATTGGTGAAGCACATCATATCTTGTGACAATCCCCAAGAATTTATCACCTTCTGTGACCGCAGCGATCGGGAAATCGTTTAATGCAATTAGCGCTTTTTCAAAGACATCTTCTAATTGCAACACAGTTTCGCGTTTTTTAATGATATCCGAGACAATCCGTTCCTCCAAAAAAGATTCCTTGTTCATGTCTAAATCGTAAAATGCACGGTACACATGAAAACGCGTTACAATCCCAACGTAATTTTGGCCGTCAAGTACCGGAAGGGCATCGACTTGCTTCATTTCGAGAATCTCAAGCACTTTCTGCACTGAGTCGCCGATTTGAATGGTAAAACATTTTTCCTTAGGAATCATCACACTTTTAACAAACAAAGGACCCACCCTTTCCCGCTAATAAAATATGGCCCATTATGAACGCCATCTCTATATTTATTCTGCGATTGAAAGAAATATCCTTCTTTTGATTCATAGTATTTACGGAATTCTTAAAGTTTGTCCAGCGGATATTTCATTAGAAGAAAGACCATTTGCAGATTTTATAGTTTCTACGCCATCAGGAGAACCGTAGTAATTCATTGCAATTCGGAACAATGTTTCACCAGGTGCAACTACATGTGTGCGTTCTTCCGCATCAGTTTCTTCAGTCTTCTCCGGCTCATCTTCTACAGGGGCAGGATCGACGTTTTCTTCTGGTTGAGCAGGGACAGTAGTTGAATCGGTTTCTGGTTGCTCTGCGTCTATATTTTCATTTTCGTCGGAAGGTGGATCCACTTCATCCGAGTCAGATGCAGAATCCTGATCTGGTGTATTCACTTCCATTTTAAACTGATTATCCTTTAATGCTGTTTCCGGCATTTGAGGCTCATAAAATGCGACAACGTATATCAGAAATCCAACAGGTATTAGTATAAATATACCAAACATCGTTGTCAGCAACTTGCTGGTCTTCTTCTTGGGAGTTTTCCCTTTACCGTTTTTACGCCCATTCCTATGTAGTTCTCTTCGAGAACGTACACGATCCTCACCGTTTTTATCAACATGAATCTCTTGTCGATGCTGTTCTATTTTTTCTAAATAATCATCAGGTTTCATGTAGTTCAGACTCCATTTCTTTCTAACATCTACACCTTATTATGACGAAAATTGTCGCAAAAGTAAATGACATCCCTTCAGATTGGAAAGAGCTGTCCAAGCCTTTCTTCCCAAGAGGAGAAAGAAGCTGAAGTTAATTCCTCTTTCTGCTTAGTCAACAGATTATTTAAGTTAACCCCACAAACTGAGCAGCAATTGAGAGGCTTTTTACTTTCATCCAGTTCTTGTCCGAAGTATGTTAGTATTTTCCCCCGGAGACAGGTCGTGTCCTCAATTAATTTTAGCATGTCTTGAATTTGTCGATTCTTGTCCATTCGTAGTCTTTCAACAATTTGAATGGTCTCAACAGGATCGGTTCTCTCTAACCAATAGGACAGTACTCGGAAGTCTGTTTCGTTCATGAATCCATCATCGACTAATCTTGCAGGGTTTTCGCCATTTGATTTCTTTTCGTTTATCATTTCTATAAAGTGCTTAATAGGGATTTCTTCATTTACTACAAACCGGGTCCGTTCTTCATCCCCTTCTGTATATAAAAGAAAAGCAACTGCGTCATTTCCGTTTCTTCCAGCCCTTCCGACTTCCTGAATGTAATTAGCAGGAGTGGCAGGTAGATGATCATGGATTACTTGCCGGATATCGTCTTTATGAATCCCCATACCAAAGGCATTCGTTGCACACACCCATTGTAATTCTCCGGAAAGGAATTGTTGTTGGACGAACACCCGGTCCTCTTGTTCCATACCTGCATGGTAAAAACCGCTGCGTGTCCCGCTTTCATTCAAAATAGCAGACAGCGCTTCAGCGCGTTGTCTTGACTGGGTGTAAATGATTCCTGGGCCTTCATAAGTTTTTGTGTGAGAGACCAGCCATTCTGTTTTTTGGTCCTGATTTTCAAGCTTTTCGATGACATAACGGATATTTGGACGGTCTAAGGAATGAATATGAATAAATGGTTTGTACATCTGTAAATATTCTTGGATGTCATGTACTACTTTACTTGTTGCAGTTGCTGTCAAAGCTAACACCGGCGGCCTTTGAAAAGTTTTTAGCCAATCACTTATCCTCAAATAATCTGGTCTGAAATCGAATCCCCATTGTGAGATGCAATGTGCTTCATCAGTAACGATCAATGATAGGTTTGTCTTGGCTAATTGGTCTCTCACGATCGGCTGAAAAATCATTTCTGGAGAAGTAAACACAAACCGGTATGATGAAAGATTAAACAGTATTCTTTGTTTGTCTTGATAGGAAAGAAAAGAGTTGAGGGCTACTACCCTTTTTTCCCCCAGCCGTTTTAATTGCTCGACTTGATCCTGCATTAAAGAAAGAAGAGGAGAAATGATTAAAACCGTTCCACCAAGCAAATAGGCCGGCAACTGATAACAAAGTGACTTTCCCATCCCTGTCGGAAGAATTGCGACTACATCTTTCCCCGCTAACACCGCTTGAATGATTTCCTCTTGACCTGGTCGGAGTTCATCATACCCGAATCTCTCTTTAAGAACGTGATGGAGCTTTTGTTTGTGCACTCTTTTCACCTTCCTTATAAGCCATACCCAGTCTTAACTGAAAATAAGAAAGGTTAGGTAATCTTTCTTTCAACAATCGGAGTTTTTTTGAATTTAATTCCTTCACGGCTTTTTGTACTTGTTCAAGTTCTGAATTTGTTAAGAATCTTGAAATTGGAAATGCCATTTCATTAATTGCCATCTCAACGAAATGATCCTCAATCGTGCTCATTTTAAGTTTTCGAATTTCGGTAATCTGTTCCATTGAAAATCCTTGAGAAAAGAGATGAGACGTTTTTGTGGCAGATTCAGTCAATGGTGTGCGCGCTTTAATATCATATGCAATCTCACGGAGAAGCGGGAACTTTGATGGTTCGAAAGTGAGTTGATCCAGCCACTTATGTAATGCCTCGATAAACGCAAGGTACACATCCATCTCAGCACAATCTGTCCGCTCCGCCATTTGACGCCATGTCCATCCACTAACACCTTTTCCTGTTAAACGATGGACAATCATGTTTTTTTGTTCGTCATTGAGTAGACCAGAAGAAATACTTTCAATCATTTCACATTTAAAATCGGAAATGAACCGATATTCTATGTAAGGCTTAGAAGATAGATAGACTTTGACAAACTGCTGGATTTTTTCATCTTTTTGTACCGGGACAAACTTCATATCTTTAGTGATCGCTTGTGATAACGTTTGAACAATCAAGGACAAGCGGTAGAAAAACTCCCATTCTTTGCCTCTGTATATCCAACCATTAAACATAAACTCTACGGGTTCTTTCGCACATTCTATTCCTTTTTGTGTTAAATGTGCAATAGAGTGTTCAATTTTTATCAAATCTTTGTTCACAAGATTTTCAATATATTTGTCGAACAATTCCTTCTTCAATTTTGGTAAAATAGAAAAGTACGATTTCATATTATAATATTCGACATCCTGTAAAGTCTGTCCAGAACGTTTACCGTTCAATAGATGAAAGACAGCAGATACAGTCCGCTCCCCTTGAAAAGATGAAATTAGCGTTAGGAGCAATCGGTCGAAATTTGTCATATCTCCCACCTCTTTACAAAAGTTTATAGGTTGAAAACGTGGAGAAACAGCATTAGAATGATTAACGTAAGCCGTAGGTCCGTACGGAGAAGGAAAAGGAGAGAATTTCATGGCTAAATTTACGATCGTCGATCAAGATACATGTATCGCGTGTGGCGCATGCGGCGCGGCAGCACCAGATATTTACGATTACGATGATGAAGGGATTGCCTTTGCTATCCTTGATGATAACATGGGTTCAACTGAAGTTCCAGAAGAACTGCTGGAAGACATGTTGGACGCATTTGAAGGCTGCCCGACAGATTCAATCAAAGTGGCAGATGCGCCATTTGAAGGTAACCCTTTAAAATTCGAAGAATAAACCAATAAGTAAAAAAGCGGAGCCTCTTGGCCCCGCTTTTTTATTTTATATCAAATTGGATTTGTTGTTTCTTGATGAACCCTTTCATACTGCGATAGATGAGTAGAGTCAAGACCATCAGTAGGATTCCCTTGACTAAGTTAAAAGGTAAAATTCCTAAAACGATCATTTCATACAATGCAGTGCCTGTAACTGCCTCCATGCCAAGGAAGTACGTATACATAGGTAGGAATAATACATAGTTCAACAAACTCATCCCGACAGCCATTGACACAGTCCCAACGACCAATCCCAGTGTCAAACCTTTCGCATTGAGTAATCTACGATATACAAAATAGACTGGTAATATGAACAATACACTTGTTGCGAAGTTCGCAAGATGTCCAACCGGTACCCCTGTTGGGCTTCCGGAAAATATCCAATCCAAGAAGTTCTTGAGCAGCTCCACTGTAATTCCGGCCATTGGCCCCATAATGATTGTTGCAATTAATGCAGGTACATCACTGAAGTCTACCTGTAAGAACGCTGGAAACGGCGGCAATGGAAAATTGAACAGCATTAATACAAATGATATTGCCCCCAACATACCAACCGCAATCAGTTTTCGTAGTTTTGTGTCTTTCATAATTTCCTCTCTCCTCCCATGATTCACTTTCTAAGAAGAAAGGGCGGACATCTGATCAAAATAAAATCCCTTAAGCTTCGCTTAAGGGAGAAAAAGGCACATTGAAAATAGCATCTGATCGTAGAAAAGACGTTCCGCACCTTCACCTTCTCCCATCCAGACTGTACTGTCGGCTTTGGAATCTCACCAAATCCTGCCTTGCGGCTCGCGGGCTTAAGAATTTCTTCTAATACCGCCGGTCGGGAATTGCACCCTGCCCCGAAGATGAATCATATTAATTTAGTTTTAATTCAAGACAATTATTACTATAACTCATAATAAGGGGAATGTAAACCATCTTGTTTACATCCCCTATAATGTCAGTTATTCAGATAGAAAGGGTTAGGACCGATCGGCTGTGGCAATGGCTGTGTAAGATCAAATCCATTCCATTCCGTTTGTTTTACATTTTCAAATTTAACCTTCAGATTGAAGCTTGCGGCCGTTAAAAGAATACCATCCATCATTTTTCCAGCTTCCTCTCGATCCATTGCCTCAAGGTCTACGGTTTTATCAAAGGTGATCGTAGCAACTTCTTTATCTTCGTTTACCGTAAAGTTTACATTTTTCGGAATGATAGGTTTGAAAAAATCACTTTGAGCTGATTTCATTTCTTTTAAAGCGGATGGTAGATCTTCAAATGTCTTTCCGGTCCAAGGAACTAACAATTGCTGATTGTTCTCTAATGTATACAAATAATAAGCAGTCTTTTTAAAAGGATTATTTAAAGCCACCGATTTAAGTAGACCCATATGTGCAAATTCTGCATTAGAACCATCCTTATTTATAACCTTTAAGAGATCATGCTCTTCCGAAAATGTCCATTCTATGGTTTGAAAATATTGATGTTCAGCTGCGCTCCCCATATCATATGGGTGATCTTTTGGAAGGGTGTGAATAATCAAGCCCTTTTCCTCTTTAAATTGTCCTATCATCGGGTGGTACTCACTGAATCCAAATGCATTTTCATTAATATCTGCTGCATATTTCCGGTAAAGCTCCAATTCCGATGGCCAATTGCCACCAAAATCTTCTGCAATCTTTTCTTTGCTGATTAAAAATGTCACAGGAATCGCTTCTGCTTGGGAAGAAAGCGCCAAACGGAATTCTTTGTATTCTTCCAAATCGGAAGGATACACTGCCATACGTGGCAGGCTTACATCTTGCATAGTAGTGGCGATTGAATTAGTTTCTGACTCTTCATCGGTGTAATCAGTTGATTCTTCTTTATACAATTTCGCCTCTACCGGTTCAGAGGATTCCGGTGATTCAGCAGCACGGTCTTCCATGCCAGCTTCTTGCGGAACCGAAATGTTCTCATTAAAGAATGAAGATACCAAAATGGTCATTGTTACGACTGCCGCTGCAGTGATAGAAGCAGGCATCCATTTCTGCCAATTTTTCTTCTTTTCCGGGCCATTCAGTCTTGGGTCGCTTTTCAGCTTGGCCAGTATGTCTTCTTTTGACCGTTCATCTTTGATTTTCGGTGCATTTGAAAGCAGCTGTTCAATTTGTTCATCGTCCCACTCATGATTCCCCATGTGCTTTCACCTCCTGTTTCAAATGCAAAAGATGCTCCCGAATTGCTTTAATAGCCCGATGTTGTGTCGTTTTGACTTTTCCTTCTGTCCATTGGAGGACTTCCGCAGTCTCAGTAATCGAGAGTTCCTGGAAATACCTCATGACAATGACCATCTTCTGATCTCCAGTACAATGATCCAAAGCATGGAGAACCTGCCTCATGTCATCATTTAGCTCAATGAGCTCTTCAGGAGAAGAAGTATTAGAAATGAGTTGTCTTGTTTCCCAGTCGAACGACTCGAATACATGCTTTTTTCGGACTGTATTTTTTCTGAAGAAGTCAATTGCTACATTCTTCGCAATTGAAAAGAGCCAAGTCTTTTCTGAACTTTTTCCTTCAAAGCGGCTATACGATTTAAATACCCGGACATATACTTCATGCATGAGGTCTTCTGCCTGCTGTCGATCCTTCACTAAATAGATCAAAAACTGGAAAACGTCCTGGTGGTATGATTCGTAGAGCCTATGGAAAACGGAGTCATCCATATACTCCCTCCGTTCATTAGATTAGTCGGATTTCAAACAAAAAGGTTACACATTCTTAAGAGGTAGATAAAAAGCGAAATGGGTACCACTATTTACTTCGCTATCCACTGTAATCGTTCCTTGGTGAGATTCAATAATTTTTTTTGCAATGGCAAGACCCAGTCCGGTTCCGCCTTTTCCGCGGGTACGTGCCTTGTCTGCTTTATAGAATCGTTCAAAAACATACGGAAGGTCCTCTTCCGGTATTCCAGAACCCGTATCAATGACGCTGACTTTTGCAAACAACTTATCTTTTTCAACACGGACTGTCACATTTCCTTCTTCCGGTGTATGTCTAATTGCATTATCGATTAAATTCGTAAGCACTTGTTCAATCCGATCCTCATCCAATTCCGCCATAAGTTGATCTTCCGCTTCGGATACAAAAGTCAATTCAATCTGTTCCTCTTTCGCCCTTTGCTGGAACTTATGTACAATTCGATCCACTACAGGTACAACATCTTGGCTTGATGTGTATAATCTCATGTGACCAGATTCAAGTCTCGCCAAATCTAACAAGTCGGTAACTAATCTCCCCATCCTCTGTGATTCTTCATAAATAATCTTAATGATTTCCTTACGCTCCACTTCATCCTCTACCACATCATCCATTATCGCTTCACTGTATCCTTGTAACATAGATATAGGCGTTCTTAATTCGTGCGAAACATTCGCAATGAAGTCGGAACGTAATTTTTCCAATTTATGCTGTTCCGTCATATCACGTAATACGACAACTGCCCCACGAATTGAATCTCTACTATACAAAGGGCTGATAGAGACAAAATAATAGCTCCCTATGATTTCAAGCTCATCTTCAATACCTTCTTCAAATGTCATAACATGATCAAGCATATGGTATATTTCAGCTGGGATCGGATGTTTACTTTCTGTCCCGCCTTTCAAAAACCATTTTTGCATGATTTTTTCTGCCTGCGGATTACTCAAAAGAATAGTCATATCCCGATTAAAAGTTACTACCGCATCGGTCATTGAAGTAAGGATATTTGACAGTTGTTCTTTCTCTTGATGAATCACTTCCAGGTGATGTTTCAATTGCCTTCCCATCTGATTGAATGCAGTCGCTAATTGCCCCATTTCATCATTCTGGCCGGCTGGAACTTTTGTTTCAAAGTTTCCTTTCGCCAGTTCGAATGCAGCTTCCCTCATCTTACGTAAAGGCGAAGTAATCTTTGTAGATAGGAAAAAGGCAAAGAAAGTCGTTAAAACGAATGCAATGAATGCCGATAAGAATACAATATTCGTTGTCTGTTTAGTAGTCTGATGGATTACATCAAGACTTTGGTAAATGAATACTGCGCCATGAGCTGAATTATCGGATTCTAGTGGAGACGCCAAGACAATATACGACTCCATCTGGTTCCCATCTTCAAGTGAAGGAAGCATCATTTCCTTCATCTCTTCTTTTTCGGACACAAAAGTAGAAGCTAAAACGGGATCACTTAAAATACGTCTTTGAACCTCTTCCTGATTTTGTCCTTCCTGATGAGTCATTCTGATTTCATTTGGACTAGCTGCAATGATCAAGTTCGTATGCTCTGCTAAAATATCTTTCACGATATTTGTGGATATTAGCTCCTCATCGTGATCTTCAAAAATCCGGATAATCGACTGTGCTTGCTGTGTCAAAGAAGATTCAGCTTGTTCCAAGTGAAAATCCTGAAGAAATTCTAAAATAAGCACCGTGACAATGAACAATACAAACGAAACGAGAAGCAATATGGTTCCCCATAGCTTCCCGACGATACTACTCCATATTCTATTCATTGATGACCTCGAACTTGTATCCGACTCCCCACACTGTCACAATCATCTTGGCAGCTTTTTCTGACACTCGATTAAGCTTTTCCCGAAGCCTTTTGACGTGAGTATCAACTGTTCTCAAATCGCCAAAAAATTCATAATGCCAAACTTCTTTCAACAGTTGTTCTCGGTCAAATACCTTATCAGGAGACTTGGCCAGGAAATACAACAGTTCATATTCCTTTGGTGTCAGATTTACCTCTACTCCTTCTGCAGTCACCCGATGTGCGTCATGGTCAATCGTCAAATACGGGAATACCACCAGGTCCTTTGAAGCAGTTGAAGACGTAGAATCAGAAAACGCAGCCGATCTTCTCAAGATTGCCTTCACTCGAAGAATCACTTCCCTCGGACTGAACGGTTTAACGATATAATCGTCAGCTCCAAGTTCAAATCCTTGCACACGGTTCGCTTCTTCACCTTTAGCTGTCAGCATAATGACAGGTGTGGATTTTTTCGAGCGCAGTTCTTCACATACCTCAAGGCCATCTTTCTCAGGCATCATTAAATCGAGAAGGATGCAATGATAATCATTTTCTAAAGCCATAGATAACGCTTCCACGCCATTTACAGCTTCGTCTACTACATAACCTTCACGTTCCAAATACATTTTCAACAATCGCCTGATGCGATCTTCATCATCAACTACAAGAATGGATATATTTTCAGACATAGGATCTGCCCCTCTCTTACACTCTCTCTACTATCATTGTACAAGTACTCGAAAAAAAAAGAAATGGTAGTGACTACTGAACGCTATATTTTTCACTATAGTTTGTGACTTTTACAATTCTTGATGCAGCAAATTATACTGTTTTCCCATAGAAAAAGCCCGGCGTATTCTACTACACCGGGCAATTGTATTTAAAAGTGATGTTATGCGTATGAGTGAAGACCTGCAATAATCAAGTTTACAAAAATTAAGTTGAACATGATGATAGTAAACCCAATTACCGCAAACCATGCTGATTTTTCACCTTGCCATCCTTTCGTAATTCGAAGATGCAAGAATGCCGCATAGAACAGCCAAGTGATAAGGGCCCATACTTCTTTCGGATCCCATCCCCAAAAGCGGGACCACGCTTCCTGTGCCCAAATCATTGCAAATACTAATGCTCCTAAACTGAAAACAGGAAAGCCGATGAGTACTGAGCGATATCCGATTTCATCCATTAGTTGATTATTGGCCCGTCTTACAAGCGGTTGTAACATAGCAGCTATCGGTTTTCTGCCAATTAGGCGAATAAGAATGTAAATGACTGTACCGAATATTAATGACCAAACAACTGTAGTCAGCTTTTTAGCATTAACATTTGGAGGCATTTCAGCAATCGGTTCCATTGTGCGATCCGTTAAGGTTTGGTATTCATTCATACCGAAAATCGGAGGCATCGTATACGAAATTTGAGCTTCCTTTCCATCTTTATTAAGGTAAGAGAAATCTGCTTCGTACCCCATTGCAGAGAATGTGATCGTCGATACAATGAAACCTACAAAAATGACAACGGTAAACATGACTGCTTCAATCCAAAATCTTTGCTTGGATTTTTTCGTCATATCGATATTTTTTAGTAAATAGACAAGACCTGCAACAGCACTAATCGCCAAAATGGCTTCACCTAAAGCAGCTGTAGTTACGTGAATGGTTAACCAGTAACTCTTCAGTGATGGAACAAGCGGGTTGATTTCCCTTGGGAACATTGAAGCAAAGCCAATAATTACAATTGCTATTGGTAATGCGAACAATCCTAAAGAAGGCACTTTATACATGAAATAGAATAAGATGAAAGCCCCTACTAAAAGCATCGCAAAAGCAGTCGTAAATTCAAATAGGTTACTAACAGGTGCATGTCCTGCTGCAATCCATCGGAATATAAAATACCCTATATGGGAAAGAAAACCGATGATGGTAACCGTGATGGCTGCTCTGCCCCATCTATTTTCTGAAGTAAATGATTCTTTGTTTTTGTTTGCTCCTTTGATAGCCCCACCAAATAGAAGTGTAGCTACAAGGTATGCAATGAATGCCACGAGCAATAAATTAGAACTGATTTCTACGTAATGCATGATCAGTCTTCACCGTCCTTGTCTTTCTCATCAAATTCTGGATCCTGCTGGTCCGTATAAGCTGGCAGTTTAGCGTATTCAGTAACTGCATCGAGCTCTTTCCGGAGAGCGAACCAGTTTTTATTCGTATGGCCGGCTACCAAAATCGTTCCATCGGCCGCTTTTTGAATCCAGAAACGTCTATGGTTCCAATATGATCCTTGTGCCACTCCTAAAAGGAAGATCAGCCCACCGATTCCTAATATCCAAAGGGTCTTATCCTTTCGAATGACCAAGCCGGAAGCATCCCTTGTTTCTACATCTTGGAAAGAAAGCTTGTATTGGTTTTCACCTAAAGGTTCAAGCGTTTCCCGTATTGCTACAAAACTCGATTCTCCCTCAGGAGTATCAGGAGTTTTCATTTCCACTAAAAATGCAGGATTATTAGGTAGCGGTGTTTTGGTTTGTGGTACACCATTTTTAAATCCGGAGAAGTCAGGTGCATAGTTTAAAATTCGAACTTGCGCGCCATTCCCCAAATCATATACCTTTTCTGGATTAATCAAGTCAATTGTAAACTCACCGAGTGACTCACCTGATTCTTTGTTCGTCAGTTGGAAAGTCATCGCTTTTAACTCATTTAGTGAATAATCCATCTGATAAACTGCATAGCCATCAAATTTGAGAGGGTCGTTTACAATAATTGAATCCTCTTTTACTTTTTCAAGATTATCTTCCCCTGGTATTGCACCTTCAGGTTTCTTGAACAACGTTACGTCTGTCTGGAAGTTTTTAGGGACTGTTCCGACGCGTTCAAGTGCCTCGCCATATACTTCCTTGTCTTCAGTAGAATAAGTTTCAAGTGTAAATTCTTCACTATGTAGATAATAGCCCGGTGCACCAGGAATTGCCCGGGTTTCTCCTTCACGAATCCACAACGTCTCATCCACATAAAAGCCAGGCAAGATTCGAAGCATCACCCCGAATAGGAATATAATCAGCCCTGTGTGATTGACATACGGGCCCCATCTCGAGAATCTGCCTTTTTCAGCTAGTAAGGCATTCCCATCACGTTTCACTTTATAGCGAAGCGTTTTCAATTTTTCTTCTGCAAGATCAATTGCTTTTTCACTTTGATTACTTTGTCCTCTGCCAAATAATCTTTGGCGCTTCATGAAGCTTTCATGACGGACTACACGCTGATTTTTCAGTGACTTAAAGAGTGGAATACCCCTATCTAAACTTGCCACGACAAGTGAGATGGCCAGCATTCCGATGAGTGCCTGAAACCACCAGGAACGGTACATTTCATGCAAACCAAGACCATAGTATATTTGACCGAAAATACCATATGTCTCTTCATAATATTTGGCTATTTCAGTCTCGACCGTTGCAGGAACATATAAAACTTGAGGTAAGAACGTTCCAAGAGCTGCCGCGACTAATATAATGACAATCAGAGTGACTCCTACCTTGACACTGGAGAAGAAATTCCAGACTTTATCAATAATTGTACGATTATATGTTTGGGACCGACGAGCTGTCCCTTCATATCTCATATCGGCAATTTCTTTCGTCTTAGCTTCTTCCGTCAATGGTCGTCCGCAGTTCTCACAAAGGACCGTACCTTGCGGATTTTCATGACCGCATTCACATAATATTTTGGCCATAGTTAATTACTCCTTACTCTGGTTTGATGCTCTCCATAAACTTGGCAATATTTTCGTCCGTCAATCCGCCGGTGTATATCTTTTCAATCTTCCCTTCGGGGTTCACAAGCACTGTAGCAGGAAGCCAAGTAACATTGTATGCTTCCATAACACTCTTGTTTTTGTCGATTACAATTGGGAATTTCAAATTGAGCTGATCACGGAAGCTGGACACTTCCATGTTGGATTGCGCAATATTCACCGAAAGCACATGTACACCTTGCTGCTCGAACTTATTATATTGCCGATCAATGGCAGGCATTTCTTCAACACAAGGTTCACACCAAGTACCCCAGAAGTTCAGGAATACACCTTGTCCTTTGTAATCGGATAATTTATGGCTATTGCCTTCCAAATCGGTCAATGCAAAATCTGGTGCTTGATCGCCGACTTCCAGCAATTTCACTTTATCCTTTGTAGCACTTATATATATAGTGTAAATGATAGCAGCCGCCAAAATCCCTAAGATGACTGTACGTATCACTGTACGTTTCTTTTTTCGATCCAACTGTCCTTCCCCTTCCTCAGCAAATGGTTTTGTATCACCTATTATAGCAAACATTTTCAAAGGACTTTTGTATGAAGATTGAAGGGTTTGTGAACAATACCAGTTGGAAAACAAGGCTTACAATTGTTAGTCTTATCCGATTTTCCCTGTCTCCGCCAATACTCTTAACTGTTTCACTTCATGTGGAGTCAATTCCCTCGATTCACCGGCATTCAAACTGTGTAGAGTCAAAAAAGCGAAACGCTCTCTACGTAATTTCTGTACTGGACAACCGATGGCATCAAACATACGACGGACTTGCCTATTACGGCCCTCGTGTATGGTAATTTCGATGATAGCCTTACCTGTCTTACGATCCGAAGATTGCAACTTTACCTTCGCAGGGGCTGTTTTTCCATCTTCCAGATCAATTCCTTTAGACAGCAGTTTTAGCTGCTCCCTTGTTGGAATCCCTTTAACCTTTGCGATATACGTTTTATCGATTTTGAATTTAGGTTGGGTCATTAAATATGAAAACTCTCCATCATTAGTCATCAGAAGCAGCCCTGAAGTTTCATAGTCCAGGCGTCCGACTGGAAATAGTCTTTCTTCCACGTGGGGAAATAGATCAGCAACCGTTTTTCTTCCCTTGTCATCTGTCACTGCTGAAATTATTCCCCTTGGCTTGTACAAGAGATAATATACTTTCTGTTCCTTCTCAAGCTTTACTCCTTCTACTTCCACTGTATCCGACGAACTCACCTTGGTTCCCAATTCAGTTACAACTTTCCCATTCACTTTCACTTTACCCTCTAAAATCAGTTGTTCCGCCTTTCGTCTGGACGCAACACCTGCATGTGCTAAAACCTTCTGTAGCCTTTCCATTCCTTCACCTCAAATACTTTCGTGTTCAAAAATTATGTCACATTTCACGCCAAATTAAAAGGAAGACCGCCATTAGTCCCCCTTTTAATACGGATTTCTTCACTTTTTGTTAATTGGCACAATCCTCGAGACAACTAATTCATCATCAATATAGACATGCCAGATTGCTTCATTTTTCCGATTCGGATCTCGGAATATTTTAACGACACTTTTCACCTTGTCTTCCTCTCCTTCTTTTAACAGGAGGGAAATCGGTTCTTCTAAAGTTCCTATCAATTTTGGTGTAACCTCATACTTACCTTTTTTAACTACCGTAGTCATTTCATATTCTGAAAATGCACGGTCAGCCATTTGCTTATGAACCTTCCAGTCATCACTGTTATTCAACGTAACGATAATAATCGAGCGATCTCCATCTTCGAAAAACGTCACTAATGTTCTACCGGCAGATTTTGTATACCCTGTTTTACCGGCAATTGCTCGTTTATCTTGCCTCACTAACCGATGCTTATTCTGCCAAGCGTTTGGTCCGGAATCATTATATCGATACAAAGGAGTTGAGGCAATCTTGCGGAATGTTTCATTTTCCATCGCTAATTTCATCATGAGAGCTGTTTCATAAGCTGTCGACAAATGCTCTTCGTCGTGCAAACCAGAAGGATTCGTAAAAACGGTATTTTCCAAACCAGAAAAAACCGCTTTTTCGTTCATCATATCTACAAATTCCTCAACTGAACCTGCAGTAAACTCGGACAAAGCAGTGGCCGCATCATTACCCGATCGAAGCATTAAGCCATACAACAGCTTTTCCACTTCAACTTCATCTCCACCCTTCAAGTAGATGGATGATCCTTCAGCACCTGCTGCTTTGTCGGACACAGTCACAATATCCTTCAAATCATTCTGCTCGATGGCAATCAAAGCTGTCCAAACCTTTGTAAGGCTTGCGATCGGTAGTCGTTCATGCGGATTCTCACCAAAAAGCAGTCTTCCGGTTTTTGCATCAATTACTGCATAACTATGATAAGCTGCCGATACATCCTGTCCCCTGAAATTTAGAGTGAAAATCACTAAACAACAAACAATCACGAATAAAATGAACTTTCTCAAACATTCATGCCTTTCCTCAATTTATTCTCCCTGGTCTTCAAAAACTTCCTGGAATTTCGTCATGAATAAGTCTGTTTCTTCTTCTCCTGAATCTTGTGACTCTGTCAGTTCAGGGAGTTCGTTTAAACTGTTCAAGCCGAAGTGATTCAGAAATTCACTGGTTGTTCCATATAAAATCGCTCTACCTGTACCTTCTGCCCGCCCTATTTCTGTAATAAGTCCACGAGTAGCAAGTGTATGGATGGGGCGTTCAGACTTCACTCCACGTAAATCCTCAATTTCAACTCTTGTAATTGGTTGTTTGTACGCAATGATTGCCAGTACTTCAAGAGATGCTTGAGTAAGTGCTTGATTTGTAGGGTTTTCAATCAATTTCTGTATGGACTCCGCATGTTCAGCCTTTGTTACAAGCTGATATGTACCCGCGAGCTCTTTCAACTCAATCCCGCGCATTTCGGTAGACTGATAGTCTTCCTTTAACATTTCGATTGCCTCAAGGACTTTTCGCTCCGGCTCTTCCGTCAAGAATACGATTTGTTTCATAGTCAAACCATCTTCTCCTGTAACGAATAAAAGACTTTCAATTTTGCTCATCAATTGTTTCATGTTCTCCAACTTCCCATTCTTCCTTCTGCAGTATCACCGTAGGATCTTCAAAATTCTGCTCTTGGACAACCGAGATCACTTGTCTCTTCATCAATTCCAAAAGTGAGAGGAAGGTTACGATAATTACTGATTTTTCTGTTTCATCATCAAACAAAGAAAAGAACCTAATCTTCCCGCCACGATCTTGTAGACGATAAAAAACATATTCCATCCGGTCTTTTATGGATATTTCGGCTTTTGCTATTTTAGTTGATAAAGGTTTTTGCAGTTGCTTCCGTTTGAGCATCTTTTGAAAAGCGCCGAGCATATCATATATACTCGCTGTTTCTTCAAATAAGACCGGTTGTTTTTTCAATTCAACATTTGTGAAATCACTGGGCGGTCTTGTAAAGAAGTGAGAGCGCGTTTGCTCAAATTCCTGAAGTTGTTGGGCAGCCTCTTTATATTTCCGATATTCAAGTAATTTGGTCACAAGTTCTTCGCGAGGGTCGGTTAAATCCACTTCAAAATCTGTTTCAAACGTTTCTTCTTCATGGATGGGTAGCAACGTTTTGCTCTTAATGGCAAGGAGGGTTGCGGCCATCACCAAGTATTCACTCACTTCATTAAGTTCAAGTACCTGCATTGCTCGAATATGTTCCATATACTGTTTCGTCAATTCGGCCATTGGGATATCATATATATCGATTTCCAAACGATTGATTAAATGCAATAATAAATCAAGGGGACCTTCAAAAGCGTCCAGTTTCACGTTATACATTAGCAACCACCTTTGCGTCTCTATCATTTTAGGGTTGGACGCAAAATTATTATAATTTTAGTATAGAGGAAAGGTGAGGAGAATGCATCCCTTGCTTCATCCGTTATTTATCAAATACATTGAGTATTTCAATGGAGAACGCGATTATTTCGAGTGCCATGAGGTGCTGGAAGAATATTGGAAAGAAGTGGACCCAGGAAATAAGGATCATCCGCTGGTCGCTTGGATTCAGCTTGCCACCGGCCTGTACCATTGGAGGAGAAACAATTTCAGTGGTGCAAAAAGAATGCTTGAAAAATCCCACTTGAAGATGTTCCGCCAACAAGGTTCGGAGTTTTTTGCCGGCATCGATCTGGAACATTTACTCTCGGATATAAGTCGATCCCTTAAAGCTGTTGAAAAACGTGAGGCTTTTATTCCGTTTAAGCTTCAACTCTCAACTTCTTTCTTTGGTGATGGAGTAGATACCGCGATTCTTGACGAGAAATTCAGGGAAGCCGAAAGCAAGTCGCTTATACATAAACATATGCGAAGAGACAGGAGTCATATTCTTCAAGAGCGGCAAGCGAATTTAGAAGCAAGAAAAAGGGACAGATCTTAGAGATCCGTCCCTTCGTTTGGATGTATACATTTTTCGATGAATGGTTTTGTTGTTTCGTTCGGACAGACTGTGCGGTTTCCAATTAGCGAAGACATCTTCAGGACCATTTCTTTCCCGATTCCCTCGTTACGGAAGGATGGATTGACGGAAACATGATGAACAATTGCCTCATCATCCAATAGTTCGACTCCGATCAGACCGATAAAGTCATCCCCTCGTTTATAAAGAAATAGCTGCCAATTTTCTTCAGTTTCATATAGTTGGATCGTTTCCTGCAGCTTCTTCAAATCTTTTCCTTCAGGCATGAAGGAAAGGAGACCCATTGCGATTTTCTCAAAAGTTTTTTTAAAGCGTATTAGCATCGTTCAGATCCCTCTTTTTCTAAAGCTCCAGAATTTATCCTAACTCATTCAACTCCAAATAGCAATTGAAGCTAATTTAATCATATAAATTCGGAAAAATGTATAAAATACTGACGGCTCCCCAGATTAATGCAAGCACTAAGATGACAAGAAACATGATGATATTACGCTTTCTCAATCCGGTCGCCCCTTTCCGTCATGGTAAAAGGTAAATCGTTTAAGAGTAAATCTTCATAGGTTTCCCGACGGATCACTAATTGGTGTTTACCATCTTCTACAAATACAACTGCCGGCCGCGGCAATCGATTGTAGTTGCTTGCCATTGAATAACCATATGCACCTGTACAGAATATAGCTAAAATATCGCCCGGAGAAGCTTCCGGTAATGAAATGCGATCAATTAGCTTGTCCCCACTCTCGCAGCATTTCCCAGCGATTGTATAATTGAAAGACCTTGGTTCATCTAACTTATTTGCAAGGACAGCATCATATTTTGCCCCATATAAAGCTGGGCGGATGTTATCGGACATTCCACCATCTACAGCTAAATACTCTCTAACTGAAGGCACTGTCTTGTTAGACCCGACAGTGTACAATGTTGTACCGGCGTCTCCTACAAGTGAACGACCTGGCTCAATCCAGATTTCAGGGAGCGGATAACCGGACTCCTCTGACAATTTACGGACAATCCCTACCATTTCTTCAACGTAGACGGATGGATTTAAAGGTTGATCTTCATCTGTATATCGTATTCCAAAGCCGCCACCAAGGTTTAATACCGTTGACGTATGAGCATATGTATCTTTCCATTGAATCATTTTCTGGATCAATGCTTCAGCTGCAAACTTAAACGCAATCGTTTCAAAAATTTGCGATCCAATATGGCAATGTAACCCTAAAACTCGAACGTAGCGGTGTTCTGATAACTGTTGTATAGCTTCATCAGCTTGTCCATTTTTTAAATCGAATCCGAATTTGGAATCTTCCTGTCCGGTTGTAATGTAGTCATGTGTATGGGCTTCAATCCCTGGAGTGACTCTTAAAAGTACATGCATTTCTTGACTGCGTGATTCCGCAATACTTTTAACTAACCCAATTTCATAGAAATTATCTATAACGATGCAGCCGATTTTTGCATCAAAAGCCATTTCAATTTCAGCAGGACTTTTATTGTTCCCATGGAAATGTATCTTTTCTGCTGGGAATCCAGCCTTCAATGCTGTATATAATTCTCCACCTGAGACGACGTCAAGAGAAAGACCTTCTTGTGCTGCCAATTGATACATCGCCACACTTGAGAAAGCTTTGCTGGCATAAGCAACTTGGGCATTAACCCCCATCTTTTCAAAAGTACCCAAAAAACCTCGTGCTCGTTCTCTTATTAGCGATACATCATATACAAATAGGGGAGTCCCATAAGTTTCGGCCAATTCTACCGCATCAACTCCGCCGATTTTTAGATGCCCCTGATCATTACTCATACTTCCATAGAAATTCAAATGCGCCCCTCCGTCCAATACGGTTTTGTTTTCACTTTACCATACGGGAAGAGGGGCGTGCAATTTGTCATACACGCTTGCGTTGTTCGGAATCAACAATATATGGCCTTAATGCGTCCGTTGTCATCGGCGACCTTAGAAGAACCCGCTTCATGGCTACAGGGAAGAAAGGGACGAGTGGCCATAAATACGGAACATTCATCGGTTTAATCGAACACATATACCAGAACAGGATGAGCAATGCCAAAAAGAATCCGTCTACACCAAGTAACGCAGTAGAAAGGAGTATGAACAGTCGGAAAGCCTTCATGGCCACACTCATTTCATATGATGGAATAGCAAATGTCATAATCGCACTGATCGCGGAGTACAATACGACCTCAGGTGTAAATAACCCAACATCGATTGCAATTTGTCCAATTAAAACTCCCGCAATCAACCCCATGGCTGTTGACAACGGAGTCGGCGTATGAATAGAGGCCATCCTCAAGAATTCCAACCCGATATCCGCAGCAAACAACTGGAAAATGAGAGGAATTTCCCCCGCTTCTTTTGTTCCTATAAAATTCAAAAAGTTTGGCAGATGCTCTTCATGCTTCACCAGAAGAAACCAAAGTGGTATCAGCATCAGGCTGGCAAAAGTCCCTATAAACCGAATCATTCGTACACCAGTACCGATGGCAGGGGCCTGCCTGTATTCCTCGGCATGCTGCAAGTGATGGAAGAAAGTTACCGGAACTAAAATGACGGAAGGGGAAGTATCTACAATAATCGCTATGTGCCCTTCTAACAAATGTGCAGCAGCAGTATCTGGCCGTTCTGTATAACGAACGAAAGGCAGGGGATGGTATCTCTGCTTAAAAAGCCATTCTTCAAGAGACTTATCGGCCATCGTTAACCCATCGTGTTTTATGTCCTTCAACCGTTTCCGGATATAATCTAAATGTTCTTCGCTTGCCACACCTTTCATAAAGGCAATGATCGTGTCGTTCTTGCTTTTAGTCGTTACTTTATGAAGTTCAAAGCGAAGAGACGTATCCCGAATTCTTCTACGGATCAAAGCTGTATTTTGAAGCATATTTTCGGTAAATCCATCTCGGGACCCTCGAATGACTTTCTCATTATCCGGTTCTTCCGGATTCCGACCGGGGTATGTCCGAACATCGATCGTAAATGAATAACCACGTGGTGTAATAAAACCCACTTGTCCACTTAAAATGGCAAACATCCATTCCTCACGCTCAGCCGTTGATGAAACCGCATGATAAGGGAAGTAACTTAGAAATTGCTTCACTTCGGATTCCGCCAATTCATATGGCGGAACTTCGCGTGGCTGGAGATCCGTCAATAGTGCCGTCATCGTCATACCATCAATCAATCCATTGATGTAAACGCAAAGTACCGGCATATTCCAAAGATGGACATCTGTCATTCCCACATCAAAACTCTCATTTTCCCCAAAAAGTCCGATTAGCCATTTCTTTGCTTCTTCTACATCCTGAAACATACGGTTAATTTCCATTAGTCTTTTTTCACCTTTGCCATTTCCTCAGTATTGGCCGGTTTGATCCAGCTCTTCAATTGACTTAAGATTTTCTTCTCTAAACGGGAAACCTGCACTTGTGAAATTCCTAAGCGCTCGGCAATATCACTTTGTGTACAGTCTAAGTAATAGCGCATGAAAATAATCGTCTGATCACGTTTATCGAGCTTTGAAATAACGTCTTTAAGCGGAATATGATCAAATATTCTTTCTGACCTGTCATCCTTCAGCTGATCCATCAAGGTCAAAGAGTCCCCTTCACTTTCGAACATCTGCTCATGAAGTGAAGCAGGGTCCCTCAACGCATCTGAGGCAACGATGACATCATCCTTACTGACACCAAGCATCTCGGCGATTTCGGAAATAGTCGGCGACCGTTCATGTACTTTTAGAAAGTCATCCGTCACATGCCTTATTTTAAAACTTAATTCGCGGATTGATCGGCTCACTTTAACCATTCCGTCATCACGTAGGAAACGCTGAATTTCTCCGATAATCATCGGCACGGCATAGGTTGAAAATTTCACATCAAACGAAAGGTCGAATTTATCGATGGATTTCATGAGCCCGATACATCCAATTTGAAAGAGATCCTCCAAATCAGCTCCCCTTGAGGCAAAACGTTGAACAATTGACCAAACAAGTCGGGTGTTCGCCTCTATCATCATCTGTCTTGCCACTTTGTCCCCTTCTTGGGAGAGCTTGATCAATTCCCTCATCTTTTCCTGAGTCAACACTTCAGACTGCTTCTCAATGGAGTTTTTCATTTCTCACCTCGCGGAAAGAGGCTCGGAAATGGCGGAAAATTGTTTTGTGAAAGTTACTGTTGTCCCTTTGTCCTGTGCCGAACTAACGGATAATTGATCAGTAAAACTTTCCATAATTGTAAAACCCATGCCCGATCGCTCCATATGCGGCTTTGACGTATACATCGGTTCCATCGCCTGGTCGACGTCCTCGATCCCCTTCCCCTCATCCGAGATGATCACTGTTACTTCACGGTCATTTCGAAGGGCTCGAATCGTAACAATTCCTACACCGTTTTCCTCGTATCCATGGATGATTGCATTAGTGACAGCTTCCGAAACAACGGTTTTAAACTCGGAAATTTCCTCGATGGTAGGATCGAGCGGGGTGATAAAACACGTCATGGCCATTCTTGCGAGAGCTTCATTTTCACTTACTGCCAAGAATGATAATGTCATTTCGTTATCCATTTAAGATCCCTCCTAAGCTGCGAATCGCCTCTTCTTCCGAACAGTCCCATATGTATGGACTTAACCCGGAAAAACTAAAAATTTTCTTCATTGTTTCAGAAGGATACAATATGACTGTCTGTCCGTTGACCGGAACCAAATCACGCATTCTTCCTAAAATTAGACCAATGCCTGCGCTATCCATAAATAAAAGATCCTGAAGGTTCCACACAATGGCTCGAAGAGATCCCTTGTATAGTGCAGAAGAGACTTCCTGTCTAATAACATTAGCTGCGTGGTGATCCAGTTCGCCGTGTAACTTAATAATTGCAATTCCCTCTTCCACCATTTCAATACGATGCTGCATACATTTCCCCTCCTTTTTCACTAACAGTTCAACATCTTCATATGAATTTCCTTTGCCATGACAATTAAAGAAAAAATAGAACAAAAGAAGAGGCTTTTCGACATAGCGAAAAGGAGGTCACATCTTAGTATGGGATTCGGCATTTAGTTCTAAACCAAATTTTGGCGAGTAATGACTTTCTTTTAAGGACAGTTAACCCTCTCCTCTCAGCCCGGACAATATAAAAAGGAACCTGCTTACTGTTCATATAGAACAGTTGCAGATTCCTTCAAGATATTACTATTACATAATCAGTTCGCCGATCAGTGGCGGTGCTTCGATCTTTTGTGCACTCACTTTAATATACTTTTGCAGACGAGCGATTACTTCATCTACGTCTTCTCGATTTGAATGGATTTCAGCAAGTGGTTCACCTTTAGCGACAGATTCCCCGATTTTTTTCTTCAATACAATCCCTACTGCCAAATCGATTTCAGAATCCTTTGTTGCCCTTCCAGCACCTAAAAGCATGGCTGCCGTACCGATTTCATCCGCTTCAAGAGATTCAACATACCCCTCGTTTTCAGATAAAAATTCAACGATATATTTTGCTTTTGGAAGCAGATCCGCATTATCTGCCACTTCGGGATTTCCTCCTTGAGCAGAAACAAATTGCTTAAAGACACTTAACGCTTTGCCGCTTGAGATTGCTTCCTTCAACATTTCTCTTGCCTCTTCTAAGTTGTTTGCTTTTCCACCTACCACAACCATTTGGCTGCCAAGTGTCAAACAGAGTTCCGTTAAATCTTCAGGACCTTGACCTTTTAATGTATCAATAGCTTCCTTCACTTCAAGTGCATTGCCGATTGCAAAGCCGAGCGGCTGACTCATATCCGAAATGATCGCCATTGTCCGTCGACCAACTGAATTGCCGATAGACACCATCGCTTCAGCAAGTTTACGTGCATCTTCTTTCGTCTTCATAAATGCACCTTCACCGGTTTTCACATCAAGTACAATTGCATCAGCTCCGGCTGCAATCTTTTTACTCATAATGGAGCTAGCGATTAACGGAATACTATTAACAGTTGCCGTTACATCACGAAGTGAATAGAGCTTTTTGTCAGCAGGCGTCAAATTGCCACTCTGTCCAATAACAGCCACTTTCAATTCGTTTACTTGTTGGATGAACTGCTCTTCCGTCAGCTCAATATGGAAGCCCTCAATAGATTCCAATTTATCCAACGTTCCTCCCGTATGGCCAAGTCCACGGCCACTCATCTTAGCGACAGGGACACCTACAGATGCAACAAGTGGGGCTAACACTAATGTAGTTGTGTCGCCTACCCCGCCAGTTGAGTGTTTATCCACCTTGATCCCTTCGATTTTACTAAGATTGATCCGATCTCCCGAATCCACCATAGCCATAGTTAAGGTGGCTTGTTCTTGGTCTGTCATTCCGTTGAAGAAGACAGCCATGGAAAAGGCGCTCATCTGATAGTCAGGGATTTCACCGTTTGTATACCCACTTATTACAAAAGCAATTTCCTCCGCAGTCAATTCTCCGCCATCACGTTTCTTTTCGATCAAGTCGACCATTCTCATACAACCAACATCCTTTTTATTTAACTAAAAGTAAGCAAATCATGCATCTATATTATTTCAATAAAGACAAGAAGCTCTTTCCATTCTCAGGTAGTTTAACACCGAAATTTTCAGCAACTGTAGCTCCCACATCGGCAAACGTTTCGCGAAGCGGAAGTTCCTTGCCACCTTTGAAACGAGGAGAATACACTAATAGTGGTACATATTCTCGTGTGTGATCTGTTCCTGGATGAATCGGGTCATTCCCATGATCTGCTGTAATGATCAGCAAATCGTCTTCATTTAGTGATTCTAACACTTCCGGAAGTCGTACATCATATTCCTCTAATGCCTTCCCATAACCGATCGGATCACGTCGGTGGCCAAAAAGAGCATCGAAATCAACGAGATTTAAGAAACTCAAGCCGTGGAAATCCTTTTTCACCACTTCTGCCAAACGGTCCATTCCATCCATATTGTCTTTTGTCCGGACCGATTCTGTTACGCCTTCACCATTGTAAATATCTGAAATCTTACCGATGGCAATGACATCGAACCCGGAATCTTTCAACTCATTCATCGTTGTACGTCCAAATGGTTTTAACGCATAATCATGTCGATTGGACGTTCGTGAAAAATTCCCCGGTTCTCCTATAAATGGACGCGCAATTATTCGTCCAACTAAAAATTCTGGAGAAAGTGTTAGCTCACGGGCAATCTCACAAATACGATACAATTCTTCTAATGGTACAACTTCTTCATGTGCCGCAATTTGAAGTACAGGATCCGCTGATGTATAGACGATAATTGCCCCAGTCTTCATGTGTTCTTCGCCAAGCTCTTCAATGATACCTGTACCACTAGCCGGTTTGTTTCCGATGACTTTACGCCCCGTTCTCTCTTCAAGCTGACGGATCAATTCATCCGGAAATCCATTTGGGTATACCTTGAAAGGTTGGTCGATATTCAACCCCATGATTTCCCAATGCCCTGTCATTGTATCTTTCCCAACAGACACTTCTTTCATTTTTCCGTAATAAGCCATCGGCTGTTCAACGGGTGTAATCCCCTTAATATTCCGGATATTCGATAGACCGAGTTTCTCCATGTTCGGCATGTTCAAACCGCCCATTTCTTCGGCTATATGACCAAATGTATCTGCACCTTTGTCGCCAAAAGATGCTGCATCAGGTGCTTCGCCGATGCCGACAGAATCCATAACGACGAGGTGGATGCGTTTAAAGGGTGTAATTGACATTGTAAAACCTCCAAAATAGTAGTTTTCAAGCCCTCGGGTGGAATTTTGTATATACTTCCTTCAACCGTGACTTGCTAACGTGAGTATAGATTTGTGTTGTAGAGATATCGGCATGTCCAAGCATTTCTTGAACAGCCCGTAAATCCGCTCCGTTTTCAATTAAATGAGTAGCGAAGGAGTGACGAAGAATATGTGGTGTAATCTCCTGTCGAATTCCAACTTTTTGGGCATACTCCTTTAATAACTTCCAAAATCCTTGCCTTGTCATTCTTTTTCCCCGTAAGTTGACGAATAAAGCATCCGTATTCCCGGCTTTTGCTATCAATTTTGGGCGGACATTTCGAATGTAATTCTCGCAGGCAGCAATGGCAGAATGACCTAATGGTACAATTCGTTCCTTACCACCTTTTCCATAGCATCTCACAAATCCCATAGATAGATGCAAGTCTTCTGCATTCAAATGGATACATTCGCTGATCCGCATGCCACTTCCATATAACAGCTCCAACATCGCACGGTCTCGAACTCCTTGAGGTTTCCGAGTATCAGTCGTTGAGATTAAGGCATCCACTTCATCAACCGATAATACCCGTGGAAGTTTTTGCTCAATTTTTGGTTGTTCCAGATGAATCGTCGGATCATGATCAATCATCTTTTCTCGAATCAGGAACTGATGGAACGAACGAATAGAGGAAATATGCCGCGCTATAGTCCTGGCGGATTTCCCGCTATCCTTCAATTGTTGTAAGTGCCTTAAAATATGGGGACGGTCAATTTCAGTAAGCGACCCCAAACTCTCCTGCTTTTCGAGAAATTCGATATACTCCTTCAAATCCCGTTGATAAGAGGACAAAGTATTCGGTGAAAGCTGCCGCTCGACTTTTAGAAAATGAATATAATCAGATAGTGCAAATGAAGCTTCCTTCATCAGTTGGTACCTCCGAAACAAAAAAGGATAGCTAAGTGCCATCCTAAGTTAGTTTTATTTGCTTACGTTAGTCATTGGTCTTTCCTTCTTGGCATCTCCAGCAAATTCCGTGAAATGTTAATCGATGATCTTTAATGATAAAGTTCCATCTTTTTTCAACTATTTCTTCCACATCTTCTAAAAGATCTTCCTGGATTTCATCAACCGCTCCGCATTCAATACATACTAAATGGTGATGGAAATGGGCAGCACCCTCTTGTCGAAGATCGTACCTTGAAACCCCATCACCAAAGTTTATTTTATCGACCACTTTTAGCTCTGTTAGTAGCTCGAGTGTACGGTAGACTGTTGCCAAGCCGATTTCAGGCGCCTTATCTTTGACTAAAAGGTAAACATCTTCCGCACTAAGATGGTCCTCTTCGTGCTCCAACAACACTCTTAATGTAGCTTCCCGTTGCGGCGTCAGTTTATAGCTTGCGGCATGTAGTTGTTTTTTGATTCGTTCCAAACGGCTTTCCATATGACGCCCTCCTCAAACTGCTTCCATTATATCAAAAGAGGGCTGAAATTTACAAGATAGAGAGAACGTTTTAAGAATGAATCTAATTTAATATTAATTCTTACAAAACAACCAATCGATATACCACAGTCTCAATAAGTGATATTCCAATAGCCAGCCCGGCAATTACTATAAGTACTTTCTTCTGATTGAATTCAAAATTGCGATGCAAGAAAAAAGGAGGAGCAACTACTAAACAAAACAGTATGAGCAGGAGTGAAACCATCAATTGAAATGGAAACCACCAAATCGCATATGGAACAATTGAACTTTGTTGCTCAATTAAAAAGCCGGATGTAAAACCAAAATAGACAGTCTTTCCAGTTCCTACAAGTAAAGTCAAAGGTGCAAGCCATCGATGTGTTGCAAAAAAGAGAATCAAGCCGATCAAAATAATGAGTGGTAGAAGTATTTTCCAAATCGGAAGCTCAGTTCCGAGGAAAACACGTTCATCAACAAGTTTCAATAATGCTACGGAAGTTTCGGCAGAAGTTTTTCGATAGAGCAGTACACCGCCTAAGTAACTAATGATTAAGATCACGAAGACATAAGCAACAAAATATGACCGGTTCAAGCTAAGCACCAACCTTCCTTCTAGAGCTTGTCCATAAAAGCCCTTTTGTCAGTTAGAATAACTTATGCTTGTCCCCATCTAATTATTTCTTTAAATACTGTTTCATCCATAAAACAGCAAAAGCCGTTTTTGCGTCATAAATCCTGCCATCAGCCATCATTTCCTCTGCCTCTTCTACCGAAATATCGATCATTTCAACAAATTCGTCGTCATCAGCAGGGGCTGATTCTTCTATTTTATACAGACCTGTTGCGCTATATATATGAATAATTTCATCAGCAAATCCAGGAGAAGTAGAAAACGAGGTAATATGCGTTAGTTCTTTGCAACCAAGACCGGTCTCCTCTTCAAGTTCTCTTAGAGCGGTCATCTCAGGTTTTTCACCCTGTTCCAACTTTCCAGCGGGTATTTCAATAATTGAACGCTCTAATGCTTTACGATATTGTTCAACCAGAATCATCGTTCCATGGTCAGTAATCGGGATGATTGCCACCGCTCCAGGATGTTTTACTATTTCGCGCTTAGAATGGTTACCGTTTGGCAGAACCACTTCATCCACTTGAAGACTGATCACTTTTCCTTTGAAAATATGCTCCGTACCTATCGTCTTTTCTTCAAACTTCTTCAAGAATAACACCCTTTCATTTGTCCAACCTTCTTCTTCCATTGTACCATTGAGGAAATAGGAGGTGCATGATATGAAGTATCGTGAATTAGGACATAGCGGATGTGCAATTTCTGAAATCTCTTTAGGATGCATGTCGCTCCCTTCTTCAGCTAAGGAAGTGCAAAACATCATTGATGCAGCTCTCGATTTCGGCATCAATTATTTTGATACCGCGGACTTGTATGACCGCGGCCAAAACGAGGAATTGGTTGGCAAAGCATTAAAGCACGTCAGGGATCAAGTCATCATCGCAACGAAAGTAGGAAACCGGTGGTTTGAAGGTAAAGAAGGCTGGCAATGGGATGCCTCTAAAGAATATATTGAAACTGCCGTAAAAGACAGTTTAAGTAGACTCGGCACGGACTATATCGATTTCTATCAATTGCATGGCGGAACGATGGAAGATGAGTTAGAAGAAGTTGTCGATGTCTTTGAAAAACTGAAAAAAGAAGGATTGATCCGTCACTATGGAATTTCTTCTATCCGTCCAAATGTAATACGACGGTTTTTGAAAAACGGTAATCCATCTTCTGTTATGATGCAATATAGCTTACTGGATCGTCGTCCAGAGGAATGGCTTACTATGATTCAGGAAAATGGTGCATCTGTCGTCGCAAGGGGATCTTTGGCTAAAGGATTATTGACGGCTGAGTGGACACGTCGATTGGATGGGGATAAATACCTTTCATATTCCAATGCCGAACTTAAAACGACCTTAGAGAATCTGAATGGACTATCTGCACCAATCCACAGTATCGCCCTGCACTATGTATTAAATCAATCTGCTATTGCGTCCTGTGTAACAGGAGCAAGTTCAACGGAACAATTAGCAGAAACGATGAACGCATACAATCAGATGGTTCCGGAGGATATCCTATTGAGGGCAGCTGATCTTTCCAAAACGGAAACTTATCAGCAGCATCGGGAATAACGCAAGAGAGCCGGTTGAAATTCATATTCAACCGGCTCTCTTCTTAATCAAACTTTTTCCCATCGAAACCATACTCACCAAGCAGTTCTTCAAACGATTTGTTCTTCTCCCGCTGCTTACGTTCGTAGGCAAGACGGGCCAGTCGTTCTTCCTCTTTTTTCTGCTCGACCGCCTCTAAATCCTTTTTTGCGGATTTTAGCTTGGCCAATACATTACCGTCCAACTGATCTGAAAGTGTCGGACGATGATTGTCTTCTTTCGGCTTAACAGTTGTAGCTTTTCTCTTTTTTGCCATTTTGATCTTCCTTATCGTTTAACGATCGTAGCAACACCTTGTCCGCCACCGATGCATAGTGTAGCAAGACCAGACTTTGCATCACGCTTTTCCATTTCATGAAGCAATGTCACAAATATACGAGCTCCACTTGCACCAATAGGGTGACCAAGGGCAATAGCGCCGCCGTTTACATTTAAAATATCGTGGTTAAATTTCAATTCACGGTCAACAGCAAGTGATTGAGCGGCAAACGCCTCGTTTGCTTCAATCAACTCAATCTCGGATAGATCTATTCCGGATTTATTTAATACTTTCTTGACCGCTTGTACTGGTCCTATTCCCATGATAGATGGATCGACACCAGCACTTGCATTTGCAACAATAGTCGCAAGCGGCTTCAAACCAAGTTCATCCGCTTTTTCTTTGGACATTACTACAACTGCTGCTGCACCGTCGTTAATCCCGGATGCATTCCCAGCTGTAACACTTCCATCTTTTTTGAACGCAGGACGTAATTTGCCAAGTTTTTCAGCTGTTGTCCCCGCTTTCACATATTCATCGGTATCGAAAACGATAGGGTCACCTTTCCGTTGTGGAATTTCAATAGGAATGATTTCATCCTTGAACTTTCCTTCTTCGATTGCCGCAGCTGCACGCTCTTGTGAACGGGCTGAAAATTGATCCTGCTCTTCTCGTGAAAGTGAATACGCATCACATAGATTTTCAGCAGTAATTCCCATATGATAATCGTTAAATGCACACCATAAGCCATCGCTGATCATACTATCAACGACTTTCTGATCGCCCATCCGGAAACCTTCGCGAGCATTTTTCAATAAGTATGGTGCCTGGCTCATATTCTCCATTCCACCAGCAACGACGATGTCGGCATCGCCTGCGACAATTGCCTGAGCAGCTAAATGAACCGCTTTCAGACCAGAACCGCAAACTTTATTTATGGTCATTGCAGATACTGCATGAGGAAGTCCTGCCATGATCGATGCTTGACGCGCAGGGTTTTGTCCTAGACCAGCTTGTAAAACATTTCCCATGATTACTTCATCAACTTGTGCAGGTTCTACTCCAGCTCTTTTCAGAGATTCTTTAATTACCTCAGCCCCTAATTTTGTAGCCGGGATATCTTTTAATGAACCCATGAATGATCCGATTGCTGTACGGACCGCACTTACAACAACAACTTCTTTCGTCATTGTACGAATCCTCCCTTTCCCCTATCTCATTTATTGCTAAAACACTCATCCCATCATTAGAATAGTATATTAGGAGGGGATGTTATGTTTATTTTACCAAAGAAAGCGACAATTATCGAGGTCGGACCACGTGATGGACTTCAAAATGAATCGATGATCGTACCGCCAGATGTTAAAGTCAGATTTATCGAAGCACTACAGCAAAGCGGGATTACGGAAATGGAAATCACATCGTTTGTTTCACCGAAATGGGTGCCACAAATGGCTGATGCCGTGCAAATCGTGTCTGAATCTCCAAAGAACGGAAGACAGATTGTACTGACTCCCAATGAAAAAGGTGTGGTAAGGGCTTTAGAATCAGGAGCAAATAGCGTGGCAGTGTTTGTCGGAGTAAGTGATTCGTTTAATAAGAAAAATATAAATAAAACTACAGCAGAAAGTATGCATGAGCTGAAACCAATTGTGGAACAGCTAAAGAAAGATGGAGTTTTTGTAAGAGCTTGTATTTCCACTGCTTTCTACTGCCCTTTTGAAGGGAAGATAAACAAAGAAAGCACATTGGCGATCTGCGAAGAATTCACGTCCTGGGGAGTCGATGAGCTAAGCGTTGCAGACACGATCGGAATGGCAGATCCGGTAGAAAGCTATGAGCTTTTCTCTTATCTCAAGGAAGAGTTATCAGAAACCGTTCTTTTAACAGCCCATTTCCACGACACACGCAAAATGGCGCTTGCTAATATTTTCGCCTCGCTACAAGCAGGAATCGACCGTTTTGATACTTCTGCAGGCGGGTTGGGCGGATGCCCATTTGCACCTGGTGCTACCGGTAATGTTGCGACAGAAGATGTCGTCCATATGCTACATCATATGGACATAGATACCGGCATTGATATTAATAAATTGTGTGAAGCTATTGACCTGATTGCCGGATACGTCTCAAAACCGATTGAATCGGGTATGTATCGTTTATATAAACAATAAGCTGGAGGGGGTCATATGAAACGCCGCCGAGTCCTTTGGATCACCACAATTGCGTCGAGTGCCATGACAGCCTTGACAACGATTGCGGGCTTCGCTTTGACGAACCGCATGATGTACATGAAAAAGAAGGATGATCAATTCATATTGGACCGGGAAACAAAAGCAAAACGATTCGACCAGAATTGGTATGCCTCTGTTCCCATGGACGACCAATGGATTGAATCACCGAATGGTTATTCGATTAAAGCCGTATTTTTGAAACCGTTGGAGACGAATAATTTCGTCATTATTTGCCACGGGGTAACCGAAAATAAAATCAATTCGATCAAATATGCACGTCTCTTTGAGCGGCTTGGTTTCAACTCCGTAATTTACGATGCAAGACGACATGGAGACTCGGGGGGGAAAACAACCAGCTTTGGTTTTTATGAAAAAATAGATTTGAAGGCGGTTGCGGATGCAGTAAGGGAACATGTAAATGATGAAAATGCAATCATCGGCATTCACGGAGAATCCATGGGTGCTGCTACTACCCTTCTATATGCGGGGTCGCTGAAGGATGAAGCCGATTTTTACGTGGTCGATTGCCCATTCTCCGATTTTACGGAGCAACTCCTGTACTTAATGAAAAAGGAAACGCCCCTTCGTACAAGCCTTGCGATTAAATTAGCGGACTTCTTTCTGAAATTTAGAGATGGCTATTCGATCCGTTCAGTATCTCCGAAAGAAGCGGTTCAGCACATCGAAAAGCCCGTGTTATTCATCCATAGCTTGGAAGATGATTTTATCCTGCCTGACATGACGAAGGAATTATACGAATTAAAGAACGGTCCGAAGCAATTGAAGCTATTCGAAAAAGGACCTCACGCACAATCCTTTAACCAAAATCCTATGGAATACGAAAAGGTAGTCACAGACTTTCTAAAAGAATACGGTTATATTAGACCAAAATGAAAACAGCACCCAATGGAGTGCTGTTTTCTTATTTTCCGCCCATTTTGTTCATTTGAGCCATCATTTGGTTGATTTTCTTTTGGGATGGGGTCATACCCATTTGTGCCATCATCATGCGAAGCATTTGTTCATTGATCGGCGGATTATCTTTCAAATATTTCATCATATATTGACGGGCTGCAAAGAAGCCAATTGCAACGCCAGCGATTAACGCTACGACAATCAATAAAATCCAAACCCAATTATCCATTATCTGTAGTCCTCCTCTTACTTGTCTATTAGAAGTTTACTGCACAATAGAGGATTTTACAACAATAGAATCGGTTTTGTCCCATTAGACGGTTCTCACTTCTCGCATGTATTGCATGCTTACTTGTTCTGATTTCACAGGCTTCAACCAACCGCATTCATGCTCATCATCCATGACCGCAAAGAAAGAACTACTGACATTGGACAAACTCACAAACAGGTCCAAATCAAGCATACGAGACCCATTGCATGTTGCTTCGAGATGCAATGGATGAATCTCGATGGTGATATCCCCTTTAATGGGATGGGAAAGTTCAAAGCTCCCCGTTTTCTTGATAATCGAAGGAAACAGATTCCCCATTTTCTGCATGATTGCTTGGTCAATCAGAGTAGGATCGATTGGTTCACATAGATAGTCTATTTCACGAGAAGATGTACCTACTTTTAAGGTTCCTTTCCCATTCAACAATTCAAAAAGAAGATGTTCCCTGCCGATGATGAACGGTTGGTAGTCGGATTTAATTTCAAAAATTGAGTACGTTCGCATGAAAACTCCCCCCAGCTTTTCTATCATCTTACTAAACTTAATAGAAGAAGTTTGTCAAACGGAGGAAGGAATAAGGCACTATTTTTGTCGAAACCGAAAAAGATCAGTTGCAAAATAAAGATATCCCAGACCTTAAATACTGTAGATAAGATTGATTTTTAATAACTGTAGATTTATAAGAAAATAGCAGTACCCGCCACTTCGCTTTCCGTGGGCTTAGGCCAACAGGATGTTGGTCACAAAGGCGTTTCCGCAGGACGCGGCGGCCTTAGCCTTTGTTCATTAACTGAACGTCACTTCGTTCCTGCGGGGTCTTCAGCTCAAGCTATTCCCACAGGACATTGTAATAGCTTCCTCGAAAAGACACCGCACGAAGGAAATGCGAAGCATTTTCGAGGAGTCTTCGTGGCGAGCACTGCTTGATATACAAACATGAACAAAGGAGAGTCCTAATACTCCCATTCAGAAATGAAAT
Source organism: Chungangia koreensis (assembly GCF_042651785.1). NCBI lineage: Bacteria > Bacillati > Bacillota > Bacilli > Lactobacillales > Chungangia > Chungangia koreensis. The sequence goes on from NZ_JBHSEC010000019.1 coordinate 441,961, forward strand.
TTACTTGTTTTAATCACTTATTTAAAGTAGAGATAAAGAGCGAAAGGCGGCGACTCCTTAGAGGAAGGCGTCCTAAGTTCGCCACGTCCTGTGGCAACAGACGCATGACCCGCATCCTGAGGGCCCGACAGCGAGTCAGTCCAAGACCCCGCAGGCGTAGCCGAGGAGGCTTGGCGCGAGCCCGCGGAAAGCGTCCGCCTGGAGCGATGCTCCAATTATCCAGCGGAATCTTATTTATGCTTTGGTCAATAAAATGAGAGGCCTGCATAGCAGACCTCTCATTTCTTAATTGATATTCACTCCAACATTTCTTTAACAAGCGATACAACGTTTTCCGGACTGAAGCCGTATTCTTTCATCACGATTTCCCCTGGTGCACTTGCTCCGAAGGTATCGATTGAAAGGACTTGGCCTTCATCTCCAGTATATTTATGCCACCCTAAGGATGAACCCATTTCAATTGCTAAGCGTTTTTTCACGGATTTTGGAATGACGGATTCCTTGTAAGCTGCATCCTGTTTTTCGAAACGGTCCCATGAAGGCATGGATACAACAGAAGCTTCTATTCCATCTGCAGCAAGCATTTTTTGTGCTTCCACAGCGAGGCTAACTTCTGAACCAGTCGCTAATAAGACCACATCTGCATTTTCTTTAGCTGCCGGGGAAACAACATATGCCCCTTTGGTTACGCCCTCTTCTGCAAGGTTTGCCGTATGTTTTAGAACCGGCAAGTTCTGTCTGGAAAGGACCAACGCTGTCGGTACAGATTCGGAAGTAACTGCTATTTTCCAAGCAGCCATTGCTTCGTTAGCATCCGCCGGTCGAATGACAGAAAGATTTGGCATAGCACGTAAAGCAGCCAAATGTTCAACCGGTTCATGAGTAGGGCCATCTTCTCCTACTGCGATACTGTCGTGCGTAAATACATACGTAACAGGAAGTCCCATTAGTGCGGACAAACGAACTGCTGGACGCACATAATCACTAAATACGAAGAATGTCCCGCCAAATACTCGTAAACCTCCGTGAAGTGCCATTCCATTTAGAGCCGTACCCATAGCAAATTCACGTACACCAAACCAGATATTACGGCCGGCACCTTCTTCAGCAGTGAAGTCGCCTCCATCTTTGATGGTTGTTTTATTGGAACCTGCAAGGTCTGCACTTCCTCCGAAGAAGTAAGGTACTGCTTTGGCAATTGCATTTATGGCATCTCCAGATGAGGAACGTGTTGCTTGTGATTTCCCTTCTTCATATACAGGGAAACTAAGTCCTTCTGGCAGTTCCCCATTTAACGATGCTTTCAATTGAGCAGAAAGTTCCGGGAAATTCTGTTCATATTCATTGAATAGAGCATTCCATTCCTCTTCAGCTTTCCCTCCTAACGCATCGATTGACTTACTGAAAGTCTCATACACTTCATCAGGAACAAAGAAATCCTCTTCAAATGTCCATTTGTAATATTCTTTGGTTAATTTCATTTCATCTTCACCAAGTGGTGCTCCATGCACATCCGATTTACCGGATTTGTTGGGGGAACCATATCCGATCACGGTTTTCACTTCAATCAGTGTCGGTTTGTCGGAGGAAGATTTTGCTTCTTCTATCGCTTTCGATACAGCACCAATGTCGTTCCCGTCATCCACACGTAAGTAGTTCCATCCATAAGATTCAAACCGTTTGCGGACATTTTCGGAGAAGGACATGCCAAGTTCTCCATCTAACGAGATATCATTGCTGTCATAAAGTACGACCAATTTATTTAACTGTAAGTGTCCAGCAAGCGAAATGGCTTCACCAGCAACACCTTCCATCAGGTCACCGTCGCCACATAATGCATATGTAAAGTGGTCGACAATCTTATAGTTTTCCTTATTGTACAAAGAAGCTAAATGACGTTCGGCCATTGCCATACCAACTGCCATCCCGATTCCTTGGCCAAGTGGACCGGTAGTTGCTTCTACTCCAACTGTATGTCCATATTCCGGATGTCCTGGAGTTTTTGAATTCCATTGCCTGAAGTTTTTAATCTCCTCCATCGGGAGTCCATAGCCGCTCAAATGTAAAAGACTATATAAGAGCATTGAACCATGACCGGCTGATAAGACAAAACGGTCTCGGTTGAACCATTCAGGGTTTTTAGGGTTATGGTTCAAATGTTTCGTCCAAAGAGTATAAGCCATCGGTGCAGCACCCATTGGAAGACCCGGGTGACCGGAATTGGCTTTTTCAATTGCATCGATAGATAGAGTACGGATCGTATTAATAGCAAGTTGATCGACTTGATTTGTCATTAGTTAACATCCTTTCAAGTGACAAGAGATACATTCCTCTTATAGTGTAGTCAACGTTCTCCATAAATACAATAACGCCGCTATCAATTAGGGTACTTATTATTCCTGGATTGCTTTACTTTTTCTGGTGTTACGTCATTTCCATTCGGGTCGACTATTTTTACATTTTCAATCATATCTCTCATGGAGGACCGGAAAGTATCTAAGTACTCTTTTCTTAAAGCGGATTGTTCCTTCGCTTCTTCAACCGATAAGCCGATCGTTTTTGACTTTTTGGATAGTTCGCTAATTCGTTGGAGTTTCTTTTGTGGTAACAAGATCTCTCCTCCTTTCTAAGATGCCATTATTAAAAAGGTATGAAAAAAAGACTGAAAGCGCAAGAAATTAGCCTTTCAGTCCTTCTATAATTTCGGCATAACGGCGATGAACGGTCGCCTTGCTCACTTGGAAACCTAGTCCTCTAAGAGTTGAAGCGATTTCTTCAAAAGTTAACCCTTTTTCCCGTAAATTAATAATTTCATTCACTGGAAGGTCAATCCTTTCCCTACCCTCCGGATTCCCCTTTAGCTTCAAGTTTTTTTCAGGACGGTATCCCTTTTCAACTGCACGCCGCATCCCTCTTCTAATTTTAGCATTATGTATTTTACGTTGATATTCTTCTACAATGGCCAATATATTAAGCAGCATCGTATCCATCTCGTTAAGTGAAACAGGTCCAGCATCATTTAGTGAAAAGACTTCGGAACCCGATTTCTGCAGTAAGTGCAAAACCGCCATTCTGGCATTTCCTCTCCCAAGACGAGTTTCATCCTGTACCAAAACGACATCCACACCAGCACTTTTTACGAATTCCAATAAGCTCAGAAGTCCTTCACGTTCTACATCATAACCGCTATGTTTGTCCGTGAAGATTTTCGAAACCTTCAAATCCAATTTACCCGCAAATGATTTCAATTCCTCTTCTTGTCGTTCTAAAGAAACCTCTTGCGACTCTTTTTCCGTGCTGACTCTGCAGTAAATAACACAGCTTTTATTTTTCAATGATTCTCGCCTGCCAAATAGATTTCGCCTGCAATCTGATCAGTTTTCATTAGTGAACTTGGAATAACCAGCTTGCTTCCAGATGTGATTACTGGATGGTGTAAGTCGTTTGCATCCATGACTGAAGCGATCCATTCCTCGTGTGGAAGGTCACCCTTATATTGTTCTGCTAACGTCCAGAGTGTATCCCCTTGATGGATCACAATCGTTTTATTGGGCTCTTCTTCCCCCATTACAAGTCCGGCAATCAATGTAAGTATGGCACTTAAAGCAATAATGGATAAAATAAAAGAATTATTTTTAATGAAGTTCATCAAATTCAACCCCTAATAAGAATATTCGTTCGGAATGTATGTTCTTATTTTATTACGAACATCTGTTTCTTGTCAAGAATTTATTTCGAACCTATGTTTGCATTCTTATACGAACATTGCTATACTATATGTAAGAATAGACAGACCACATACCAAAAAGAGGTGAAGGAATTGAAGAAACTATCAAAAAGGCAGGAAGATATCCTTGCATATATAAAGGAACAAGTCCGCTTAAAAGGATATCCACCATCCGTCCGTGAAATCGGGGAAGCTGTTGGGCTTGCTTCCAGTTCAACAGTCCATGGCCACTTAGCCCGACTTGAAAGTAAAGGCTTGATCAGAAGGGATCCCACAAAACCAAGGGCTATTGAAATTTTGGATCCAGACTCTGACTTCACAGTAAAAGCAGGAGTTGTTCATGTTCCGTTGGTCGGTAAAGTTACAGCCGGACTTCCGATCACTGCCGTTGAAAACATTGAAGAATACTTCCCTCTACCTGAATCATTCGGAACGTCGGAGGATCATCTCTTCATGCTTGAAATTGTAGGTAATAGTATGATAGAAGCAGGGATATTAAATGGTGACTACGTCGTCGTCAAACAACAACAAACTGCTAATAACGGAGATATTGTAGTAGCTATGACAGAGGAAAACGAAGCAACTGTCAAACGATTCTTCAAAGAGAAATCTTATTTCAGGCTTCAACCGGAAAACTCCTCTATGGAACCCATTATTGTCGAACAGGTATCCATCCTCGGTAAGGTCGTTGGCGTGTACCGGCAAATTCATTAAGGAATCTTTGACCGCTTGATACTTCAAGCGGTTTTTTTGTTTGCGAATAACCCCCTCCCTTTTCCACAAAATACGGATGAATGAATGATTAAAGGAGATTGAGTCATGGGAATTTTAAGTGGAAATAAAGAAGAACCGTTACATTATGGCGAAGTATTTGGTGCCTGGTCTTGGCTCCTTCTTCCACCGCTCCACTAAAATCACCAAATGTATAAAAAAACAGCGTTGGAATCTGAACTGCGCCCTGTAAAATGGACAATTAAATAAAAGCAACCTGCCAATTAGGCAGCCAAAAGATGGCTTCGGTATTGTACCGGAGTCATCTTTTTTAAATCCCATTGATATCTCTGAGTATTGTACTCCTCGATATACTCCGCCACAAGTTTATAAAGAGTTTCAAAATCCTCTGCTTGTCTATAGTCTAACTCGTCTTTCAAATGGCCGAAGAATGATTCCATTGGGGCATTATCCAGGCAATTACCCTTACGGGACATTGACTGTGTAAGTTCCATTTTCCTCACTCGATTCCTGTATTCAGGATGAGTATAGTGGAATCCCTGATCTGAATGTAGGATGGCTTCAGGATGAATGTTTCCATTCAATGACTCTTTCAATCTGGCAAGAGTCCGATAGACAATCTCCATGGATAGGCTTCTTGAAAGATCAAACGATACAATCTCACGTGTCGCCAAATCTTTAACACAGGAAAGGTAAGCGGTTTGCCCATTCCTGTAGTGAAGATAGGTGATATCGGTTAAGAATACTTTCTGGGGTTCTTCCTGCTTAAACTCGCGATTCAGATGGTTTGACACCGTACGGTGTTCTTGGGTGGCCTTCGCCAGCTTTCTGTATGGGTTCATACGGCGAATCTTCGCGCTCATCCCAAACTTATTCGTTAGTCTCCGGATTTTCTTAGGATTCATGATGACACCATAGTCATTCTCTAAAATCATCCGGAGGACCCGATAACCTGCTTTTCCTCTCTTTGCATCATAGATTTGTTTTAGGAGAAGGTAATCCAGGAAATCTGATTCCTCCTTTACGGATCGGTTGTCCGACTGTTTCAACCAAGCGTAGTATCCGCTTCGGCTTACTTCCGTCACTGTACAAAGGTAGGCCGTCATGTACTGTAAATTATATTTGCGAATGATTTCATTGATCAATTGATATTTCTCATATGGCTTTAGTGTCTCTTCCTCGCCTGCCTTTCGAGTTCCTCGAGCTTTTTTAAAAGTTCAAGTTCAGCTTCCAGATATTTTATGCGCGCTTCAGCCTTTTCCAATCGCTTTTCCGCAGATTGATTTTTCACAGGAGGTCTCCCAGTACTGCCTTTTCCACGCCTTTCTATATAAAAGCCTTCCTCGCCGTAAACGGCATAGGTGGATCTCCAACGTGATAAGCATTCCTTCGGCTTCTTTGGACCGATGAGGTCCAACGTCAACCCTTGATTGATGAAGATATCAGAAGGCGATTTCCCTTGTTTGTATTCGTTAACTGCCTTGATTTTGAATTCAGGAGTAAACGAAATCGACCGATCGGTAACAGCTTGGACAGCCTCATTGCGTTCCAATATTCTCTGTTGAGATTCATTAAAAATTCTTTTACTCATATTCACTCACCCGTTTCATCTATTTGAACTATTATAACGGGGTTTTGAACAGACAAAAACCCCGAATAGGGTCACTTTTATTAAAGTGTCCACTATTCGGGGTTCAGTTCAAATCGAAGTGAACAGGTTCTTTTTATTCGTTCAATTGATCGTCAAAATAGCTTAGTAAGCCTTTGTAAATCCCGAGAGTTGCTTGTTCGCGGAATTGTTCAGTTGTCACATGACGTTCCTCTGATGGATTGCTTAGGTAACCAAGTTCGATCAGGACACCTCGTTGACGGTTTTCCCTCAACACTAAGTAATTTCCAGGCTGATTTCCACGATTCCGTAAAGTTATCGTTTCGCTCATTTCTTCGTTGATAGCCTTAGCAAGATCTCGTTGATAACTGTGCTGATAATAGGTCGTAAATCCATGAACTGAACTGCTATCTGTAGCATCGTAATGGAGACTTATGAAAGCATCGGCCCCTACTTGATGTCCTATAGCAACCCTTTTACGTAAATCCACATATACATCCGAATCCCTTGTTAAGGTAACGTCCGCGCCAGCAGCTCTCAATTTCTCAGCAAGCATTTCAGCTGTTTTCAATGTAATTCCTTTTTCTAAAGTTCCCCGTGCCCCTGTTGTTCCTCTGTCATTCCCGCCGTGTCCGGGATCAAGAACAATATCCAAACCGTGCAAAGTTCCTTTTTTGCGATTTGGCTCGTCCTGTTTCTTTTCAACAGAACCATCACCGGCTTTTACAACCCAATTTGCGACAAACGTTTTTCCGTTGTTTCCGGCAGCTACTTCATACCAATCGCCGCTAACAGATTTTACAGCAAATTGCTCACCAGCGTTAGCCCGATAGACTACTTGACTATCTGTAGTAGGCTCGGAGCGAAGGTTTGTCCCATTGTACAGAATCGTGACAGAATTTGGTGCATCAGAAGATGTTTCACCTGCTACCGCTTTGTCCGCTTTATCGACAAAAGTTCCATGGAAGGAATAGACCCATCCTTCCTTGTTCCCTAAATCGATTTTCACCCAGTTAGAGGATTGCTCTTTTACTTTGAATGATTGTCCTTTTTTGATCAAGTCCACTCGTTTTGAAGTAAGGTCAGGTTTTGAACGTACATTTAATGCGCTGACCGAAACTTCAAAGAAGCGGGTAGTCGCAATGTTCGTCTTATCATTTTCTTTTTTGCTCGATTCTTCTATGTATTGGGTTGATACCCAACCTGTAATACCGTTAAATACAATTTCAGTCCATTCCCCATTACTTTGGATCGCAACAGCTTCATCACCAGCAGACATTTGGGAAAGTACGGAGGTGGAAAGGGAAGGCTGTGAACGGATATTTAACCGATCAACTTGAGAAACAATGTTTTTACCTGAAGACTGCCCCTTTTTCAGTGATTCGGTATGCCAGGAAGCGATCCATCCCTTTATGGACCCATTCTCGACTTTCAACCAATCTCCAGACTTGTCTTTAACGCTAACCACATCATTTAATACGAGTGACCCCGTCACCTTGTAAGAAAGTCCGGGACCCGAACGGACCTTAAGGGACTTGACCATAACTTTGACTTCTTCATCGGCAGCTTGGACAGGTAAAGATAAAGGTGTAAAATAAAAAATAAGTACAGTAATGAGAATAAATTTTATGTATTTTGTTGAAACTAAAGATTTCACCGTATCCCTCCTTTACATCATTCTAAAATTTCCGACAAAAAAATACCATCCCTTTTTAAGAAAATTTGATTGACATTAAAAAAATGAGTCATTATGATTAGAGGTAATCTAAATGAGTAATCGCCTATGACCGGAAAAGTAGCTATATCGCAGAATGGCAAGAGATGGAAAGACTTGGCTGAAATCTTTCCTCCAGGAGCATATAAGTGAACAACAACCGAGAGGCTCCTTGTCGAAAGGTGGAATTCCATCTAGTAGGGAAGGACGGAACCGGCCGTTATCCGGATCGAGGTGGGTGCATTAAGCACCAACTAGGGTGGAACCGCGGAAGCTAATAGCTCTCGTCCCTTGCATATGCAAGGGACGGGGGCTTTTTATATTTTCTAACTCATTAACCAAGCGATCAAAACCACCTTAAGTATCAGTTGAATGGGAAAATAGACAGAAAGGCAGGAATGTATATGAGTTATCAAGTTCCAAGAGGGACAAAAGACATTCTTCCAGTTGAAACGGAAAAATGGCAGTCAATTGAGAGGCTGATCCAAGAAACTTGCAGCCTTTATCAATACAAAGAAATTCGTACGCCGATGTTTGAGCATACGGAGCTGTTTTTGAGGAGTGTAGGAGATACTACAGACATAGTCCAAAAAGAAATGTACACCTTCACTGACCGTGGGGATCGAAGCCTTACCCTTCGTCCAGAAGGAACTGCAGCGGTTGTCAGGGCCTATGTTGAGCATAAAATGTTCGGAATGCCGGACCAACCGGTCAAGCTGTATTATATGGGACCAATGTTCCGTTATGAACGTCAGCAAGCTGGACGTTATCGTCAGTTCTCTCAATTCGGGGTAGAGGCGATCGGAAGTGCAGATCCGGCAATCGATGCAGAAGTTATTTCTTTGGCAATGGATATTTGTAAAAAAGCAGGATTAACAAGTCTAAAACTTGTCATTAATTCATTGGGGGATGCAGAAAGCAGGGCTTCGCACAAGGAGTCACTCGTTGAACACTTTAAGCCAAGCATCGGTGAATTTTGTCAAGACTGCCAAAACAGGCTGGAAAAGAATCCGCTTCGGATCCTCGATTGCAAGGTTGACCGTAATCACCCGCTGATGAATACGGCACCAGCATTAAGCGATTATTTAAATGAGGAATCAAAGCAATATTTTGACAAAGTAAAAGAATACTTAACAGTAATGGGACTGAAATTTGAAGTGGACGTAAATCTCGTCCGCGGACTTGACTATTACACTCATACGGCTTTTGAAATCATGAGTACGGCAGAAGGGTTCGGTGCCATTACAACTCTTTGCGGTGGAGGACGTTATAACGGATTGGTGGAAAATATTGGTGGACCAACTGCTCCTGGAATCGGTTTTGGCATGGGTGTTGACCGTATCCTGTTAGCACAGGAGGCAGAAGGAGTTCCGTTACCGAAATTATCAACTCTGAATGTGTATGTGGTAGCTCTTGGTGAAGAAGCTAAAAAGAAAGCTGTTGAAGTCGTCCGGAATTTCCGTTTAAATGGCATTTCTGCCGATCTTGATTATTTGGACCGGAAGATGAAAGCTCAAATGAAATCAGCTGATCGGTTAAGTGCCGAGAATGTTTTGATCATTGGTGAGGAAGAATTGAATGAAGGATGCGCCGTCCTTAAGAATATGACGGACGGTACCCAACAGAAAGTATTATTCGATGAAATACTATCATTTTTAAAACGGAACTAATTAGTCAGGGGGAATCATCGTGACAAAACGGAGTCATTATTGTGGTGAAGTAACAGAAAGTCAAATTGGAGAACAGGTGGTCTTAAAGGGCTGGGTTCAAAAGAGACGTGATCTCGGTGGACTGATTTTCGTAGATTTACGTGACCGTTCAGGAATCGTGCAAATTGTATTTAATCCTGAAATCTCTGAAGAAGCTTTAAAAATTGGAGAACAGTTACGAAACGAATATGTGCTCCAAGTAGCCGGAAAGGTCATCGCACGTGAAGCAGCTCAAGTTAATAATAATTTGAAGACAGGGAAAATTGAAATACAGGCAGAAGAGGCAGTGATTATAAATGTCTCAAAAAATCCGCCTTTCATGATTGAGAATGATACAGATGTAAACGAAGATATCCGATTGAAATATCGCTATCTCGACCTTCGCCGCCCAGTCATGTATAACACATTCAAAATGCGTTCTGACATCATGAAAGCGATCAGGTTGTTCCTTGACGAGGAAGGATTCCTTGAGGTGGAAACTCCGATTTTGACGAAGTCCACTCCCGAAGGGGCAAGGGACTACTTAGTTCCAAGCCGTGTCCACGAAGGACATTTTTACGCCTTACCGCAGTCACCTCAACTCTTTAAGCAGTTATTGATGGTGTCTGGTTTTGATAAATATTATCAAATTGCTCGCTGCTTCCGAGATGAGGATTTACGGGCTGACCGGCAGCCTGAATTCACCCAAGTGGATATGGAAGTAAGTTTCATGTCTATGGATGAAATAATTGAAATGAACGAACGCCTTCTCCTAAAAGTGATGAAAGACGTAAAGGGCATTGAAATTAAAACTCCATTTCCTCGTATGCCATATTCGGAAGCCATGGACAGATACGGCTCTGATAAGCCGGATGTTCGATTTGGTCTTGAGTTAAAGGATGTTTCTTCCCTTGTAGAGGATACAGAATTTAAAGTATTCTCGGGAGCTGTCCAAACTGGCGGCCAAGTAAAATGTATCAATGTAAAAGGAGCAGCTTCCAACTACTCCCGAAAGGATATTGATGCTTTAGGGGAATTCGTGGGACGCTATGGCGCGAAAGGTCTTGCATGGTTGAAAGTCGAAGACGATGGGCTTAAAGGGCCGATTGCCAAATTCTTTGAAGAAGAACGTGCAGCAAAACTGAGCCAAAAAGTAGAAGCTGAAACTGGAGATCTACTCGTATTTGTTGCAGACAGCAAAGAAGTGGTGGCAAATTCCTTAGGTGCACTTCGTAATAAGCTCGGGAAAGACTTAGGTCTGATCGATGAGTCCCGTTATGAATTCCTATGGGTAACAGACTGGCCGCTATTCGAATATGACGCTGAAGAAGGCAGATATTATGCGGCTCACCATCCGTTTACGATGCCTTTCGTAGAGGATGTACACTTGCTCGAAACAAATCCTGGAGAGGCTCGCGCTCAAGCATACGACATTGTACTGAATGGTTTAGAGCTTGGTGGAGGTTCCATCCGGATTTATGAACGTGAAGTACAAGAAAAAATGTTCAGGACTTTAGGATTCACTACAGAAGAAGCGAAGGAACAATTTGGATTCCTTCTGGAAGCTTTTGAATATGGTCCACCTCCACATGGTGGTTTAGCGATCGGTCTTGACCGGCTGGTGATGCTTCTTGCAGGTCGCTCAAATATGCGTGAAACGATTGCTTTCCCTAAAACTGCAAGTGCAAACGATTTGATGACAGCGGCGCCTGGTACTGTATCCGAGAACCAAATGGACGAATTAGGACTATCGGTCAAGGTGAAGAATGAGTCTAATTCTCCAGAATGAACCAATTGAAAAATAATTGGTCATGTGCTAATATGTACTTACCACGAATCCTGATGTGTTCGTTATTTGACTTTCAGTTTTGACCGAACACTTTGATCGTCGGGAGTCCTTATTTCCAATTAGCTGACATGCCCCTGTTAGGGGAAGTCAAAAGATTGGGAGCGGACACCCACCTGCTGCGTGCGGGCTCAAAACGATTATATACGAAGACGGCACGATCGGGATTCGTACCGTTATAAATTTATCCTGATGTGTTCGTTATTTGCCCTTTGTTTTGACCGAATACTAATATCGTCGGGAGTCTTACATAACCGGACAGATGACATGCCCTGCCAAAGGGAAGTCAAAAAGTCGGATGCGGACACCCACCTGCTGACAGTAGGTGCAAAACGATAACTTGCATAGACGGCACGATCGGGAACAATTATTACTGACTAATCACCCTCTGGCTTATTGCCGGAGGGTTTTTTGTAGGTTAAAATTTGTAGTGCCGACTTTAAGTCACAAAGAAAGGATGCTAACTTATGCTACACCAATTTTCTCGGAACGAACTTGCAATTGGAACAGAAGGAATTGAAAAACTTAAACAAACGACTGTAGCCATCTTAGGCGTTGGGGGAGTCGGTTCATTTGCAGCTGAAGCGTGTGCAAGAAGCGGAATCGGTACCATTATCTTAGTCGATAAGGACGATGTGGATATTACGAATATTAACCGCCAGTTAGTTGCGTATATGTCTACCATCGGTAAGTCAAAAGCCGAAATCATGAAAGAACGGATTGCCGATATCAATCCAAATTGTAAGGTTGTATCGCTACACATGTTCTATACGGATGAAACGGCTGAAGAATTTTTTAGTTATAAACCGGATTATGTCATTGATGCCTCTGATACAATCATCTACAAAATCCATCTCATGAAAGAGTGCCTGAAGCGGGAAGTAAAGATCATTTCTAGTATGGGTGCAGCCAATAAGACAGATCCTACGAGATTTATGATCGAAGATATTTCTAAGACTCATACTGATCCAATCGCAAGAGTGATCCGTACCAAGCTTCGCAAGGATGGAATCAGAAAAGGCATTCCTGTGATCTTTTCGGATGAAAGCCCGATTGTTGTAAGAGAGGAAGTCGTTGAAACGGTAGGAAAACCGGAAGCGAAAATCCGGAAGGCCCAAATGCCTCCATCCTCAAATGCCTTCGTCCCTTCGGTCGTCGGACTCATTGCAGCGAGCTATGTATACAATGACATTACGAGAGATATTAATGTGAACCGTGTAAAACACTAATTTAAACAAAAAGGAACGAAGGGCTCATCGGAAAACAGAACCCTTCGTTCCTTATTTCTTTTTCATCGTTTTTAGTTTTTCATAGATTGCGCCCATCCGCTTTTCTTCTCCAGCGTTGACTGGCTTATAAAAAGTAGTGTGTTTTATATGATCAGGCAAGTATTGCTGATCGACCCATCCCCCAAATGTACCAAGCGGTTGATCGTGCGGGTACAAATAGCCTTCATGACCGAGTGACTTGGCGCCGGCATAATGTGCATCCCGCAAATGGGATGGAATATCACCCGTTTTGCCGCTCCGTATAGTAGAAATCGCATTGTCCAATGCTTTATATGCAGAGTTTGACTTAGGAGATAAACACATTTCAACGACTGCACTCGCCAATGGAATTCTTGCCTCCGGCAAACCGAGTCGATCTGCAGCCTGTACAGCTTGGAGAACATGGCCGCCGACAGCTGGGTTGGCTAGACCGATATCCTCATAAGCCATGACAAGGAGCCTCCTTGAGACTGCAGTTAAATCACCAACTTCCAGTAAGTGAGCCATATAGTAAAGAGCGGCGTCAACATCGCTTCCGCGAACCGATTTTTGCAGTGCAGATAAGAGATTATAAAAGTGCGAACCTTTTTTATCCCCATACACGCCGATCCTGTCCACCAAGTTATCGATGACGGAATCATCCACTATCGTTGCCCCGTCCTCCTCATCAGAGGCGTAAACGATCGATTCCAAAAGTGTCAACGCCTTCCGGGCATCTCCGTTTGCTCCACCGGCAATTTTATTGGTCTGTTCCTCAGTTATCATTATCTTCTGCTTTCCCAGTCCACGTTGTTCATCTTCAATTGCTCTCTTCAGCAATTTGTGAACGTCCTGTTGGGAAAGTCTTTTCAGTTGCTTGATTTCACCACAACGTGAACGAATCGCCGGATTCACATCATGGAATGGGTTTTCGGTTGTAGCACCAATTAGGATAATCGATCCGTTTTCAACATGCGGGAGGAGGGCATCCTGTTGCAGTTTGTTGAATCGGTGGATCTCGTCTAAAAATAATATGACTTTTCCAGTCATTCTGGATTCCGCTACTACTTCTTCAATGTCTTTCTTACCTGCGACTGTTGCATTCAATGGGATGAACGGCAAGTTCACTGTACCCGCGATGGCATGAGCAAGGGAAGTTTTCCCAACTCCGGGTTCTCCGTATAGCAGCATGGAAGGGACATGTCCATTTTTAATCATTTTATATAATGCAGTATGTGGTCCAATAACATCTTCTTGGCCTGCGATTTCGTCAATTGTTTTTGGTCGCATTCTGAAAGCTAAAGGTTCGTTTGACAATTTCCTTCCCTCCTAAAAACGTACATTCGTTCTCTTATTATACCTTGAAATGAAAAAGATTTGTTGAACAGCAAGCAAATGGTTTGAATCATTGGATGTTATTTAGTTTAATTATTTCTATTGTTCATTCAACCTTAGCCTATGTCCAAAGGCTTTTCGTAATTGATAGGGTTAATTATATCCGAGTAGATTAGGTGGAAATATGCTATACTATCATGAAGTATTGCTGAATAGTTTTGAGGTGTAAGGATTGAAAATTTCAACGAAGGGCCGTTATGGTCTGACGATTATGATTGAACTTGCTAAGAATTATGGTGAACGTCCACTGCCATTACGAAAAATTGCAGAAGAGCATAAGTTATCGGAACCTTATTTAGAACAGCTCATCTCTCCTTTGCGTAATTCCGGATTAGTCAGAAGTGTCCGCGGTGCAAATGGTGGCTATCTTTTGTCAAAGCCTCCATATGAGATTTCGGCTGCCGAAGTCATACGAGTATTGGAAGGTCCGCTTCAGATTGTCGAAGCTCTCGAGGACGAGGCACCGGCACAAAGGGAGCTGTGGAAACGGATCCGTGATGCAATCCGTGATGTGCTTGACCGGACGACAATTGAAGATTTGGCAAAATATGATGAACCTTCCGACGAAGGTTATATGTTCTATATATAATTTCTACATAGCTTATTAGATAAGGGAGTCTTGCAACAATGAACAGAATTTATTTGGACCATGCAGCCACTTCACCAGTACATCCAAAGTCTGCCGAAAAACTGGCGGAAGTGTTGACAACTGTATATGGGAATCCTTCCAGCATCCACGGAACCGGCAGGGAAGCACGGAAGCTGTTAGACGAATCTCGTGAGGTCCTTGCAAAAAGCATCGGTGCGGATGTCAATGACATCATCCTGACAAGCGGTGGTACAGAAGCGGACAATTTAGCCATTTTCGGTACAGCCTATGGTCGAAAAGATGAAGGAAAGCATATCATTACATCAGAAATTGAGCATCATGCTGTTCTGAATTCTTGCAAGAAGCTTGAAAAAGAAGGGTACGAGGTGACCTATTTACCAGTAGATCAAGCTGGAAAGGTTTCCATCGATGACTTTAAGGCTGCACTGAGACCCGATACCATTTTAGTTACCATTATGTATGGAAACAACGAAATCGGCACCATCCAGCCGATTAATGAAATCGGTGACCTTTTGGCTGACCATCCCGCAACTTTCCATACAGACGCCGTTCAGGCATACGGCATCGTTCCATTGGATGTAAAAAAACTGAATGTGGACTTGTTGAGTGTATCCTCCCATAAGGTGAATGGTCCGAAGGGGATCGGCTTCTTATTCCAAAAACCGAAAACCCTTCTTTACACACAATTGATCGGTGGTGAGCAAGAAAGAAAGCGCAGGGCTGGTACAGAAAACGTTCCCGCTGCTGCGGCGTTCGCCGAAGCCGTTAAAATTGCACAAGATTCATTGGAAGAAAAGCGAGAACGTTATGAGAGGTTCCGCAAAATCTTCATCGATGTGCTTGATGAATCGGGAATCGATTATCATGTCAATGGCGGCGTGCAACCGTATTTGCCCCATATTTTAAATATCAGTTTTAAAGGAACCGATGTAGAGTCATTTCTTGTCAATTTAGATTTGGAAGGGGTTTCTGCTTCAAGCGGTTCTGCATGCACTGCTGGTTCGATCGATCCGTCCCATGTACTAATCGCGATGTACGGAAAAGAGGCACGTGAACTGCGTGACTCGATCCGTTTCAGCTTCGGTTATGGTCTAACAGAAGAGGATGTACGTAAATCAGCAGAATCCACAGTGAAAATCGTCAAAAGACTTGTGAAATAACTAGATGAAAGAGTGAAGATAAATGAGTACAAATCAAGACAATTCCAAGACACGTGTAGTCGTTGGAATGTCAGGCGGTGTCGATTCATCAGTAGCCGCCTACTTACTGAAACAACAAGGATATGACGTCATCGGCATATTCATGAAAAACTGGGATGACACTGATGAGTTCGGAGTGTGTACGGCGACTGAAGACTATGAGGACGTCATTCGAGTTTGCAATCAAATCGGAATCCCTTACTATGCAGTGAATTTTGAAAAGCAATACTGGGACAAAGTATTCACTTATTTTCTTGACGAATACAAAGCTGGTAGAACTCCGAACCCGGATGTGATGTGCAACAAAGAAATCAAATTCAAAGCGTTCCTTGAGCATGCCTTAAGTCTTGGAGCAGATTATTTAGCAACAGGGCACTACGCTCAAGTTGATGTCCGTGACGGAGAAACTGTCATGCTTCGCGGAAAAGACAACAACAAAGACCAAACTTACTTTTTGAATCAACTTTCACAGGAACAGCTGTCGAAGGTGATGTTCCCAATCGGTCATTTAGAAAAGAAACGAGTGCGTGAAATCGCTTTGGAAGCAGGACTTGCTACTGCTACTAAAAAAGATTCGACCGGCATCTGCTTCATAGGGGAACGGGATTTCAAGCAATTCTTAAGCCAGTATTTGCCGGCGCAACCGGGTGAAATGGTGACCATGGACGGAGTGAAAATGGGCCGTCATGAGGGATTGATGTACTATACAATCGGCCAACGCCATGGTTTAGGAATTGGTGGAGCTGGGGACCCGTGGTTTGTTGTCGGCAAGGATCTGAAAAACAATATCCTCTATGTTGGCCAGAACTTCTACAATGATCTCCTATTTTCAGATAGCTTGGTTGCTGTCAATGTTGGCTTTACATCAAATAAGCCAAAGCCGCAAAATTTCAGCTGTACGGCAAAATTCAGATACCGTCAACCTGATGTGAAAGTAGATGTGGAGTTGTTGCCGGATGGAAAGGCTCACGTCACGTTTGCAGAACCGGTTAGAGCGATTACACCTGGTCAAGCTGTCGTATTCTATGATGGTGAAGAATGTCTCGGCGGGGGAACGATTGATGAAGTTATTAAAAATGGGATAAGACTGGACTACGTCGGGTAAGGGGTGCGTTGAATGAATTTTAATGAAGAAGGTATCCAATCGATTAAAGAACAGGAATTTGAGAAGGCTGCAGCTTCGTTCACGAAAGCGATCGAGAGTGACCCGTCTAATCCACTCGGCTACATCAATTTCGGGAATCTACTCGCTTCTATGAATGACGCAGAACGGGCAGAGCGTTTTTATCAAAAAGCGTTAACGTTGGATGAACAAGCGGCAACTGCCTATTATGGACTTGCTAATTTGTATTTCAACGCTGAACGGTATGAAGAAGCTGCAAAACTATATGATACGTCAATCCGGAACGGTATGTCTGATGCGGATGCTTTCTACATGTTGGGCAGAAGCTTTGAGAAGATGAGCAAACCAAAACTTTCCTTGCCTTATTATCTGCGTGCGGTAGAATTGAATCCGGATGATCATCAGATTAAATTGAGTTATGCGATCAATTTAGCGACATTGGAATTGTTTAAAGAAGCGGAACCGGTACTTGTGGAAATTATCGACAATGACCCTGCAAATGCTGACGCCCATTATAATTTAGGTGTTCTTTATGCTGTTTCTACAAGTCGTAAAGAAGACGCAGTCGACCATTTGAAAAAGGCTTTTACCATTCAACCTGAACATGAACAAGCACGAACCATTTATAATATGATTGTGATGAAATAACTCCGGAAAAGGAAGGCGACAGGTATGACCAACCAATACAACCTATTTGATGAAGAACCACTATTCATAATAGGACGGCCTGTCGTCACGATTTTTCATAACCCCCAAAACTTATTCTCCATTGTAAAACTGAAAATCCAACAATCGAACACAACCTATTCAGAAAAGGAAATCATCGTAACAGGTTATTTCCCCACCCTTATACCGGATGACCAATATAAATTCACCGGTACCATTAAACAACATCCAAAGTACGGCACACAATTCCAAGCTGATTCCTTTGCAAAAGAGGTGCCTGAGACGGAAGCTGGGATTGTCCATTATTTATCGAGTGACCTGTTCCCGGGAATCGGAAGAAAAACAGCAGAAACCATCGTTAAAAAGTTAGGGACGAATGCCATCCGGATGATTTTAGATGATCCATTTGCCCTCGATTCAATACGTATGCCGGAGGATAAGAAGGAAACACTTCGGTCAGTATTGGAGCAGAATTTAGGACTTGAACGTATTATGATCCAATTGAATGAATGGGGTTTCGGGCCTCAGCTTGGTATGAGAATTTATCAAACATACCGTGAAGAAACGATTGATATTTTAACAAAAAATCCATACCGCCTCATTGAAGAAGTGGAGGGAATCGGTTTCCAACGAGCAGATGAACTAGGCAGCAAATTAGGACTGACCGGCAAACATCCCGACCGTATCAAAGCGGCAGTCTTCCATATCTTAAATGCAGCTGCATTGTCGGAAGGCCATGTATACCAAGAGGCTGAATCGATACTGCCGATGGTGAAACAGATGTTAGAAACAAGTCAACCTGACGAAATACCTTTCGACTCCATTTCGCAGGCAATACTCGAAATGGAAGAGGAAGGAAAAGTCTCAGGAGAAGGAAAAAGAGTGTACTTACCATCCCTCTATTTCTCTGAAGTCGGAATCGCTTCTAAAATTGAAAAATTAGTGAAAATGAAGGATGAAATTCACCAGTTTCCAACCTCCGAAATTCGGAAGGCTCTTGGAGAGGCTGAGGACCGGCTTGAGGTTTCCTATGCTGAAACACAAATTAAAGCGATTGAGTTGGCACTTAACTCGTCCGTTATGATTCTTACAGGCGGACCCGGTACCGGAAAAACAACTGTTGTCCGAGGACTTGTGGAGATCTATGCAGAATTGCATGGTCTTTCACTTGATCCGAAGGAATATGCACAGAAAAAAGAACCGTTCCCGATTGTACTCGCGGCCCCTACTGGAAGGGCGGCTAAGCGGCTAAGCGAATCCACGGATTTACCCGCCATGACCATCCATCGTCTTTTAGGGTTCACCGGGCAGGAAAAAGAAGAGGAGACGGAGCGGGAGGTTGAAGGACGGCTTGTCATCATCGATGAGATGTCAATGGTGGATACATGGTTGGCCCATCAACTGCTGAAGTCTCTGCCAGATGATGTACAACTGATCTTTGTTGGAGACCAAGACCAGCTTCCCCCGGTCGGCCCTGGGCAAGTGTTGAAGGATCTTCTTCATTCCGGTAAGATTCCGATGGTGGAGTTAACTGATATTTATAGGCAAAGTGCCGGTTCTACCATTATTGAATTAGCCCACCAAATTAAAAAAGGGCAATTGCCGAATGATATCGTCAAGAAAACTTCGGACCGGTCATTCATAAAAGCGGGGGCGGAACAGATCCCGCAGGTTGTGGAGCTGGTTTTAAAAAGTGCCCTTTCGAAAGGGCAGTCCATTAAAGATATACAAGTATTGGCACCGATGTATAAAGGACCTGCTGGTATTGATGCGTTAAATAAAATGATTCAAGAGATGGTCAACCCGAATGATGGAAAGAGGAAAGAGATTGTATTTGGGGAAACTATTTATCGGATCGGGGATAAGGTACTTCAGCTAGTCAACCAACCAGAAAGTAATGTTTTTAATGGAGATATGGGTGAAGTGATCAGTATTTTTAAGGCAAATGAAACAGTCGAAAAACAGGAGACGCTGGTTGTTTCGTTTGATGGAATTGAAGTTACGTATCAAAGGCAGGATCTAAATCAAATAACACTTGCATACTGCTGTTCGATCCATAAATCGCAAGGAAGTGAATTTCCGACAGTGATTATGCCGGTTGTTCGGGGATATCGTAAAATGTTACGGCGGAATCTTCTGTATACAGGGATCACCCGAAGCAAGAACTTCCTCATTCTTTGCGGAGAACCTGAAGTATTCAAATATGGGATTGAACGGAATGACGATCAGAAACGTTTGACCAGCCTTTCCGAAAGGTTAAGTTTAGAAGAACTCCCTGTAGTTGAAGCTGAAGGGGAAAAACCGACAGAAGTTCAGGAAGATCTTTCACTGACAACAGAAAATTTTAAATCCATTCATCCTTTAATCGGAATGTCGGGAATTTCGCCTTATGATTTTTTAGAGGACGTGAATTGACAAGGTCAATTTTCTTGCATATAATTCGTACTATCATAAGAAATACGTTGATGGAGAAAGTAAGACGGCGTTAACCGTAAAGAGAGAAGTCCCTTGGCTGGAAGGACTTCCGGAGAGTCTGTTCTGAAAGCTACTCCTGAGTGCAGCTAATCCCTGCCGTTCGCCGCGTTAAGGCGTTTCGAGTGGCAATAGTCAACTATTGCAACTAGGGTGGTACCGCGAAGCATATAAATCCTTCGTCCCTTTTATGGGATGAGGGATTTTTTTATTTGCCTTAACCACAATAATCTTAAGGAGGAACCAAAAATGAGCATGCTAACAGCAGCGCAGATCAGAAAAATGTATATCGATTTCTTTAAAGAAAAGGGGCATGATGTTGAACCAAGCGCACCATTAGTACCTATCAACGATCCGTCTTTGTTGTGGATCAATAGTGGTGTTGCAACACTCAAGAAGTATTTTGACGGACGTGTAATTCCTGACAATCCGCGTATCGTCAATTCCCAAAAAGCAATCCGAACTAACGATATCGAGAACGTCGGAAAGACAGCTCGACACCATACGTTCTTTGAAATGTTAGGGAACTTTTCCATCGGGGATTACTTCAAGAAAGAATCCATCCATTGGGCTTGGGAATTTTTAACCGACAAGAAATGGATCGGATTTGATCCAGACAAACTGTCCGTGACGATTCATCCTGAAGATGAGGAAGCATATCACATTTGGCGGGATGAAATCGGTATTCCGGAAGAACGTATCATTCGTCTTGAAGGGAATTTTTGGGATATAGGGGAAGGTCCAAGTGGGCCGAACTCCGAAATCTTCTATGATCGCGGAGAGGCGTATGGAAATGATCCGGAAGATCCGGAAATGTATGCAGGTGGAGAAAACGAGCGTTATTTAGAAATCTGGAACTTGGTATTTTCCCAATTCAATCATAATCCGGACAATACGTATACGCCGCTGCCTAAGCAGAATATAGATACTGGCATGGGACTTGAGCGTATCACATCAGTTGTCCAGGACGTTCCAACAAACTTTGACACCGATCTCTTCATGCCGATTATCCGTGCAATCGAGTCTATTTCAGGCAAAGGCTACCGGAAAAATAATCAAGATGATGTAGCATTCAAAGTAATCGCAGACCATATCCGGACTGTTGCATTCGCTATAGGTGATGGAGCACTTCCATCTAACGAAGGACGTGGTTATGTACTTCGCCGCTTGCTGCGCCGTGCAGTCCGATATGCAAAACAATTAGGAATTGAAAAACCGTTCATGTATGAACTTGTCCCAGTTGTCGGTGAAATCATGGAAGATTACTATCCGGAAGTTTCAGCTAAAAAAGATTTCATCATGCGAGTCATTAAAACAGAGGAAGACCGTTTCCATGAAACCTTAAATGACGGATTAGCGATTCTAACGGATGTAATGGAACAGCAACGTAAGTCTGGCCAATCAGTCATTCCTGGCAAAGACGTATTCCGTTTGTACGATACTTACGGATTCCCGGTTGAACTGACAGAAGAGTATGCCGAGGAATCAGGCATGACAATTGACCATGAAGGCTTCGAGTCGGAAATGCAAGATCAGCGTGAGCGTGCAAGAGCTGCACGACAAAATGTCGATTCAATGCAAGTCCAATCCGAAGTATTGTCTAATTTGAAAGTACAGAGCAGCTTCGCTGGATATGAGACAAATGAAACCAACTCTACGGTACTTGCTATTTTGAAGGATGGACAACTGGCAGATTTGGCACATGAAGGCGATGAAGTGAAGGTCATCCTTGATGTAACACCATTCTACGCGGAAAGCGGAGGTCAAATTGCAGATGAAGGGTCGATTCAAAGCGATACCTTCCAAGCATTTGTAAAGGATGTACAAAAAGCGCCTAATGGACAAAACCTACACACCGTGGTAGTAACTTCAGGGGAAATGAAGGTTAACAGTCCAGCAGTTTCATTAGTCGACGAGAAGAGAAGAAGTTTGACAACAAAGAACCATACTGCAACCCATTTGCTGCATCAAGCACTAAAAGATACACTTGGCGGCCATGTAAACCAAGCCGGTTCTTATGTTGGTCCAGACCGTTTACGTTTTGACTTTACACATTTCGGACAAGTAACGAAAGAAGAATTAGAACAGATTGAGCGTCAGGTTAACGAAAAAATCTGGGAAGAGCTTCAGGTAGATATAGCTCATCGTGGACTGGAAGAAGCCAAACAAATGGGCGCAATGGCTTTATTCGGAGAAAAATACGGTGATGTTGTCCGTGTAGTTTCAATTGGCGACTATTCTCTTGAACTTTGTGGTGGTTTGCATGTTGGCAATACCTCGCAGATCGGACAATTCAAAATCGTATCTGAAGGCGGCATAGGAGCTGGTACACGGCGTATTGAAGCATTAACAGGTAAAGGTGCTTTCTTAGCTGCCAAGGATGAGGAAAAGATTCTTGAAGAAGCTGCTTCCTACCTGAAATCCAATCCAAAGGATATCGTTTCAAAAATTGTGTCGTTGCAAGCTGACATGAAATCTCTACAAAAGGATAATGAATCGTTATCCGCTAAAATGGCGAATAATGAAGCGGCTTCAATTATGTCCGCGGTACAGCAAGTGGGAGATGTGACTGTATTATCGGCAAAAGTTAATGCGAAGGATAACAATCAGCTTCGCCAAATGATGGATGACCTGAAGCAGAAAATCACTTCGGGTGTCATCGTATTAGGTGCAGCTGACGGTGAAAAGGTAATGCTTATTGCAGGAGTGACAAAGGATCTTAGCGGCGGAAAATATCATGCAGGGAACATCGTGAAATTTGTTGCAGAACAATGTGACGGGAAAGGCGGCGGCCGTCCGGATATGGCAATGGCCGGTGCAAAAAATCCTTTAAAACTTGAAGAAGCATTACATTCTGTGTATGATTATGTCAAATCCATTTAACTGACGGGTGCATTCAGTTATAATGAGTGGAGACGGGCAATGGCTAAGTTTGCCTGTAACAGGAAGCGGGGTGCTGATCATGAGCTCGTTCGACCAAACGATGAAATTTAACTTTCCGGAAGAATCGATGGAGAATGAGGTGAAGACGGTAATGCTTCACGTCCATCAGGCGCTTGAAGAAAAGGGATATAATCCTATCAATCAAATTGTCGGCTATCTTCTTTCCGGCGACCCGGCTTATATCCCTCGGCATCAGGATGCACGTAATATGATTCGCAAGCTGGAGAGAGATGAAATTCTTGAAGAGCTTGTGAAATACTACATCAAGAAAAATAACGAGGCTTGAGCATGAGAATAATGGGTCTTGATGTCGGTTCCAAGACGGTCGGAATCGCCATCAGTGACGCCTTGGGCTGGACAGCGCAAGGCTTGGAAACCGTCCGGATTGACGAAGAAAAAGAGGAATATGGCATTCATAGAATTACCGAGTTGGTGACACAATATGAAGTGTCTTCCTTTGTCGTCGGTTATCCGAAAAACATGAATAACACGGTCGGCCCAAGAGGCGAAGCCTCTGAACGCTATGCCGACCTGCTCCGTGAGACATTTTCCCTCCCGGTAACCTTATGGGATGAGCGGCTTACAACGATGGCGGCCGAGAGGATGCTGATTGAAGCGGATGTAAGCAGGAAAAAACGGAAATTAGTGATCGACAAGATGGCAGCAGTCATGATACTGCAAGGCTATCTTGATAGCAAAAATAATATGAGGTGAGAATGTATGGAACACGGTGGACATCAACACATTACAGTAGTAGACGATAACGGAAACGAACAGCTTTGCGAAGTGCTATTCACGTTTGAATCAGAAGACTTCGGAAAATCTTACGTACTTTACTATCCAATCGGAGCGGACGAGAACGAAGAGGAAGAAATCGAAATCCATGCTTCAGCTTTCATTCCAAGTGACGAAGGCGAAGATGGAGAATTGATGCCGATTGAAACAGACGAGGAATGGGCAATGATCGAAGAGATGCTAAATACATTCCTTGACGAAGAAGAGGAAGACGAAGAATAAAAAATAAGAAGAGAGGAGGCATTGCCTTCTCTCTTTTTCTTTTGTCGAACTTTCGTGTATAATGTGTGGGAATGAGTTAAAGGGGGAAACCCGATGGACAAAGAGACGAAAAAAGAGATTATGTTTAATAGGATGAAAGAGAAAAAACAAGAAGTTAAAGTTGTCCGCCGGATTGTATTGATTATCGTACTGATTTTGGTAATTGGCGGAGGCATTGCAGGGGTTTCCATTTATAATTATGTAGAGAAGGCTTTACAGCCGGTAGACCCTGAATCCGAAGAAACTGTAGATGTCGAAATACCGATCGGATCGAGTTTAGATACGATAGCGAGTGTCTTAGAGAACAATGGAATTATCAATGATGATCGAATTTTTAAATACTATGTCAAGTTTAATAATGAGACGAATTTCCAAGCCGGCTCCTATGCGTTGACTAAATCGATGACGCTCGATGAAATCATCCAGAGTTTAAAAACTGGAAAGGTTTACCGTGAACCGGTATTCAAAATGACTGTACCTGAAGGTTTGACATTGGACCAAATAGCGAATGTCATTGAAAAGAACACGGCGTACAGCGCTGACGAATTTATGGAATTAGTTACAGATGAAGCCTATATCGATGAATTAATGGTAAAATTCCCTGACATTTTAACAGAAGAGATTAAAGGGGAAAATATTAGATACGATTTGGAAGGCTATTTATTCCCAGCTACGTATGCATTCTATGAGGAAAAGCCGAGCTTAAAATCCATTGTTGAGGAAATGTTGACGGCTACTGCAAATAATGTTAACCCGTACACAGAAATCTTGGCAGAGGAAGGGAAATCGGTGCACTGGCTCTTGACTTTCGCCTCCCTGCTTGAAGAGGAAGCGACCCAATCAACAGATCGTCAAACGATAGCGAGCGTATTTTATAACCGTTTGGAGGAGGGCATGCCTCTTCAAACGGATCCAACTGTTCTTTATGCTTTAGGTGAACATAAGGATCGTGTGCTGTATGATGACCTTGAAGTTGATAATCCATATAATACGTATGTGATTACCGGCCTCCCTCCAGGTCCGATTGCCAACGCAGGAAAGTCTTCGATTGAAGCCGTCTTAGATCCGACCGATACGAATTATTTATTCTTCTTGGCAGATCATGAAGGCAATAACCATTTTGCCGAAACCTACGAAGAACATTTGAAAAACATTGCAGAACATCGAGGGGAATAACAAATTTTTGCACAAGAGTCCAGGAGAACTGGGCTCTTGTTTTTGATATGAATTCACTTCGATTCGCTTTCCAAGTATGAATGTGCTATCATAATTCATGGTTTTTTATAATTCGACATAAGGCGTGAAGACCAAAATGGATGATCAATATATTCAATCCTTCATACTTCCGAGGAGTCCTTTGGTTATGGAGATGGAACGATACGCAGAAGAACACCGTGTGCCAATTATGCAGCTACCTGGCATTGAAGGACTTCTCCAAATACTAAGAGTGCACAAACCCGAAAAAATATTAGAGGTAGGTTCAGCAATCGGTTATTCGGCAATCCGAATGGCAGAAGCTTTACCTTGCTCCTCCATCGTCACAATAGAACGAGATCCGGAACGTGCAGAAAAAGCGAGAGAATACATTGCAACTTCGGATTACCAGGAACGCATCTATCTGATAGAAGGAGATGCTTTGGAAGTTAAACAAGATCAATTGATCTTTCAGCAATTTGATGCCATCTTTATAGACGCTGCTAAAGGACAATACAGGAGATTTTTTGACCTATATGCACCTTTATTATCCGAGGATGGGGCAATCTACTGTGATAATATGTATATGCATGGGATGGCTGTAAAGGATGTAAATGATATTCCAAGAAAGAATCGGACAATGATCCGTAAACTCAAGGACTTTACCCAATGGATCTTGGATCATCCAGACTATCACTCCGCACTCTTGCCTGTAGGAGATGGACTGTTGATATGTACAAAAAAATAGAGAATACCGCAGAATTAATGGAATGAGGAAGGATAGTTTATGACAAATCGAAGACCTTTAGTTATTGGGATTGCAGGCGGGTCCGGCTCAGGAAAGACAAGTGTTACGAATTCAATTTATAATGTGTTCAAAGATCATTCGGTTGTCGTCATTGAGCAGGATTATTATTATAAGGACCAATCTCATCTGAAATTCGAAGAACGTCTGGAAACGAACTACGATCACCCGCTTGCCTTCGACACGGATTTACTTATCAAGCATATCAATGAATTACTAAAACATTGTCCGGTCGAAAAGCCGGTATACGATTATGCCCTCCATACGAGGTCTTCTGAAACAATTACAATCGAACCGAAAGATGTCATCATTCTTGAAGGTATTTTAGTTTTAGAAGATGCCAGGCTCCGTGATTTAATGGATATTAAGCTGTTCGTTGATACGGATGCGGATTTACGGATCATTCGAAGGATTCAACGTGATATTAATGAACGTGGCCGCACAATCGATTCGGTAATCGATCAGTATTTAAGTGTTGTCCGCCCGATGCATAATCAGTTCATCGAACCAACAAAACGCTATGCAGACATCATTATCCCAGAAGGTGGGCACAATGAAGTAGCGATTGACTTAATGGTAACAAAAATTAAAACAATTCTTGAATCTGAAGACGTTGTGTAATATGATGGAAAAGAATTAGCCAAATATCTACCAAACTATGTCGCATAGCCCTCGGCAACGCGGCATAGTATTTTTATTATTGTTAGTAACTGAAGGAGTTGTCATCAATGTCAAATGAAAAGAAATTTCCTATGACCGAAGCGGGAAAGAAAAAACTTGAAGAAGAATTGGAATTCCTGAAAACGGTTAAACGTAAAGAGGTAGTTGAACGGATCAAAATTGCACGCAGCTTCGGCGATCTCTCTGAGAACTCGGAATATGATTCAGCAAAAGAAGATCAAGCATTTGTGGAAGGAAGAATTTCTACACTTGAATCCATGATTCGAAATGCTGTAATCATTGAAGGTGAATTAGATAATGACGTCGTTCAAATCGGGAAAACTGTCACATTTGTAGAAATTCCGGACGGCGACGAAGAGACTTATACAATTGTTGGTTCTGCAGAAGCGGATCCATTCGAAGGTTTAATCTCAAACGATTCTCCGATTGCAAGGAGCCTATTAGGTAAGGCTGTAGGTGAACAAGTGAAAGTACTTACACCAGGCGGGGAAATGGACGTTAAAATCGTCTCCATCAAGTAATGAAAAAGCAGCCGGATCGGCTGCTTTTTTAGTAGATAATTTGAGACCTTGATTTTAAGAATTGAAACATAACCATAACGTAAACGTCATATTCATAACAGTCAACTTTTGATATGCTAAACAAAAGGGAGGAGATGGGTATGTCCAAATACACTCAAAGGTCCCGTAGATCAAACAGAGGGAACCGTACAAATAAAATCTTGAATATCCTGATTGGTATTGTTCTTTTATTAATCATCGTCACCGTTGCTTTTATATTTGTGGATGGCGGGGATGAACCAGATGACCAAGCAACTGTTTCAGACACTGAAAAGGTCGATACAGGAATTTCGGATGAAACTGAAGATCCTGAAGGAAATGATGAGCAACCAACTGAAGACGTCTCCACAGAAACATCATCCGATGGCGACACTTCCGGGGAAGAACAACAAGACGGACAAGATACTGAAGAGGCAGAAACCTCTGAAACCGTAACACTGCCAGATGATACACAAGCTGTTGAACAGCCATCAGATGATCCGATTGTTGAAAAGACTATTTCGAACCCGTCATGGCAACCGATTGGAACGTCCCAATCGGGTGAGCATGTCTCCAGTTACGACAGGGAGTCTGTAGATTGGGCTGAAAAGGAACAAGCCTTATCTTATGCTACCGGCTTAGCGCAAGACAATATGATTGTCTGGTTCCTTGGTAATGGAGGAAGCCCTCAAAAATCGATTGGTACGGTATCTTCCAAGGACAAGAAAGAAAAGTACCGTGTATATCTCCAATGGGTGGATCAGGAAGGTTGGAAACCTGAAAGAGTGGATGTTTTGAATACATTAGAAGATGTAAAATCTTAATAGATGTGGCTGCTTCTGCCTTTGCCTTTTTGGCGGTGAAGCAGCCTTTTTGATTGTAATGATTGACATCACCCGCAGGCTCCGATAATTTAAACATAGTGAGTCGGAAAGGTGTGTAGCATCATGAAAATAGGGATTATCGGAGCAATGGAGGAAGAAGTGGAACTACTTCGCAGTCAATTGGAAACTCCAAAGGTAACCGAGATTGCAAACTGTGAATTTACAACAGGAACGTATTTAGGTCATGAGATCATTCTGCTGAAAAGTGGGATTGGTAAGGTTAATGCAGCTATGTCAACTACGTTATTGTTAAACCAGTTCAAGCCGGAAGTGGTGTTGAATATTGGTTCAGCCGGTGGTTTCGACGAATCATTGGAAGTAGGTTCAGTAGTCATTTCTGACGAAGTACGTCATCATGACGTAGACGTCACGATTTTCGGTTATGAAATGGGTCAGGTACCTCAACTACCTCCTGCATTTAAAGCTGACGAGAGGCTCATTTCTTTAGCGAAGGAAACAGTTGAGGAAATGGATGAACATACATATGGCGTCGGACTCATCGCAACAGGAGATTCCTTCATGAATGATCCGGACAGGGTTGAAAAAGTCCGGTTACAATTCCCAGCTATGAAAGCATCGGAAATGGAAGCTGCAGCTGTTGCACAAGTCTGTCATCAGTTTGGGATTCCGTTCGTTGTGATCCGGGCATTATCTGATATTGCCGGAAAGGAATCGAATATTAGCTTCGATGAATTTCTTCCACTCGCCGCTAAGCATTCAACCGAGATTGTTCTAAAGGTGATTGAGAAGTTATAAGTAATGGGTATGGTAACATTTGGAATAGAATGGATTAAAAGAGTATGACAAGGAGGGTTAAGTATGCTGTGGATTACGGGTGCTGCGATTGTAGTTACTGGAATCATCGGACTGATTATGATGAATGAACTTCGGTCTGAGTAATGCTATTCTCTTAAAGCTCTTTCGAACGCTGAGGCTTCGAAGGAGTTTTTTTCATGTTTGAACAGCTGATACAGTTTAACAAGTGCTCTTTTTTCAATCCGGGACACGTAACTTCTCGATATATTGAGTTGTTCTGCAATTTCTTTTTGCGTCATCGGTTGATCATCAAGTAAGCCGTATCGACGCTGGATGATTTCCAATTCACGTGCATCCAATTTTCCTAAGTGATGGTAGAGTCGCTGAAACCTTTCCTTTTGTTCGATACTTTCTAATGCAGTTTCTTCATCCGTTTGTAATAAGTCCGTGATTTGAAGAGAATGTCCATCTTTATCGACTCCAATCGGTTCGTAAAGGGAAACATCCTTTTGAACTTTTTTCTGTGAGCGAAGGTGCATAAGGATTTCATTTTCAATACATCGTGCTGCATAAGTGGCAAGACGTGTTTTCTTATCAGGTGTGTAGCTACCGACAGCTTTCATTAGCCCGATTGTTCCGATGGAAATGTAATCATCGAGCTGTTCATGTTTCGGATGGAATTTTTTTACGATATGCGCAACCAAACGCATATTCCGTTCAATCAATTCGTGCCTTGCATCTTCATCGCCTTCAGCAAGACGCTGTAAGCATTCGGCTTCTTCCTTTGGGGAGAGCGGCCGGTGAAAGGCCTGCCCTTTCAAGTATCCAATCACTGCAGGGAAGTCGAACCAAAGCTGCAGCAGTGCAGTGACAAAACCACTAATGGAAAACACCTCCGATGTCGTTTATTGTCACTATATGCCGGATAACTCGGAAATATGAAAAAAAGACCGCGGTTGCGGTCTTTTATACCTTCCTTAATTTGAATGTGCTGATCATTAGGAACGATAGAAGTATGGTGATGAGAAGATAAAAGGATGACGGTACAAATTGGATGAAAAAGTACGTGAACGTCAACAGCGTACC
The DNA here is from genome assembly GCF_042651785.1 of Chungangia koreensis. NCBI lineage: Bacteria > Bacillati > Bacillota > Bacilli > Lactobacillales > Chungangia > Chungangia koreensis. The sequence goes on from NZ_JBHSEC010000019.1 coordinate 471,933, forward strand.
TGCGACGGTAATCGGGAGACCAGTGAAATAGCCGTCTGATTCAGTAATATTGAACCTGGCAAGCCGGAACGCGCCCGATGCGATATAAATTATGGTGAAACCTGCACCTAATGTGCCAAAATCATTTAGAATAAGGGTATATATTAAAATTGCTGGTGCCATGCCGAATGAAATGATATCACTCATGGAATCAAGTTGTTTTCCAAGCTCGGATTCAGTTCCGAACTTCCTTGCAACCATTCCATCAAGACGATCCAAAAAAGCAGCAATGAAAATGAAGAGGACGCTATAACTATAATTTTCATTTAATGTAGAAATAATAGCTGCACCGCCGAACGATAAATTACCAATTGTCATGATATTGGCGGCATTACTTTTCATCTTTCGGATGGACTGATCGACACGATCAAGTAGATACAATGGAAACACTCCTTTACAAAAATCATATTAATTCATTATACTTTGTCGTGCTATTTCCGTCACGAACATTTAGAAAATGGTGGTAAAAAATGAAAGAAAAAACCTATCAACTGCTGATTGAACTTACGAATGGGAAATGGTCATCCATGCTTTTGAAAAAATTTTCTTCATCGGGCATAAGCCGTTATTTGATTCCAAGTTATATTAAAGTATACGGAATCGACATGGAGGAGGTTTCAACCGAACGTCCATTTTCTTCGCTTCATGATTTTTTTATCCGTGAGTTGAGTGACAACGCGCGACCGATTGACCGGGAGTATAATACAATCGTTTCACCTGTGGATGGATTTCTCGAAACGACAGGAGAAATTGAAAAGGGAGAAAAATTCTTTGTAAAAGGTAAGGAGTATTCTGTCAGCAGTTTGATGGGCTCCTTGGAAGCTGCCCAGCGTTATAAGGGTGGTACTTTTCTTGTTTTGTATTTAAGTCCGGCCAACTACCACTGGATCCATAGTCCAGTCAATGCGACAGTAGATCGCCAATACATACTCGGTAACAAATCGTATCCGGTTAATCGGACCGGGTTAACTTATGGGAAATCACCTATAAGTGGAAATTATCGGTTGATTAATGAGTTAACGATGGAAAACGGAAGAAAATGTGCTGTTATAAAAGTTGGTGCTATGTTTGTAAATTCAATTCATATGACCCATACGGAACAGGTATGGGGAAAAGGAGAAAGTATTGGATATTTCTCATTTGGATCAACTGTTGTCCTCCTATTTGAAAAGGGATCCTTTAAACTTGATGGGATCAGATCTGGAGAACCAGTCAAAATGGGAGAACGCATAGGGTTTATGGTATAATCATGAAAGAATTTTAGAGTAACGGAGTGAATCGTTTGCTAAATAAGTTCATGCCGAGTGAATATGTGAAAAATGTGTATCATATCACTCCTGACTATTTAAAAGATAATGGCATCAAAGGAATTATTACCGATTTGGACAATACGCTTGTCGAATGGGACAGGCCGGATGCGACACCTAAGTTGGCCACATGGCTGCAACAGATGAAAGAGGCTGGCATACAGGTAACTATAGTATCTAATAATAAGGAATTGAGAGTTAAATCATTTGCCGATCCATTGGGGATTCCTTTTATCTTTCAAGCACGGAAACCGATGGGAAGAGCATTCAGAAGAGCGTTAAAAATGATGGATGTAAAAAAAGAACAGGTTGTCGTAATCGGGGATCAGTTATTGACCGACATTTTTGGCGGGAATCGGAACGGTTTTCATACAATACTTGTCGTACCTGTTGCTTCATCGGATGGTTTTTTCACACGCTTTAACAGGAGAATCGAACGGAGAATCATGAAGCATTTTAAACAAAAAGGCTTATTGACATGGGAGGAAGAAGCTTGAACGAAAAATATGTTTGCATCGGCTGCGGCTCTTCAATCCAGACAGAAGACCCTACACAACCGGGGTATGCACCGGAATCATCACTTAATAAAGAAGATATTATCTGCCAGCGCTGCTTTCGACTGAAAAATTATAACGAGTTGCAGCCTGTTCCTTTGACAGATGATGATTTCTTAAGAATACTGAACGGCTTAGGGCAAAGGAAAGGGCTAATTGTCAAGATTGTTGATATTTTCGACTTTAACGGAAGTTGGATTCCTGGACTCCAACGGTTTGTTGGGAAAAATCCAATACTATTAGTGGCGAATAAAGTTGATCTTCTCCCTAAATCGGTGAATAAGAATAAAGTGATTAATTGGCTGCAAGCTGAATCGAAAAAACTCGGGTTAAAACCGATCGATGTAAAACTTGTGAGTGCTTATAAAGGAATTGGCCTGGAAGAAGTAATGGATTCACTTGATGAGTATCGAAACGGTCAAGATGTATTTGTCGTCGGTTGTACCAATGTCGGAAAATCCACATTCATTAACCGGATCATAAAGCAGGCAACCGGTGAAAATGATGTGATTACGACCTCTTATTTTCCGGGAACTACATTAGATTTAATCGAAATTCCGCTTGAAGATGGTCAAGCTTTGTTTGACACACCTGGAATCATTAATCATCACCAAATGGCTCACTATATTAGTGAGAAAGATTTAAAGAAAATCACGCCAAAAAAAGAAATCAAGCCAAAGGTATTTCAGTTGAATTGTGAACAGACGCTCTATTTAGGAGCATTAGCACGATTCGACTTCATTAAAGGTGACCGATCTTCTTTCACCGTTCATATTTCGAATGAAATCGAGATTCACAGAACTAAGCTGGAAAATGCTGATGCATTATACGAGCAGCATAAAGGAGGCTTATTAACTCCGCCATCGGGCGATTCAATCGATCGTCTCCCTCCTTTAGTTAGAAGAGAATTTTCCATAAAAGAACCAAAGACGGATATTGTCTTTTCAGGGCTTGGCTGGATAACTGTTCAGCATCCGGATGTCGTTGTGGCAGCTTATGTACCAAAAGGCGTCGAAGTGATGATCCGTCCATCCCTTATATAGGAGGAGAGGAATGTGAAAAAATGGTTCGGAGTTATAGGTGACCCGATTTCCCATTCGCTTTCACCATTCATGCATGACCAATGGTTTCGAGAAAACCATCTCGATGCAACTTATTTGCCGATTCGGGTTTCTACTGAACGTCTTGGTACCGCTGTTGAATCTTTACGGCTGTTAGGAGCATCCGGGTGGAATGTAACCATTCCTCATAAAACGTCAATCATTCCATTTTTGGACGGGCTGGACCCAATGGCTTCCAAAATGGGTGCTGTCAATACCGTTGTTCGGAATGAAAAGGACGAATTGATTGGCTATAACACGGATGGACTCGGTTTCGTCCGTTCTTTAGAGGAAGAAATTGGACTAAACGAAAAACAAAGTTCAATATTAGTGATTGGTGCTGGAGGTGCTGCAAGAGGGATTGTGCACGCTTTAAGCGAAAGCGGGTATGAGCATATTACAATTGCCAACCGGACAATCGAAAAAGCAAGTTTGTTAATTGATGAAATTGGTCGAGGTGAGGCACTTTCCCTGCAAGAAGCAGAAATTCGTCTTTCTCAATTCCACATTATTATTCAAACGACATCGGCTGGCATGAAAACCGATCAAGCGAAGTTGCCATTATCAATGGAGCGTATGCGGAGCGACTGTATTGCGGCAGACATTGTTTATAATCCACTTGAAACCCCCTTTCTAAAAATTGCTTCTGAAAAAGGGGGAAGGACGATAAGCGGAATTGGGATGTTTGTCCACCAAGGCGCCATAGCATTCAATTATTGGACTGGTATCGAACCAGATACATTATCAATGAAGCAAAAAGTGACGGAACATTTAGGAGGAAAGTATGTTAACAGGTAAACAAAAAAGTTTTTTACGTAGTGAAGCTCATCATCTTCAGCCAATTTTCCAAGTAGGAAAAGGCGGGGTGAACCAGGCGATGATTAAACAGATCGAAGAAGCGCTGGAAGCACGCGAGCTTCTTAAAGTAAGCATTTTACAAAATAATGATGATGATAAAAAAGAAGTGGCTACTGCATTGGCGGAAGGCACAGGAGCAGATTTGGTCCAACTGATCGGTAGTACGATTGTACTTTATAAAGAATCGGTTAATAATAAGAAAATCATCCTTCCAAAAGCAAAGGCGTGATGCTAAATGAAAAAGGTCGGAATCTTGGGAGGAACGTTTAATCCTCCTCATAACGGCCATTTGATCATTGCTAATGAGGTATTTGATGCATTGAAACTTGATGAAATTAGGTTTATGCCGAATGCGGTTCCGCCTCACAAAGAAAAAGCAGGGGACGCCGAACTCAGTCACCGACTGGAAATGACTCGTTTAGCTATTGAGGATACTCCCTACTTTCTACTGGAAACTGCAGAAATTTCACGCGGAGGAAAATCGTATACGTATGACACAATGGTGGAATTGAAAGCTGAAGAGCCGGATGTGGATTTCTTTTTCATTATCGGCGGTGACAGTATTGATTCTTTAAAAACGTGGTACAGAATTGAAGATCTTATACAATTCGTGAACTTCGTAGGTGTTGGACGTATAGGCTCTACGGGTGAAACTGAATATCCGGTTACAAAAGTTGATATTCCATTAATTGACTTGTCCTCGACTCTAATCCGAAACCGTTTTGTAGAGGGAAAAACCGTCAAGTTTCTTATTCCTGAAAAGGTGGAACACTATATCCGAGAGGAGTGTTTATATGGTAGCAATTGATGAGGTTCTGCAATCGTTAAAAGAACGTATGCCAGAACGAAGGTATCACCATATATTGGGTGTAGTCGCAATGTCGAGGAGACTGGCTGAACACTATGGCATTCCAGAGGATAAGGCGGAGGTTGCAGCAGTATTTCATGATGTGGTGAAGTTTGCGGAGGATGACTGGCTTGAATCTGTAGTGCTGAAATCTGGCGTAAATCCACTTGTACTCACGTTTCATAGTGAGTTATGGCATGCTCCTGCAGGTGCCTATGTAGCCAAACATGAATATGGTGTAGAAGATGAAGATATTTTAAATGCCATTACGTATCATACGACTGGCCGTGCAGGTATGAGTGATCTTGAGAAAATTATTTATATGGCGGATTTAATAGAACCATCCCGAACCTTTACCGGTGTAGAGGAATTAAGGGAAAAGGCTTTTGAAGACCTTAATGAAGGCATGCTTGCATGCGTAAGACATTCGATTGCATTTTTAGTGGAAAAAACCGCTCGTATTTACCCATTAACGCTGGATTGTTATAACGAATTGATAAAAGAAGGGAAAAGTGATGAATGACGAATCCAACATTACTTGAAGTCGTTTATAAAGCGGCAGACGATAAGAAAGCAGAGGACATTGTAGTCCTCAATATGAAAGGTGTATCATTGCTTGCGGATTATTTTCTGATCTGCCATGCAAACTCCGATCGGCAAGTACAGACGATTGCAAAAGAAATTGCTGATCAGGCGAGCGAGGCTGGGCATGATGTGAAAAGACTCGAAGGATTTGATGCTGCACGATGGGTACTTGTAGACCTTGGCGATGTAGTAGCCCACGTATTCCATCGCGACGAACGTGCTTATTACAATTTGGAACGTTTATGGGGCGATGCGCCTTCGGAAAATCTTTCAATCGGTCAGGAATCATGACCTATCAACGTTTCGCTCATGTGTATGATCGGTTGATGACCGATATCCCATATGAGGAGTACGTAGAGTGGATCAAAGGAAGTGCTCCTGTACAAAGCCATCCTCAATTACTTGATATCGGCTGTGGTACCGGAACACTTTCTTTGCTGTTCCATGAAGCAGGTTATGAAGTAACAGGGACCGATCTATCAGAAGAAATGCTATCAGTAGCGCAAGAGCGATTCATGGCTGAGAAAGTGGATATTCCACTTGTTGCTCAGTCCATGCATGAGCTTGAAGGATTTTCGGATTTTGATATTGCGGTAATTGCGATTGATTCCCTTAACTACTTAAAAGAGCAAGAGGAAGTCAAAGGAACATTCAAACTGGTATATGAAGCACTCAGGACTGGTGGGTGTCTCTTTTTTGATGTTCACTCCGAATATAAGACGGATCACTTATTTTTAGACGGGCCATTTGTATACGATCATGAAGAACTTTCTTATATTTGGTTTACTGAAGAAGGGGAAGAGCCTCATTCCGTATATCATGACTTAACGTTTTTTATCAAACAGGCAAACGGCCTTTATGAACGATTTGAAGAGAGCCATTACCAGAGAACTTTCCCATTCAATCACTATGTGCAATGGTTGAATGAAGCGGGGTTCTCGGAAGTTACTGTAACCGCTGATTGGGATCGTACATCCCCAGAGCCAAACAGTGAACGGATTTTCATTCATGCAGTAAAGTAAGCCTTTCAAAGTTATGGCAAATCATATATAGTAGAGTCAGCTCTATATGATTTGCCTCCTATCGAAAGGATGGATTGAACTGTTCAGTTCATGGCAATTCAAAAATGTTCGGAAGCTTTTAATCCCCATTATGGCTTTTGGACTTATTCTGCTTTTCATTTTCCCCATCTCCGACATGTCTTCCAGCAGTGAAGGCGAAATTATTCAACCAACGTCTTCCACTTTTGATCACTCATCACTTATAGAAGAAAACAACCAGCCGTCAACTGAAGAGGTACAACAGAAAATTATGGTCGATGTCAAAGGTATGGTAAAGTACCCAGGTGTCTATGAACTTCCAGCAGGCTCCAGAATGATTGATGCCATTGAAATCGCAGGAGGACACTTGCCTGAAAGTGATGCGAGTTCTATTAATCATGCTCAAATCTTAAGCGATGAAATGGCAATCTATATTCCTTATAAAGGGGAAGAAACGGTTGCTGCTGTCCAACTGTTCATGCCTGAAGCGGATGACGGTAAAATTAATATCAATACAGCCGATGAAACAATGTTGACATCACTTCCTGGTATTGGTCCCTCAAAAGCAAAAGCAATCGTTTCTTTTCGGGAAGAAAATGGTTTATTCACTTCACCAGAAGATTTGAAAAAGGTCACGGGTATCGGTGACAAAACATATGAACAACTTGAGGATCAGATCAAAATTAAATAATACAGAAGGCGTTGACGCCCAAATAGAACTACGACTACACTAATAGAAACAGAAATAGGGAGGTCATCATATGGAGCGTATTACTTGGCATCAATTTTTTATGGCACAAAGCCATTTACTCGCAATGAGAAGCACATGTACCAGATTGGCAGTCGGTGCTGCTATCGTTAGGGACAAGCGGATCATTGCTGCGGGGTATAACGGTTCTATTTCAGGTGGGGACCATTGCATCGATCTTGGCTGCTATGTAGTAGACAACCATTGTGTACGCACAATTCACGCTGAGATGAATGCACTGTTACAATGTGCTAAATATGGGACTTCTACAAATGATGCAGAGCTTTATGTTACACATTTCCCATGCTTACAGTGCACAAAAGCAATTATCCAAGCAGGAATTAAAACCATCTATTACGCAGAAGACTACAAGAACCATACATATGCATTAGAATTACTTGCTCAATCAGGCGTTAAAGTGATGAAGGTTCCTTTTACCAGCGACGTGGATTTCCAAAAAGAAGAAAAGCTTTCTTTAGTAGAAGATTTATTAATGAAACTCCGCGAGAATGGGGCAGGACAAGAAGAACTGGCCACTTATGAATTGAAGGTGAACGAGCTATTCAAATCATAAATTTTCGCAATAAAGCCATATATTTTGCCATTCCGGTTCTTTTATCCGCTTTTGCAGTGGAGGGGCCGGCATGGCTTCCATTTTGCTCACTCCTACTGATCCCTCTCTTCATCATTCGGAGAGAATCTCTTGTTATAGCATGTTTTAGCATCTTGTTATGTTTCATTACCTTTATATTTTTTAAATCAACCCATGAACAAGTTATACCTGATCAAGTATTTGAAATTGTATGGACCGATCAATACCGGATAGATGGCGATCGACTTCGTGGTTTTGTTAAGTCACGTGATGGTGTGAAGTATTATGCGGTTTATCAGTTTAAAGATGAAGATGAAAAAAATAAGTACGGTGAAATGTCACTAAGTGGCATGAATTTTAAAGTGAATGCTGAATTTAGTGACTCAACGAGACCTGCACATCAGTATTCGTTTAATATGGAGAAATATTTAACAAGTCAAGGTGCCGCAGCTGCAATCGACATCCAAACTATGGACTTTACTGGAGTAGAAGAGGGATTGTCAACAAGGATGGCAGACTATAGGCACGGACTCCAAATGCATATCCAGCGTACATTTCCGGATACCTTAGTTGCTGAGGCAGAAGCTTTAATCATCGGGCAACGGGCAAATATCGAACAGATTGATGAGCGCGCCTATCAAGTATTAGGTATTACTCATTTATTCGCCATTTCTGGCCTTCATATCGGATTGATAACGTTTTTTGTATATGGGGTATTATTCAGAGTAGGTTTTAGGAAAGAGACTGTACGCTTACTAATAATAGTAGGCTTACCACTTTATGCTCTTCTTGCAGGCGGAGCTCCTTCGATTTGGCGGGCAGTCACTACGATCGAACTGATTTTACTCGCTTCCCAGTTCCGATGGTGGATAGGTCTCGATGATGCAATTTCGATTAGTATGTTTCTTTTTGTGTTAGTCAAACCATCAGTCGTGTATCAAATCGGATTTCAGCTTTCCTACGCTGCCGCTTTTTCATTAATATTTTCTGCTTCCATTTTGAAGAATAAATCATATTTGACATCTTCTCTGCTTATCACATTCATCTGTCAACTCATGGTTCTTCCACTTTTACTCTTTCACTTCTATGAACTCTCACTCTCTTCGTTCATCTTGAATTTACTTTTTGTTCCACTCTTTTCTTTTATCATCTTACCAGCTAATATTTTGCTTCTTTGTTCGACATTATTGCCGGGCTTTTTTTCGGATTGGCTCTTCTATTTTTACACTCCGGCAAGGGGACTTTTAGCGGACTTGATCCGTCAATTAGCCCAAATTCCCTATCAAATGTGGAACCCGGGCAAGCCGACAATTCCTCTACTGATTCTATCTTTTATAGGGGTTTCCGTTTGCTTCGTGCAATTCGAAAAAAAAGAGTATAGGAAGGGCTTTGTATTTTTAGTAATTCCGTTACTTATGATTCAGCTTTTACCTTATACTGATCGTTCCCTTTATATAACGTACCTTGATGTAGGACAAGGTGATAGTATCGTAATCGAAATGCCATACAGGCAAGCGGTATATATCATTGACACAGGTGGAGTAGTCAGATTCGGGCAGGAAGGATGGAGGGAAAGAAACTCATCTTATGAAGTCGGACGTCAAGTGGTGGTTCCTTATTTAAAGGGAAGAGGAATTCATACAGTCGATCGACTCATTATTTCACATGCTGATGCGGACCATGCAGAAGGAGCCGATGAAATAATTGAGGAGACTCAAGTGAAAGAAATTCATATTTCACCTGGTACTACCGATTTCGGTGTCCTACAAGAATTGACCCGTTTCGCCTTAAAACGGAATATTCCTATCATGGAAGTAAAAGAGGGAAGCTATTGGACATTGGGAGAATATAGCTTCAAGTACTTGTCTCCATCTGATCACATTTACGAAGGTAACAATGATTCACTCGTATTGCTTTTAGAATCTCAAGAGTTTAAGGCTCTGTTCACTGGGGATTTGGAAACAGAAGGGGAAGAAGATCTGATCAGGAAGTTTGAAGAAGAGATTAAGGAGATTACGGTATTAAAAGCAGGTCATCATGGAAGTAAAACGTCAAGTTCGGAAGTCTTTATACGGGAAACGATGCCGAGTTTAACGATATTTTCTGCAGGTATTGATAATCGTTATGGACATCCTCACGAAGAAGTGATGAATCGGTTTCAACATTATGGTTTATGGACGCTTTCTACAGCAGATATGGGTACAATACGAGTAACAGTGAAAAAGGGTGAATGGATAGTTGGAAAAATGTAAAAGAGGCAGTCCGAATTTTCATTCAGGCTGCCTCTTTGGAATAAGTCCATTACATAGTGAAAAAATCTACCACTTGAGCAACAACAAAGATCGCTGCAAAGAAAACGAAAGAAACGACAAATCCGATACCAGAGTCAATCACATCGTTAGTTTTCGTTTGTACATCTTTTTCAAATTCGTTCATTGTGACCCCTCCTAATTCAAATCTCATTATAATGTATCCAATTGAAAAAATCTATAAATAACAAAACAATGTTATTGTGTTTTCAAAACGGTTCACAGAGCTGACAAGATTCTAATCGTTTCATGTATACTTAAGAGGAAGAAAGTTCAGGGGGAATATAATGTTTACATCAATTTGGAAAGAGATTCGCAACGGCAATCTCTCACCTGTCTACTTGCTGATGGGTGAAGAAGGCTATTTTATAGAGGAAACAATAAGCCGATTAAGAAATCGTCTGTCTGCTGAAGGTGATTTGGAGGAAATGTCTTTCGACTTGGAAGAAATTCCGGTTGAAGCTGTGATAGAGGAGGCTGATACATTTCCGTTTTTCAGTGAACGAAAGCTTATACTCGCTAAAAATGCGTCTTTTTTAAAAGCCGCTGAGAAAAATAAAGTGAAAGTGGAACATGATTTAAAAGCACTTGAAAGATGGCTTGAACACCCATCTACTACTGCAGTAACCGTTTTTGTAGCCCCTTATGAAAAATTAGATGAACGTAAAAAAATCACGAAGCTAATGAAGGAGAAATCAGTAGTTGCCGTTGGGAAAGCTCTCCAAGAACAAGAGTTAGTGCAATGGGTGGTACAAGAAGCATCTAAAAGGGGAAAAACGATTAGCAAAGAGCTTGCCTTGAAGCTGATCGATATTACAGGACTTGATATGATCCGTCTACAGGCTGAAATTGAAAAAATGTCCCTCTATTTAGGGGAGGAAAAAGAAATCACTTCTTCCATCATTGAGGAAATGGTGGCAAGAACGCTTGAACAAGACGCATTCAAAATGCTGAACGCTTATTTAACTGGTGATACAGAAACAGCACTTTCCGTTTATCATGATTTAATCAGGCAAAAGGAAGAACCGATCATGCTTACATCATTATTGGCATCACAAATAAGATTAATGCATCACGTTTTCTTTTTGAAGAAGAAAGGATATCATCAGCAACAAATTGCAAAACAACTGAAGGTCCATCCATATCGTGTGAAACTTTTACTTGATAGTACGTTGAGGATTAATGAGAATAAACTGATTGAGGTTATGAAAAAGCTTGCGGATGTTGACCTGAAGCTGAAAACAGTAAGCGGCAATCGCGATCGGATTTTGGAATTAGTACTCATGCAGAAAATATCTTCATAAATGGAGTAGTGTGACGAGCACTGGCTTATTAAGTCGTTTCAGGACGGACGCTTTCCGCGGGAGTCGCCGCCTTCCACTATTTTTTATATTATGATTACAATACCAATTATTTTTCTATGAGATATTTAGATGTATACCGTTTTCCTATAATGACAGGCGTTTATCAATTATAAAAGCAAAAAACCGGTTTCCTTTAGGATACCGGTTTCTTCATATTCTGTATTACGCTTTTTTTGAAAGGCGCGCTTTTTGACGGGCAACAGCGTTTTTGTGGATCAATCCTTTGTTAGCGGCTTGGTCCATTTGTTTGTAAGCTGCTTTCAAAAGGTCATTGGCGTTTTCTTCATTGTTATTCAATGCAGTTTCAGCTTTTTTCAAAGCAGTACGCATAGCTGATTTAGCTTTTGAGTTTTGAGCATTTGCAGCTTCGCTTGTTTTAACGCGTTTAATAGCAGATTTAATGTTTGGCATGTGTTTCACCTCCTACATAAAAGACCGCGATGAGTGTTACCTCATTAAATTCGTGTCTCAATACAACAAGCATTATTTTAACAAAGTGAATAGGAGATTGCAATCATTAAATGCAAAGAATATTTCCTTGACACCTTGAGCAGAATGTTAATGAGGTGATGAATGTGACAATGGAAACGAATTGGTATCGTACTGACCTGATTGATGAGAGTGAAGAGATGGTACAGCACCGGACCAAACAGGAGAAAGAGAAACTTGAGGATTCCTCAGGTATTGATTTTTCCGAAAAACGGCAGGGACGTGTTCAAATTACTGAAATTAAAGTAGATGAAAAAGGTGCAAAAGCCATCAACAAAAAAAGTGGGACATACATAACCTTATCTGTCCCAGCTTTAACAGCTGATGATGAAGATGGATTTAAAGATCTGGAAGAAGTCATGATTGAAAAACTAAATAGCATTCATGAACATTTAAAATTATCATCCAAATCGACTATACTCATCGTTGGATTAGGGAACAGGACCATTACACCGGACGCAGTTGGTCCTTTTGCGATTGACAGGTTGCAAGACGAGGTTCCATCGTTCTTCGATCGTGACGGTAGAATGATTGTCTATGCCCCCGGTGTTACCGGTCAGACGGGATATGAAACGAGCGAATTTGTCTATTCACTTAGTGAAGGGATCAAACCGGATTTAATTTTGGTCATCGATGCGCTGGCTGCAAGAAGCAGTACAAGACTTTGCCGGACGATTCAATTAACTGATACTGGGATCCATCCGGGTTCCGGGGTAGGCAACGAGCGTAAGGAAGTATCGAAGGAAGTTATGGGGATACCGGTAACAGCAATCGGTGTTCCGACAGTAGTGGATGGACCCGTGATGATTGCAGATGCCCTTGAATCCGTTTTTAAGTTCTTGGCTTCTAAGATTGAAGAAGCCAATAGTCCTTCTTCCAGGTTATCCGTCACTCCTTGGTTGCACAATTCGGAAAAAGAAGCGGATCGCGCACCATTAAAACCGATTTTTGGTGAACTATCACAATGGTCCAAAGATGAGAAGCTTCAACTTTTAGAGGAGACTTTGTCCGGAAGTGAACAACGAATTTTTGTCACACCTAAGGATACCGACCAATGGATTTTTAATTATGCAACCTTGATTTCAAGCGGTATTACGAAGTGGATGTCGAGCTTGTCCTAAAGGTTCTATCCCTCCTTTGCGGTTCATAGAATGGGCGAAGGAGGGATCTTTATGCGTAAAAAATTACAACTCTGGATCGGGCTTATTTTCTTTCTCTTTTTACTTCCAATCGTAGCCGATAAAATCCCGGCAGAAGCAAAAGAAGAAGTGACAATTGTCGAAAAAAAGGACCAGCGACTCGTCTATGCGTCAAACCTCCGGCAGATTGAACCTCCTCCAGCTGTTGAGGAGCCTGCTGTTCAGAAAAAAAGTGCCCTTGTGTATTTTACCCATTACGACGAGGCCTTCAAGCCGATTACACAAGCTCATGACGGAAAGATAGCAGTCTCTCACCTCGAAAAGAATATTACAAATTTCGGAGAACAACTGAAAGCTCATTTTCAGGCTAATAACATCCAAACAGATGTATTGGATGTTAAGGTTTCTCGTACAAAAGCATATGATGCCATACGGCCCCATGTAAAACAGATGTTGGCTGAGAAACAGTATGATCTCCTATTAGATATTCATAGGGATGCCTTAAAAAAGGATCGTACGACCGTACAACATGAAGGAGCAAGTTATGCGAAAATAGCCATCGTCATCGGGCAGGAGAATAATAATTATCGTTGGAATGAAGCGCTGGCAGAGCGGATTTCCAAAAGAATGAACGAATTAATCCCTGATATTTCACGTGGCCTGATTCCAAAGCAAGGTCATGGAGTTGACGGTAATTATAATCAGGACCTTTCAAGGAATCTATTACTTATCGAAATCGGTGGAATCGATAATACGGAAGAGGAAATTAATCGGACTATCGCTGTATTGAGCAAGGCGGCATCAGACGTTTTAAATGCAGAACAATTAGCGAAAGATTGAAGGATTGGGTGTACACTGCTATAATTCTAATAGCTTAAATAGGAGTGGACACGCATGAACCGAGAACAACGATTAGATAGACAGAAACGGATCCGGAATTTTTCCATCATTGCACATATCGATCATGGGAAATCGACATTGGCGGACCGTATTTTGGAGTCGACAAAGACTCTTACAGCACGTGAAATGAAAGGCCAGCTGCTCGATTCCATGGATTTGGAACGGGAACGCGGCATTACGATTAAATTGACAGCTGTTCAGCTGAAATATGAGGCAAAAGATGGTCAGGAATACATTTTCCACTTGATTGACACGCCGGGACACGTAGACTTTACCTATGAAGTTTCTCGAAGCCTTGCTGCTTGCGAAGGAGCCCTTTTAGTCGTAGATGCAGCACAAGGCATCGAAGCTCAAACATTGGCGAACGTTTACCTTGCCCTGGATAACGACTTGGAGATTCTTCCGGTCATTAATAAAATCGACTTGCCAGCTGCTGATCCTGAACGTGTAAGGGACGAAATTGAAAATGTAATCGGATTGGACGCTTCAGAAGCGGTACTTGCCTCGGCGAAATCCGGAATCGGCATTGAAGATATCCTTGAACAAATTGTTGAAAAAGTTCCTGCACCACAAGGGGATCCGGAAGCACCACTTAAGGCGCTTATTTTCGACTCCTTATATGATCCATATAAAGGTGTTATCGCCTATATTCGTATTGTAGAGGGAACTGTTAAGCCGGGCGATAAAATTCGTATGATGGCCACTGGAAAAGAATTTGACGTCGTGGAAACAGGCGTATTCAGACCAAAGTCAACATCTACGGATGAATTGACAGTAGGAGACGTTGGTTATTTAACTGCCTCCATTAAAAATGTAGGGGATACACACGTCGGGGATACGATTACAAGTGCAGCGAACGCTTCGACAGATCCGCTGCCGGGTTACCGGAAATTGAACCCCATGGTTTATTGTGGTCTTTATCCAATTGACACATCGAAATATAACGATTTACGTGAAGCTTTAGAGAAACTTGAACTAAACGACTCCGCTCTACAATATGAAGCAGAGACTTCACAAGCGCTAGGTTTCGGTTTCCGATGTGGTTTCCTTGGTTTACTTCATATGGAAATCATTCAAGAGCGGATTGAGCGTGAATTTAAAATTGACTTAATCACTACTGCGCCAAGTGTTATTTATGATGTCAAATTAACTGATGGCTCTTCTCTAAGGGTGGACAATCCATCTATGATGCCTGACCCTCAAAAAATCGATCAGGTAGAGGAACCTTATGTGAAAGCTTCAATTATGGTTCCGAATGATTATGTCGGAGCAGTCATGGAGCTTTGCCAATACAAACGTGGAAATTTCTTAACGATGGATTATATGGATTCATCAAGGGTGAATATCCTTTATGAAATTCCATTATCTGAAATCGTATATGATTTCTTTGACCAATTGAAATCGAGCACGAAAGGGTATGCATCATTTGACTATGAATTAATCGGCTATAGGCCATCTAAGTTAGTGAAAATGGATATCCTTTTAAACAACGAGAAGATTGATGCGTTAAGCTTCATCGTTCACCGTGATTTCAGCTATGAGCGCGGAAAGGCGATTGTTGAGAAACTGAAAGAGCTCATACCGCGTCAGCAGTTTGAAGTACCGGTTCAGGCTGCGATCGGAACGAAAATCGTTGCCCGGTCGACGATTAAATCGATGGGAAAAAACGTACTTGCTAAATGTTATGGCGGCGACATTTCCCGTAAGCGTAAACTTTTAGAAAAGCAAAAAGAAGGGAAGAAGCGCATGAAGCAAGTGGGATCAGTTGAAGTTCCACAAGAAGCATTCATGGCTGTTCTCAAAATGGACGATCAAAATAAGAAATGATGATTAGGGGGCACCTTGCCCTCTTTTTTGTTGATGGACTGTAGCTTTATGTTTATGAAAGGAGGAGGTAAACATGGTAGAAGGCATTTATATTCACATCCCGTTTTGTCAGCAAATTTGCCATTACTGTGATTTCAACAAAGTATTCATCAAGAACCAGCCGGTGGATGAATACATTGAAGCACTCAATACTGAAATCATCCTTCTGATGCAATCTGGTGCAATCACCAGAAACCCCAAAACAATTTTTTTAGGCGGCGGAACACCAACTGCTTTGAATCCTTCCCAGCTCTTAAGATTAATGGAGATTATTCAACAGCATTTCGATCTTCCGACAGTGATTGAGTTTACTTCTGAAGCGAACCCCGACGATTTAACACTGGAGAAAATGCAGATTCTAAAAGACGGCGGAGTAAACAGGCTTAGCATCGGGGTCCAATCCTTTCATCCTGAACTGTTGAAAAAAATTGGGCGGACACATAGTAACGAAGATGCATACCGGACAATCGAATTAGCTAAAGAAATTGGATTCCAAAATCTAAGTATCGATTTGATGTATGGATTGCCAGGACAAACCATGGAAGATTGGGTTGAAACGTTAGATATCGCCTTAAAATTGGACTTGCCTCATTACTCGGCTTATTCATTAATTATTGAACCGAAAACAGTGTTCTATAATCTTATGAACAAAGGTAAGCTTCGATTGCCAGGAGAAGACCTGGAAGCAGAAATGTACGGTTTACTCATGAAGAGGATGGAGGAAGCGGGGAAATGGCAGTACGAAATAAGCAATTTCGCTCAACCGGGAACTGAATCACTCCATAATCTGATTTACTGGAACAATGATTCCTACGCAGGAATCGGTGCCGGAGCTCACGGTTATTTAAATGGTACCCGCTACTCAAATGTCGGTCCGTTGAAACGATATATTAACCTGTTGCAGGAAGGGCAGCTTCCAGTTCTTCAATCTCATGAAGTGCCGACAAAAGAAAAAATTGAAGAAGAATTGTTTTTAGGATTACGAAAAATTGAAGGGGTATCTTCAAAGCGCTTTAAAGAAAAATTCAGGTTGGATTTGCTATCTATCTTTGGAGATAAAATAGAGAATTTGATTGAACAAGGACTTCTTGAGTGGTGTGACGACTCAATTAAACTAACACAAAAAGGGAAATACTTAGGCAACGAAGTATTCCAAGAATTTCTGATTAGCGGGTAAGCCATTTAATTGACAATGGCCCCCGCTTTTTGATAATTTAAGTATAGTATTAGCACTCAAATTCAACGAGTGCTAACAGGAGTGATGATCATGTTGACGAATCGGCAAATTCTCATATTGCAAGTCACTGTTGATGATTTTATACAATCTGCTCAACCGGTAGGATCCAGACAGATTTCGAAGAAGAAAGAGTTGTCATTCAGTCCGGCTACTATTCGAAATGATATGGCTGATCTGGAGGAACTCGGTTTCCTTGAAAAACCACATACTTCTTCAGGGCGTATTCCGTCTGAAAAAGGGTATCGCTATTATGTCGATCATCTATTAAAGCCGGAAAATATCAGGCAGGAAGATCTGTTTACGATCAAATCCATTTTCATGGAGAAAATGACGGAAACAGAAGAATTGATCAAAAGGTCCGCGACCATTCTTTCGGAATTGACAAATTACACGTCAATTTTACTAGGGCCGGACGTCGGGAAACACAAGGTTAAGCGATTTTCGATTGTTCCCATCAATTCTGAATCTGCTGTAGCGATCATTGTAACGGATGAAGGGCATGTCGAGAATAGATTGTTTTCGATTCCTGAAAATATTGCGCCGTCAGATCTTGAAAAAATGGTCAATATTCTGAATGAAAAACTTACCGGAACATATTTGCATGACCTTCACAAAAAACTTGAAAATGAGACTGTTCATCTCTTCAGACAACATATTAACCGATATGGAGAACTATTTTCTTCGTTCAGGGAAGTTGTTTGGATTGAGCATGAAGACAAATTGTTTTATGGTGGTAAGATGAACATGTTCAATCAGCCAGAATTCCATGATGTCCAAAAAATCAAAGACTTTATGGGACTACTGGATGAATCTGAAGCAATCGCTTCAATCTTCCATGAGCGAAATAAAGGAATCAAGATCAAGATAGGCACAGAAAACAAACTGGATGCCATGGGAGATTGTAGTGTCATAACTGCTTCTTATCGAGTAGGGGATGAGCAGAGCGGTTCCATTGCGATTGTTGGACCGAAACGAATGGATTACCGTAGGGTAGTATCCATATTGGATCTACTTAGCGGAAGTCTCTCCAAAGAACTCACCCGCCTATTATTGGCTGACCGGCATTAAAGGAGGATTCATATTTTGACTGAGAAAAAAGATGAATTGGAGCAAAATCTGCAAAAAGTGGAAACGGCTTCTTTAGAGGAAGCAGCTTCTGATGAGACGGTTGAACTCAACAATGAAACAGAAGTTCAGCAGCCAGAAGATGAAACAAGCGAGCTCCGAAAACAGATCGAGGAACTGAAAAACAAACTCGAAGAAGAGGAAGCACGAGGGTTAAGGGCACGTGCTGACTTTGAAAACTTTAAACGCCGAAGCAATCTTGACCGGGAATCGGCTGAAAAATACCGAGCTCAAAAAATATTGACAAATATTCTACCGGTCCTCGATAACTTCGAACGTGCATTGCAAGTGGAACCGAAAACTGATGAAGGGATATCTATCTTGAAAGGGATGGATATGGTATACCGTTCTCTTGTAGCAGCAGTTGAAGAAGAGGGATTGTCTGCAATTGAAGCGGAAGGCAAAGAATTCGATCCTAACTTCCACCAAGCTGTCATGCAGGAAAAGGATGAAGCGAAACCAGCCGGGATCGTATTAGCAGAACTCCAAAAAGGGTATATGTTAAAGGATCGCATTCTAAGACCGACGATGGTTAAAGTTAACGAGTAAACCGATTGAATTAGGAGGAATTTATAATGTCTAAAATTATTGGTATTGACCTTGGAACAACAAATTCTTGTGTAGCTGTATTAGAAGGTGGCGAACCGAAAGTCATTCCTAATCCAGAAGGAAACCGAACAACACCATCTGTTGTTGCATTCAAAAATGGTGAACGCCAAGTAGGAGAAGTAGCAAAACGCCAATCCATTACAAACCCGAATACAGTTATGTCAGTCAAACGACATATGGGTACTGATTATAAAGAAACGATTGAAGGCAAAGAATTCACTCCACAAGAAATTTCAGCGATGATCTTACAATACTTGAAAGGTTTTGCTGAAGACTATCTTGGTGAAAAAGTAACAAAAGCTGTTATTACCGTACCTGCTTATTTCAATGATGCTGAACGACAAGCGACGAAAGATGCTGGCCGTATTGCAGGTCTTGAGGTAGAGCGAATTATCAACGAACCTACTGCAGCTGCGCTTGCTTACGGTTTAGATAAAACAGAAGAAGATCAAACAATTCTTGTATTTGACCTTGGCGGTGGTACGTTTGACGTATCGATCCTCGAACTTGGGGATGGTGTATTCGAAGTACGCGCTACTGCTGGTGATAATCGCCTTGGCGGAGATGATTTTGACCAAGTGGTTATGGATTATTTGGTTCAGGAATTCCGTAAAGAAAACGGTATTGATCTTTCAAAAGATAAAATGGCAATGCAGCGTTTGAAAGATGCAGCTGAAAAGGCTAAAAAAGATCTTTCTGGTGTATCATCCACTCAAATTTCCTTGCCATTCATTACAGCTGGGGAAGCTGGACCACTTCACCTTGAAATGACACTTTCCCGTGCGAAATTCGATGAATTGACTGCTCATCTTGTGGAACGTACGATGGGTCCTACACGACAAGCGTTGAAAGATTCTGGTCTATCTGCATCAGAAATTGATAAAGTAATTCTGGTTGGTGGCTCTACTCGTATTCCTGCTGTTCAGGAAGCCATCAAGAAAGAAATTGGTAAAGATCCACACCGTGGTGTAAACCCGGATGAAGTAGTAGCTATGGGTGCCGCTGTACAAGGCGGAGTTTTAACAGGAGATGTGAAAGATGTAGTGCTTCTTGATGTAACTCCATTATCTCTTGGAATTGAAACTATGGGTGGAGTATTTACGAAACTTATTGATCGGAACACGACAATTCCGACTTCAAAATCTCAAGTATTCTCCACTGCTGCAGACAACCAGCCAGCTGTTGATATCCATGTGCTTCAAGGTGAACGTCCGATGGCGGCAGACAATAAGACGTTAGGAAGATTCCAATTGTCTGATATTCCTCCTGCTCCACGAGGAGTTCCGCAAATCGAAGTAACTTTCGATATCGATAAAAACGGAATTGTGAATGTTAAAGCAAAAGACCTTGGGACTGGAAAAGAACAAAACATTACCATCCAATCGAACACTTCTCTTTCCGATGAAGAAATTGAACGTATGGTCAAGGAAGCTGAAGCCAACGCTGACGCAGATAAACAGCGTAAAGAAGAAGCTGATTTGAAAAATGATGCAGACCAAGCAATTTTCATGACTGAAAAAACATTAAAAGACCTTGGTGACAAAGTTTCAGAAGAAGAAGTGAAAAATGCTGAAACTGCAAAAGACGAATTAAAAGCGGCACTTGAAAAAGGCGAATTAGAAGATATTCGTACGAAGAAAGATAAGTTGATGGAAATTGTTCAGCAACTATCTGTGAAATTATATGAGCAAGCTGCACAGCAAGCTCAAGGTCAAGAAGGCGAAGACAATGCAGGCGGCTCTGACGATGGTGTCGTGGACGCTGAATTTGAAGAAGTAAACGACGATAAAAACAAATAATGTATTTAATTGAAAAAGCCAAAGTCCGTTTATCGGCTTTGGCTTTTTCAATGCATATGCTTGTATATGTAACCAAAGCCAAATGTTTTTGCCATTCGAAATTTCTACGTGTTAGAATAGACTTTATGTGAAAGTGAACCGGGAGTGAGACAATGAGTACAAAACGGGATTATTATGAGGTGCTCGGTTTATCAAAATCGGCATCAAAAGAAGAGATTAAAAAAGCGTATCGCAAGTTATCCAAACAGTACCATCCGGATATAAACAAAGATCCGGATGCCGTTGATAAGTTCAAAGAAATATCTGAAGCTTATGAAGTATTGAGTGACGATCAGAAAAAAGCACAATATGACCAATACGGCCACGATGCAGGCAACCAAGGCTTTGGCGGATTTGGTGGTTTCGGTGGCGCTGGTGCTGATGGTTTTGGCTTTGAAGATATTTTTAGTTCGTTTTTCGGTGGCGGGAGCACCCGCAGACGAGATCCGAACGCTCCACGTAAGGGAGACGATCTACAATACTCCATGGTGATCGACTTTGAGGATGCGGTATTCGGAAAAGAAACTGAAATTGAGATACCGAAAGAAGAAACTTGTGCCACATGTAACGGGAATGGGGCAAAGCCAGGAACTTCTCCTGAGACTTGTACCCACTGTAGCGGTACTGGGCAAGTCAGCAGCGTCCAAGAAACAGCCTTTGGCCGAATGGTCAATAGAAGAGCATGTCCAGTTTGTCACGGAACAGGTAAGATCATTCCTGAAAAATGTCCTACCTGCCACGGTGATGGCACAGTCAAAACACGTAAAAAGATAAAAGTGACAATCCCTGCTGGAGTTGATGATGGTCAACAGCTAAGGGTGTCTGGTCAAGGAGAGCCTGGACGAAATGGCGGCCCTGCTGGCGACTTGTATATCGTGTTCCGAGTTCGCGAACATGAAAAATTCGAACGTGACGGTGACGACATCTATTTAGAAATTCCACTTACCTTCCCTCAAGCTGCATTAGGTGATGAGATTGAGGTGCCGACCGTTCATGGAAAAGTGAAGCTGAAAATACCAGCTGGCACACAAACCGGAACGAAATTCCGCTTAAAAGGAAAAGGTGTGAAAAATGTTCATGGTTATGGAGTTGGGGATCAGCATGTTATTGTGAGAATTACTACTCCTAAAAAACTGACTGAAAAACAAAAACAATTACTCCGTGACTTTGCGGAGATTAGCGGGGATATACCGGAAGAACAAGGAAGTTCCCTTTTTGATAAAATTAAACGAACAATTAAAGGTGACTAAAAGGAGTTGATTGCAAGTGAATTGGGCAGAATTATCCATTCAAACGACACATGAAGCAACCGAGGCCATATCAAATATATTGCATGAGTCTGGCGCAAGTGGGGTCGTCATAGAAGATTCCGAAGAGCTACTTCGAGAGAGGGAAGATCGATTTGGTGAAATCTATGATTTAAATCCAGGTGACTTTCCGACCGAAGGGGTCATTATCAAAGCCTATTTACCAGCAAACAGTTTCATCACTGAAACTGTTGAGGAAATTAAACTTGCAATCAACAATCTGAAGAATTTTGACATTAATATCGGAAAGAACATCGTCACGATGATCGAGGTAAATGAAGAGGACTGGGAAACTGCTTGGAAGCAATACTACCATCCTGTCAAGATTTCCGAACGATTTACCATTGTCCCGAGTTGGGAGGATTACAAGCCGGTTTCTACAGACGAGTTAATCATTGAACTTGATCCGGGCATGGCTTTCGGAACCGGCACTCATCCGACAACGGTGATGTGTTTGCAGGCTTTAGAAAAAACCGTGCAACGAAATGATTATGTTATTGATGTCGGTACAGGATCTGGTGTTTTAGCAATCGGGGCTGCCAAGTTAGGAGCTGGTCACATACACGCTCTTGATTTAGATGAAGTGGCAGTCAGAGCTGCAAAAGAAAATGTTCAGTTAAATCATACCGATGAACAGATAGATGTTCTCCAAGGAAACTTGTTAGATACAGTTACCAAGCCTGGTGATATCGTCGTAGCGAATATTCTTGCCGAGGTGATCATGTCATTTACTGATGATGCCTTCCAAATTGTGAAAAACGGTGGGAAATTCATCACTTCAGGTATTATCGAGGCGAAGAAAGACGATGTAAAAACAGCTTTGACTCAATCTGGTTTTGAGATAGAGGAGATTATGATGATGGAAGACTGGGTGACCATCATATCTCGTAAACCACAATAATGGAGGTAAGTGATGCAGCGGTATTTCATTAACGGCCCTTTACTTGAAGATGGCTCAGTAGAAATTTCGGGTGAGGACGCAAAGCATATCTCCAGAGTTTTACGGATGGGGGTTGGTGACCGAGTCATTGTGGTCATTAGTCAGCGTTCGTTTATAGCGGAAATCACTACGATCACAGATCAATCCGTCATTGTTGTTCCGGAATCGAATGAATTAAGGAACAATGAAATGCCCATTCGTGTTGCCATCGCTTGTGGATTACCGAAAGGCGAGAAACTAGAATGGATTGCTCAAAAAGCGACAGAACTTGGGATGAATGAGTTAATTCCGTTTAAAGCTGAGCGCTCCATTGTGAAATGGGATGACAAAAAAGGCGCAAAGAAGCAGGAAAGACTGCAGAAAATTGCTAAGGAAGCAGCGGAGCAATCGCATCGGTCGATCATTCCAGAAGTGCATGAACCCATCAGCCTAAAACAACTGATTGACATGAGCTCCCAATTCGATGTCCTTTACGTCGCGGATGAAGAAGATGCAAAAGCAATTACTCGTACACGATTTGCCGAGCAAATGAAATCCGTATATGATAAACTATCGATGATGGTCGTGTTCGGCCCAGAAGGCGGGCTCTCGAGAAATGAAGCTGAGGTACTGAAG
Source organism: Chungangia koreensis (assembly GCF_042651785.1). Lineage (NCBI taxonomy): Bacteria > Bacillati > Bacillota > Bacilli > Lactobacillales > Chungangia > Chungangia koreensis. Next base: position 495,341 of record NZ_JBHSEC010000019.1, read on the forward strand.
GAAGCCGGTTTCAAAACGATTTCCCTCGGACCCCGTATACTTAGAACAGAAACAGCCCCTTTATACGTATTGTCCGCTATATCATACGAATTTGAATGAAAGAGGTGAGCAGCCTTGGCAACAGTTGCATTCCATACTTTGGGCTGCAAAGTCAACCATTACGAAACTGAAGCGATCTGGCAGCTTTTTAAAGACTCAGGCTACGAGCGTACTGACTTTGAACACACGTCTGATGTTTACGTTATTAATACTTGTACTGTGACGAATACAGGCGACAAGAAGAGTCGTCAAGTCATTCGTCGTGCGATTCGACAGAATCCGGATGCTGTCATTTGTGTAACAGGTTGTTATGCGCAAACTTCCCCGGCTGAAATTATGGCGATACCTGGAGTTGACATAGTTGTCGGTACGATGGATCGTAAAAAGATGCTCGACTATATTGAGCAGTATAAAGTTGAGCGCCAACCGATCAATGCAGTAGGAAATATTATGAAAAATCGAGTATATGAAGAACTTGACGTTCCTTCATTTACGGATCGTCATAGAGCATCACTGAAAATACAGGAAGGCTGTAACAATTTCTGTACCTTCTGTATCATTCCTTGGGCTCGAGGATTAATGAGATCCCGTGATCCGAAAGAGGTCGTCAGACAAGCGCAGCAATTGGTTGATGCAGGTTATTTAGAAATCGTCTTAACAGGTATCCACACTGGTGGCTATGGAGAGGATCTCAAAGATTACAACTTGGCACAATTGCTTCGTGATATTGAAACCCAAGTAAAAGGTCTTAAGCGCCTACGAATTAGTTCTATCGAAGCGAGTCAGCTGACTGATGAGGTGATTGACGTACTTCGTGATTCAAACATCGTTGTACGCCACTTGCATATTCCACTTCAGTCAGGATCTAACACAGTTTTGAAACGTATGCGCCGTAAATATACAATGGAGTTCTTCGCTGAGAGACTTGAACGTCTTCGGGAAGCACTTCCTCAATTCTCATTGACTTCGGATGTAATTGTTGGATTCCCTGGGGAGTCTGAAGAGGAATTCATGGAAACATATGATTTCATTCGCGAACACAAATTCTCTGAACTTCATGTATTCCCATATTCGAAACGGACGGGTACTCCAGCAGCGAGAATGGAAGACCAAATTGATGAAAATATTAAAAATGAACGAGTTCATCGCCTCATCACGCTAAATGATCAATTAGCGAAGGAGTATGCTTCACTTTTTGAAAATGAAGTGTTGGAAGTTATTCCGGAAGGGCCTTACAATGATCAGCCTGAAAGCGGTCTATATGAAGGCTATACGGATAATTATTTGAAGGTCGTGTTCCCGGCAACAGATGAAATGGTCGGAAAACTGGTCAGAGTTAAGATTACAAAAGTTGGCTATCCTTATTGTGAAGGTCAGTTTGTACGTGTAATGGACGACTTGGAAACTGACATAGAAACTACAGCTGTCGTGTAAAGCGAATAAAATATCAGCAGTGCCTGCCACTTCGCTTTCCGTGGGCTTGGCTTTAGGCCAGCAGGAGGTTGGTCACAAAGGCGTTGCCGCAGGACGCGGCGATTTTAGCCTTTGTTCCCCCAACTGTCGTTCCTGCGGGGTCTTCAGCTCAAGCTATTCCCACAGGAGTCTTCGTGGCAGGCACTTCTCGCTTACCGACATTAACAATAGAACTTATTAATAAAGTTTTTAGTAATTACTACAAATGTAAAAGCTATAACAAATGCTTTTGGTAACATATGGTAATAATTTTATTGTAAAGACAGGAGCGGAAGGCGGCGACTCCTTAGAGGAAGGCGTCCTAAGTTCGCCACGTCCTGTGGCAACAGACGCATGACCCGCATCCTGAGGGCCCGACAGCGAGACAGTCCGAGACCCCGCAGGCGCAAGTGGAAGGGATGCTAAAACGCCGCATCGTGCGGCAACGCATCCATAACCGACATCCTGTCGGTCCGAGGCTTGGCGCGAGCCCGCGGAAAGCGTCCGCCTGGAGCGATTGCTCCAGTGTAAATTGATGTTATTAAATACAGAATTAAAAGGAGAATATCCATGACCCAAAACATCGCTTCTTTTATCGATCACACATTGTTAAAAGCAGAAACAACAAAAGAGCAAATTATTCAATTATGTGCGGAAGCAAAGGAATATTCCTTTGCATCTGTTTGTGTAAATCCTACATGGGTGGCAGTTGCTGCTGAAGAATTAAAAGGTTCGCCTGTTAAGGTGTGTACCGTTATCGGTTTTCCTCTTGGGGCTTCTACTTCCGAAACTAAGGCTTTTGAAACAAAAGACGCTATTTCAAAAGGCGCACAGGAAATCGATATGGTCATTAATATCGGTGCACTTAAATCTGATGATACTGAAATGGTAAAGTCAGATATTAAGGCTGTCGTTGAAGCTGCAAAAGGAAGTGCTATCGTCAAAGTTATTATTGAAACAAGCTTGTTGACTGATGAAGAAAAACGTGCGGCTTGTGAATTATCGAAGACAGCGGGTGCTGATTTTGTCAAAACTTCAACCGGTTTTTCTACAGGTGGGGCAACTGTAGAAGATGTGAAACTTATGCGTGGTACAGTAGGACCTGAAATGGGTGTGAAAGCATCCGGCGGCGTAAGAAGCTTGGAAGATTTGAACAATATGGTGGAAGCCGGTGCAACCAGAATCGGTGCAAGTTCAGGTGTTCAAATCATGCAAGGCCTTTCTTCAACCTCAGATTATTAAAATCGAAGCTATCTATTGACCACAAAGCGACAATACGATATAATTTCTTGAGTACATGGCCTATGTCATGTTTGATGTGTGTCGGAGGGAGGGAAAGAGAGATGTCAAAAACTGTCGTTCGTAAAAACGAATCACTTGAAGATGCTCTTCGCCGCTTCAAACGTACTGTGTCTAAAAGTGGTACGATCCAAGAAGTTAGAAAGCGCGAGTTTTATGAAAAACCAAGTGTAAAACGTAAAAAGAAGTCTGAAGCTGCACGTAAACGTAAGTGGTAATAACCCTCACCGTCCCTGCGTACAAAACTATTAAATTGATTATGATCTAAACCGGAGAATCCATGAAGGATGATCCGGTTTTATTTTTTTCTTGAAGTGAAACCTTTAGTCCTTTAATCCGTATACATACTAAGTCTTGAAAGGGAAGGGGTGAACGTTATATGGCCCTAAAGATCAACGCATTAAAATTGCTTCCGGTTTTTCTTTTATCATTATTATTTTTCCTTCCAATCACAGTTATGGCGGACGAAGTCTATCATATACCAATTGAAGAGGAAGTTGAAAAAGGATTAAGTGCATATTTAGACCGTGCATTGGATGAAGCGGAAGAAAACGGAGCGGACGCTGTAATCTTTGAAATTCATACTCCTGGTGGATTCGTCAATGCTGCTGGTGATATTGGAAAGCGGATTCAAAATTCACCACTAAAGACGATTGCTTACATTAATAGGGAAGCACATTCAGCTGGCGCCTATATAGCCTTGCATGCGGATGAAATTTATTTTGCCCCTGGTGCAACAATGGGTTCAGCTGCTGTAATTGACCAAGCGGGAAATGCCGCAGATGAAAAAGCGACCAGTGCATGGCTTGCTCAAATGGCTTCTGCAGCAGAGAGCACAAATAGAGAACCGATTTATGCAAAGGCAATGGCGGACAAAAATATCGATTTGCCGGATTTTGGTGCACCAAAAGGTTCACTTTTAACACTTTCAGCTTCAGACGCTTTAAAAGTGGGCTATTCTAATGGAACGGCTGCTTCTATTAATGAAGTGATGGAAATGGCTGGATTAGCAAATGCGGACCTCATACCTGTGGAAATGACCATTGCCGAGAAAATCGCCCGGTTCATTACGAATCCGGTGGTAGTGCCTATCCTATTATCAATCGCTAGTCTTGGACTCATTGTTGAGTTGTATTCTCCTGGATTCGGTATTCCCGGACTTATGGGTATAAGCGCACTGATCTTATTCTTCTATGGTCATATGGTGGCAGGACTTGCAGGCCATGAGTCCATCATTTTATTTGTGGTGGGGGTCATCTTGGTGGTGGCCGAAATATTCTTGCCGGGAGGAATTGCAGGATTGCTTGGCTTTGGTGCTATAATCGGAAGTATCATATTAGCGGGGGGCAATATGTTGTACATGACTATCTCAGTAGTCATCGCTTTGCTTGTCGCAATTATAGGAATGGTGATTTTAGTGAAAATCTTCGGTAAGAAGATGCATCTTTTGAATAGGCTGATCTTAAAGGATGCTACCAACACCGAAAGTGGGTATGTGTCTAACGTTAATCGCCTTGACTTACTTGGAAAGACCGGCATCAGCCTGACCCCTTTAAGACCTTCTGGAACAATTATTGTTGAAGAAGAAAGAATCGATGCAGTAACAGAAGGCAGTTATTTGGATTCCAATACTGCCGTAAAAGTAGTAAAAGTGGAAGGCTCCAGAATCGTTGTAAGAAAAATGTTGGATTAAAAGGAGGAAAACAAATGCCATTAGATTTACTCTTTACCGGACTTATCGTTGTTGTCGTCATTATCGCATTGGCCATTTTCTTTACCCTTGTCCCGGTAGCTCTATGGATTTCTGCACTTGCTGCTGGAGTAAAAGTAAGCATCTTTACTCTAATTGGAATGAGATTAAGAAGGGTAATCCCAGCAAGGGTCGTAAACCCTTTGATCAAAGCGCATAAGGCCGGATTAAGCGTTTCGATCAATCAACTTGAAAGTCACTACCTTGCAGGTGGTAATGTGGATCGGGTCATCAACTCATTGATTGCTGCCCACCGTGCAAATATCGAATTGAGTTTTGAACGGGCCGCTGCAATAGATCTTGCAGGACGTGACGTTTTGGAAGCTGTTCAAATGTCCGTTAACCCGAAAGTGATTGAAACACCATTTATAGCCGGTATGGCCATGAACGGGATTGAAGTGAAAGCCAGGGCAAGAATTACAGTGCGAGCTAATATCGACCGACTTGTAGGTGGTGCAGGCGAAGAAACCATCATCGCCCGTGTCGGAGAAGGGATCGTCAGTACGATCGGTAGCTCCGAGCATCATAAAAAAGTACTGGAAAATCCTGATTTAATCTCTAAAACTGTATTGTCTAAAGGTCTGGATTCAGGGACTGCATTCGAAATTTTATCCATCGACATCGCAGACGTTGATATAGGCAAGAATATTGGTGCTGAATTGCAAACAGAACAAGCTGAAGCAGATAAGAATATTGCTCAAGCAAAAGCGGAAGAGCGCCGCGCTATGGCCGTTGCAACTGAACAGGAAATGAAAGCCCGAATTCACGAAATGCGTGCGAAGGTTGTTGCAGCCGAAGCTGAAGTTCCGATGGCAATGGCTGAAGCATTCCGTGAAGGTAACTTAGGTGTTATGGATTACATGAATTACCGAAATCTTCAAGCTGATACAAGTATGAGAGATTCGATCAGTAAAATGGGCGGACAGCAAAAAGATCAGGATGACAACAAGTAATAAGCTGACATGAAAGGAGCACTTCTGCATGGAAATAATTGCGGTCATTGTTTTAGGATTGATATCGTTGTTGTTTAAGAAGTTCGGGGACCAGCAGGAAGAGACTCCACCTCGTCAGCGGCCAGTATCACCTAATCAGCAGTCACGACAGCCTAAACGACTTGATGATTACGCAAGAAAGTTGTTCGAGGAGTTCCAGGAGCCACAAAGGAGAAGTCCAGAACCTATCCGCACCATAGAGGTGAAACAACCTGCTCGCCAAGAACTTACAATGGAACCAGTAACTGAAAATGTTCCAGTGGAGACTTCTACATCCAGACGTGCAACTGTTCGGGTGAAAGAAGCAAAGCGTACGGTGAAGTCAACTTCAATTCTTCCAAAGAACGAACAGGAATTGTTACAAGGTTTCATCTTTTCAGAAGTGATTGGACCTCCTAAATCTAAACGATAGTACATGACCCCCCTTACTGCAGCATAAACTGCAAGTAAGGGGGGCTTTTATTTGTTCATGAAAGATCTATTGCAAATGGACCCGCAAGTCGTAATCGAAAACTTCGAAGACATTAAATTGTCGGGTAGCTATCGGATCGTCCGTTTTGAAAAAACAAGCTGCAGTTTTCGGATGAATGGATTTTATATAGAGGTTGAAGGGGACGAATTACAAATCGATATATTGCAGGAACAACTAACCTATTTGCGAATTAAAGGATTAAAATCCATTACAATCAAGGAAGGCGGAGAAGCTTGAAAAAATGGCAGTCGTTCGGTGAAAAAGTTACTGTTCTTGTAAAGGACAAGCGGGCAAATCTAATTTTATCTTCACTGAAAGCAGAAAAAGTATTTGTCACAAATAGTAAGGTGACAGAAGAAGGACTACTTTTTAAAACAACATTCCGGGATTTAAATAAGGTAAGGAAAATCAGGAAAAAATACAATGTGAAAATGGAAATATTTCCCCGAAGTCTGGATCGAATTTTCCGTTGGAACAGTTACACATTCGCTGGTGTTGGCATCTGGATCCTGATTCCATATATTTGTTCGTTTTTCTTATGGTCGGTTGCTGTAGAAGCTGATACACCGGAACGTGAGGAACAAATTCAAACCATTTTAAATAAGAGTGGTATAAAAACGTTAAGATTAATTAAAAGCTTGCCTGATGAAGCGTTAATCAGACAGCAGGTCATGAAAAATGATGCCGAATTATCGTGGGTCAACATTAGTAGAAGTGGAACTAAATATACATTAACACCACTGCCCGCTCCAATTCATACGATCAATGATGGTAAAAAGATCGCCCCTGCTCATTTAATTGCCGCGAAAAGTGGAATCATTACACATGTTTCCATTGCAAGTGGGGAAAGAGTAGTGATGAAGGATAGTACTGTACGTAAAGGTGATTTACTGGTCTCTGCTTTTATTAAACAAGGGGAAGAGATAAAGGTGGTTGGTGCTGATGGCTCTGTTTTCGCAGATTACTGGCTTGAAACCGATTTTACGGTACCTAAAACCGTGAAAATGGAAAGTCCGGATGAGCGGGTATTACATGTTGAAGTGCCTTTTGTAAAGTCAGGGAAATCTGTTCAATCCTATTGGAAAGAAATCGATCTTCCTGGACCTCTTGATCGAATTGCAAGAGCAGGGTTGGTACAACCTACATCCGAAATCACACTTACATTGGAAGAAGAATCACTTGAAAAGCTTCTGATCCCATTGCTGAGGGAAAAATTACTGACTGGACTTTCAGAAGGAGCAATTATTAAAGAAGAGAAAATTTTACACGTCGCTAGTGATAATGATACATTAAAAGGGAAGATTCTATTCTTGATCAATGAAAATATCGCTAAAAGACAACCTATTCAAGGAGAAGAATAAATGACTGAAGAAAAAGCTACGGAACTGCATGTGCAAAACCCGAATGAAGCAGTAATGCTATTGGGCATATCCGACAGCAATATGAAGCTCATTGAAGAGAGCTTAAAGGTTCAAATCATTACTCGAGGAGAAACTGTCCGCATCATTGGAGATGATGAAGGCAAAGAGAAAGCGCTTCTTTTAGTGGATCAGCTCTTAAGAGTTATCCGTAAAGGGATCAATATTAATCAGCGAGATGTTACTGCTGCTCTTGAAATGAGTAAAAGCGGAACAATTGAGTACTTTGCCGAACTATATGATGAAGAGATTGCCAGGAATACGAAAGGCAAAGCCATCCGGGCGAAAACGATCGGTCAGCGTGAATATATTCATGCGATCCGTAGGAAAGATTTAGTTTTCTGTATCGGTCCTGCTGGAACGGGAAAGACGTACCTCGCTGTTGTCATGGCTACACAAGCTTTGAAAAATGGACACGTAAAAAGAATTATCTTAACTCGTCCTGCAGTCGAGGCTGGAGAAAGTCTCGGATTCCTTCCGGGTGATTTGAAGGAGAAGGTGGACCCATATTTAAGACCACTTTACGATGCCTTACACGACGTACTGGGGACAGAACAGACGGAGAAACTGATTGAACGGGGAGTTATCGAGGTTGCTCCACTGGCTTATATGAGGGGCCGAACACTTGACGATGCATTCGTCATCTTGGACGAAGCCCAAAATACAACAAAAGCTCAGATGAAAATGTTCCTTACTCGTCTTGGCTTTGGCTCGAAGATGGTAATCACAGGGGATAAGACTCAAATCGATTTACCTAAGGGAGTGGAGTCCGGTCTCATCGAAGCTGAGAAAATTTTGACGAATGTTGGAGGCATCCATGTTCAACATCTGGAACAAGGGGATGTTGTTCGACATCCATTAGTTGCAAAAATCATCAAAGCATACGAAGAGCTTCCTTAAAGAAAACAGTCAGTTTGGAGACAGCAGTCAGCAAGAGACTGCTGTTTTTTCTCTTTTTTTCCAATGAAACAATGAAAATCTTAGCGAGAATTGCTATGATGATAGTAGGAGAAATGAGGTGGAAACGTGCAACGATTTGTGAAAAAGATGCAGCAATATGTTAGTTTTACGACCTTCTTAATACTCTTTGTAGGATTAACGGCAGTTCTTTCTTTTGTGCTGATCCTAAGTGATGTCAAAGGCGAGTCTTATGATATTCGTGAGTTCACTTTGTCGCCGGATACGATTCGTTCTAACAAAACGGTCGAGGATCCGGTCAAGACAGAGGAGGAACGGACGCGGGTTGCCTCTGAAGTACAGCCGGTTTATCAATTCACAGAAGAAATAGGCTCTAACCGTGCTGCAATCGTTTCCTCCATATTTGACTACGTATTAGACGTAAAGGCGAATTCCGTGATACAAAATACTCAGGAAGACGGTATACCAGCAGAAACTGTAAAACCGATGAGTGCCATGGTGGATGATCTCCGATCTAAACTTTCACCGATAGAAAAATCGGAAACGGCTTTTCGACTTAGTGATGAACAATTGAGGGTTTTGTTAGGACAGAATTCAGAAACGTTACGTGAAGTGCGGGATATCCTAACGAATACTACAAAAACAGTCATGAAGGACCCCATAAGGAACGATGATTTAATTCGAGCTAAAAACGAATTGGAACGGATCTTGCGTGAAGATCAGCGAATTCCAACTTCTTTGATGCAAGTAGCAGTTACGATAGGCAGATTCAGTATTGTTGAAAACGAAATATTGAATGAAGAGATCACAGAAGCGCGCGTAAAAGATGCAATGGCAGATGTTGAACCTACGAAAATCCTTCAAGGGCAGGTAATCGTGAGGGAAGGACAAGTGGTTGACCGGGAGGTATATCGCCAACTTGAACTTACGGGCATGCTGACAAGCCAAACGACTTATAAACCAATTGTCGGATTAGCCTTTTACATCATATTAATGATGTTCTTGGTGTTTACCCATTTCTATTCCTGGAAAGCGACGGCCGAGAGGAAAGGGAAGATCTTACTCGTTTTTCTAATTATTTTCCTTTTAAATGTTGTCGTCATGAAGCTTATTGGATTGGTGGAAAAGGATTATGACGTGATGGTTGCGTTTCTTTTCCCAACAGCATTGTCAGCGATGTTGACAAGAGCTCTCTCGAATGAAAAATTGGCTTTTTTGATGTGCATCTTAACAGCAGGTACTTCCGGTCTTGTGTTACGGGATGGATATACGACCATTTTACAAATGGAAATTTCTCTCTACGTATTGTTCAGTGGAATTGTCGCTGTTTATATGATGTCCACATCACACAAGCGTTCCGTCCTCTTACAGACAAGCATGTTGGTTGCGCTAACCAATTTGATTTTCTTAGCCTTTTATTTATTGATGACTCAATCTTCATATAGTTGGCAAGAGCTGACTTTCTATGGAATAGCAGCGGTTGTGTCAGGTCTATTATCGGGTGCTCTTGCAATTGGACTGTTGCCGTTTTTTGAAACGGTTTTCAATATCCTTTCAGATATGAAGCTCATAGAGTTGTCGAACCCCAACCATCCATTATTGAAAAAGATTCTGACAGAAACACCTGGAACGTACCACCATAGTGTCATGGTCGCTAATTTAGCTGACAGTGCCTGTGAAGCAATCGGGGCTAACGGACTTCTGGCGAGGGTAGGCTCATATTATCATGATATTGGAAAAACAAAACGTCCATCTTTTTTCATTGAAAATCAGATGAACGGAAAAAATCCGCATGATACAATTCCTCCGGAGACGAGCAGCGATATTATTATTGCACATACTACTGAAGGGGCAAAAATGCTCTCAAAACATAAAATGCCACAGGAGATTATCGATATTGCACGTCAACATCATGGAACGAGTTTACTTCAATATTTCTATGTGAAGGCTAAAGAACAGAATGACGAAGTGGCAGAGACAGATTATCGATACCCGGGTCCGAAACCACAAACAAAAGAAGCAGCCGTCATAAGTGTGGCGGATTCTGTGGAAGCCGCGGTCCGTTCGATGAAAGAGCCATCTGCCGAAAAAATACGTCAAGTCGTAAACAATATTATCAAAGGCAAATTGAATGATGGACAGTTTAATGAGTGTGACCTCTCCATGAAAGAACTGAAAAAAGTGGAGTCGGTGATATGTGAAACGATGAACGGTATTTATCATTCCCGTATTGAATATCCGAAATAAGAGAGGGTGGAGACTTTCTTGGAACTAATGATGGACGTTAATGACCAAACCGGATCTATCGGTGAGGAAACAGTTGAATTTATTGAAAAACTTTTAAAACATGCTGCAGAAAAGGAAGGCATTACAAAGGACACAGAAATCTCTTTGACATTCGTGACGAATGAAGAAATTAAGGAAATTAACCGAGAGTACCGTGGGAAAGATTCTCCGACTGATGTCATTTCATTCGCTATGGAGGAGCAGGGCGAAGGTGAAATCGAAATAATCGGAGAAGAAAGTATGCCTACAGTATTAGGTGACATCATCATTTCGATCGAGCGTGCAAAGGAACAGGCTGAAGAGTATGGACATAGTTATAAACGTGAACTTGGCTTTTTGACAGTCCACGGCTTCCTGCATTTACTCGGTTACGATCATATGAACGAAGAGGATGAGAAAGAGATGTTCGGTAGACAAGACGAAATCCTACATTCGTTCGGTTTACGGCGAGAAGATGTTTAATCTACGAAAGTTGCTCCTCTCCTTTAAATTTGCGTTTGAAGGGATAGTCCATTCCATTAAGACTGAGCAGAATATCCGGTTCCATCTGTTAGCAACGATGGTTGTGATGATAGCCGGTCTATTGACCGGACTGGATAAAGGGGAATGGATTATCATCTTCATTCTGATTGGCGGTATGCTCTCACTTGAGTTGATAAACACTGCCATTGAACGTGTGGTTGACTTGGTTTCCCCTGGATGGCAGCCATTGGCTAAGCAGGCAAAAGACGCTGCAGCAGGCGCCGTTCTTGTATTTGCAACAATAAGTGCTATAATCGGAATACTCATCTTTTTGCCAAAATGGTTTTAAAGATCTGGATAAAAGATTAAGAGGGAGCCGTTTGCTCTATGAGGGAGTTTGGACTAATGGAAACGAAAAATTTAATTGAACAATCGAAAAAAGCGAGAGAAAAGGCTTATGTACCGTACTCCAAGTTTCAAGTCGGTGCAGCTTTATTGACAGAAGACGGCCAAGTGTTTCATGGCTGTAATATCGAAAACGCAGGATACTCAATGACCAACTGTGCAGAACGTACAGCAATGTTTAAGGCAGTTTCAGAAGGGCACCGCAAGTTTGCTGCGATCGCAGTCACAGCAGACACTGAAGGCCCAGTTTCTCCGTGTGGCGCATGTCGACAAGTGCTTGCCGAATTTTGCAGTCAGGACATGCCTGTATACTTGACTAATTTGAAAGGCGATATTTTGGAAACAACTGTGGGAGAACTTCTTCCCGGGTCATTTTCAGCGGAGGATATGGAATATGCAGAACGGGGAGAATAAAGGCTTCAAATCAGGGTTTATTTCAATTATCGGACGTCCAAACGTCGGGAAATCCACATTTCTCAATCGGGTAATCGGACAAAAGATTGCCATTATGAGCGATAAACCACAAACTACCCGAAACAAAGTTCAGGGCGTGTTGACCACTGATCAGAGCCAAATGGTTTTCATTGATACGCCAGGGATCCATAAACCGAAGCATAAGCTTGGTGACTTCATGATGAAGGTTGCACAAAATACGTTGCGTGAAGTGGATGTCATCTTATTCATGGTGAATGCTTCTGAACCGATTGGTAAAGGTGACCGTTTTATATTGGAAATGCTGGAAGGGAATAAGACTCCAGTATTTTTAGTGATCAATAAGATTGACCTCGTCCATCCTGATGAGTTGTTAAATATTATTGATTCCTATCAATCAGAGTTCAGTTTTGCTGAAATTCTTCCGATTTCAGCTATACAAGGTAATAACGTTGATCGATTATTGGAAACGATCGGCAAGTATTTGCCAGAAGGACCACAATATTATCCCGCTGACCAGGTGACAGATCATCCTGAACGGTTCATCATCTCTGAACTCATCCGCGAAAAAGTGCTTCACCTGACAAGAGAAGAGATCCCCCATTCTGTGGCGGTAGTAATTGAAAAAATTGCTCGTGACGAAGAGAAGGATAATATGATCCGGGTGATGGCGACAATAGTTGTGGAACGGGATTCACAAAAAGGGATCGTGATCGGTAAAAGAGGGGCTCTTTTAAAGGAAGTTGGAACGTTGGCAAGGCATGATATCGAAATGCTTTTAGGCAGTAAAGTGTTCCTTGAACTATGGGTGAAAGTACAGAAGGATTGGCGCAATAAATCCCTGCACTTACGGGATTTTGGATTCAGGGAAGACGAATATTAAAGGAGTTGAAGACAATTGCTCAATAGATGGGAAGGGATTGTCTTAAAAACTCGCCCTTATGGTGAATCCAATAAGATTGTTACCATTATGACCAGGGAAGCAGGAAAGGTCACGGGTATGGCAAGGGGAGCTAAAAAACCGGCTAGCCGTCTGGCTGCTGTGACCCAGCCATTTACCCATGGCTCCTTTCTCATACAGAAAGGCCGTGGAATGGGCACGATTCAACAAGGGGAACCGATGGAGTCCATGCGACATATTGCACAGGACATAGAGGCGACAGCATACGTCAGTTATATCATCGAACTGATTGATAAACTGGTAGAAGAGGACCACTCCATGCCCCAAGTTTTTGAGTTGCTCCTGCAAGCACTCCATGCGATTTCGGAGGAGTATGATCCGGAGGCAATTGCGCTGTTTGTGGAGTGGAAGATGCTTCCTATTGCTGGAGTGCATCCAATTCTTCATCAGTGCTCAAATTGTGGAGCGACTGAAGGGGAGTTCGCCTTTTCGTTCAAATTTAACGGTTTCCTTTGTCACCGTTGTTTTGAAATGGATCCATATTTAATTCGCTTGAATCCCCAACTTGTTCGATTAATCCGGATGATGTACACAGTACCGATAGAACGAGTAGGGAACATCAGCTTAAAAAGGGAGACGAAAAATTTCCTGAAGAAGATCGTTCGTACGATCTACGAGGAACAAACGGGCATCCGTTTGAAGTCCAGGTCATTCCTGGACCAACTCGAACGCACCCCTGAGCTAAGAACCAACAGGGAAGAGCATAAAACAGATTCTGTCGAATAAAAATAAAAACTGTTTGGTCCAGTAAAGGATCAAACAGTTTTTTTAGTTTTTGAAAAAAGTTCCTGGATTAATAGCTACAGGAGGACGGTCCGAGGCTTGGCGCGAGCCCGCGGAAAGCGACCGCCTGGAGCGATTGCTCCAGCAATTATTAAACTGTTATTAGAACTCTAAGTGTTTCTCAATATATGCTTTTACATCTGCAATTGGCATACGAACTTGCTCCATTGAGTCACGGTGACGAACTGTCACTTGTTTATCTTCAACTGAATCGAAATCATATGTGATGCAGAATGGCGTTCCGATTTCATCTTGACGGCGGTAACGTTTACCGATTGACTGAGACTCATCATAATCCACCATGAAATGCTTTTGAAGTTCTGAGTAAACTTCGGTTGCCCCTTCGTTAAGCTTCTTCGACAACGGAAGAATTGCTGCTTTGTATGGTGCAATCGCAGGGTGGAAACGAAGAACAGTACGAGAATCATCGTTGTCCAAAGCTTCTTCTTCGTAAGCGTTGCACAGGAACGCAAGTGTTACACGATCTGCTCCTAATGATGGCTCGATGCAATAAGGGACATATCGTTCGTTTGTGACCGGATCAATATAATTGAAGTCTTCTCCGGAATGCTCCATATGACGCTTTAAGTCAAAGTCCGTACGATCAGCAATACCCCATAATTCGCCCCAACCGAATGGGAATTTGTATTCAATATCTGTCGTAGCATTGGAGTAGTGGGAAAGCTCATCTTCATCATGGTCGCGGAGACGCATATTGTCTTCTTTGATCCCTAAATTGAGCAACCAGTTTTTGCAATACTCACGCCAGAAAGAGAACCATTCCATGTCTTCCCCTGGTTTGCAGAAGAATTCAAGTTCCATTTGTTCAAATTCTCGTGTACGGAATGTAAAGTTACCTGGTGTGATTTCATTCCGGAAGCTTTTACCTACCTGAGCGATACCGAATGGCATTTTCTTTCGCATGGAACGCTGAACATTTTTAAAGTTAACGAAAATCCCTTGAGCCGTTTCTGGACGCAGGAAGATTTCGTTCGTGGAAGATTCAGTGACGCCTTGGTGAGTTTTGAACATTAAATTGAACTGACGGATTTCAGTGAAATCCTGTGCACCGCAATCTGGGCATTTAATTTCATGTTCATCCATAATGTCCTTCATCTTATCAAACGGCATTCCATCAACAAACATTTCGATTCCTTTAGCTTCAAGCGCATTTTCGATGAGCTTGTCGGCACGGTGACGGGCTTTACATTGCTTACAGTCAACCATCGGATCGTTAAAGTTACCGACGTGTCCTGATGCAACCCAAACTTGAGGGTTCATAAGAATGGCAGCGTCCAACCCTACGTTGTAAGGGGACTCTTGAACAAATTTCTTCCACCAAGCCTTCTTAATATTATTTTTCAGTTCTACACCTAGTGGACCGTAATCCCAAGTGTTTGCTAATCCTCCATAAATGTCGGATCCCGGAAAAACAAATCCCCGATGTTTTGCTAATGCTACTACTGCTTCCATTGTCATATCTTTTCCCTCCATAACATAAAATAGCACCCGTCCCCGGACGTTTCCGTCCGGGGACGGGTGCGTAATGACCCGCGGTTCCACCCCGATTGATTGTCAAAAG
This sequence comes from Chungangia koreensis, assembly GCF_042651785.1. Lineage (NCBI taxonomy): Bacteria > Bacillati > Bacillota > Bacilli > Lactobacillales > Chungangia > Chungangia koreensis. Next base: position 510,592 of record NZ_JBHSEC010000019.1, read on the forward strand.
ACAATCCACTTTGAGATAAAATGGCTCCAGGCTGCCTTTTCCCAGCGTTACAGGCTTTCACTATCCCTGCTCGCTTCGTACTGGTACTTATAATCCCTTCAGCGCCTATTCAACTATGGCTATATTGTAGCATGGTCCGAATTTCTTAGCAATAAACACGCAGATAAGATATAATGACTAATAGTAATAATTAACTTAAATTATGCTACTTTATTTATTGCACTGAGGCGGTGGGTCCCATAGAACTCAATAAACGTCAAGAAGAAATATTAGAAATCGTAAAAGGGAATGGACCTATAACAGGTGAACATATAGCAGAACGTCTAAATTTGACAAGGGCTACCTTACGGCCAGACCTTGCCATCCTGACGATGGCAGGCTTCTTGGATGCACGGCCCCGGGTAGGCTATTTTTATTCCGGAAAAAAGGCAGGGCAGGACCTTTCAGAAAGTGTAATGAACATGAAGGTAAAGGATTTCCAATCTATCCCTGTAGTTGTTTCAGAGAAGGTTTCTGTTTACGATGCAATCGCCCAAATGTTCCTCGAAGACGTCGGGACTTTGTTTGTAGTCAATGAACAATCATTATTGACCGGTGTATTATCGAGAAAAGATTTACTACGATCAAGTATAGGAAATAAGGAAATCAGCAAAATTCCTGTCCATATCATCATGACCAGAATGCCGAACATCACTTACTGTTTTAAGCATGATCCTTTATTGCATGTGGCAAAGAAATTAATCGAGAAACAAATTGATGCATTGCCTGTTGTGGCAGAGCACGAAAACGGTCTTGAAGTCATTGGCAGGATTACGAAAACAAATATAACGGCAGCGTTCTTATCGCTTGCTGAAAACCATGACTTGTAAGGAGGACCGTGATGAAAAGACTGAGAATTTTCATTGTATCCGATTCTATCGGTGAAACAGGTGAGCTGGTGGCAAGAGCGGCTATCAGCCAGTATCAGAACGGTTCCAGCATTTCCATTAAACGGTTTCCGCAAATAGATACGTTTGAGCATTTGCAGGAAATAGCCGTTTTGGCTAAAGAACAACGTGCCATGATTCTTTATACGTTAGTTAAAAGAGAGATGCGGGATTTCATTAAGAAAGAATGTTCATTGCATAGTTTGCATTGTATCGACCTTTTAGGGCCAACAATGAATGCGTTGGAACGTGAATTGGATGAACAACCGATCGAGGAACCGGGACTTGTGAGAAAATTAGATGATGATTATTTCAAAAAAATCGAAGCGATTGAATTTGCGGTAAAATATGATGATGGAAGAGATCCACGAGGTTTGTTGACTGCTGATATTGTCCTGATCGGTGTATCCCGGACGTCAAAAACTCCACTTTCCCAATACTTGGCGAACAAGCGATTTAAAGTAGCCAATGTACCGCTTGTTCCCGAAGTGGAACCTCCGGAAGAGTTGTTCCTGATTGACCCCGCAAAATGCTTTGGTTTAATCATTTCACCGGAGAAATTAAATTCTATCCGCCGGGAAAGATTAATTGCCCTTGGATTAAGTGATGATGCCAATTATGCTAAACTTGAACGGATTAATTCCGAGATTCGCCATTTCGAACGTATTGTCGAACGCATCGGCTGTCACGTAATTGATGTAACGAACCGTGCAGTTGAGGAAACGGCAAACTTGATCATTAACCAGATTCAGCAGAACTAAGTAAAGAAATGAATAGGAATGGACCTGCCGTGGTAGGGAGGTTCATTCTTCTTTTTTCGGTTGCAAACATGTTTTCAATAGATTTTTATAAACAAACGTTTTATAATGAAAAATTGTGGTAAAAATACTTAATGATTCGTGTTTCACCGTAAAAGTAAAATTTTTGTCGAAATTTGAAGGGTTTTTATCATTTATCTCGAATTACATTTGAGTAGGAAGTAAAGATGGTGAGAGAGTTGCGAATCGCAGAAGAGACAATCGAAGAAATTCGTTCGAAAACAGACATTGTAGAGTTTATAAGTGAATATGTCAGTTTGACGAAAAGGGGAAGAAACTGGTTCGGACTTTGCCCGTTCCATGGGGAAAATACCCCTTCGTTTTCTGTCTCTGAGGACAAGCAGATTTTCCATTGTTTCGGTTGTGGCGCTGGTGGTAATGCCATTACATTTTTAATGGATATTGAAAACATCCCATTTGTGGAGGCAGTGGCTAAAATAGGGGAACGAATAGGAATCCATGTTGATGCAGCTCCCCAGTCCCATGAAGAGTCAACACCCGCTTCCAAGGAAGCAGACCGCTTGATTGAAATGCATAAAATCGCTTCTAATTTCTATCATCATCTGCTATTGAATACAGTTGAGGGAGAGAATGCATTAAGTTACTTGAAAAAAAGAGGATTTTCAAGAGATCTTATCGAAAAGTATGGAATCGGATGGTCATTACCGAATTGGGATTCCCTATCTTTATTGCTACAGCGAAATGGTTTTGGCTTAGAAGAGGCTGAAAAAGCCGGACTCGTCATTTTAAGAGAGAATGGTGATGGCGCTTTTGATCGATTTAGGGGAAGAGTTATGTTTCCACTACACGACGATCATGGAAAAGTTATTGGATTCTCTGGAAGGATCATTGACGACCAAGACGAACCAAAATACTTGAATAGCCCGGAAACACCGATTTTTAACAAAGGGAAACTTTTATATAACCTTCACCGGGCACGTGTTCCCATCCGTAAAAACGGGAAAATTATCTTATTTGAAGGTTTTATGGATGTCATCGCAGCAAGTAAATCGGGTATTGAACATGCAGTAGCAACAATGGGCACTTCGCTCACTCCTGCACATATCGGAAAGATCAAACGTCTCGCGAACCATGTCGTTGTATCGACAGACGGTGACTCTGCCGGTTGGGAAGCAGCAAAAAGATATTCGGAAATGTTGAAAAACGAAGGGCTTCAAACCGATATCGCCGTTCTTCCTGAAGGATTGGATCCAGATGAATACATCAACAAATTTGGTCCAGAGGACTTTGCAGAAAAGATTATCGGGAAACCTCATTCTTTCTTGGCATTCATTATGATGTATGCAAGGAGAAACAAAAATTTCAAATTCGAGAATGATCTGCTCCAATATATCCATGAGGTGCTTGAACATCTCGTAGGGCAGTCTTCACCGGTGGAGCGTGATCTATACATCCGCCAGCTGAGTGAGGAAACAAAAATATCTGAAGAAGCGATTCTTCAACAATTTCGTAAGATGGAAGGCAAAATTGCCAAACTGTCTAAAAAAGAAGAAAATAGCCGACAATCACCTATACAGGCGAAAATTGAAAAAAAACGTCCATTAAATAAGGTGGACAGGGCAGAAAGAATATTATTAGCCCACATGTTGCATAATGTAGAAATATTCGATCGTATTAGTGAAGAGTCTGAACAACCCCCATTTTTCCATGATCCGTTTTTAGCTGTCTATTTTCGGTTAGCCGGGTTTTATGAAGAATACGAAAAAGCGGATTTTCAACGGTTTTTGGAGATGCTTGAAGACTCATCCCTAAGAAAAATTGTGATGGAAGCATCGATGACAGAACGCGATCCTGACCATACGGAAGAGGAAATCACAGACTGTCTTCGTCAAATAAAAAAATACCGGATTGAACTTTCGATCTCGGAAAAGCTTCAAGAATCAAAGGAAGCGGAAAAGCTTCATGATCATGCCAAGGCTCTGGAGCTTGCAAGGGAAATCATTAATCTAAGGAAATCATTATCGGCTGTCTAATAAGTCCGGTTTGTATTAAGGAGGAACAGGTATGGCGAACAAATCTGAGGAATCAAAAGAAGTGGAACAAGAACTGACAATTGAAGAAGTGAAGGCGCAACTGATAGAAGCTGGTAAGAAAGCAGGCGAACTAAGCTTTGATGATGTGACGGAAAAACTTTCTTCTTTTGAATTGGAACCGGATCAGTTCGATGAATTTCTGGATCAAATCGAAGCACAAGGAATTGAACTTGACCGGAAGGACCACGAAGAGAACGGCGAGAAAGATTCCGAAGAGACTTTCGATCTGAATGACTTGAGTGTGCCTCCTGGCGTAAAAATCAACGATCCAGTCCGGATGTATTTAAAAGAGATTGGCCGGGTGGACCTCTTATCAAGCGAAGAGGAAATCGAGCTTGCTAAACGAATTGAACAGGGCGATGAAGAAGCAAAAAAACGCCTTGCCGAGGCGAACTTGCGGCTCGTAGTCAGTATCGCTAAAAGATATGTCGGGCGTGGGATGTTATTCCTTGACTTGATTCAGGAAGGAAATATGGGTCTGATTAAGGCGGTCGAGAAATTTGACTACCGAAAAGGATTTAAGTTCAGTACGTATGCGACTTGGTGGATTCGTCAGGCAATTACTCGTGCAATTGCGGACCAAGCACGAACAATTCGGATACCGGTCCATATGGTGGAAACCATCAATAAGCTGATTCGTGTACAGCGTCAATTGTTGCAGGATTTAGGCCGTGAGCCTTCTCCTGAAGAAATTGGCGAGGAAATGGATTTGCCAGCTGAAAAAGTTCGCGAAATCCTCAAAATTGCACAAGAACCAGTCTCTCTTGAAACTCCTATCGGTGAAGAAGATGATTCCCACTTGGGCGACTTCATTGAAGACTCGGATGCGCAATCACCGTCTGATCATGCGGCATATGAATTATTGAAAGAGCAGTTGGAAGATGTCCTTGATACTTTGACGGATCGTGAAGAAAACGTTCTTCGTCTACGTTTTGGTTTAGATGATGGTCGTACAAGAACACTTGAAGAAGTCGGTAAAGTATTTGGTGTTACGCGGGAACGTATTCGTCAAATCGAGGCTAAGGCACTTCGCAAGTTAAGACATCCATCCAGAAGCAAACGTTTAAAGGACTTTTTGGAATAAATTCAATCAACCGTCCTCGAAGCTCATGAGCTTCAAGGACGGTTTTTTTTGACTATCAATCGTTATCGATAATAATAGAAAACGGAGATTGAATACTTATATAGTTTGATATAATAACAGTAGATTACGTGTTAGGTGGTAGTGGTCTTGAAGGATCAAAGGAAATCCATAATCGTAAACGAAATTCATTTTTGGAAGAAGAATCAGATGCTTCCGGAACATTATTGTGATTTTTTGCTTGCGCTATACGAGCAAGAGGAACAAAGTCATAAACCACAAAAAACGAAAAAATCCATTTTAAGCAAAGAAAGTTCGATCGCGGTACTGTGGCAGATGGTACTTGTAATTACTACCATAGTAGTTCTCTTATTTGTTTTCTACTCAACAAACTTGTGGGTTCCGATCATACTTAGTTTGTTAATGCTTTTCATATTAATCGGTGCAACGTATTATTTCACTAAGAAAACGATAAAAGCACCGGTCCTTTATGTGTTACTGGCTTTAATCTTATTAGGGCTTTCAATGAAAATATGGCTGCTCTATTTTAACGACCAACCGATTGTATTGATTGTCGTCATGTTCATCCATTGCGTACTATGGATAATTGCAGGGAGAGTTTTAAAACAGGTTTATTTTGTAATATCCGGCATTGCTGGAGTTCTGATCACTTTATATTATCTATTTTTCTGACACTCTATTCCTTGTGACATAGGGTGTTTGTTTTATATAATGGGAAATGTAAGCGCGTTCAAACAAAAGGGGATGAAAAAGTTGAATTTCGATTTAACGGATGAACAACAAATGATCCGGCGAACCATTAAGGAGTTCGCGGATGAGGTAGTAGCACCAGGAGCAGTAGAACGTGATCGTTCAAAAGAATTTCCAGTGGAAATTTTCCAGCAGCTTTCTGATATGGGGATGATGGGGCTGCCATTTCCAGAGGAATACGGCGGTGCAGGTGCTGATACAATCAGCTTTGCCATTGTAACAGAAGAGTTAAGCAGAGCATGCGCATCCACTGGTATTACATATTCTGCACATATTTCACTCGGTGGTGCTCCATTAAATCTCTTCGGTACAGAGGAGCAAAAACAGAAATATTTGACGCCAATCTGTTCAGGAGAGTCATTCGGGGCATTCGGGTTGACTGAACCGAACGCTGGTAGTGATGCAGGAGGTACAGAAACGACGGCAATAGAAGATGGCGATGAATGGGTCATTAACGGAAGCAAAGTGTTCATTACAAATGCAAGTTACGCGAAGCATTTAGCGATTACAGCAATAACAGGTGTGAAGGATGGAAAAAAAGAAATTAGCGCAATAATAGTGCCGACAGATGCTGAAGGCTTTAAGGTAATTGATAACTATGAAAAAATGGGTCTGAATGCCTCGAATACGACCGAATTGATCCTTGAAAATGTACGGGTTCCGAAAGAGAACTTATTAGGAGTCCGTGGTAATGGATTCCGCCAGTTCCTGACGACATTGGACGGAGGAAGGATCGGAATCGGAGCAATGGCAGTCGGGATAGCTCAGGCGGCATTTGATCGGGCACTCCAATACGCAAATGAGCGTAAACAATTCGGAAAGACTTTGTCCCAATTCCAAATAACCCAGTTCAAACTTGCTGATATGGCACTTAAGATTGAATTAGCCCGAAATATGGTTTATAAGGCTGCTTGGCTTAAGGATCAAGGCCGACCATTCTCAAAAGAAGCTTCCATGTGTAAATTATATGCTTCTGAAATAGCCATGGAAGTTGCAGATGAGGCGATTCAAATCCATGGTGGATACGGCTATATGAAAGAGTATGAAGTAGAGCGTTATTTGCGGGATGCAAAATTGCTTGAAATCGGTGAAGGAACCTCCGAAGTTCAGAAAATGGTCATTTCACGATTGATCGGTTGCTGAATTTGTGACTAATTTGTCACAATGAAATTGCTTCTTGGCTTTAAATACTTTCAGTTTTGGATGTAATGCAGTACAATATGGATTGTGAACTGATTCTCATTTCAGTATTAGTATACTTCTGAGGGAGGAAATACGTAATGAAAAACCCTGTTGTACCTTATATCCTTATTATGGCGTTTGGTATCGGTCTTATCTTCTTCATGTCGATTTACGGCGTGGACAAACAAGAGGAAATCGCATTAGAAAATGGCGAAGAACAATCTTCTGATAGCCAATCTGAAACACAAGCTGATTCTAACAAAGCATTCGATCCTGAATCATTTGTACAAGAAAGCTGCATCGGATGTCACGGTAACGCTTTAGAAGGCGCTTTCGGACCAGCATTGAAAGGTACTTCACTTTCCAAAGATGAAATCGTAGAAGTGCTTCAAAATGGTAAAGGTCAGATGCCTGCATTTAAAGATGTTGATCAAGCTGCAATAGCTGATTACATCCTTTCATTGGAATAGAATTACCAGAAACCTCTGTCTTCAAGGACAGGGGTTTTTCTATGCAACTATATTCCACTTCCGCTACAATAATCGAAGAGGTAGGTGCAAGTAAATTGAATTCACAAAAGTTATCGAAACGCTTGGAAACAGTTGCTTCATATGTCCCGAAAGGTTCCAGGTTAGCAGATATTGGGAGCGATCACGCATATTTACCATGTTATTTAGCCCATCAAGGGATGATCGATCGTGCAATAGCTGGTGAAGTCGTGAAAGGTCCTTATGAATCAGCGGTTAAAGAAGTCAAGAAGGAAGGGCTTCAGAACTCGATTGTTGTCAGGCTGGCTGATGGTCTGGATGCGATAAGGGAAAGTGATCAAATCGATACCATCACGATTGCAGGAATGGGCGGACCTTTAATAGTATCTATCATTGAAAAAGGGAAGACGAAATTAACTAATGTCCAGCGTCTTATATTACAGCCGAATGTTCATGCTAAAGCGATCAGGGAATGGGCAGTGAACAATGAGTGGAAGCTGATTGATGAAAAGATTTTGAAAGAAGATCGTAAAATTTATGAAGTGCTTGTGTTAGAGCGTGGAACTGTCAACTACTCAGATGTTGAAACGTTGATGGGGCCTTTCTTATTAAAAGACAAAAACTTAATTTTCCTTGAAAAATGGAACAGTGAAGTGAACCAATGGAGACGAATAGTAGATTCCCTAAATTTAGCTACTGAAGACCAAACCATGCGTAAAGAAGAGTTGGAAAAGCTTATATCACTAGTGGAAGGTGAGATAGGACAATGAAAAAAGTGAACGGACATGAAATCATTCAGTTATTTGAGGAATGGTCTCCAAAGAAATTTGCTGTAGAGGACGATCCGATAGGGTTGCAGGTTGGCAGGCTAAATGAAGAGACCGAGAAAGTTTTAGTGACATTAGATGTAAATGAAAAAGTTGTGGATGAAGCGATTGAGAAGGGTGCAAAACTGATCATTGCCCATCATCCACCCATTTTCAGGCGCCTCAAGCATATACGGACAGACTTACCGCAAGGCAGAATGTTTGAAAAATGTATTAAACATGATATCTCCATCTACGCTGCACATACAAATTTGGATGTAGCTCCAGGCGGGGTCAATGATTTGTTGGCGGAAATCTTAGAATTGGAACAATGTGAAGTGATGGAAGTTTCCTATTCAGAGCCACTTTACAAGCTGGCGGTTTTTGTACCTGTATCTCATGCAGATATAGTCAGGGATGCACTTGCTAAGGCAGGTGCTGGAGCTATTGGTGACTATAATGGATGTTCTTTCTCAACAGTGGGAACAGGCAGATTTACACCGGGAAATGGAGCAGATCCCTTTATAGGTGAAAACGGGAAACCGGAAGTGGTAGAGGAAGAGCGTATTGAGGTTGTCCTTCCGCAATCGATTAGAAGTAAGGTGCTGCATGCCATGATAAAAGCACATCCTTATGAAGAAGTTGCGTATGATTTCTTCCAGCTTGACCAACGAACAAATGATTTCGGCTTAGGTCGTGTAGGGAAGCTGAAAACTGACATGACTTTACATGACTTTGCAGAATTTGTGAAAGACCGTCTTTCCGTTCCTGCAGTTCGTGTAGTTGGTGACTTGAATGCCAGAGTCCGGAAGATTGCAGTGTTAGGCGGGGACGGTAATAAATATATTTATGCAGCTAAACGTAAGGGTGCCGATGTATTTGTTACGGGTGACTTATATTATCATGTAGCACATGACGCTTTAGATCTTGGTCTCTCTGTTGTAGATCCTGGACATAATGTAGAAAAGGTCATGATAGAGGGGGTTGTCCGAAAAATGACTAAGTTATGTTCGGAACGGGGCTATAATTGCGAATTTGTCGCCTCCGATATAAATACAGAACCTTTCAAGTTTATTTAAAAAGCTGGTCCGCCGTCACGTTGTGACAAGTGGACCAGCTTTTATTTAGGATACCGGGTAAGGTTCAATACGGTTAACCGGTTTGGGTTCCTTGATTTTCGGCAAGATTTTATTTATAGCGATGGTCCGTTCAATGGTATGGGTTTCCGGATTCTCCGGATCATATTTCTCAAGGAATTGAATGACCTCTTTGACAATCGGCGTCGGAGTGGAGGCACCAGCTGTAACAGCAACTGTATTTATGCCTTCCAGCCAATCTAGTTTCAGTTCTGAAATATCCGCAATCCGATATGATTTTGTACCTGCAATTTCCTCGGACACTTGAGTTAAGCGATTTGAGTTATTACTCATCGGGTCTCCTACGACGATCAGTAGTTCCGCTTCTCCTGCTTGATCAGCTACAGCCTCTTGGCGTACTTGAGTTGCAAGACAGATTTCCTTATGAACCTCAATATGTGGGAAACGTTCTTGAAGACGTTCAATCATATGAACCACATCCCATTGACTCATAGTAGTCTGGTTTGTGACTAATAGCTTCTCGTGAACAAGTTCAAGTGCTTCGACATCTTCAAGGGATGTAATCAACTTCACTTTGTCTGGAGCCACTCCAATTGCACCTTCCGGCTCTGGATGTCCTTTTTTGCCGATATAGAGGATATAATACCCTTCGGCCGTTTTTTCGCGGATTAAGTCGTGAGTGCTTGTAACATCCGGACAAGTTGCATCGATTGAAACAAGGCCTTTTTTACGAGCGAGCTCTCTTACTTCCGGGGATACACCATGGGCAGTGAAGATGACGGTTCCTTGTTCTACTTTATTCAAGATGTCCAAACGGTTTTCGCCATCAAGAGTAATAATGCCTTCCTGTTCAAAAGCATCTGTTACATGCTTATTGTGGACAATCATGCCCAAAATATATATAGGGCGGGGCAATGACTTATCGAGTGATGCATTACGTGCAATGACCATAGCATCCACGACACCATAGCAATAGCCCCGCGGAGTTATCTTCAACACTTTCATTCAATCTCACTCCTTCGGATACTATCCATTATAACGGAGTGGACCTAATAATTCAAAGCTTCATACAGGCGGCTGGAAAATGCGGGGTGTGGAAGCCAGCGGGGCCGCCGTATCTGCAGCACTCGTAGCGGCTGCTACTGAAGCGGCACCGGCTGAAGGGGCTGATGAAAATCCTCTATAGATGTTTAGTAATGCAGGGATGTTTTGAAGCATTGGTGCAAAACGGTTAATGATTGGAGCATATTGTTGTGCTGTGGACATAAATCTGTCGGCAGTTTGAAGATAATACTCCAATTTGGAACCACCACCACCCGGTGCTCCCGGTCCACCCGGTCCAGCTTGACCGCCACCTAAGAATCCTGGCCTACCTTGGTTGCTTCCTCTACCACCTCTTGAGAATCCTGGTCCTGATTGGCCGGACGGACCGAACGGACCTGGTCTGCTATCGCCGCCCGTCAGTCCCAACCAGTTAGGTCCTGCATGACCACCTGTCGGTCCTAACCAATTTGGTCCTGCATGGCCTCCAGTAGGCCCGAATTGTCCTGGTCCTGCTGAACCACCATGCTGCCAGCCTCCGAAAGGTGCCGCATGTTGGGAAGGTTGAGAGTTCTGTTCAAATGGATAAAATGGACGGTATTTCATTCGAATCTCCTTTCTTTCGAATTGACATCGCAATATCACTTTCTATAATATGCAATTGCTCAACTAAATGTCCGAAACATGGTACAATGATGAAACGTTAGGAGTGACAGTATGTCGAATTTTAAAGATTATAATTTCCAGCCTTTTTTACTGAAGGCGATTGAGGAGTTGGGCTTTACAGAGCCGACCCCAATCCAGCAACAAATGATCCCGTTAATCATGAAAGGGAAAAGTGCAATTGGTCAATCGCATACCGGTACCGGAAAAACACATAGTTTCCTCATCCCGATTGTAGAAAAAATCGATCCAGCAAAAATGGAGGTACAAGCTATCATAACTTCACCGACCAGAGAGCTTGCAACCCAGATTTACAATGAGTTAGACAAGCTGATCGGTGATACGGAAATTCAAACAAAATTGCTCATCGGTGGGACGGATAAGAATAGGTCAATTGAAAAATTGAAAACACAGCCGCAAATTGTAGTCGGTACACCTGGACGTATTCGAGATCTTGTAGAAGAGAACGCATTACTTGTTCATACGGCACCGATTTTAGTTGTGGATGAAGCTGACCTTGCTTTTGATATGGGCTTCATCGAAGATATCGATAAATTTGCATCTCGCATGCCTGAACAGCTTGACATGTATGTCTTTTCAGCTACAATCCCTGAAAAACTTCAACCATTTCTAAATAAATACATGGAATCTCCAGAGCATATTAAAATTGGCGATAAGCGCCCGGTTGCAGAAGGAATCCACTTTTCACTTGTACCGATTCGCAGTCAGTCAAGAAAAAACAAACTTCTCCATGTCATCAAAGCTATTAACCCTTATTTAGCTGTGATTTTCGTCAATACTCGAAATAACGCGGAGGAAGTTTCGCATTACTTGACAGGCCAGGGGATTAAAAATGCACAAATTCACGGTGCCTTAACACCGAGGGACCGAAAACGTGTAATGAAGCAAATCAGAGATTTGGAATTTCAATTTATCGTTGCTACAGATCTTGCTGCCCGAGGTATAGATATTCCAGGAATCAGCCATGTCATCAACTTCGAACTTCCTGAAGACCTTGAATTTTTCATTCATCGGGTGGGCAGAACTGCTCGTGCAGGTTTAAAGGGTACCGCAATCACGCTATATGGTCCAAGTGATGAACATGCAATCATCAAGATAGAAAAAATGGGCATCCCGTTTGTCCATCAGGATGTAAAAGACGGAGAATGGATTGACTTGAAAGAACGCCATTCACGTAAGAATCGGACAAAAGGTCAAGATGAGATCGATCTAAAAGCAAAATCACTTGTTCAGAAACCAGGTAAAGTCAAGCCGGGATATAAGAAAAAGATGCAGCGGCAAGTAGAAACTATTAAAAAAAGAGAACGCCGTATAAACAAAAAGAAATAGGGGGAGAGATTGTTGCTGATAGGTTCACATGTTTCTATGAGTGGGAAGAAGATGCTTCTTGCTGCAAGCGAAGAGGCGGTTTCATACGGTGCATCGACATTTATGATCTATACAGGTGCCCCTCAAAATACAAGAAGAAAACCGATAGAAGAACTGAATATCGCGCAAGGAATATTACACATGGAAGAGCATGGCATTTCCAATATTGTTGTGCATGCACCGTATATCATTAATATTGCAAATACAGTAAAACCAGAAACTTTTGAACTTGGGGTTGAATTCTTACAGAAAGAGATCATCAGAACAGCAGCTGTAGGTTCATCCCAAATTGTTTTACATCCCGGTGCGCATGTAGGTGCAGGAGCGGATGAGGGAATTAAAAAGATCATTGAGGGCTTGAATGAAGTCTTGACAGAGGATTATCCGGTAAATATTGCTCTTGAGACTATGGCAGGTAAAGGATCTGAATGTGGACGGACATTCGATGAATTGGCGAAAATCATTGATGGGGTGACTCATAATGAGCGGCTTACCGTTTGTTTCGATACTTGTCATACACACGATGCAGGATATGACCTTGTAAATGACTTTGACGGAGTTTTAGAAGAATTTGACCGTTTAATTGGGTTGGACAGACTAGCGGTACTTCATATTAATGACAGTAAAAATGAACGCGGTGCCGCAAAAGACCGTCATGAAAATATCGGTTTTGGTCATATTGGATTTGAAGCCTTGTCTTATATCGTCCATCATGAACAGTTGAAGCATATACCAAAAATCTTAGAAACGCCTTATATTGGTTCGGATGCAAAAACTAAAAAGCCGCCTTATAAACATGAAATTGCTATGTTGAAAGCGAAAAAGTTTGCACCTGAAGAATTAGACTTATTACGAGTATAAATTCAAAGAAAAAGTGTATCCTCGGATGTTGGGGATACACTTTTTCTTTTTGCAGAATAGAGACTGGTTTTCGGTGGACACTAATATAAAAAGGAGTCTCTCATGAAAAATTTATTCTTTTCAGCTGCGATGATCTTGTTGTCTTTGTTTGGGCATGACATCATTCTGCCAGTATCAAAAATGGTTTCAGATATACAAGAACCTGCATATGCAAAATGGGGAAGAATAGCGTTAGAACAGGCAAAAGAGCGTTATCCTAATGCGGAAATTATTGATTATCTTCACGTAGGCCGCAGGGATATGGATGACACGGCTATGGAGACGTTTAAACTCTGGATTCGTGAATCCGAGAGGGAGTTCGGCGTATTCGTCATGATTGAATTCAATCCCGAGAACGATTCTATTAAGAGAATCGAGTTTATAGAAACTCAGAACTGATTTTTATAGCCATTTAGTTGATCGAAAATACGATTTGCTTTTTCTTTACCCAAGATTTTTTCAATTCGTTCAATAATCGATTTCGGTACACCGATAATGAGCCAATGAAAAGAAAACTCCTCAAGAAGTGGTCTTAACTTTTTAATTTCGGATTTCGATAACGGAATTCCGTTGGCCTTTGCCAATTTTTCCACTTCCGAATCCGATTTTTGGCGAATTTCATTAATCAATTGTAAAATGTCCATCTTTTCATCCTTTCAAACTCACATGATTTACAAATCATGAACTCTCCTATATAATAACTCTTTGTAAATCGTAATCATTACTTTTTAGAAAAGGGGCGACTCAATGGACGCGCCATATATTGATATAGAAGATGTAAATTTTCATTATGAACATACTTCGGTATTAAGGGATATTTCCTTGATTGTATCGAAAGGGGATTTCTTAAGTATTATTGGACCGAATGGTTCTGGGAAATCCACTCTAATTAAGCTTATGCTCGGATTATTGAGACCGACCTCAGGTTCAGTTAAACTTTTTGGGGAACCGGCTCATAAGTTTAGTCATCGTGAATGGATCGGTTATGTTTCTCAAAAATCAAATGCCTTTAATACTTCATTTCCAGCAACTGTTTTGGAAGTGGTCATGAGCGGCTTAGCTAAGAAAAGAGGTCTGTTTAGAAAATACTCAGCTGAAGATCGCCATGGAGCGATGGAAGCATTAAAAGCTGTGGATATGGATCCTTATGCTTCTCGTAATATTGGGAACTTATCCGGTGGTCAACAGCAACGCGTCTTCATCGCAAGAGCGTTGATTAGCCATCCGAAAATGCTTATTTTGGATGAGCCTACCGTAGGAATTGACCGTCAACATGTTCAATCTTTTTATGATATGCTTGCACAGCTGAACCGTGACCGACAAATAACAATGGTGTTAGTGACTCATGATGTAGACACTGTATCAGATCGAATCAGCCATGTCGCTTGCTTGAATCAGACGATTCATTTTCACGGGGTTGGCAAGGAATTTGATCGAATCAGTGATAATCAGCTGCAGTCCTGGTATGGTCATTCCGTTAGAAAAGTGCACCATACTACGGAGGACTTATCATGATCGCATCTATTTTACAATATGAATTCCTTCAAAATGCATTTGCTTCAGGTATTATCATCGGTTTCATCGCACCTTTGTTGGGTGTATTCATTGTTGTCAGGAAATTGTCATTAATAGCTGATGCTCTGAGTCATGTGACTTTAGCAGGGATTGCAGGGAGTCTCTATTTGAGCCAAAGCGTAGCGTCCTTGGCGTTGTTAAATCCAATTTACTTAGGAATTGCTGCGTCAGTGGCAGGCTCATTAATGATTGAAAGGCTAAGAAGTTTATATAAGAATTTTGAGGAACTGGCGATACCGATTATCCTCTCTGCAGGAATTGGTTTCGGAGCTATTTTCATCTCTTTGGCCCAAGGGTTCAGTTCAGATTTGTTCGGCTACCTTTTCGGTTCAGTTTCTGCGGTAAGCCGGCAAGATTTGTACGTTATTATCGGAATTGCTGTAGTCGTAATTATTTTCCTATTTTCATTGTATAAGGAGCTTTTCGTTCTCTCTTTTGATGAGGAGTATGCAAAAGTAAGCGGCATCGGTTCAAAATGGATCCATGTTTTATTTATGATTGTTACAGCACTTGTCATCGCTGGCTCTATGCGAATCGTTGGAATCCTTTTAGTTTCGTCTATGATGACTTTACCGGTCGCTGCAAGTTTACAAATCGCCAAAGGCTTCAAACAGGCAATTGCGTACTCTGTCATATTTGGCGAAATTGCAGTCCTGATCGGACTTGTAACAGCATATTACCTTGAACTTGCACCCGGTGGAACAATAGTTGTTTCGTCGATTGCCATCTTACTCATCATCCTTCTTGGGAAACGAATCTATTTGGCTTTCGGTAAAGAACAAAGGGGAGGCGTTCCAGAGTGAATATTTCAAAAGCATGGGAAATCTTAAAAGAATATGGATACAAAAAAACGGATAAGCGGGAACGGATTTTATCCCTTTTTTCTGAAACAGACCGTTATTTAACGGCAAGAGATTTGTTAGATGATATGATGAAAGATTACCCTGGGATGAGCTATGACACTATATATAGAAATCTATCGACCTTTGTTGACTTGAAAATATTAGAGGAAACAGAACTATCAGGTGAACGGCATTTCCGCATGCAATGTGATGTCGAACATCATCACCATCATTTCATTTGTCTCGATTGTGGAAAGATTAAAGAGATTCATATGTGTCCGATGGATCAATTAAAGGAAGCTCTTCCTTCCTATACAATTGAGAATCATAAATTTGAAATCTACGGTAAATGTCCGGATTGCAATATTGATCAAAACAATAAAAGCGCAATGAGTGTGTAAACTCATTGCGCTTTTTCGATTGCAAATTCTTGTTCGATTATATGTTTTGCTTCCTTCCAGTTGCTTACCCGGAAGACTCCATCCGGAATGGGATCCCGATTGTACGGTGCATCAAAAAGAATGACCGGAATCTTAAGTTCCTCGTGGATAGCTACGGCATTATCGTGCTTGTCTTCAAAGAAGGCATGTACTCCATGCATCTTAGCTGTAGCAATCTTATTATGTGTACCAATCAATTCTATATGGTCATAGACCACTTCATGCTCCAAGAACCATTTGTACGTTATATCCTGTACATTACTACCGCGTGCTGATATGAAATATAATTCATACCGATCGTTCCATTCCGATAGAACTTCACGGGCATCATCGCGAATAGGGGAGGTTGCATAAATTTCAGGCTCTGATATTTTGAACCACTTACCAAACTCTAAAGGATCAATATCCGGTAATGCCTTTGTTAAATCATATTCCTGGATATCTTCCAACACCAAATTCCTTTTAAATGCCTGGTTAATATGAGGAAGGAGGGAGGTGGGACAAGTAACTGTCCCATCTATATCGATACCGAACCGATATTTTCTCAATTCGACGTTTCTCCTGCAAGTTCAAGCTCTTCTAATCTTTTCTTTTCAAAGTATTCTTGAGCAATAATGTCGATTTCCTTCTTCAATTCATCAACCATTGTCTCTTCCGGTACTTTGCGAACAGTTTTTCCGTGACGGAATAACAATCCTTCACCACGGGCACCGGCTATACCGATATCTGCTTCACGTGCTTCACCAGGACCGTTTACAGCACAGCCTAATACGGCTACTTTAATCGGAGCTTTAATGTGGGAGATATATTCTTCCACCTCATTCGCAATAGAAATCAGGTCGATTTCAATCCGGCCGCATGTCGGGCATGAGATCAATGTTGCTGCATTTGAAGAAAGGCCGAAAACTTTTAATAATTCACGTGCAACTTTGATTTCTTCTACAGGGTCCGCACTAAGAGAAATCCGTAGAGTATTTCCAATACCAGCGCTCAGTAAGGCGCCAAGACCTGCTGCACTTTTAACAGTACCGGCGAAAAGTGTTCCGGATTCTGTAATTCCTAAATGGAGTGGATAAGGAATGACTTCAGCCGCTTTCTTATAAGCTTCGATCGCCAAGTTAACATCTGATGCTTTTAAAGAAACAATAATATCGTGGAAATCAAGATCTTCTAATATCTTGATATGATGTAGAGCACTTTCCACCATTCCTTCCGCAGTAGGATATCCATACTTTTGAAGAATATGCTTCTCAAGGGAACCTGCGTTAACACCAATACGAATTGGAATCCCTTTCGCCTTAGCCGCATTAACTACCGCTTCAACCTTTTCACGGCGCCCGATATTGCCCGGGTTAATCCGAATTTTATCCGCACCTTGCTCAATTGCAATCAAAGCCAATTTATAGTCAAAGTGAATATCTACTACTAATGGAATGTTGATTCGCTTTTTTATTTCCCCAATTGCATAAGCAGCGCGCTCATCCGGGCAAGCTACACGTACAACTTGGCAACCTGCTTCTTCTAAGCGAAGGATCTGTTCAACTGTCGCGTCGACGTCGTGTGTTTTTGTCGTAGTCATACTTTGGATGAATAACTCGTCGCTTCCACCTATAGTCAAATTCCCTACACGTACTGGACGCGTTTGAGAACGATGAATAATACTCATGAAAGATTCTCTCCTTTTCAGGCTATAGCCTCACTGCTCTTATTTTATCAACTATTGTGTCGAAAATACAAGAGAGAAAGACCTCTCTATCATTGACAGCTACCTAAAGACTGGTAAATCGGCAATTGTAAAGTTTCACCATAGGCAAAATCCTGGTTTTGTAAATGGGGGTTCAATTTATAAAAATCACTTAGTCGCTCGATGAATGATTTTCCTTCAGCGGGGTAAAGTGCAAATAAAGTATAAATGGTATCCCCAGGAAGAGTTTGAACGGCAATAGAAGTCATTTCAACTGATTCTTCATTTTTAGAGCAAGCTTCAACTTCCTTTGAATAAAAGGCGGCTAATGGGATTGTACCTTCGGCCATATCTATTTTGAGGAAGTAGAAACAAATGAGAATGATGGCAGCTAAACTTAAGATTCGCATAGTGCTTGCCTCCTTTTCCCCAATATATGATTCCGAATCTATTTCATGATTCATTTGAACAAAATGTTTCAAAAAATAAAGCATAATTGTAAAGGCTTTGTAAATTTTATGTTTACAATCTTTACAGATGTCGTCTTTCCTCTAATAATGGGGAAGATGCTAAAAAGAACTGGGAGTTGAAACGTATCGTGGAAATGAATTGGCAGGAAATGCTGTTCGAATTTTTAGGTGGTCTTGGTATTTTCCTATTTGCAATAAAGTTTATGGGAGACGGACTACAAAAAGCCGCAGGGGATCGTCTTCGTGACATAATCGACCGTTTTACAACAAATCCATTCATGGGTGTACTTGTCGGGATTTTAGTTACGGTTCTTATTCAGTCCAGCTCAGGGACTACTGTAATCGTAGTTGGTTTAGTAAGTTCTGGCTTCATGACGCTCCGTCAAGCGATTGGCGTCATCATGGGTGCCAATATAGGAACAACTGTTACAGCTTTTATTATCGGGATTGATGTAGGGGAATATGCTCTACCGATTATGGCTATTGGTGCATTTTTAATCTTCTTCTTTAAAAAGAACACCCTCAAGAATTTAGGAGAAGTTATTTTTGGTTTTGGCGGTCTATTTTTAGGGCTGGAATTGATGAGTGGTGGTATGAAGCCATTACGTGAGCTACCCGCCTTTATCGATTTAACAGTTTCCATGAGTGAACATGCTACCCTTGGGGTTGTAATTGGAACACTTTTCACTGTTGTCGTTCAAAGTTCAAGTGCGACTGTCGGGATTTTGCAGGAATTATATTCGACAGGACTTGTCGATTTAAGAGCTGCTCTACCAGTTTTATTCGGTGATAATATCGGAACGACCATTACAGCAGTATTGGCTTCAATTGGGGCTTCCATTGCGGCTAAGCGGGCTGCTGCTACACATGTTCTATTCAATGTGCTTGGTACAGTCGTTTTCTTAGTCATAATAGCTCCATTTACAATGTATATTGAATGGTTGACTGGGGTACTGGGGTTGGAGGAGAAAATGCAGATTGCTTTTGCTCATGGCTCATTTAATGTACTGAACACAGTCTTACAATTCCCATTAATCGGTGCTTGGGCATGGCTTGTTACAAAACTGATTCCTGGCGAAGAAGTTACAATTGAATTTAAGCCTAAACACTTGGATCCACATTTCATTGAACAATCTCCATCCATCGCACTTGGACAAGCGAAGGAAGAAATTTTACGTATGGGTGAATTTAGCGTTACAGGTTTAAAAGAGACATACGAGTATTTAATCACAAGCAATAAGAAACATGCCGAAACTGCTTATCAAGTAGAAGATGCATTAAATAATCTTGACCGGAAAATTACGGATTATCTTGTTATGATTCCGGCAAGTAATATTTCTTCTGCAGAATCACAAAGCCATCGTGAACTGATGGATAATGTTCGTGATATCGAGCGTATTGGTGACCATTTTGAAAACATAATCGAATTGATCGATTATAAAGAGTCGAACCGCTTAAAATTAACGAGCGATGGTATGGACAACCTGACTGAAATGTTTACGTTAACAATTGAAACAGTTTCGAAAGCCATTAAGGCGTTGGATGATCAAGACAATGAGCTTGCTCGCGAAGTTGCAGAAAAGGAAGACTTGCTTGATAAGATGGAACGCAAATTCCGTAAACTTCATATTAATCGTGTAAATGAAGGCATTTGTTCAGGACAAGCAGGAATTGTGTTTGTCGATATTATCAGCAATTTGGAACGTATTGGTGACCACGCCGTCAATATCGCAGAGTCGGTACTTGGAGAGCGGGTTGACTAATAGTAGGAGGTAATACGGGTGGACGTGTTCGGTTGGATTCTAATTGGATTATGCTTTGTCATTGCGTTTGTCGGATTGGTCTACCCGATCATACCGTCAGCAATCTTCCTCTTCGGTGGTTTTTTGTTATACGGCGTTTTCTTTACCTTTGATCTACCGTGGTGGTTCTGGGTTGCTGAAGTTATGTTCCTCCTATTGCTCTTCGGAGCGGATATGATGAGTAATGCATTCGGTGTAAAGAAATTCGGAGGTTCCAAAGCCGGAATATGGGGAAGTACGATTGGGCTCTTGATCGGACCCTTCGTAATCCCGGCTTTTGGAATTTTGATCGGGCCATTCGCTGGAGCGGTTATCGCAGAATTGCTTATATCAAGGAGCGGATTTAAACAGTCGATCCGAACCGGTATAGGTTCACTGATCGGGTTCTTAACATCTGTCGTAACAAAGGGAGCAATACAAGTAGTAATGCTGATTATCTTTTTCTTAGTTGTGTAAGTTCATATGTGACTTTTGTGTAGGAGCATTTTAATTGAATGCTCCTATTTTATTTGATACGCTAAATTTGCAAATACATTTATAGTTCTGAGGAGGATGTAACAATGGCTTACGAATTACCACAATTACCTTACGCGTACGATGCATTAGAACCACACATCGACAAAGAAACGATGAATATCCATCATACGAAACACCACAACACGTATGTAACAAACTTGAACAACGCTGTGTCCGGAAAAGGGGACTTGGAAAACAAATCTGTTGAAGAGTTAATCTCCAATATGGATGCTGTCCCGGAAGATATCCGTACAGCAGTTCGAAATAATGGTGGCGGTCACGCGAACCACTCATTCTTCTGGCAAATCCTTTCTCCTAATGGAGGCGGAAATCCTTCTGGTGCTTTAGCTGAAGCAATCAACAGCAAGTTCGGCAGTTTTGAAGCATTCCAAGAAGAGTTTGCAAAAGCTGCAGCTGGCCGTTTCGGTTCAGGTTGGGCATGGTTAGTAGTCGACAATGGCGAATTAGCGATTACTTCTACACCAAACCAAGACTCTCCATTAATGGAAGGTAAAACTCCAGTTCTTGGCCTGGATGTTTGGGAGCATGCTTACTACCTGAACTATCAAAACCGCCGTCCAGACTACGTAAAAGCGTTCTGGAACGTGGTAAACTGGGAAGAAGTCGGCAAACGTTACGAATCAGCAAAATAAGGAAATCTATGCAACAAAGCACACGCCTTTTACGTCATAAAGGTGTGTGCTTTTTTCATGGAGATGGTATACTACAATTTGTGTAATCTAAGGAGGTGGGTAGGCTGAGAAAGTCAACGAAGAAACGAAAAAGCCTAAAAGCAAAACAAAGACAGCATATCGCATTCCGGATGAATATATTATTCTTCTCGATCTTCATTCTATTCTCGCTTCTTATATTCCGCTTAGGATACTTACAGATTGTAAAAGGTGAAGACTATGTAAGAGCATTGGAACGGACGGAAGAAATCCCAGTTAACACCAGCGTTCCTCGAGGAAGAATTTATGATAAATATGGCCGGATTTTAGTGGATAATGAACCGAAAAATGCCATTACATATACGAAAATGCAAGATACGAAGCAGACAGATATGCTTGAAATCGCAAAGAAACTTGCAAAGTTAATCGACCTGAAGTCTGATCGTGTTACATTGCGGGATAAGCAGGATTTCTGGATTACGAATAATCGGGATGCTGCTTACGAAAAAGTTCCAGAAGATGAACAAAAGGAAATTCAGGCAATTGAGGATTTATCAGAAAAAGAGGTACAACAGGAAATAGATAAACGGGTACGCGAACGGATTACTCAAGAAGAACTTGATACTCTAACTGAAACTGATCTTGAAGTGCTAGCTATATACCGTGAGATGCTTTCTGGATACGCCTTAGCTCCACAAATTATCAAGAGTGATGTAGAGCCTGCCGAATTTGCCCGTGTATCTGAACGATTGGGAGAGCTTCCGGGAGTTAATACTACAACTGACTGGGAACGGGTCAAAAATGTACCGAAGGGAACAGTAGCAATATTAGGAGGTACAACTACCCCTCAAAAAGGGATACCTGCAGATAAGCTCGATTATTTCCTGGCCCGGGGATATTCACGTAATGACCGTGTAGGCACAAGCTATTTGGAATTCCAATACGAAGAAGTACTCCAAGGACAAAAAACAGTCGTCAAGAACTTGACCAATAGTAAAGGGCAAGTTGTGGATACCGTTCCTGTAATTGAAGGGAAACCTGGGAAGGATCTCGTATTGACGATTGATAGTGAATTACAGTTGGAAGTTGAAAAGATTGTAGAAAAAAACTTATTGGATGCTAAAAAGAAGCCGGGTACTAAATATTTGGATCGTGCATTCATCATCATGATGGATCCGAAAACTGGTGATGTACTATCAATGGTAGGAAAGCAATTATACAAAGACGAAGCAGGGAAAACTCAATTTTTAGATTACTCTTATGGAAGTTTTACAACCGCGTACGAAGCGGGTTCTGTTGTAAAACCTGCCACGATTTTAACGGCTTATCAAAATGATATTATAGAACCTGGAACAACACTAATTGACGAACCGATTAAATTGGCGGGTACGAATGGAACGAAGAGTTCTGTATTTAACCGGAGTGGCCGGATTCCTGTAAACGATTTATACGCAATTGAGCGGTCCTCAAACGTTTATATGTTCAAGATCGCCCTGTTATCAGCCGGTTTGCAATATACTCCGAATATGCCATTACGGGTGATGCCGGAGAAGCTTAACTTATTTAGAAGCGGCTTTTCACAGTTTGGTTTAGGGGTGAACACAGGAATAGACTTACCAAATGAAGTAACAGGTGTCCAAAGTGATTTAAAAGATGGTGGTAATCTGCTTGACTATACCATTGGCCAGTTTGACACATATACTCCGCTTCAATTAGCTCAGTATGTTTCAACTATTGCAAATGGTGGATATCGGATTCAGCCTCATATTGTAAAAGAGATCAGGGAACCTTCAGAAGATGGAGTTTCCATGGGACCAGTTATTCAAGAAATAGGTCCAGTCATTTTAAATAGGGTCAATAATTCTGATAATGAAATTAACCGGATTAAAGAAGGGATGAAACGGGTCTATTATGGAGACCGTGGTTCTGCCCGATCTTGGTTCAAGGACACGGATTATGTCGCAGCAGGTAAGACGGGAACAGCCCAGTCATTCGCTTATGATGAAAAGGAAAAAAAGGTTCATGAAACGTTGAATGTATCTCATATCGGATTTGCGCCATTTGATAATCCGGAAGTGGCCTATGCGATCGTTGTTCCATATGTAACGACAGATGATGATCATACTACGTATGTAAACAATATGATTGCCCGCCAAGCACTTGATAAGTATTTTGAACTAAAAGAAAAGAACATGAAAAATGGATTAATGGAAGAAGCTGTTCCACAACCCATCAAACCTTCCATTACGGATGTACGAATTCAAGAGACAGAAGAAGAAGAGGAAACTATTACGACAAATCCAGAAAACTAATGAAGAACCTGCCATTTGCAGGTTCTTTTTTTATCTTTAAAAAAGGTAATGGATGGAGAGTAGATTTATAAATAAGACTTTACAAACGTGACCCATGGTTTACAAACCCTTAACATTCCCTTTATACACCCTCAATATAAACACTTTATAGTAAGGATTGTAGTAAAAATCACACTCTATCAGGGGGTAAAACAGAATGAAATTGTTCAAGGGATTTTTAATGACATCTGTACTTGGCGGTGCACTTCTTCTTGGTGCATGCGGTAGTGACGGAGCAGCAACTGATGGCGATAAAAACAACGGAGATGGCGGTAAGGATGCTGCACAACTTTCCGGTCAAGTAAATGGTGATGGATCTTCTACTGTAGCTCCAATCATGGAAGCAGTAGTTGAAGAATACGCAGGTGAACAACCGGATGTAAAAGTTTCCGTTGGGGTTTCCGGTACAGGTGGAGGATTTGAGAAGTTCATCGCTGGAGAAACTGATTTCTCAAATGCATCTCGCCCGATTAAAGACGAAGAAGCTCAAAAGTTGGCTGATGCAGGAATTGAATATACTGAGTTGCAAGTTGCCTACGATGGTCTGACAGTGGTTGTAAATCCTGAGAACGACTGGGCTGCAGAATTGACTGTAGATCAATTGAAAAAAATCTGGGTCGAAGATGGCACTACAAAGAAATGGTCTGACATCGATCCGTCTTGGCCTGATGAGGAAATCGTTTTCTATTCCCCAGGTACTGATTCTGGAACGTATGACTATTTCGATGAAGTCATTCTTGATGGTGAAGACCTTGTGAAAAACGCTACTCTTTCTGAAGATGACAACATGCTTGTACAAGGTGTAGCTGGTGATAAAAACGCAATCGGATTCTTCGGTTATGCATACTACCTTGAAAACCAAGATAGTTTACAAGCTGTAACAATCGATGGAGTAGAACCGAATAATGAAACAATTGAATCCGGTGAATATACTCCACTTTCCCGTCCTTTGTTCGTCTATGTAAGCAACAAAGCTTATGCTGAAGATGAAGCCGTTAAAAACTTCATCGATTACTCAATCGATGTTGCGGGAGATATGGCTGAAGCAGTAGGTTATGTTCGATTGCCTGACGAAGAGTACGATAAAGCACGTGAAGCATTATCTTCAATTAAATAATACGGTTGAGATGATTGTGATGGGGAGAGTATTTCTTCCCGTCATTTCATCCGTTTTTGAAAGGAGTACTAAGGATGGCCATTAATCAAAACTCTCAGAGACCTTCTGTTCAAGATCTGATAGCTGATGCGAAAAGTAAAAGAAAAATAAAAAACGGTGAAAAGTTGGTCCCAGTCATCTTGTTATTAGTAACATTAGTGTCAATCCTAACAACGGTTGGAATTGTTTTAACTCTTATCTTTGAAACAGGCATATTCTTTTCTGAAGTACCCATCAAGGAATATTTGTTCGGAACCGAATGGTATCCTTTCTCGGGTAAAGAACCTCAGTTTGGAGTTTTACCTTTAATCGCAGGTACATTGAAAGTCACATTCATTGCTGTCCTTTTTGCAGTACCACTTGGTTTAGCGGCTGCTATTTACTTGAGTGAGTATGCGAATGACAAAACAAAACGCGTGTTAAAACCCGTATTAGAAGTTTTGGCAGGAGTCCCGACAATCGTCTATGGTTTCTTCGCTTTGACATTTGTTACTCCATTACTTCAACAAATTATCCCTTCGCTTAAAATCTTCAATGCACTTAGTGCAGGTCTTGTTGTAGGGATTATGATCCTGCCAATGATTGTTTCATTGTCAGAAGATGCTCTTTCCGCTGTACCAGAGTCGTTACGGGAAGGTGCTTATGCGTTAGGGGCAACAAAATTCGAAACATCAATTAAAATTGTTCTTCCAGCAGCTATTTCAGGTGTCGTCGCTTCGATAGTTTTAGCATCCTCCCGTGCTATTGGTGAGACAATGATCGTATCTTTGGCCGCTGGTTCGACACCGACGTGGGATATGAATATTACGGGATCAATACAGACCATGACTTCCTACATCGTTCAAGTGTCATCTGGAGATGCCGGTTATGGAACGACCATTTACTATTCTATTTATGCAGTCGGTTTTACATTGTTCCTGTTCACACTCTTGATGAACTTTATCGCAGCAAGAATTTCAAAAAGGTTCAGGGAGGAGTATTAAGATGGCCAATATCCCATTACGAACAACACCGAAACGGATTCAGACCCGAATCTTTATAAATAATTTCATTAAATTTTTATTTTTATCATCCGTTTTATTTGCTTGTGTATTATTAGGGGTTCTATTTTTCCGAATCATTTCAGAAGGGGCTGGATATTTATCTGCTGACTTCTTTCAAAATTTCGGTTCTCGATTCCCTGAAAAAGCAGGGGTTAAGGCGGCACTAATTGGATCAATCTACTTGATGCTTATAGTCGCACCTGTTTCTATGTTCATTGGAATTTGTTCTGCCATCTATTTGGAAGAATATGCAACTAAAAATAAATTCACCGACTTTTTACGTATGAACATTAGTAACTTAGCCGGGGTACCTTCAGTCGTTTTCGGTCTCTTGGGTTTGACAATCTTTGTACGGGCGTTGGCCATGGGGAATAGTCTCCTTGCAGCTGGACTTACAATGAGTCTACTGATCTTACCGGTCATCATTGTCTCCTCCCAAGAAGCGATCCGTTCAGTACCGAAAGAAATTCGTGAAGCTTCCTATGGAATGGGTGCAACGAAATGGCAGACAATTTACAGAGTTGTCCTTCCTTATGCTATCCCGGCAATCTTGACAGGTAGCATTTTGGCTCTTTCCCGTGCGGTGGGGGAAACAGCGCCGTTAGTTGTTTTGGGTATTCCGGTGATCGTGCAGTTTCTTCCTGATGGATTACTCAGCCAGTTCACTGCACTGCCTATGCAAATTTACGATTGGGCAAAACGGCCTCAAGAAGCGTTCATGTACGTTGCTTCAGCGGGAATTATTGTCTTGCTCGCTTTGTTAATCATCATGAACTCAATCGCGATCTTCTTGCGGAATAAGTATTCGAAAAGGGTATAGGGGGTATACAAATGGTACAGGTATTGGAAAGAAAACCTGAATTGATAATTGTGAGGGATCTTATGCCACATCAAGAAAATAATATTGAAAAGTCTACGGTTTATGAGACGAATAAATTGAATCTTTGGTATGGCACTCACCATGCCTTGAAAAATATCGATTTAACGTTCAAAGAACAAGAGGTAACAGCAATTATCGGTCCTTCTGGATGCGGTAAATCCACATACATTAAAACATTGAACCGAATGGTTGAATTGGTGCCTGGTGTAAAAACATCCGGAGAAATCAATTACCGTGGTCGAAATATCTTAAGTAAATCTTATGCACCGGAAGAATTGAGAACGAAGGTCGGGATGGTCTTCCAGAAGCCAAATCCGTTCCCTAAATCCATTTACGAAAATATCGCTTACGGTCCAAAAATTCATGGCATTCGTAACAAAGGGATTTTGGATGAAATTGTTGAACGCAGCTTACGTCAAGCGGCAGTGTGGGATGAAGTAAAAGACCGTCTCCATAAAAATGCATATGGGCTTTCCGGTGGACAACAACAACGGATTTGTATCGCCCGAAGTTTGGCAATTGATCCGGATGTATTGTTGATGGACGAACCAACATCAGCTCTTGACCCGATTTCAACGATGAAAATTGAGGAATTGGTTGCTGAATTGAAAAAAGACGTTTCCATCATCATTGTTACGCACAACATGCAGCAAGCAGCACGTATCTCTGAAAAAACGGCATTCTTCTTAAATGGGGAAGTGGTAGAATTCGATGATACAAATGTTGTATTCTCTAAACCAGCTGATCAGCGTACAGAAGACTACGTAAACGGAAGATTCGGTTAAGATTAACAGATGTAAAAGGGCTTACCCGTGGTAAAACGGGTGAGCCCTTATTTCATTTATTTAGTTATTGCTTCAGCAATTTCTGAAAGTGTCATTTTAGGTGTAATGGTGTATTGGCCAACCTGGATTTTTGACGATAAATCATGGTCTTCTAAATAGTTGATAAAATCTCGTTCATTTGAAAGGATTTTAGCCTTCTTTAAATTCTGGCTGATCGTGACTGGGTTTGCTCCCTTTTCGATGATAAGAAGGAAATTCCCGGC
Organism: Chungangia koreensis; assembly: GCF_042651785.1. NCBI lineage: Bacteria > Bacillati > Bacillota > Bacilli > Lactobacillales > Chungangia > Chungangia koreensis. The sequence continues at coordinate 538,286 of NZ_JBHSEC010000019.1, forward strand.
CGGGGTTTCCTCCTTTTTTGATGATGTCTTTTCCAAAGATTTTTCCGACTGTGCTTGATTTAAACTAAGTTGTACTGCTGCAAGTTCTTCTTTAGCCGTCTTCAGTTCAGCTCTTAACTCTTTCAACTCATCTTTGCTAACAAGTTCATACCCCGGTTTTGACGAAGAGGAGGTACCTGATGCTCCATTTGTATTCTGCCCATAAACGAAAACGAACGCACCTGATAAGAAGATACCGATTCCTAAAGCTCTGATCATCTTTTTCATTGTTTTACGCCTCTCGTTTCCAATACTTCGATTACTAACTCTTCAGGCATGGAAGAACGCTTGCTAATTTCATTGATACGATATCCTTGTTTATGGAGGGCAAGGATTTGATTGACGATGATTTCGTGAACTGGTTTTTTAGCTGCTGGCTTATTTGGGATTATGCTCTTGGAAACAATCGTCTGTGTATCAATCATTAGTTCTTCTTCGACAATCTTTAGGCGCCGATTCAATTTGTTTGTCTCTTCATAAAGATTAATGGATAGTTCTTCGACATCTTTTTCAACACGATTCCGGTCTTTTATGAAAAAGGATAAGGCTATAAGTATAACGCCGATTGTTAGTAATATAATTGCGATGTCTAACATAATGTCACCCCGATATTCAGTGAGAGTCTTTTTTATATTCTATCATAAGGGAAAAATTTCTTCCTTCTATTTATGGACATAGCGGACAATTATGTTATAATAGGTTAGTCGTATAAATCATGCTCAAAAAATGATAAAAGTAATCCTGTTAAGAGTGGGAGGGAATCAAATGCGCGTTAATATCACTTTGGCTTGCACAGATTGTGGTGAACGTAACTACATCTCTAAGAAAAACAAGCGTAACAACCCTGAACGTCTTGAATTGAAAAAATATTGCTCTCGTGAAAAGAAATACACTTTGCACCGTGAGACAAAATAATTGATAAAAGCCAAAGCCTTCCGGGTTTTGGTTTTTTATTTAATGGAAGGTGGACAGCAATTATGTCAAAAAAGCAGTTAAGAAAAGAAATGTTGAAACAATTGCAGCAAATGAGTGATGACCAATATTGGGATTCATCAAAATGCATTCAAACGCGTTTTTTAACTGAAGTTGATTTTTGTCCATCTGATCTAATCGGTGTAACGATTTCAAGAAAACCTGAAGTAGATACAACAGAACTGATTAAACAATTATGGGATACAGGTATCAGTGTTGCAGCTCCTAAATGCGATCCGATTTCCCGGACTATGCAATTTTATCGTATTTCCTCTTTTAACGAACTGGAGACTGTGTATATGGATTTAAAGGAACCTGATCCTAAACGAGCTGAAATGGTGGACGTTTCTGAGTTGACCTTTTTAATCGTTCCGGGTGTAGTGTTTTCACCAAGCGGTTACCGAATCGGTTTCGGTGGTGGATACTATGATCGCTTTTTGACAAAATACACTGGTCCGACGGCATCATTAGCATTCGACTTTCAATTGGTAGACAATGTTCCTTTTGAAAATCACGATATACCAGTAGATCGGTTATACACTGAAAAAAGAATAATTGATAGCAAGGGCGAATGGTAATGAGGACTGTCTATGATGTTCAACAGTTATTAAGAGCGTACGGAATTATCGTCTATACCGGCGACCGTAAAGATGATCTTCTTCTGATGGAGATGGAAGTGTTAGATTTATATCATTCAAAGTTTATTGACGGTGAAACTATGAAAAAAGCTGTCATGATCTTAAGGATGGGGTCTTAATTCGACCTAATTTGTGAAGAAATGGTGACAACGAATTTAAGTTTCGTTGTTTTTTTCATTAAAAAGGAACCATTTAAGGTTTATTCCGTCTTATAAAAGGTAAAGGTATTTTTAATGTGGAGTAAACTCTATGTAAAGCTATGGATTTTACTTGCACCAATGACTTGAAACACTTACTATATAATTTGTCTCTTAATTAAAATATGACGATTGTGGATGAGTCGAGACAAACAGGAGGATGTTAGGAATGAAAAAGATAAACAAATGGCCTAATCATTCCGTTCTATTGATTGCGATCATAGCAACTTGGATTAAAACGTATGTAGTTTACAAAACGAGCTTCAATATTAAAATTGAAAATGGCATGCAGGAATTTATTCTATTCTTAAACCCTTTGGCATTCATATTATTTGCCTATGGAATCTCGTTATACTTTAAAAGCGAAAAGGGTAGAAACCGATATTTGATCACAATCAGTTCGATTATGGCGTTCGTCTTGTATGCAAACGTTGTATTTTATCGGTTCTTTAACGACTTCATTACCTTGCCGGTATTATTCCAAACAACCAACTTTGGGGATTTAGGTTCATCAGTATTCGAAAGCATTTACATCTATGACATACTATATTTCATCGATATCGCGATTATTGTCGCAGCGATTAAATGGTTGCCAAATGCAGTACAATCTGTATCAAAATCATTATTCAGACGTTTATATTTTGTCTCCGTAATTGCTGTCCTATTCATGAACTTAGGTTTGGCGGAAGCTGAACGCCCTCAATTACTAACACGGATTTTTGACCGTGAAATGCTTGTGAAGAATCTTGGAATGTACAATTATCATCTTTTTGATGTGTATGTCCAATCCAAATCACATGCTCAACGTGTTTTGGCAGATGGCAGTGAGCTTGTTGAAGTGAATAACTACATCCGTGCGAACCAAGCGGAACCAAATCCGGAGCTGTATGGAATGGCAGAAGGCCGGAACTTAATAATGATCTCATTGGAATCGCTACAAAGCTTTGTAATTAATAATGAGATGAATGGTGAGGTAATTACACCATTCTTGAACGAACTCACAAAAGATCCAAACACTTATTACTTCTCGAACTTTTATCATCAAACAGGTCTTGGTAAAACATCCGATTCCGAGTTTATTTTAGAAAACTCGCTTTATCCGCTAAATGGTGCTGCTGTCTTTACAACAAATAGCGGTAACACATTCAATGGTATGGCACAGCGCTTGAGTGATAAGGGATATTACACAAACGTGTTACATGCGAATAACAAAAGTTTTTGGAACCGTGACATGATGTATCCGAAGCTCGGATATGACAAATATTATGATCAGGACAGCTTTGTTGTGGAAGAAGGCGAAGCGGTCAACTGGGGCATGAAAGATATTCCGTTTATGGAGCAATCGGTTGATCTCATGCAAGAGATGCCACAGCCATTCTATTCACGCATGATCACTTTGACAAACCACTATCCATTTACTCTGGATGAAGAAGACAAAATGATTCAGGAGTATGATTCGAATTCAGGAACGTTGAATCGTTATTTCCAAACCGTACGTTACATGGACGAAGCGGTTAAAGTGTTCTTTGAAGATTTGAAGGAAAGTGGGCTATATGAAAACTCTATCATTGTGATGTACGGAGACCACTACGGAATCTCTGAAAACCATAATGATGCCATGAGCAGATACATGGGAAAAGAAATCACACCATTTGAAAGTGCTCAGCTTCAAAGGGTTCCGTTATTCATCCATATTCCTGGTTACGAAGGCGGTAAAGTAATTGACGAAGTATCCGGACAGTTAGACCTGCGTCCTACGATTCTGCATATGCTTGGAATCAAAACTGATCGTGATATGCAGTTTGGTGCAGATATCTTCTCCGAAGAGCATGAAGAATTTGTTGTATTCCGCGATGGTGGATTTGTAACAGACGAAGTGGTATATACGAAAAATACTTGCTACGATAAGGCTACAGGTATTGAAATTGACGGAGCTGCGTGTGAGAAAGATACAGAGCGTGCTCAAAAAGAACTAAAGTACTCAGATCAGATTATTAATGGGGATTTACTCAGATTTTATGACAATAAAACAGGCAACCTCATTAAGCCTGATTCGGAATAAGCTATGTAAAAGAGTCATCCCGACTTCCATCTTTGGTGTCGGGATGACTCTTTTTTGTTTTTCATCATTTTCCTTTCAGAAATTTGTCGTTTTTATGAAACAAAAAAGGGAATAGTACGTACTAATAAATAGGATGTATTGGGAGGGATGACATGCGGAATTTTACACTTTTAATAATTGGGCTCATATTAGTGCTTACTGGTTGCCAACCTGAAGAGACAGAGCCGACTGATGTCATCCCGGTTCCAAATCAGCAAGTTAGCAGCGATTTAGGTGAACAGGAGAAAGAGGAGTGGGTGGCCTACACCGCCAATCCTGATTCGTTTTACCAAACATATGGCTGGTTATCTGACTCGGAAATTTTGATTGCCGAAATCGAAGAAGGAAATTACATACTAAGAAGCTATAATTTTAAAAACGGAGAGAAAAAGGATATTTTCAAAGAGAGCATGATGGTCATCAATACGAAAATTCATTCTTCAAAAGAATTTATTGCACTTCATATTTCTGAATCTCCAGCTTCAGCTATTATTAAGATTATTAAACCTGATGGCACATTAGTTGAAGAAGTTAAGGTAGAATCATCGGAATTGTATATTGACTGGAATGATGAGGATGCTTCGTTAATGATGATCACTGCATTCTATGAAGATTGGTCGTTTGATACGTTCGTCTTTGACATGAACACAAAAAATCTGACTCTTTTCGAGTCTTCAGATCCATTTGTAAAGTGGTTGAACGGGGATACTCTTTTATCTTTACAATGGTCTGAACATGCACTCAGTGGAGGGCAAATTGTTAAAATCCACTGGCGTACCGGCGAAAGCGAATTGACCGATTTGTCGAATGTTGTATTTTTTGATGCCTATAGGGGTAATCTTTTGGCGGTCCATCCGAAAGAGGATGAAAAAGAGATGATTTATAAGATTGTCGGAAGTAATGGAGAGATCGTTACGGAGTGGTCAGCACCTGCTTTGAGCAACTATTCACAATGGTTTATACCAGAAGTACAATGGCTGGTAGATGGATCGATGATTACGTTGTTACCTGTGAATCAAGGGCTGATTGATGAAACTGCACCAGAATTTCAATATGTTAAAGTGCAAAACGGGGCAGTGGAAGTTTTTGAGGAAAAAGTGGCTGAAGCAGCATTCAACTGCTCTCCGGACGGATCACTATGTCTTAGCGGATATGAGTCTGACCATATCATTCAATTTGATCCCTTCAAAGTATGGAAGTGGCTTGAGGTATAAATCGTAGTAAATAAAAAAGCTGGGCCATATCGGCTCCAGCTTTTTTATTAATGCAATTTTGGCGGATATCCTTGGTAGATGATCGTCATTACAGTGAACCAGCCGAAGATCGCCAAAGCGGCGAAATTGAAGATGATTCCCAAAACGTTCTTTTCCTTGAAGGATTGGAATGTGCCGACAGCACCAAGCACCGCGATAAGTCCTGTGATTACCATTAATAAGTTCATGGTTCAGACACTCCTTTCGACAATCAGAAAATGAATGCCGTTACTACATATACCTATTCTATTGTAAGATGATTTCTATGTTTTGTCGAGGAATAATCATGTCGTTTCTGTGAATATCGGGCAAAATGAATATGATATACTCGAATAGAGGTGATACGCATGTTAAACGTACATAGTTTACCACTTGGTCCAGTTCAAGCGAACTGTTATCTTGTTATGAATGAACGGAAAGAGAGTCTCATTATAGATCCTGGCGGTGAAGGGGAAAAGCTGATACGAAAAATCTCTTCAATTGGAGCAAAGCCTCAGGCGATCCTTCTCACGCATGCTCATTTTGACCATATCGAAGCGGTGGATCATGTTAGAGAAAAATACGGGATTCCCGTATGGATTCACGAAAGGGAAGCGAACTGGTTAACGGATCCCATGTTAAACGGATCGAAAAAGTATATCGATTTACCGAACATTAGTGTTAAGAAGGCTGACCACCTCTTTAGGAAAGAAGGACAGATGGAAGTGTCGGGATTCACATTTAATCTGCTTCATACGCCCGGACATTCACCGGGGAGTGTATCGTTTCATTTTAGTGAAGACCAAATTGCGATTGTGGGAGATACGCTATTTCAAGGGGGAGTTGGGAGAACTGACTTAGTCCAAGGGAATGAGGATCAATTGATGGAATCCATTACAAGCAAACTTTTGACGTTGGCTGATGATACCATCATCTATCCAGGTCACGGTTCTTGGACGACGCCAATGGAAGAGAGAAAGACAAATCCCTTTTTACGAACATAAAAAAACAGCCGATAAACGGCTGTTTTTTTTTTGGATCAATGTCCAGCGCCAGGAACGTGGATAAACGTTGTATAGTACGTAAATCCGACGAAGAATACTGTTAAGTAAGCAGCGAAAATATACATATACATACGTTCAGTAAGGTTCAAGAAGCCCAATAATAGGAATAAACCTGTGTTCGCCACAAAGATTAAACTCACTTCTGTCATATCACCTAAATAAAACATAACTGCAAAAATCGCTGTCCAGAAGCCCATAACCTTATACATATTGCCCATGCGTAAGCCCCTCCTTTGCAACAACACCATATTCAATATCTCCCATTCATTATAAATGATTTTTCCTGGACATGTAAACTGCTATCTATCGGAATTGTGACAAACCGGTGGAATTTCAATTTTAAACACGAAAATCACACAAAATCTGCAAAAAAGGGTTCAAAATGAATTTTTAACCCATTAATCAAAGATAAAAAACAAAGATGACAAAAGCTATTCCTTTTCTTTTAGAACCATCGTATACTCAATGCGTCGGAAGTCAGCGGTCGGTTCCGTCTCGATCAGTTGGAAAGAGGTGTTCCATGGATCAATTGGAAAGTACAGTGGAGAGAAAGAGTTTCCGTTTGCTCGAACGGGCAATTCATGCGGGAGCAAGTGACCTACATATTCTACCGGGGTACGACGAATACACACTACTTTTCAGAAGTCATACGGAAACAGTGAAGGCAGGACGACTACCTTTACTAATCGGCGATCGTGTTATTACATTCTTCAAATTTCTCTCTTCCTTAGATATAAGTGAAAAACGAAAACCCCAGAGCGGTTCATTTCAACATCAGTTTGGCGAACAGTTCTTCTCGTTCCGTGTCTCTACACTCCCTTCGGTCTATTTGAAGGAAAGTTTAGTGATCAGACTTATGCTAAGGGATTCGGCAATCCCACTCCCATCATTAACGTACAACAGCGAATCGGCAAATGTACTGCAGACGTTGTCCTCATTTAAACAAGGCTTACTTTGTTTCACCGGTCCGACCGGTTCGGGCAAAACCACCACCCTTTATTCCTTAACCAATTATTGTGTTCAACAAATGAAAAGACATGTAATTTCGTTAGAAGATCCCGTAGAGAATAGCCAATCACATTTGTTACAGATTCAAGTCAATGAAAAATCAGGTGTTTCATATGCGGCGGGACTTAAGGCGATTTTGAGGCATTCTCCAGACGTGATCATGATTGGCGAAATCAGAGACGCAGAAACGGCGAAAGCGGCTGTACAAGCAGCCCTAACAGGTCATCTTGTGATGACAACAGTACACTCAAAGGATTCCGTCGGATGTTTGTATCGACTCATGGATCTCGGTGTTAGTGCTGAAGAACTCAATCAGGTGATGATCGGGATTGCTGCACAGCGTATTGTCCAATTCCGCAACACGGCTGGAAGAGCTGATTTCGCATCCGTTTATGAAATCTTGCATGGTGATAATTTATCGGACGCTTTAGCTGATTTGTTGGCGGGAAAAGCATACCGCTTCCCGGAATATTTGACGTTGGAACATCAAATTAGAGAAGGAATTCGTAATGGCACGATTCTTTCTTAAACACTTCACATTACGAAGAATTCAAATGATAGGTCAAGAAGGTGATTTTTTAAGTCGTATTTCAGAGTTATTGGATGAAGGCTATACCATCCATGACGCTATTATGATTTTATTGCCCCACCATACTACAGAACTCCAGAAGGCTCGAAATATTACACAGGAAACGTTCAGGAATGGAAAAGGTACAGCAGAAGTTCTTGAAGCGTTTGGAATAAATCAGCATCGTTTGCTTCCAATCGCGATTGCAGAAGAGCATGGGAGGCTTGCGTCAGCTGTTAAAGCGGTTGCTGAACAGCTCAAAAGACAAGAAGTACTGAAGACCAAAGCTAAAAAGTTATTGGCGTATCCCATTATTTTGTTCATATTTATGGCTATTTTGTTCTCTATGTTTAGAATTTTTTTCCTTCCTAATATGAGGCAGCTTGGCGAGAGCAGAAGTTCAACTGGCGTGGATGATTTCGCAACGATTTCAGAAATGCTGCTAAAGGTACCGGATATCCTAATTCTAACCATGATTTTCTCTGTTAGCATTTCGTTGCTGTCATGGAAATGGTTAAACACAAAAAGTGCAAAAGAGCGCTTAAAAACCCTTTTGATGATTCCAGGTGTTTCGTATTGGGTGAAAATGTTGATCACATCCTCCTTCGCAAGGGAAGTAGGAACGATGATTCAATCCGGTATGTCTTTGCAGGATTCGTTGGAGACATTACGAAGACAAATGAATCAAACGTTTTTGCAAGTGGTTTCAGAGAAAGTAAGAAGGAAAATCGTGGAGGGGGAGAAATTGAGTAAGGCAGTTCAAATGGAGGCATTTGTTTCGGATTTCCATTCCTTTATAGAACACGGGGAATATGGTGGTCATTTAGGAAAAGAAATGATCATCTATAGTCAGCTATTGGAAGAAAAAATGGAACAAGTGAGCTTAAGGATCCTGGGCATTCTTCAACCCTTACTTTTTTCCATCCTGGCTATTTGCATCCTGTCTGCCTATTTAGCGATTCTCCTTCCAATGTACGAATTACTTAATACCATTTGATAGGGAGATGAAAGTATGAATAGAAAATTGGGGGAAGAAGGATTTACTCTTATAGAGATGATGATCGTGCTTTTAGTCATTTCCGTTTTAATTCTAATTGCCATCCCGAACGTTACAAAACATTCTGAAACGATTGATGCAAGGGGTTGTGAGGCATATATCAAAATGCTTGAAGGACAGGTGGAAGCTTATAAAGTTGATAAAAAGAAAACACCCACATCAATAGAATTATCCGGTTATATAAGAAATGATGAAAATATTTCAGTGAATAATTTAGAGTGTCCAAACGGTGAAAAATTGGAAATAAAAGATGGTAAAGTAATAAAAGTGAAAGATACTCCAATTGAAAACACTTAATAATAGAGGGTTCACATTTACGGAGTTGCTTATAGTCTTAACTATTACCTTCACCATCAGCACCGCCATTATCTTTATAGGAAAGAAATATAATGATAAAGAAATGGTTGATGGCTTCCTCAGGCAATTCACTTTAGACCTATATGCTGTCCAAAGTCATGCATTTAATGAAGGGACAAGCACGCAACTGCAATTTGTTTCAGGCGGAACTGAATATGTCGCCTTGGGAAACTCACGAAAACTCATTTTCAGAAGATCAATACCAAAAGGAGTCAAGCTGTCAGCTAATAGTCCTATGCAGGAAATCTCCTATAACAAGAATGGAACGATCGTTCACTTTGGAACCATTCAGTTCGTTACAGATCAAGGAGATATCATTTCGCTTAAACTCCAATTTGGCAGGGGGAGGGTGGCTCTACCTGAATACTAAAGGTAACTCCTTCCCGGAGACGATGTTGACGATAGCCATTCTGTTCATGATTTCAGGTGGACTGATTCCAGTCTTAGTAGATATGCAAATACAGTTAGAAGATAAAAAGCGGTCGATGCATGCGGCTGAAACCGCATACCAAGCAGTGTTAAAATTATCCGATAGAGGTGAGCGTGAAATAGATGGAACTCTTTATTCGTGGATGCTGGGGGAGGAACGGATTTGTGTTTACTACCTGACCCACAAACAAAAAGAAGAAAGTGTTTGTGTAGAAATTTCACCTTAAACGGAGAATCTGGTTATACGATGTTAGAATCCTTGCTACAACTTTCCGCTTTTCTCTTGTTCGCGCACCTTTCGTTTATCATTTTATTAACAGCAGGTAAACTGACTTCTACTGTGGGTGACGTAGAAGAAATCGAATGGGAACTTTTTTCTGCTGAACTGCTTAATATGTTATCCGGTACTGAATCAGTAAGTGTTCAACCGAACAACAGAGGAATCCTTTGTACGTTAGATGGTGATCAGTATGAAGTCACTTATTATACGGGCATGATCAGAAGACAGAAAGAAGGTAAAGGGCATGAGCCATTGCTGCTTTCTGTGCGTGATGTTCACTTCTTGATGGATGACCAGACATTATTTCTATCTGTACAATTTAAGAGCGGGAAGAAAAAGGAGAGGTCCTATGCAGTACCTTCAGGATGAGAAAGGTGTTATGTTACCTGCTGCAGTTATCCTTCTGATTGTCATTTCGGTGATTCTCCTGAATTTTTCAGTGTATTTTGATTCAAGATACCGAACGTACGATTCGTTGGAATCTCATTATCTTCGTGCTACTATAAATGAAATTAGGAAGAATTGAGTTGGATCGCCAGCAATGGTCAGATTGCAGTTAGCAGGTGGATAGATGTACAAAGTATACTTGGTCGGATATATGGGGAGCGGAAAGAGCGCAATTGGCAGAAGACTAAGCTTTGCGCTGAAGCTTCCTTATTACGACATGGATAAAGAGATTGAAAAACAGATGAATATGTCAATAAGTGAAATCTTTGCTACTTATGGCGAAGAGTACTTTCGCGATTTGGAGACGAAGTTTTTAAAAGAGTTCCGGGATGAACAGTGCATAATTTCTACTGGCGGCGGAGTCGCCATGCGTGAAGAAAATAGAAGGATCATGAAAAGAACAGGTCTTGTTTTTCATTTATGCGCTTCTTTTCCGTTTATCTGGGTTCGCATTGCCAAGGACAAAAGGAGACCCATTGTCCAGCGGTCAACTAAGGAAGAGTTGGAATCTCTCTATTACTATAGAAGGAAATATTATTTCCAAGCAGCACATATTAATATAAAAACGGACGGAATGACCTTGCGGCAAGTGACTGAAACGTTAGCATTTCATTACAAAAGGCTTAAATCCGAATGATTTGTTCATATTTTTTAAAAACGTACGTTTATATGACTTTGTTTTAAAAAAGATTGCGCTTTCTCTTAGTTGAATGTTAGGATATACTCAAGAAGTGAGATAAATCTAAACATACAACGCGGATGATGATATGGGGAGAGAACGCTTCAATGCGTCGCCGAAGGAGCAAATAACAGGTGTTATGAATCTCTCAGGCAAAAAGACTCGTATCGGACGCATCTCTGGAGAGAGCCGGTTAATCGCCGGCCACCAAAGGGGAAAGCCGGAATTATTTCGGTAAACTTTCAGGTGCCAGGACAGAGAACCCACTAACCAAGGGGGACTCTGTCTTTTTTTAATGGAAGAATGAGGGAGGAATCAGAATGGGTGAAGAATTAAAACGGACTCCACTATTTTGCTTATATAGCAATTATGGTGGGAAAACAATTGATTTTGGCGGATGGGAACTGCCGGTTCAATTCTCAAGTATTAAGGATGAACATGAAGCTGTTCGAACGCGTGCTGGTCTCTTCGACGTATCCCATATGGGAGAAATATTCGTTGAAGGTCCTGATAGCCTGAATTATTTACAAAAGCTTGTAACCAATGATGTTTCCAAGTTAACAGAGGGAAGAGCCCAATATACTGCTATGTGCTACCCTGATGGAGGCACAGTGGATGATCTACTGATTTATAAATTTAATGATGAGCGTTATTTACTTGTAGTCAACGCCTCTAACATTGAAAAAGATTTTGAGTGGATGAACAATCACGCAGAAGGTAATGTGACGATTACAAATCGCTCAGCAGAATTTGCCCTACTTGCTTTACAAGGTCCTAAGGCAGAGGGGATTTTGCAAAAAATGACGGACGTTGATTTATCAGAAGTTAAACCTTTTCGATTTGTCGAAAAAGTAGATGTGTCTGGCAGTTCCGTTTTGTTGTCCCGGACAGGATACACCGGAGAAGACGGTTTTGAACTTTATACTACTCCTGAAGCAGCCGTACGATTATGGTCGAAAATTTTAGAAGTGGGTCAAGATGAAGGAATTTTACCATGTGGTCTTGGTGCACGGGATACTCTCCGTTTTGAAGCTTGCCTGCCTCTATATGGGCAAGAATTATCAAAAGATATTTCACCGTTGGAAGCAGGCGTTTCTTTTGTTGTTAAGCTACAGAAGGAGTCGGATTTCATCGGGAAACAAGCGTTAGCTGAACAAAAAGAAGCCATCCCGCGTAAACTTGTCGGAATTGAAATGATCGACAAAGGAATTCCAAGAACCGGTTATGCTCTTTTCAAGGGAGAAGAAAAAATCGGTGAGGTGACGACTGGGACACAATCACCGACTTTGAAGAAAAATATCGGACTTGGTTTGGTGAAAACTGAATTTGCTAATATCGGTGAAGAAATAACGGTTGAAATCAGAGGAAAACAGCTAAAAGCTGTAGTAGCTGAAACACCATTTTACAAGCGTGGACAATAAACGATAGAGGAGTAGTGTAACCCTATGAAACATCGGTACTTACCAATGACGGAACAAGACCAAAAGGAAATGCTGGAGGTCATCGGCATCTCTTCCGTCGACGAATTATTTGCTGATATTCCGGAAAAAGTTAGATTCCAAGGTTTATATAATATTAAGGAAGCAAAATCTGAGGGGTCATTGTTAAAGGAACTTTCCGCACTGGCTAATAAAAACGCCGATAGTAAAAGTTTTGCTTCTTTCATAGGAGCAGGAGTGTACGATCACTATAAACCTGTAATTGTAGATCATGTCATTTCCCGCTCTGAATTTTATACCGCTTATACACCATATCAACCCGAAATCTCACAAGGAGAGTTACAGGCGATTTTTGAATTCCAAACGATGATTGCTGAATTAACTGGCATGGACTTGGCCAACTCTTCTATGTACGATGGTGGAACTGCTTTAGCAGAAGCTGGAATGCTTGCAGCTGGTCAAACTCGCCGTAAGAAAATCCTGATTTCATCTTCCGTACATCCAGAATCGCGTGATGTTGTCCGCACATATGCTGCCGGACAATCGATTGAGGTGGTTGAAATCCCACATGAAAATGGTGTGACTGATGTCGAAGCACTGAAAAATATGATTGATGATCAAACAGCAGCTGTAATGGTTCAATATCCTAATTTCTTCGGACAAATTGAAGACTTGAAGAGATTTTCTGAGATCACCCATGATGCAAAGGCGTTGTTTGTTGTTTCTGCCAACCCTCTTTCATTAGGTGTATTAACACCTCCCGGAAAATTAGGTGCTGATATTACCGTAGGGGATGCACAACCTTTCGGCATTCCAGAATCTTTCGGTGGTCCTCACTGTGGTTACTTCGCGGTTACGAACAAATTAATGAGGAAGGTCCCTGGCCGTCTTGTCGGTCAAACAAAGGACGAACAAGGCAGACGCGGTTTCGTGTTGACTTTACAGGCCCGTGAACAGCATATCCGTCGAGATAAAGCGACATCTAACATTTGCTCTAACCAAGCTCTTAACGCATTGGCAGCTTCAGTAGCTATGACTGCATTAGGTAAAAAAGGTGTAGTTGACATTGCTAAACAAAATATCGTAAAAACTCATTACGCTAAAAATGCCTTCAAACAAGCAGGTTTCGATGTGGTATTCGATGGCCATCACTTTAATGAAATTGTAGTAGACTGCAAACAGTCCGTAAAAGAAGTGAATAAGGCATTGCTTAAAAAAGGCATCATCGGTGGATATGATTTAGGTTTATCTTATCCGGAATTGGAAGGACACATGTTGATTGCCGTTACTGAACAACGTACAAAAGAAGAAATCGATGCACTTGTGCAAGAAATGGGGGCTATCCATGCATAACGAAAACCAACCACTCATTTTTGAATTGACGAAGGAAGGCCGTGTCGGCTATAGCCTGCCAGAACTTGATGTGCCGGAGATTGAACTTTCAGAACTTCTTCCTGCTGATGCTATCCGTGAAACAGAAGCAGAACTTCCTGAAGTTTCGGAATTGGATATCATGAGACACTATACAGCTTTATCCAGAAGAAACCACGGTGTGGATTCCGGTTTCTATCCGCTTGGATCTTGTACTATGAAATACAATCCAAAAATGAACGAAACAGCAGCAGGGTTACCAGGCTTTGCAAATATCCATCCATTGCAAGATGAGTCAACGGTTCAAGGCGCAATGGAGCTAATGTACGATTTACAAGAGCATTTAGTTGAAATTACTGGAATGGATGAAGTGACACTGCAACCGGCTGCTGGTGCTCATGGTGAATGGACTGCACTCATGATGATCAAAGCTTTCCATGAAGCTAATGGAGATACACAACGGACGAAAGTGATTGTACCTGACTCTGCACACGGTACAAACCCAGCTTCAGCTACTGTGGCCGGTTTCGAAACTGTGACTGTTAAATCAGACGAAAACGGATTGGTCGATCTTGAAGACTTGAAGCGTGTAGTCGGTCCTGATACAGCAGCTCTTATGTTAACGAACCCGAACACACTTGGGTTGTTCGAAGAAAACATTTTAGAGATGGCTGAAATCATCCATGGCGTTGGCGGAAAACTATACTATGATGGTGCAAACTTGAATGCTGTTATGTCTAAGGCTCGTCCCGGAGATATGGGCTTTGACTGCGTGCATTTAAATCTTCACAAAACTTTCACAGGACCTCACGGTGGAGGAGGACCAGGCTCTGGTCCGGTTGGTGTTAAGAAAGAGCTAATTCCTTACTTGCCTAAGCCAGTTTTAGTTAAGACGGAAGAAGGCTATCATTTTGACTATAACCGTCCACAAGCAATCGGACGTGTAAAACCGTTCTATGGGAACTTCGGCATTAATGTCCGTGCATACACGTACATTCGGACGATGGGTCCGGATGGCTTAAAAGCCGTAACGGAAAATGCTGTATTAAATGCAAACTATATGATGAGAAGACTTGAACCTTATTTCGATCTTCCATATAACAGACACTGTAAGCATGAATTTGTACTAAGCGGGCGCAGACAGAAAAAGTTAGGGGTCCGTACACTTGATATGGCTAAGCGTCTGCTCGACTTTGGTTACCATCCACCAACTATCTACTTCCCATTGAATGTTGAAGAAGGAATGATGATCGAACCAACGGAAACAGAGTCTAAGGAAACATTAGACGCGTTTTGCGACGCTATGATCCAAATAGCTAAAGAGGTTGAGGAAACGCCTGAAATCGTTCAGGAAGCACCTCATACAACTGTCATTAGCAGACTTGATGAAGCAACTGCGGCCCGTCAGCCGATTCTTCGTTATCAAAAAGCTGAATAAAAATTTGGCGAACCGGTGAAATCATCGGTTCGCTTTGAAATGGAAAAGAAAAAAACGCTGTCAAAACAGGTTATTGCCTGCACTGACAGCGTTTTATTATTTTGATTTCACTTTTCCTGTCCACGTTCTGAAACCGCCTTGAAGCTGGTACAGTTGCTCATACCCTTTTTTCTTTAAAAATAGGGCAGCGCGGGCACTTCCTGCACCATTTTGATCATACAGGTATACAGGCTTGTCCGGACGAATCTCTTTATAACGCATCCGCATTTGTGAGGAAGGGATATTCCGGGCACCTAAAATATGGCCAGCGTCAAAATCCTTCGGTTCGCGGACATCGATTAATTGTGCTTTTCGATACCCTTGAATAAATTCATCTTGGGAGAGACCGGATACAGCTTTCCGAAGACGTAACATGTTGATCAAAAGATAGACGATCAACCCAAATAAAATTCCAGCGATAATATATAGCGTCACAGCGACTTTCCCCTTTCTTTCTCTATTTCATTATAAAAGATTCTATAGCGGTTATTCAATTCCAATGTTAAAATGGTTTTCATAGTTCAACAAAACCTCTTAAATTTCGACTTCTAAACGGACGCACCTCTTGTTAAAAAATGTAAGCAGCCAAGGACCTTTGGCTTATTTTAATTCACCTTCATTCTACAAACCCTTGATAATTATAGCTTGTCTATTATCTTCAAAAAATAGGAAGTAAATTTGAATTGAAAATAAGATTCAATATGTAGTATCGTTGGGTATGTACATAATACAACATATAGTATTACTGCCAATTGGATAGGGAGGAATCATAGTTATGGTATTAGCTTCACACCGTTCACATCCTGAGTTAAACGTAAAGTCTTTGAATGAGGACATCGAGAGTTTCCCACAAGTACACCCGATTACACCGGATATGAAACTTACACACAAAGGCGTATCAAGACTTGTCATGATTGATAGGTATTCATTCAAAGATACGGAGAAGAAAACCTTAAAGGCAGGAGACTTCGTAGTCTTAACGGTCAAAGAAGATCCAAAATTCCCTGCACGTGGTCTGGGTTATATCGTTTCTGTTGATGCAAATAATCGCAAAGCAGAAGTATGGATTGAGGAAGATTACCGAAGTGCGATTGATGATCAAATGGAATTGGAAACAGGCATTGTAAAACGCTCCATTGACGTCATCGAAAAACCTCTTGAAGTATTTTACGAGCAAATTGCTAAAAGGAATGCATTCGGTCTTTCCAGAGTTGAAAAGACGGAAGAAAAAAGGGAAGAATGGTTCAACAAATTCTACGAACAGTTAGTTTCACTAAATTTTGTACCTGCTGGACGTGTCCTTTATGGTGCTGGTTCTGAAACAGACGTCACTTATTTTAACTGTTACGTCATGCCATTCGTGCCGGATTCTCGTGAAGGCATCTCCGATCACCGTAAACAAGTCATGGAAATCATGAGCCGTGGTGGCGGTGTTGGTACAAACGGTTCAACACTTCGTCCGCGCAATACATTGGCAAGAGGAGTTAACGGTAAGTCATCCGGATCAGTATCTTGGTTAGATGATATTGCCAAATTAACTCACTTAGTTGAGCAAGGTGGTTCCAGACGTGGTGCACAGATGATCATGCTGGCCGATTGGCACCCGGACATTGCTGAGTTTATCATTTCAAAAATGCAAAATCCGAGAATTCTTCGTTTCCTTCTTGAACAAACAGAAGATGAAACGATTAAACGATTAGCAAAAGAAAAATTGAAATTCAAACCTTTAACACAGCAAGAAGAAGCGATGTACCAAGGAATCGTCAACTACAAGCAAATCCCAGGTTTAGGTGGATTCAACGAAGCGATCATTAAGGACGCCGAAACAAAACTTCGTGACGGAGGAACATACAGTGTCCACAATCCAGAATTCCTGACGGGTGCTAATATTTCTGTTACATTGACAAAAGACTTCATGGACGCAGTAGAAAAAAATGAAGATTTTGCATTGCGTTTCCCGGCCGTTGAAGATTACACAGAAGAAGAAATGGCAATCTACAACGAAAAATGGCATGAAGTTGGAGATGTGCGTGAATGGGAAGAAATGGGCTTCAAAGTGCGGACCTACCGTACAATGAAAGCTCGTGAACTTTGGAACTTGATCAATATTTGTGCAACATACTCTGCAGAGCCGGGAATCTTCTTCATCGACAATGCAAATGATATGACGAATGCGAAAGCGTACGGTCAAAAAGTTGTTGCAACAAACCCATGTGGGGAGCAACCCCTCGCACCATATTCAGTCTGCAACTTGGCTGCTGTCAACTTAGCGCAATTTGCAGATAAAGAAACAAATTCGGTTGATATTGACCGTTTGAAAGAAACTGTACGTGTTGGCGTCCGTATGCAGGACAATGTCATAGATGCAACACCATACTTCCTTTCTGAAAACGAGAAACAAGCACTTGGCGAACGTCGGATCGGTCTTGGTGTCATGGGCTTGGCTGACCTCTTAATCTATTGCGAGAAAGAATACGGAAGCCCTGAAGGTAACGATCTCGTTGATAGAGTATTTGAAACAATTGCGGTAACAGCCTACGAAACTTCTGTCGAATTAGCGAAGGAACGTGGTAGTTTCCCATTCCTTGCGGGTGAAACGGAAGAAGAAACAGCTGCTTTACGTAAAGCATTTACACAATCCGGATTCATGCAAAAAATGCCTGAGCACTTGCGTGATGAGGTGTTAGCGAATGGAATCCGCAATTCTCACTTATTGACGGTTGCACCTACTGGTTCGACTGGTACAATGGTGGGTGTTTCTACAGGACTTGAGCCATATTTCTCATTCACTTACTACCGTAGTGGACGTCTTGGCAAGTTCATTGAAGTTAAAGCGGATATCGTAAAAGAATTCTTAGATCGTAATCCAAAGGCAGACGAGGAAAACTTGCCGGAGTGGTTCGTAACAGCAATGGAATTGGCTCCAGAAGCCCATGCGGATGTGCAGTGCATTATCCAACGCTGGGTTGACAGCTCAATCTCCAAAACTGTGAATGCTCCTCGCGGATACACGGTTGAACAGGTTGAAAAAGTGTATGAGCGTCTTTACAAAGGTGGCGCTAAAGGTGGAACAGTCTATGTTGACGGAAGCCGTGACTCGCAAGTATTGACGTTAAAAGCGGAAGAAAACTCAATGGAAGAAAATACAGATGTCCAGGAGAAGGTAACTGAGAAGCGTCCAGTCGTATTAATTGAAACGATTCAAGACCTTCGCTCTACAAATGTTACAATCGGTTCCGAAGTAGGCAACACTTGCCCAGTATGCCGTCAAGGGACAGTTGAAGAATTGGGCGGCTGCAATACATGTACGAATTGTGGTGCTCAACTGAAGTGTGGTTTATAAAATAGCGCAGGCTTGTCTTTGGACAAGCCTGTTTTTTTGCGTCTAATTTCTTGGAAAACTGTAAAGACTTCAAGAATGGAGGCGATATTTATATGAACCGTGCAGTATTATTTTGGACATCAATTGTATCTTCATCATTTTTTGTGCTTAGCTTAAAATTCTATGATGTTTTTCATTTTATCGATTGGAAACCGTTAGGATGGTCAAAAAGATATCATGTATTTGAAGAAAGTCCAGGTCTCCTCAGATGGATTGTCTTATTTTTGATTATTTTCATCTTCTCGCTATTACTATATTATTTGGCGAAATGGGCGAAAAAAGCGAAGCCTGCTATAATGTCATTGATTGTTGGCTTAATCATAGCTTTACTAATCGAGTGGATGATTCAACGTCCAAATGAGCTTGGCGAATATTTCAAAGACTTTTCTATCCCTTTTGGAGTTTTAGTACTTATAACGACTCGATTTATCGTGGAAACAGCCATTTTTAATTCTGTTAAACCGTTTTCTGATCCGAAATAAGTTGCTGGATGTTAGGGGTATGATAAAATAAAAAAGAAAATCATCTGGTGAAAGGATCACGGACATGAATATGCTTTTATTGAATGGACCGAACTTGAACCGGCTCGGTAAGCGGGAGCCCCATATTTACGGTAACGAAACTTTGGAAATGATTGAAAATCGTCTAAAATCCTTGGCAAGTCAACATGGGTTTGACTTACAGTGTTTTCAATCTAACCATGAAGGAGAACTGGTTGATCGGATCCATCTTGCGGAAGATGAGGGGTGCGACGGTATTATCTTGAATCCCGGTGCTTTTACTCATTATAGTTACGCGATTAGAGATGCTATCGCCAGTGTTGCTGTACCTGTAATCGAAGTTCATCTGTCCAACATACATAAACGGGAAGAATTCCGCCATACTTCTGTTCTCGCTGCTGAATGCGAAGGACAGATCGCTGGTTTTGGTTCCTATGGCTATGAGATGGCATTCTATTCGTTCCTTCACCGATTCAAAAGGGGAATGGAAAATGGATAAACTAACTAAACTACGCTCTGTCATGAAAGATGAGGGTATTGACTGCCTTCTTATTACAAGTTCCTTTAATCGTCGTTATATGACAGAGTTTACAGGGACTGCAGGCATTGCTGTGATTTCTCAAGAAGATGCAGTTTTCATCACAGATTTTCGGTATACCGAACAAGCTGAAAAACAAGTGAAGGGTTACCGAATTGTTCAACATTCAAAGAGTATCCATGAAGAAGCGGCAACTCAAGTGGAACAAATGGGTATCCGTACGCTTGGCTTTGAAAAGGATCACTTGAGCTATGCTCAATTTGAGATTTATGGAAAACAGATCAAAGCTGAATTGAAGCCAGTATCCGGTCTTGTTGAGAAAATTCGCTTGATTAAAACTCCTGAAGAACTTACAATTTTAAAGGCCGCAGCGAAGATTGCCGACGATGCGTACACGCATATTCTTAGCTTCATTAAGCCAGGATTAACAGAACTGGACGTTTCTAATGAACTTGAGTTCTTCATGCGAAAATCAGGAGCAACTTCATCATCTTTCGATATTATCGTGGCTTCAGGTACCCGTTCTGCATTGCCACATGGTGTAGCAACAGGCAAGGTAATTGAAAAGGGCGATATGATTACGTTGGATTATGGAGCACTGTACAATGGTTATATTTCTGATATCACGCGCACATTAGCAGTAGGTGAACCACCTGCAGAACTTAAGGAAATCTACCACATCGTACTAGATGCACAAATGAAGGCTTTAGACGGTATAAAACCGGGTATGACAGGAATAGAAGCTGATGCTCTTTGCCGTGATCACATTAAGAGTAAAGGTTATGGTGAAGCATTCGGGCATTCCACAGGACATGGTATCGGTTTAGAAGTGCATGAAGGACCTGGTTTATCGTTCCGTTCAGAAACTATTTTAGAACCAAATATGACAGTTACTGTGGAACCTGGAATTTATGTTCCAGGATTAGGCGGCGTTCGAATTGAAGACGACATCATCATCACAGAAACAGGTAATGAACGTTTGACTCATGCAACGAAGGAACTCATCATTCTATAATTTTGGAGGCACACTATGATATCAGTTAACGATTTTAAAACAGGACTTACAATTGAAGTAGATGGTGACATTTACCGTGTCATCGATTTCCAACACGTAAAACCAGGAAAAGGGGCGGCATTCGTTCGCTCGAAATTACGTAATCTGCGTTCCGGAAATGTAAATGAAAAAACTTTCCGTGCAGGTGAGAAGGTTGAAAAAGCTCAAATTGACAACCGCCGTATGCAGTACTTATATGCAAATGGTGATGATCATGTATTCATGGATAACGATTCGTATGAACAGATTGAGTTAAATGAAAGCCAGATCGAGTATGAATTGAAATTCCTTCGTGAAAATATGGAAGTTCATATCATGCAATATCAAGGAGAAACATTAGGAGTAGAACTTCCGACAACTGTTGTCCTTGAAGTAACCGAAACTGAACCGGGTATTAAGGGAGACACAGCTTCCGGCGGTACGAAACCTGCAACCCTTGAAACTGGTTTGACTGTTCAAGTACCATTCTTCATCAACGTAGGTGACAAGTTAATCATTAACACATCTGAATCTGAATACGTATCACGTGCATAACCACCTAAAAGGACCCTAATGAGGGTCCTTTCAGTTTGTTGACAAATGATTAATTATACATAAAAAGGAATGAAAATATATACTGGAGCAAACGTTCCAGGCGGACGCTTTCCGCTTCAGTCCTCTACTTCTATAGTTTCTTTTCAATCCATGAATAAAGCGAGCTACCTATATCGTTCTAAATTTTAAGAGTATACACCAAAGCAGTGCCTGCCACGAAGACTCCTGTGGGAATAGCTTGAGCTGAAGACCCCGCAGGAACCTCAGTGACGAGGAGGCTGAAGCCAAGCCCACGGAAAGCGAAGTGGTAGGCACTGCTGACTGTTTTATACATCTTTATTCAATAGAGAATGACTTTGTCTACAGTCTGTAAGGACCCTAATGAGGGTCCTTTTTTATGTCTAAAAGTTGAAGGTGTTTTTCTAAGCTTCATATCCCCATATCCCCACGCATATAGATGTAAAAACGGAGGAGGAAGCTTTACGGAACTACAAGACGTACTGAGAGTCGCCGGTGTCGGATTAGTCATCGCCTTTTTGCACCTTTTCTTCGAGCAGACAGGAAAGAAAGAATTCTCCTTTTTCATATTTTTCATCGCTTACATTTACATAACGGCAGAAATGCTCCGTTTTCTAAGGCTATTCTTCTCGGAAATCACATCATTCTTCCAATGGCTGTCGATATAGGAGAAGCATATGGAACTCCTAATTTACGTGACCATCATACTCTTATTGCTGCTTTTAATCCGGACCAGCATCCCGGTTTTGCATCCATTATATATTGTAATTTTCTTCTTCCTATTATTGGCCAAGCTGATTTTCGAGTATTTCATTCCATTTATTCAGGAATATACGTCGTTATTAGATTTGCCCTCTGCTCGCCACATCCGGTTGCTCCTATTTTCAGCATTGTTATTTTTTCTGTCGGATGCCATCTGCAAGTTGATGAAAGACATGGGCTACGATTCTATTGGAACGCTCATTCACACGTCTGTAAAAATCATTATCTTAGGCTTTTGGATAAAAGAAATCCTTTCGGTGATCGGTATTTTGTCAAAATTGCTGAGCGAATATGCGTAAAGGACTTTTCATATGATCGATCTCATCATCAATGAATTATTTGAAACCTTTCACAGTTTCTTATTAGTGATTGTGGTAGCTTTGATAGCACTCACATTAGATTTTTTATTGCCTAAATTTGCGGATTGGACAAGGTTCGTCTTTTTCTTAATATTAGGGACCTATACGATGATTCCTGCTATCGAGGCTTTCTCGTTAATGCAAGGTCTTGCGACAAAAATATCGGCGTTCTTCATGAGCCTCTATCCGGTTCTTACTGCCGGTATGGTGGCATCGGGGGGAGCGCTATCTGTAGTGAATTGGCATCCTCTCGTATTAATGATTATGCAGTTTGCTGTCGTTCTCACTGAACAATGGCTCGTACCTTTGTTGGTTGCTTCAATGATTCTGGATTACTTAACAAGGCTGCTGCCGTCTATTTCTTTCTCGAAAATGGCGGATTTAATACGGACAGGCTTACTGGCTACAGTTTCTGCCATCGTGGTCGGATATTCGATTTTCCTTTCCATTAATGGTGTCATGGCTTGGTCCGTATCCGGAATGGCAGCAGAACCTTTAAAGGTGTTACTACGCCAGAACATTCCACTTATCGGCTCTTTTCTTACGGACAGCATGAGTACAATCAGTAAGTATTCCAATGGACTGACCACCATCACTGGTACCTGGCTTATGACGGGCATTTGGACGGTCGCATTGATCCCGACATTCCAGACGCTGGCCACTGCTTTTTGCTATAAATGGACAGCAGCTTTAATCGAGCCTTTTACAGACGATGATATATCCGGTTTCTTGGATGATCTCGGTAAAGCGTTATTTGTTCTATGCGCAATCTCATTTTTAATTGCCTTCGCTTTCTTCTATACCGCTATCTTCTCAGTCGTTCTATTGAAGTTATTTACGATGATGAGGTGACAGAACTGATCACTACTTTTTTGACGGGGTTAATCGGCATCATCTTTACTGCAGTAGTCTTGAATTTTTTGATCGATGATGCTGCTGGGGAGGAAAAGTTGATTTTGTTATTCAAGATGGCTGTTGCTATATGGATTCTTTCATTTTTCCTCAAGACTTTCGGTCATAGCCTGTCTATTTAGGACATATAGTAAACCACTGGACGGTACTCGCACAGAAAGGAATGATGAACTGGTGATGTTGTGGATAAAGAAAAAAAGAAGCTTCCGCTCCCTCTTGCTGTAGCATTAATCGCCTTTGTTGCACTTTTCTTTCTGAACGGGTTAGGAAGTAAAGGCGTCTTTGGCGGAGGCGAAGAGCAGACTGGAAAAACAGTAGATGATCGGAGTTTGAAAATGGTCCTGTCAGAGATTGAAGGTGTGGGAGAAGTAGAACTTTACTTCTATCACGGTGCGAATACAGGGACTGGTAGGGCTGAAACTGACTTCTTATCAGACTATTTTTCTGGTACAAGTAGCAAAAGTGAAGAACTTGTCGGACTGTTAGTTGTAGCTGAAGGGGCGGATGATATTAAAACAAAAAAACTATTGCTGGATATTCTAACACGGGTTCTTCAGTTACCCGAACATCGCATTGTAATCGTTCCGATGAAAAAGAAAGGGGAATTCTAATGAAGGTAAAGAAAAGAGCAGTATGGTTCCTAACACTTTTAAGTTTAGCGGCAGTCATTTCCGTCTATTATTTGACTGACCAAGCAGCAAAACCATTTGACGGACTTGCCATCTTTAGCGACGACACGATGGAAAATACAGCTCTAAACGAAAATGCAGCAGCCGAGGACGGACAAACACCAGTTTTCGCACAAAGCTATCTATTTGAAGAATTAAGAATGGAAGTCCAAAATCAACGCAGCGAGTTAAATGAGCAATTGACTACCAAGATCATG
Organism: Chungangia koreensis; assembly: GCF_042651785.1. NCBI lineage: Bacteria > Bacillati > Bacillota > Bacilli > Lactobacillales > Chungangia > Chungangia koreensis. The sequence goes on from NZ_JBHSEC010000019.1 coordinate 562,586, forward strand.
TCCGATGATTTGACTGCGGAAGAAAAGAACGACGCTTGGTCCCAAATGGAAGAAATGTCACGTAAAGCATCAGGAGAAGCAATGTTGGAATTGCTAATTACATCACTTGGTTATCCAGATGCCTTTGTTAAGATAGACGACGGTAAGGTCACTGTTCGGGTAATTGCTGAAGATGGTTTCTCTAAAGCTCAAGCAAATGATATCATCTATACAGTGAAAAGCGAGTGGGCAGAAGCTGCATTAGTAGAAGTTACACCAGAAAATTAAGTAACTTTAAAAGGGCCGATTCGGCTCTTTTTTTCTTTTATTATCTTTCCAGAAAATGCCTGACGCCAGGAATTTTAGGTTATCTATTTCAAATTGAGTAGAAAAAGTCTAAAATGAGTAGGAACGTAAATTTAGACAAGGGGAGTTATCCATGTTGAAAGTTCAGGAAATCAGAGAAATCATAAAATTGATCGACCAATCATCCATTGATGAATTCACATTCGAATCAGAAGGTACAAAAGTGAAACTAAAGAAAAACACAGTATCTGTTACTCCTACTGTCGTGGCAAAGCCAGCAGTGGAGGAATCATCTGCCGTTAAAGCTGAACCAACTGAAGCAGCGTCACCGGCATCTGCACCTGTAAAAGAAGCGGCGGAACAACCTGCTGCGCAATCTCCTGCAGCTGACGAAACTTTGCATCAAATCACTTCTCCGATGGTGGGCACGTTCTACCAATCTCCATCTCCGGAAGCACAGGCTTTTGTAACGGTTGGGGACAAGGTGAAAAATGATTCGGTTGTGTGCATTGTAGAAGCTATGAAATTGTTCAACGAAATCGAAGCGGAAGTTAACGGAGAAATCGTTGAAGTGCTTGCCAAAGATGGACAGCTTGTCGAGTACGGTCAACCTCTGTTCTTAGTGCGTCAGAACTGAAAGGGGAGATCGAATTGAAAAAAGTGTTAATAGCAAATCGCGGTGAAATTGCCGTACGGATTATTCGTGCTTGTAAGGAAATGGGCATTGAGACGGTTGCCGTTTATTCGGAAGCCGACCGGGAAGCGTTGCATGTACAAATGGCTGACGAAGCCTATTGCATCGGCCCAAAACAATCGAAAGACAGCTACTTAAACTTTACAAATATTATCAGTGTTGCGAAGCTATCAGGCTGTGAAGGAATCCATCCAGGATATGGCTTCCTTGCTGAAAATGCCAGCTTCGCTGAGCTTTGTGAAGAATGTGGGATTGAATTCATCGGTCCGACTTCAGATGCGATTTCGAGAATGGGCACGAAGGACGTTGCCAGAGAAACAATGCGAAAAGCGGGCGTGCCGATTGTTCCAGGTTCTCAAGGAATTGTAGAAAATGAACATGCTGCATTAGAGATTGCGGAAGAAATCGGTTACCCAGTCATTATTAAAGCAACAGCCGGCGGAGGCGGAAAAGGCATCCGGGTGGCACGTAATCCGGAAGAACTTGTGAAAGGTGTACAGATTACTCAGAAAGAGGCGGCTGCAGCTTTCGGGAATCCTGGCGTCTATCTGGAAAAGTTCATTGAAGAGTTCCGTCATGTTGAAATTCAAGTTCTTGCTGATAAATATGGGAATACCATTCACTTAGGTGAACGAGATTGCTCCATTCAACGACGAATGCAGAAACTTGTGGAAGAATCGCCATCTCCTGCTTTGACACCGGAAATCCGCGCTCAAATGGGTGAAGCGGCAGTTAAAGCTGCGCAAGCGGTTAATTATCGCGGAGCAGGAACGGTTGAATTCATTTTTGACCATATCAACAAAAAGTTCTATTTTATGGAAATGAACACTCGAATCCAAGTGGAACATCCGGTTACCGAAATGGTGACGGGAATTGATCTCATCAAGCAACAATTGATGGTTGCTGCTGGAGAAAAACTTGAAATTTCTCAAGAAGATATCAAACTTTCCGGTTGGGCGATCGAGTGCCGGATCAATGCAGAAAACCCAATGAAAAACTTCATGCCTTCTCCAGGAAAAGTAAATATGTACTTGGCACCAGGCGGCTACGGGGTTCGTATTGACTCTGCCATGTATCCAGGGTATTCAATTCCACCGTACTATGACTCTATGGTGGCAAAATTGATAACTTACGGAGATACTAGGGAAGAGGCCGTAACAAGGATGAAACGAGCTTTAAGTGAGTTTGTAATCGAAGGTGATGGAGTAGAAACAACAATCCCGTTCCATTTAAGGTTAATGGACAATGAAGTATTCCAAAGCGGGGATTTTGATACGAAGTTCCTTGAGAAGTACGAAATCATGAAACCGTAAGGGGTGTTTTCATATGGCAGAAAAGACTGTGCAAAATTATGTGCAAATGGAACCTACAGGCAAGGAAACGCTCGGTAGAGTGGAACTTGCTCCAGAAGTTCTTGAGGTCATTGCTGGAATCGCTACAACGGAAATTGAAGGCGTAGCAGGCACGAGAGGTAACTTCGCTACTGGTGTCGTGGAAAAGTTAGGAAAGAAAATTCATGGTAAAGGGATCAAAACCGAAATGACAGAGGATGGTCTCTTTGTAGATGTCTATTGCTTTGTCAAATATGGCTATTCAGTCCCGAAAGTGGCAATGGAAATCCAAACTCAAATCAGGCAAGCTGTATTGAACATGACATCCTTAGAAGCAAAAGAGGTAAATGTACACATTACAGGTATTCATTTCGAAAAAGAAACTGCTGAGTAAAAAAGCCTTCCGTTTAATCCTTTTTGGGGTTAAACGGAAGGTTTTTAATTGGATTTGTAAGTCCACGAACATAGAAATAGGAAAAACATTCCTATGGTTGTATTATGACGGTCAGATTGATGTGTAATTTAGTGAAATATGCTATGATTAATCGTAATGAGTTAGTAAAGGGGTTTACTTAATGAAACGTCGTGAAGCACGTGAGAAAGCACTACAAACCTTGTTCCAAATGGACAATACAGGTCTGACTTTGGATGAGGCGATCATCCATGTAAATGAAGGTAAATCTAATGACTTTTTTGAAGGTCTCGTCAGAGGGACTGTGGAAAATATGTCAGAAATCGATGAATCCCTTCGTGGGAAAATTGAAAATTGGTCATTAGATCGCCTGCCTAAAATTGAAAGGACCATTTTAAGAATGTCTCTTTATGAGTTACTTTATATGAAAGATGCACCTGCAAAGGTTGTCATGAACGAAGCAATCGAGTTAAGTAAATTATACGGGGACGAGCAATCCAGCCGCTTTGTAAACGGCGTACTTTCCAAATTTTCAGCAGAATGACCTAATTGCATATAGGAGTTGACCAGCATGAGTGCAGAATTGATAAGTGGCAAGACCATCGGAGAAGAAATTCGTCAATCGATTACACAACGTGTGGATAAGTTGAAGGAACTTGGTGTAACCCCAGGACTTGCAGTTGTTTTAGTTGGTAACGATCCCGCGTCGCATACATATGTTACGAACAAACAGAAGACAAGTAAGAAACTCGGTATGCACTCTGAGTTGATTGAATTTGATGAGTCCATCAGTCAAGAAGAATTGCTGAATACGATAAACCGTCTAAATACAGATGACTCGATCCACGGGATATTGGTCCAATTGCCTCTACCTGAACATATTGAGGAGAGAGCTGTAATTGCTGCCATCGACCCTTCAAAAGACGTAGATGGTTTCCATCCTATTAATGCAGGTAAGTTAATGATCGGGGAAGAAGGCTTCATCCCTTGTACACCGTTTGGAATCATGAAAATGATTGAAAAGATCGGTTTTGACTTGAAAGGGAAACATGCTGTCGTCATCGGACGGAGTAATATTGTAGGTAAACCGATTGGACAACTTCTACTTCAACAGGATGCAACCGTTACGTATTGCCATTCGAAAACTGTGGATCTTCCTACTATTACAAAGCAGGCTGATTTATTGGTAGCAGCTGTTGGACGACCGAAGATGATCACATCAGAACATGTTAAAGAAGGTGCTGTCGTAATCGACGTTGGTATCAATCGCGATGAAAACAACAAGCTCTGCGGTGATGTGGATTTTGACGATGTGAAAGAAATTGCATCTGCGATTACACCGGTTCCTGGTGGGGTCGGTCCGATGACCATTACGATGCTGATGGCAAATACTCTCTTATCTGCTGAGAGAACTCTTCAGAAATAAATTGATAGAAAACACAGAGCTGTTTTTCGGATGAAAGACAGCTTTTTCATTCAGGAGGACGGGTTGAATGCCGGGGAATCCATATTTAAGTGTCTTAGCACTGACAAAATACATTAAACGAAAATTCGATGCTGATCCACACTTGCGTGATGTCTATGTAAAGGGTGAACTGTCCAATGTGAAATTCCATCCGAGTGGACATATTTATTTCACCTTAAAAGACGACAAAGCAAGAATCTTATCAGTTATGTTTAAGATGAATGCTGGGCGAATGAAGTTCCGTCCTGAAAACGGAATGAATGTATTGGTTCGAGGCGACGTGAATGTATATGAAGCTTCTGGCCAATATCAATTGTATGTACAGTCCATGCAACCGGACGGCATTGGTGAATTATATTTAGCATTTGAACAATTAAAAGAAAAATTGGCAAAAGAAGGCCTGTTCTCGCCACAATGGAAACAGGAAATTCCTCGTTTTCCTAAGAAAATAGGTGTAATTACAGCGACTACAGGAGCGGCGATCCGAGACATTTGCACAACATTGAACCGCCGGTATCCTTTGGCGGAAATCCTTGTTTACCCAGCATTAGTTCAAGGTGTACAAGCAGCGCCATCCATTGTAAAAGCGATAGAACAGGCTGATTCTTTTGGTGAACTGGACGTTCTGATCGTTGGGCGAGGTGGTGGATCCATTGAAGACTTGTGGGCATTCAATGAGGAAGTCGTGGCACGGGCAATTTTTTCTGCAAAAGTACCTATTATTAGTGCAGTTGGTCACGAGACTGATACAACAATTGCTGATTTTGTTGCAGACCTCCGTGCTCCGACACCTACTGCAGCCGCAGAGTTGGCTGTTCCAAGCAGGGAAGAAATCCTGCAGCGTATATTCGATCACCGCTCGAGAATGTTATCGAGTTTAAACGGAAAACTTACATCTGAAAAACGAAGATTAACAAGACTGAAAGAGTCCTATCCGCTTCAGTTTCCGGAAAGATTATACCGTCCATTTGCCGAAAAGCTTGCTCTGTTGGAAGAGCGGTTAAATAAAAATACCGAAACTTCAATAAGTAATGGACGAAGAAAATTGGAAGGGCTCACAATTCGCATGGCTGCCCATTCCCCGGAACGACAGCTTAAAGTTCATCATCAAACCTTAAAGGAATTCTCCCACCGTCTGAATCGAGCAGCACTTTCAACTTACCAGAAGGATCGAAACGCTTTTACAAATGTACTACGAACATTAAAAGTGTTAAATCCACTGAGTGTCATGGAGAGAGGATTTAGTATTGTATACTCGGATGAACAAGTCGTTAAATCTATAGCTGATTTGAAAGTGTCAGATGAAGTGAAAATCCAAATGCATGACGGACATGCGAAGGTTGCTGTCAAGTCGATTGAACACAAGAAGGAAGGAGAATTATAAATGGAAGAGAAAGAGATTCTATTTGACGAAGCGATTCTTCAACTAGAAGAAATCGTACGTAAATTGGAGCAGGGCGATGTACCGCTTGAAGATGCCATATCTCTATATAAACGGGGGATGGAGCTATCAACTGTTTGTCATCAAAAGCTTCAAAATGCTGAAAAACAATTGATATCACTTATGGATGAAAATGGTTCCAAGACTCCCTTTAATCCTGAAAACGGTGAGGGCTAAAGATGATGGATCAAAAATTGCATAACTTTATCGAGAACCAACAGAAATTGATAGATGAAGAGCTTATAGCAGGGATCAAAGAATTAAAGATTCCTACAAATCTTTCGGAATCAATGAAATATTCATTAGAAGCTGGCGGCAAACGAATTAGACCAATGCTTATCCAGTCTGTTTTAAATGATTTTGGAAAGAGTCATGCCGATGCTCTAAAGGTGGGAGCTGCTGTCGAGATGATTCATACATATTCCCTAATCCATGATGATTTACCGAGTATGGACGATGATGACTTCAGAAGAGGTAAACCAACCAATCACAAAGTATATGGTGAAGCAGTAGCAATCCTTGCCGGTGACGCATTGCTTACATATAGTTTTGGCGTTTTGGCAAGAATGGATAATATAGAAGCTGAACTGAAATTAGAGTTAATCTCACTTTTAAGTGAAACAGCTGGGGCTGAAGGAATGGTTGGAGGTCAAATTATGGACCTCGAAGGTGAATCGAAACAACTATCCCTCCAGGAGCTTGAGCAAATCCACTTACATAAAACTGGTGAACTTCTCCGCTTCTCAATTGAGGCAGGTGCTATATTAGCGGAAATAAGCCAAGAAGAGCGCCTGATCCTTAGAGAATATGCGGTTCATATTGGTCTTGCATTCCAAATTCAGGATGATATTCTGGATATAACTGGGACAATGGAGCAATTAGGTAAAACAGCTGGCAAGGACGTCATAAGTGAAAAGAGTACATATCCTTCATTGTTGACGCTAACAGGCGCTCAAGAAAAATTGCAACAACACCATGATAAGGCGTTGGAAGCTCTCGGACGACTAAGTCTACAAGATGACATGCTTCGCCGTTTTGCAGATTACATTGTGAATCGTGCAAACTAAAAAGAATGCAGGAATGTTTGTACAATCCGGCTACACTGTTATAATGAAGAAAATAATCGTTAAAGACGGATTTAACTTATAAAGGTGTGTGATGTAAGATGGATTTAACTTCGATAAAGAATCCATCCTTTCTAAAGTCAATGAATCATGAACAACTGGGTGAATTAAGCCAGGAAATCCGTTCATTTTTAATTGAAAAGCTATCAGTGACGGGTGGACATATCGGCCCGAATTTAGGCGTAGTTGAATTGACGATCGCGCTTCATAAAATCTTTGATAGTCCAAAGGATAAAATTATATGGGATGTCGGCCATCAGGCATATGTCCACAAAATTTTAACAGGCCGGGCTGACCAATTCGATACACTTCGTCAGTTCAAAGGGTTATGCGGATTTCCGAAACGGATTGAGAGCGAACATGATGTGTGGGAGACGGGACACAGTTCCACATCACTTTCTGCTGCAATGGGAATGGCCGCTGCACGCGATATTAAAAAAGAAAAGAACCATGTCATTCCAGTAATCGGGGACGGTGCGTTAACAGGCGGCATGGCGTTAGAAGCACTTAACCATATCGGAGACGCCAATACGGATATGATTGTCATCTTGAATGACAATGAAATGTCTATAGCTCCAAACGTCGGTGCAATCCACAGTGTACTAGGTAGGATGCGTACAGCTAATAAGTATAATAAGGCTAAAGAAGAGCTTGAGTATTTACTGAAAAAAATCCCAGCGGTTGGAGGCAAACTTGCATCAACTGCGGAGCGCGTAAAAGACAGTTTAAAATACTTGCTAGTTTCGGGAGTCTTCTTTGAAGAGCTTGGATTCACTTATTTAGGACCAATTGATGGCCATGACTTTGAAGACTTAGAACAAAATCTTCAATATGCGAAGAAAATGAAAGGTCCAGTTTTAGTTCATGTCATCACGAAAAAAGGTAAAGGCTTTAAACCAGCAGAAGAAGACAAAATCGGTACGTGGCATGGTACTGGACCATATAAAATGGAGACAGGTGATTTCGTCAAGGCCTCTGCTAAAGGTCCATCTTGGAGTGGCCTGATTGCCGAAACGGTTCGTAAAGTCGCAAGAAGAGATGATCGTGTTGTAGCAATTACTCCTGCAATGCCAGTGGGGTCTAAATTAGAAGGCTTCGCTTCCGAGTTTCCTGAACGCATGTTCGATGTCGGGATTGCGGAGCAGCATGCTGCGACGATGGCAGCTGGAATGGCTGCAGATGGTATGAAACCGTTCTTAGCTATTTACTCAACTTTCCTACAACGCGCTTACGATCAAGTTCTCCATGATATCGCCCGGCAAAATTTAAACGTATTTATCGGAATCGACCGTTCAGGACTTGTTGGTGCTGACGGAGAAACACATCAAGGTGTATTTGATATTGCATTCCTTCGCCATATGCCGAATATGGTCATCATGATGCCAAAGGATGAAAACGAAGGACAACATATGGTCCACACGGCTATAAGCTATGATGATGGTCCGATTGCTTTGCGCTATCCGAGAGGAAATGGTATTGGCGTACCACTCGACAAGGAGCTTCATCATATTCCGATTGGAAGCTGGGAAGTGCTCCGAGAAGGAAAGGATGCAGTGATTTTAACATTTGGAACAACGATTCAAATGGCATTTGAAGCTGCAGAAGTTCTCTCCATGCGAGGGATTGAAGTGGAAATAGTTAATGCCCGGTTCATCAAACCGTTAGATGAAGAGATGATGCACTCCATCATGAAACGTAACGTTCCAATTATCACGATCGAAGAGGCCGTATTAGCTGGTGGCTTCGGCAGTGCAGTCCTTGAGTTTGCAAACGACCATAGTTATCAAAATGCTGTAATTGATCGAATGGGCATACCTGATCAGTTCATTGAACACGGCAGTGTTGACCAGTTATTAGAAGAAATCGGCTTTACCACAACTTCTTTGATTGAACGGGTTGAAGAAAATATTAGGCCTAAGCAGCCAGATGGCAGTCCTGTGTTATGACGAAAACCGAGAAAGAACGAGTCGACGTTCTGCTGGTTGAACGAGGCTTGTTGGAGACACGTGAAAAAGCGAAAAGGGCGATCATGGCGGGACAAGTTTTTTCTAACGAAATCCGGATTGAAAAAGCCGGGGAAAAAATATCGGTTGATGCTCCTTTAGCAGTTAAAGGGAATACGTTAAAATACGTAAGCCGTGGTGGCCTAAAGCTCGAAAAGGCATTGGAAGTTTTTGATGTATCCGTTCAGGACAAGCTTGTTCTGGATATTGGTGCGTCAACAGGCGGTTTCACCGATTGTGCACTACAAAATGGTGCGAAGCATTGTTATGCACTTGATGTAGGCTATAACCAGTTGGCATGGAAAATACGGCAAGATCAGCGTGTAACCGTGATGGAACGTACCAATTTTCGTTATGTAACGGAGGAACAGCTCAAGGAAGGACGTCCAGATTTTGCGACGATTGATGTATCGTTCATTTCCCTTAAACTCATCCTTCCGGTATTGAAACAGTTGATTCAACCCGGTGGAGATGTGGTAGCTCTTGTGAAGCCGCAATTTGAGGCAGGCAAAGAGAAGGTGGGTAAAAAAGGGGTCGTCCGTGATCAGAAGGTTCACCTGGAAGTACTAACGAAAATTGCTGATTTCGCCGTGGAAACCGGCTTTAGCTTAGTCGATGCCTCTTTCTCTCCGATTACGGGCGGAGAAGGAAATATCGAGTTCCTCTATCACTTACGTTCTACTAATGATCCAACTACCTTAACTCGAGAAACACTCGAAAAGTTAATCGAAGAATCACATCAACAGTTAAAATAATTGAATAAGAACTCGATATAATCTGCTATAACGCCATCGCAATGTATGGATCCTTAGATAGTTCTAATGGATTCATCTGAGCGAAGGCGTATAGCAGATTTTTGTTTGTCAAGTTACTGAAGTTGTGGAAAGAGGTAATTGGTGGTATAAATAAACCAGTATAATTATTCATCAATATGAGGTGAAAGCAATGAATAAAGGTCAACGACATATTCGTATTCGGGATATTATTGCGAATAATGAAATAGAAACACAAGATGAGCTTGTCGAGATTTTAAAAAATGCAGGTTATAACGTCACTCAAGCTACGGTATCCAGAGATATTAAGGAGCTTCATTTAGTGAAAGTGCCTTTACAGGATGGCCGTTATAAATATAGTTTACCGGCCGATCAACGTTTCAATCCGAAACAAAAACTCCATCGTGCCTTAACGGACGCCTTTGTAAGTATAGATGGAGCAAGCCATTTCCTTGTGATGAAGACATTGCCTGGTAATGCGCACTCCATCGGTTCCCTAATTGACCATATAGATTGGGAGGAAATACTGGGGACCATTTGCGGGGACGATACTTGTCTTATTTTATGCAGGGACCAAAACGACCGTGAACTTATTAAAAACAGACTTCTTGAGATGCTATAAGGGAGGCAATTCTTATGCTTAAGGAACTCTCAATTAAAAACTTCGCCATTATAGAAGATTTAACAGTTAGCTTTACAAATGGACTGACCGTGCTGACAGGGGAAACAGGAGCAGGTAAGTCGATTATCATCGATGCCATCCATTTGCTTGCCGGCGGAAGAGGTTCTCAGGAATTCATTCGTCACGGTGCGAAGAAAGCAGAACTTGAGGGGATGTTTATCATTGATCGGCCGGATCATCCGGTCTTTTCAAAAATGGCAGATGTGGGAATTGAAAGTGATGAAGGAACGATCATCCTCCGCCGGGATCTTAATGAAAATGGTAAAAGTGTATGCCGAGTAAACGGAAAGTTAGTCACAATTGCGATTTTACGCGAAATCGGTGCCTCAATAATCGATATACATGGTCAACATGAAACACAAGAGCTAATGGATGAAAAACAACATATCCATTTGCTTGACCAATTTGCAGGTAGTACTTTGGAAAAAGCGAAAGAAAGCTATCAATCCGTTTTCCGAACATACAAAAAGTTGAAACGTGAAATGGCTTCCATGAAGGAAAGTGAGCAGCAAATTGCGCAACGAATTGATTTGTATCAGTTCCAAACGAATGAAATTGATGATGCTTCTTTACGTATTGGAGAAGAAGAAGAGCTTTATGAAGAGAGAAAACGTCTTCAAAACTATCATAAAATCTATGAAAGTATTGCAAATGCATATGAATCCTTAAATGGTGATTCGAAAGGTCTTGATTTTATTGGCTCTGCGATGAGCGAACTGGAGGATGCAGCAACAGTTGATGAACAAATTGTTGAGCATTCTGCAACTGTATCAAACGCATTTTATTCTTTACAAGATACTGCATTTTCGTTAAAAAGTTCTTTGGACTCAATGGAATTTGAACCTGAACGGCTGAATGAGGTCGAACAGCGTTTAGCTGTGCTTCAATCGATGAAACGAAAATACGGTGCATCGGTCGAAGACATTTTAATTTATCGTGAAAAAATTGGGGAAGAATTGGAGAAGCTAATTAACAGAGACGAACGTTTACAAGTGGATCAGCAAAAAATTCACCAATTAGAACAGGATCTTGAAGTTGAAGCAGAAGAGCTGACAATCCTACGTAAAAAAGCTGCGACAGAGTTAAGTAAAGCGATTCATCAGCAATTAAAAGAACTATATATGGAGAAGGCAACATTTGAAGTGCACTTTGAACAGCGTTCAATTGCTTCTTTAGACCAAACAGGTGCTGATGCCGTATCGTTCTATATTTCCACAAATGTCGGAGAGCCATTAAAACCACTTGTTAAAATTGCTTCCGGCGGTGAATTATCGCGTATGATGCTTGCATTAAAAAGCATTTTCTCAAAACACGTCGGAGTTACTTCTATAATTTTCGATGAAGTGGATACGGGAGTAAGTGGACGTGTAGCACAGGCAATTGCTGAAAAAATAGCATCGATTGCCACACATTCACAAGTACTTTGCATTTCCCATTTACCTCAAGTAGCCGCTATGTCCGATCAGCATTATCTAATTCAAAAAGAAGTAGAAGGAAATCGAACAGTCACATCAGTTAATCAGGTAGTCGGAGAAAAACGCGTGGAAGAATTGAGCAGAATGATGTCAGGTGCTGAAATTACAACAGCAACTCTTCAGCATGCTGCTGAACTTTTAAGTAATGCAGAAGAGCGTAAGATATTGGATAAATAGTGGAACGACTGCTGTAGCTGTATTCTAGCATTTTTCATAAAATGTACCTCTCATAACATTCATCAGATGTGACATAGTAAGCTTATAACGAAATGAGGGGGTGAAACATGCGATGGATTAAGCGGAGTATAGTCGTCTACTTGGCCGTTTTATTTGTTCTCTTACTGCCATTTCAAGCATTTGCGGCCAAGGCGGAGAAACTGATTCCAATGGGACATTCAATTGGCATTCATATGAATTTAAAGGGTGTTTTCGTCATTAACGATGTTCTTCTGGACGATGAGAAATGGTTAAAGGCTGGAGACGTCTTTAAGCAAATCGACAGTAAACCCATAAAGACGATGACCGATTTTGATGATGTCATAACAAATTTGCCAGAGGATCGGAAAGTTATTCTCTCCGTTAAACGTGGGAATCAAACGGTTGATCTCGAGTCATCCAAGAAAGACCTCCAAAATTTTTATCCATTTGTACGAGACCGAACCGAGGGCATTGGAACCCTAACCTATATTGACCCAGAAAAAGGGGAATATGGAGCATTAGGACATCAAATTATAGATGCAGCACTAAAATCTCCTCCTTCGTTCAGTACTGGCTCCATCTATTTGGCAACCATTGAACAAATAAAGAAAAGTGTACCTGGTAATCCGGGTTATAAAATTTCTTCCATCTTAAAAGAAGATCACCCGTTAGGGGATATTCAGTCTAATGAAATATATGGTATTTTTGGGGATTGGCAATCCTCCACTTTAACAGGAGCATTCCCGGAACCGTTGGAAATTATGCGGGAAGACGAAGTGAAACCAGGAAAGGCCACCATCTACACAACCATTGAAGGTGAAACGGTCGAACAATTTTCCATTGCCATCACCTCAGTTAAGGGAAGTTCATTCCAGTTTGAACTGACGGATAAAGAACTGATTTCGAAAACGGGCGGGATTCTTCAAGGCATGAGCGGGAGTCCGATAATTCAAAACGGAAAGTTTGCAGGAGTCATTACACATATGTTTGTTGAAGATCCATTAAAAGGTGCGGCTCTTCCAATGACGAAAATGTTGAAAAAACAGCCATAATTGAGGAAAAAGGCAAGGCCCTAAGTTAAATTAGAGCCTTGCCTTCTTTATATGCCACAACTCCTTCTCAAATTATTGGAAAAATGATACAATAGGGCGAGATTCGACAAAACGAACAAAAGAGAAAGAATATCGTCGAAATACCAAAAAACCATCCTACAATAGACTTATTTTTTGAACTTAAAAAGGATTCTGACTCGTCGTGTCGAAAAAGTGTTTATGTCACAAAGGGGCATTTGTAATGAAGCAGCTTTACGTCCAACGACAAACAATTCACAGCACAATCAGGGAGGAAATGTAAATGGAAAGTGGAAAAATTAAAATTGCTATCGCAGACGATAATCGCGATTTAATCAGGACTATGGTTTCTTTTTTTGATAACCATCCAGAAATCGAAGTAATCGGGACAGCTGCAAACGGTAAGTTATGTCTTACAATGTTAGAAGAGAAAAAGCCAGACATTTTATTATTAGACATAATTATGCCGCATCTTGACGGTTTAGGTGTTTTAGAAAACCTTCAAGAGAACGATGCGCTTTCAGATCTTCAAGTAATTATGCTTACAGCTTTCGGACAGGAAGATGTTATGAAACAAGCCGCGGAATTAGGAGCTTCCTATTTTATGCTGAAGCCTTTTGAATTTGACCGTCTCGTCCATCAAATCATGCAATTACGGGGACAATCATCGGAGAAAAAACAGCGTGATCATGCGTTAAATGGTAGTACACAGAAGAAAACAAGCCAAAAAATGATCGATACGACGATTACTGCAATTATAAAAGAAATTGGCGTTCCTGCTCATATTAAAGGATATGCTTTCCTTCGTGAGGCAATCCAAATGGTATATAATGATGTCGATCTGCTTGGCTCTATCACAAAGGTGCTATATCCAGAAATTGCCCAAAAATTCAACACTACTCCATCCCGTGTGGAACGAGCGATTCGTCATGCGATTGAAGTTGCATGGAACCGTGGGAATTACGAATCCATTTCTAAAATGTTCGGCTATACTGTCCACCACTTGAAGAGTAAACCGACAAACAGCGAGTTTATCGCGATGATTGCCGACAAAATCCGTTTGGAACATATGGCAAGCTAAGAGCTGTCATTTGAAGGGTTTTTTCGACCAAACCGACGAAATTTTATAAATTATACTCAAGTTTATTTTCATTAAACTTTTGCTTAAAGGGCCAATGAATTAGTTTGATTCGTTGGTCTTTTTCTATGTAAAATAGACGGTTACGAAATAGAAGATGACTGAAATTGAATTTCATTTGGTGGATTTTCTTACCATAACAGAGTTTATTTTTTACATATTCTTTACAGGGGTTAGGAATAATTTGTTATCATTTAATCGAAGAGGAAAAATGGGAGGATGGTCAAGGAACTCGAAGGAGGATTAAATTGAAAAAACTTATTATCGGTCTTTCTGCTGCAACTTTCATTGGAATTTTAGTTGGGTGTTCAGACGGTGATTCTCAAGTTCAATCGAAGGAAAAGGCAACTAAACCTAAAACTGAAACTGTTTACGATAAAAATGGGGACCAATTTGAAGTAATCAAAAGTGGTAACAAACTTTATGATGCTATTCATAACTCAGCACTTGTGTCAGCAAGTATTGTTGAAGATTTCAATTACGAAGAGAAAAAAGAAATGATCGATGTATTGGTCACGTACTTGAATGGTGCAGTTGAGGTTGCTGAAGGGACAAGGGAACGGCACATTAAAGAGATTCTCAAAGATTCTGCTTATGAAGTTGAAACAGCGGTCAAAGAGAAAAATCCAGATTTGCGGGATATTCTTGCACAGGTAAATTCTGCTTTGCAAAATTTAGATTCTGCATACAATCCTCTTACTCAGAAGTACGATGACGCAGGAAAAATCAATGCTGCTTCAATGGATACTAACATCATTCATTATACTGAATTTGATACTCTTCGAGATTATGTCAATCATACTTACAAAGGTCTGAAATCAGGGAAACGAACAATTGAAGATGAAATCTATCCGGCCTTAAGCTATACCAACTTTTTCGAAGATACGATTAAAGTTGATGGACTTCAAGAAGAGTTTCATATGTACCAGACTTTAGCACATAATGCAATGAACGAATGGCATGGTAAAGGCGAAGTTTCCGATGAAACTGAAGAAGCTTTCAGAGAGCAACTTGAACTCATTTATCTGGAACTTGGACTTGATTCAAAGTCTTAATTAATACTGAAATCAATACTATATAATATTGCTTAACAGATCTTGATCATGAACTATAAGTATTAAAGAGGCAGCCCAAAAAAGGCTGTCTTTTTAATATGCTTCTTTAGATACATATAAAATATAAATGACTAACTTAAACGGGATAATTTGGCATCTCACAATAAAAATTTCATGTTTCAGAAAATTTTCATCAAAAATTGACTTTGTCGTTTTATAATGGAGTTAGGGAAGCGAGCGTGTGCAAAATGATCATTGAAGAAAACGACTTTTTTAGTTTAATTGTTGAAGAGGATAGTGTATTCCTGACTGTATATAAACCTTATCCGATTAAAAAGTTTGACTCGACTATTAAAAAACATCCGCGAATCAAATTGACAAACTTTATGGAACTGAAGAAGGCGCTCGAAAAAGCGGATGAGAGCCCGGTTCCAATCGGTATTCATCTTCCTATCATTGAAATTGAAATTGACAAGGAAGCTATGAGTGCCACTGCTGTGATTAATGAAGAGCAAAAGGAAATTCTACTGAAACAGGATTATTTTAAAGAGGAACTCCGTGCGATGGCTATTGAACTCGGGATTGTATACGGCCTTAAAGAACCTGAGCTAACTACGGTCCGAGCAGGAAAGCCTTTTATCATTGCTGAAGGTTCACCAGCAGTAAAAGGAAAAGACTCTGAAATCACTTATATTGAGCGTCCGGAACGCAAACCCGTGATTCGGGAAGATGATACGGCTGATTATTATGAGATGAATTTCATTTTTGAAGTGAAATCGGGGGATTGGCTTGGTGAAAAGACAAGGCCACTTCCTGGCGTTAGCGGTAAGAATCTCTATGGTGAAACATTAAGAGCCGAGACCGGCGATGATTTGCCATTTTCTTATGATAGCAAGATTGCGTTTGAAATTGAAGAATCAGGAAAACTGATTCTACGAGCGACCAAATCGGGCGCACTTGAATATATTAATGGCATATTGACGATTCGGGATCACCTTATCATCGAAGGGGATGTCGGTGTTGAGACTGGAAATGTTCAGTTTGACGGTTCCATCAGTGTAAGAGGCACTATCATGCCTGGTTACTCCATCGTTGCTTCAAGTGATCTTGAGGTACGTGCAGCTGAAGGAGTGGTTAATGCTTCATTAATCAAGTCCACGGAAGGATCCATTTATATTCGAGGCGGTATTTTTGGCCGTGGAATAACAGTAGTAGAGGCAGAAGAAAGTATTTATGTAAAACATGCAAACGAATGCCTTTTAAAAGCAGGCGAGGAAGTCAATATCGGATTTTACGCATTAGGATCTACACTGCTCGCAAAAAATATACTAGTTGACGAACGAAAAGGTAAATTGATTGGTGGACGTGCAGAAGCTCTGTTCAAAATAACAGCATCCATTTCAGGCAATCAACATGAGCGCCGGACAGAACTGATCGTAAAAGGAATTGATAAAGATAATTTACTGGCTGATCTGCAAGTAAAAGCACACGAATTAAAATCGGTCCAACAAAATATCGATAAAGTGTCTGAAAAGGTTGAGACTCTCGAACTAATGTTGGAATCACTATCGGACGACCAGAAACACTTATATGAAACGGCAAAAGAACAACTGTCACGACTTGATGAACAATTTATGGATCTTGACCGTGAAATCCAAGCTGCACTAAATCTGATTAAATACGCGCAAAATGAGGAAATAAGAATAACGAAGGAGGCACATCCTAATACATTGATCCAAATCGGTTCAATCAATAAGCTGCTGTCCAAATCGACAGTTGGTACATTTAGAGTGGAAGATGGTGTTCTCAATGTTTAAAATTCCTGTATACGCGCACAGGGGTGCATCTGCTTATGCTTTCGAAAATACGCTAAAGGCATTTGAAAAAGCGGTGGAGCTTGGAGCAGATGGAATAGAACTTGATATTCAGCTTACTAAGGATGGAGTTCCAATCATTTATCATGACTTGAATCTGCGGAGATTGACAGGCTCCCGAAAAAAGGTAAATCAACTTTCCTATGAAAAACTCATGAAGAAAAAGATTGGAAAACCGTTCAGACGGTTGTTTCATGGTGAGAAAATAATGTCCTTACAAGAGATGATTGAATGGGCAAGTGAAAAGGGAATAGCTTTAAATATCGAATTGAAAGAATCGCTGATGGCGGAACCATTATTTGTGAAGGAGATCGTGAGAAGGTGTAAGGGACTCCCGGATGTTCATTTCTCATCATTTCATTACGAGCTTTTGGAAATTATCAAATCACAGTTTCCGCGTGTAGAAACCGCTTATATCCTTACTAAAAACTCGGATTGGGGAAATTTGAGAGGCTACCATGCAGCTGATCTGTTCCATCTTCATAAACGGAACTATAAAGAAGAAAAGCTGGACCTTCTCAACAAAAGTGGAAAGAAAGTTAGATTCTATGGCGTAGTCGGTTCCGAACCATTTATTTCGGAACCCCATCAAATTGTCAAAGGCTGGATCACGGACTATCCGGAACTAGTACTGCAGGCACAAGAAAAGGCACTTCAAAGAAGTTGAGAATTCTACTTAACTAAGTGAAAAAGACAATCCTGAAGTCATTTAAGACTTTTAGGATTGTCTTTTTTCATAGGGATTTTTCCTTTTTTACGATCGCGGTATAATACGAATCCGGCGATGAAACCGACACCTACAACCATTAATATGAAACCGATCAGGAATTGAAGCCAGCTGATATCAATCGGACCGATTCCATAGAAAGTATCTCTCATTAATTTGATTCCATAACCCGCTATGATGCCGGGAATTAGTAAAACTAAAAAGGCCAGTAATCGCGCCATTAAAACAACTCCTCTATCCAATTTCAATTTTACAATTCACCATTCGATTGTCAAGTGGATGGTCAATCATATATGATAGATAAAAAGCTTGCAAGAAGTTGCATTTGGAGGAAGGGGGTTTGAATGGAATTGCAAAAAGTATTAATTATTGGTGCGGGTGTCGGTGGATCCGCGATATTGAATTTATTAGCTGCTGTTGAAAACATGGATGTAATTGCAATTGTCGATGTAAATAGGGAAGCAAACGGATTGAAAATTGCAAAGGAATTGGGAATACCAACAGGAAAAGATTGGAGAAACTTTTTGAAAGACCAGCCTGACCTCTTGTTCGACGTGACAGGATCTCCAAGTGTTTTTGATGATATTCAACAGGAACTTCCTTCTCATACGATCCTAATACCGGGTTCGGTAGCAAGTTTGATCGTTCAATTGATGAAGGATAATATTCATTACAATGAAAAACTCCGTAAAGAAGCACATAAATATAACACGATCTTTAATTCGCTCGGTGAGGGAATGGTGGGGATCGATGTGAATGGTTCGATTAACTTTTTCAATAAAAGTGCAGAGCGGATGATTGGAGTTATCGCTGAGGAAGCGATCGGTCAAAACATAACAAAAATAATTCCGTTCAGTGAGCTTCCCAAAGTATGCAAAACCAAAAAACTTGAACTGAATAGGGAACTTACTCTTTCGAATGGGTTGAAGATTGTTACATCCCGCTTTCCACTGATTGATGAAAGCGGTTTCACTTTAGGCGCTTTTGCCATATTTCGTGATATGAGTGAAGTGATGGAGATGGCGGAAGAAATCACAAATCTTAAGGAAATTCAAACGATGCTACAAGCCATCATCCAGTCGAGTGACGACGCGATTACAGTAGTCGATCGTGAAGGTAAAGGATTAATAATTAATCCCGCTTATACGAGGATTACCGGGCTAAAAGAGGATGAAGTGATTGGAAAGCCTGCGACCGTTGATATTATGGAAGGTGAAAGTATTCACTATAAGGTGCTTCAAACAAAAAAGCCGATACGTGGAGTTAATATGAAAGTTGGAACATCAAAAAGGGACGTGATCGTCAACGTTGCACCAGTGATTGTAGATTCCGAGCTTAAAGGAAGCGTCGGGGTCATTCATGATATAACGGAAATGCGGAATTTAACTAATGAGTTAGACCGGGCCAAATCATTGATTCGAACTCTTGAATCCAAATACACGTTTGAAGATATAATTGGTGATTCACATGAAATGTCAATTTCTATTGAGCAGGCTAAATTGGCAGCTAAAACTCCGGTTACGGTTCTATTACGTGGTGAATCGGGTACGGGTAAGGAGTTATTTGCCCATGCCATTCATAGTTCGAGCGATCGAAAATATAACAAGTTCATACGTGTGAACTGTGCAGCAATTGCTGAGGAACTATTGGAGAGCGAATTGTTCGGATATGAAGAGGGCGCTTTTACCGGTGCAAGAAAGGGCGGAAAGAAGGGACTGTTTGAAGAGGCTGATCAAGGCAGTATCTTCCTGGATGAGATTGGCGAGTTGTCTTTGAATACACAAGCTAAGTTACTGCGCGTTCTTCAAGAGAATGAAATTGTCAGGGTAGGGGGAACAAAACCTGTCCCACTATCCGTGAGGATCATCGCAGCGACAAATGTAAATCTGGAAAAGGCTATGCACACAGGAACCTTTCGGGAGGATCTCTATTACAGGTTGAACCGAATGCCTATTCAAATTCCTCCTTTACGGAATCGGAAAAAGGATATCCCTCAAATAGCAGAACGGTTGCTGTTTAAATTGAACCAGGAATATGGGCGGAATATTGAAGGATTAACTGAATCCTCACTACTTCGTTTACAGTCTTACGATTGGCCTGGGAATGTCAGAGAGCTTGAAAATGTAATAAGTAGGGCTATGATCTTTATGGCACCGAATGAAAAACTATTGAGTTCAGAACATCTTTCATTTTCGCTGAATCCTCAGAACAAGGAGAATGAGTTATCTATAGAAATTGACTCGGGTCCACTAAATGACCAACTGGACCGTTTTGAGAATACAATTTTAATAGAAACTTTGAATGCGATGAAAGGCAATAAGTCTTTGACCGCTAAAAAACTTGGGATCTCACTACGCTCTCTTTATTACAAACTTGATAAATATAATCTACAATAATTGCGTGCAAAAATTTGCGCAGTTTGAATAAAATTGCAAAAGAAACTTTTATTTACTTTGACAAATAAAGCGCTTACAAAAATTAAAAGTTGGCACGCTTTTTGCTTAGTGTATAATTGAGGAGTAGAATAATTAGTACTTAGTCCTAAGAACTAATATTAAAATTCTCGTTACCTTTAGAATTTTTCAATTTACCCAAAGGGTCCGGTACTATTCCGGTTAAAACTAACTACATACAACAAGGAGGAATTTTGAAATGGAAATCTTCAAAAGTCTAGAAAAGTACGATTATGAACAGTTGGTATTTTGCCAAGATGAAACGTCTGGTTTAAAAGCGATTATTGCGATTCATGATACAACACTAGGGCCTGCACTTGGCGGAGCACGTATGTGGACATATGCAACAGAAGAAGATGCGATTGTTGATGCACTGCGCTTAGCGCGTGGTATGACATATAAAAACGCTGCTGCGGGATTGAACTTAGGCGGTGGTAAAACTGTTATTATCGGTGACCCATTAAAAGATAAGAATGAGGAAATGTTCCGTGCTTTCGGTCGTTTCATCCAAGGATTAAACGGACGTTATATTACAGCTGAAGACGTGGGTACAACTGTAGCGGATATGGATATGATCCATACGGAGACAGATTATGTAACAGGTATTTCTCCAGAATTCGGTTCTTCCGGCAATCCATCTCCTGTAACAGCTTACGGTGTTTACCGAGGAATGAAGGCTGCTGCAAAAGAAGCATTCGGTACCGATTCATTGGAAGGTAGAACAATTTCAGTTCAAGGTGTTGGGAATGTTGCTTATACACTTTGCAAATACCTGCACGAAGAAGGTGCAAGACTTATTGTAACGGATATCAATAAGAGTGCGGTTGAACGTGCGGTTAACGATTTCGGGGCAATTGCAGTAGAAGCGGATGAGATATATTCACAAGAAGCAGATATCTTCGCTCCGTGTGCACTGGGTGCCATCATTAACGATGAAACAATTCCACAGCTAAAAGCACGTGTGATCGCGGGTTCAGCAAATAACCAACTGAAAGAAGAGCGTCACGGAGATTTAATACATGAACTTGGAATCGTGTACGCACCTGACTATATCATTAATGCCGGCGGTGTTATTAATGTAGCGGATGAATTGAATGGCTATAGCCATGAACGTGCCATGAAGAAAGTGGAAGCACTTTACGACACGATCGAAAAGGTAATTTCCATTTCTAAACGTGATGGCATTCCTACTTATATCGCAGCAGACCGATTGGCCGAAGAACGTATTGCTCGTATGGCTAAATCCCGCGGTCAATTCCTGCAAAACGGAAAACATTCACTGTCTTCCCGTGGTTAATCAGTTAGGGAATTTTGCGAAGGAGGCTTACGTATGGCGAAAGAATATGACGTAGTAATAGTAGGGGGAGGCACCGGCGGTTATGTAGCCGCCATCCGTGCATCTCAACTCGGCTTGAAGACTGCACTTGTCGAAAAGGATTTAGTGGGTGGAACATGCTTACACAGAGGCTGTATCCCTAGTAAAGCCCTCTTGCGAAGTGCAGAAGTGTATTCCACTTCTAAAAATCATGCAGCTGAATTCGGTGTGGACATTCAACATGTCAGCCTTGACTTTAGTCGCGTGCAAAAAAGGAAAGATGGAATTGTCCAGCAACTTCATAATGGTGTGAAAGCACTTATGAAAAAAGGAAAGATTGATGTATTCGAAGGGACAGGCCGCATTTTAGGTCCTTCCATTTTTTCTCCTATGCCTGGAACTATTTCTGTAGAAATGAACTCCGGTGGAGAAAATGAGATGCTGATTCCTAAAAATGTCATTGTGGCAACGGGCTCTCGACCGCGTACATTACCGGGCCTCAATATTGATGGTGAGCATGTTTTAAGTTCCGATGAAGCACTTCAAATGACTGAACTTCCCTCTTCCATGATCATTGTGGGTGGTGGAGTCATTGGAATCGAATGGGCATCCATGCTAAACGATTTCGGTGTGGAAATAACCGTCATTGAATATGCTGATCGGATTATACCGACAGAGGATCAGGACGTTTCGAATGAAATGAAAAAACTTCTTTCGAAGAAAGGCATTAAATTTATAACAGGCGCTAAAGTGAAACCTGAAACATTGGTGATTGAAAAGGGCAATGTAACTATTTCAGCGGAAGTTTCTGGCTCTGATCAAACCTTCAACGCAGAAAAAATGTTAGTATCTGTCGGACGACAGGCTAATATTGAAGGCATTGGACTAGAAAACACAGATATTGTCGTTGAAAAAGGATTTATTCAAGTGAAAAATACATTCCAAACAAAAGAATCCCATATATATGCAATCGGAGACGTAATCGGTGGACTTCAGCTTGCACACGTTGCTTCTCATGAAGGAATTACAGCTGTTGAGCATATTGCGGGTAATAAGACCGAACCGATAGATTACACGAAAGTATCACGCTGCATCTATTCCAGTCCAGAAGCTGCAAGTGTCGGATTGACCGAACAGCAGGCAAAAGATGAAGGATTTGAAGTCAAGGTCGGAAAGTTCCCATTTAAGGCGATTGGTAAGGCTTTAGTGTTCGGTGAGTCGGACGGCTTTGTGAAAATTATTGCGGATGCACAAACGGATGATGTGTTAGGTGTCCATATGATCGGACCACATGTGACCGATATGATTTCCGAAGCAGGTCTTGCTATGGTATTGGATGCTGCAGCTTGGGAAATCGGTCATACGATCCATCCACATCCAACGTTAAGCGAAATTATGGGAGAAGCTGCTTTAGCTGTTGAAGGCAAAGCAATCCATATGTAAAGGGAGGAAATGAGATGACAAATCGTCATGAAGCAATCGGTTTGACGAATGATGATGTATTGAAAATGTATGAAGAAATGCTTCTTGCTCGTCGAATTGATGAGCGTATGTGGCTTTTGAACCGTGCAGGTAAGATTCCTTTCGTCATTTCATGTCAAGGCCAGGAGGCTGCACAAATCGGTGCTGCTTTCGCCTTAGATAACGCGAAAGATTATATCGCACCATATTACCGGGATATGGGGGTTGTTCTTCATTTCGGTATGACTCCGAAAGAGTTGATGCTCTCTGCTTTCGCAAAAGCAGAAGATCCAAACTCAGGCGGACGCCAAATGCCTGGCCACTTTGGACAGAAAAAGAATCGGATTTTAACGGGGTCATCTCCTGTTACAACACAAGTTCCGCATGCAGTTGGAGTGGCACTTGCTGCCAAGATGCGCGGGGAAGATTTCATCACATTTGTAACATTAGGGGAAGGTTCCTCTAACCAAGGTGATTTCCACGAAGGCTTAAACTTTGCAGGGGTTCATAAATTACCGACAATCATAATGGTTGAAAACAATAAATATGCCATCTCCGTGCCATATGACAGACAGGTAGCCGCAGAAAATATTTCTGATCGCGCTATCGGTTATGGTATGCCTGGAGTTACAGTGGATGGTACAGATCCATTAGAGGTTTACAAAGTCGTCAAGGAAGCAGCAGACCGTGCACGTAATGGAGAAGGACCGAGCCTCATCGAAACGGTATGTTATCGTTTAACGGCACACTCATCTGATGACGATCATCGTGTATACCGTACTGATGAAGAATTAGCTGCAGAAAAAGAGAAAGATCCGATTCTCTTATTCTCTGCTTATTTGAGAGAGAATGGAGTTTTAACAGAAGATGTCGAGCAGAGTATGGAACAGCGTATTAAAGACGTTGTCAATGAAGCGACAGATTATGCGGAAAACGCACCTTACGCTGAGCCTGAGCATGCACTTCGTTATGTGTATGCAGAAGACGGGGGGAATAACTAATGGCCGTTATGTCGTATATCGATGCCATCACTTTGGCGATGAAGGAAGAGATGGAACGCGATGACCGCGTATTTGTTCTTGGTGAGGACGTCGGAAAAAAAGGCGGGGTCTTTAAAGCAACTCAAGGATTATACGATCAGTTTGGGGAATATCGAGTTTTGGATACTCCACTAACTGAGTCTGCCATTGCAGGAGTAGGAATCGGAGCTGCCATGTATGGACTTCGTCCCATTGCAGAAATGCAATTTGCTGATTTCATCATGCCTGCAGTGAACCAAATCATTTCCGAAGCATCCAGAATCCGGTATCGTTCCAATAATGATTGGTCCTGTCCGATGGTTGTCCGTGCACCATTCGGCGGGGGTGTCCATGGTGCCCTTTATCACTCACAATCGGTAGAAGCAGTATTTGCAAACCAACCTGGATTAAAAATTGTCATCCCTTCAACTCCATATGACGCTAAAGGGTTGTTAAAAGCAGCGATCCGTGATGAGGATCCTGTGTTATTCTTCGAACATAAACGTGCCTATCGACTCATTAAAGGCGAAGTACCCGAAGATGACTACGTATTACCAATCGGAAAGGCAGATGTAAAACGGGAAGGCGAAGACATTACAGTTATTACTTACGGTCTATGTGTACATTTTGCTTTACAAGCTGCAGAACGATTAGCTGAAGATGGCATTTCTGTCCATGTTCTCGATTTACGTACAGTCTATCCATTAGATCAGGAAGCGATTGTCGAGGCTGCTTCTAAAACAGGTAAAGTATTGTTAGTAACTGAAGACAATAAAGAAGGAAGTATCATGAGTGAAGTGGCAGCAATCATTTCTGAAAACTGCTTATTTGATCTCGATGCTCCGATCAAACGTCTTGCAGGTCCTGATGTTCCCGCGATGCCATATGCACCAACAATGGAGAAATTCTTCATGTTGAATCCGGATAAAGTCGAAAAAGCGATGCGTGAATTAGCTGAATTCTAATGGGAAGGAGGAATTATCATGGCATTCGAACAAATCAAAATGCCGCAGTTAGGGGAATCCGTTACGGAAGGAACCATTGAAAGATGGCTCGTCAAACCTGGTGATGTGGTAAATAAATATGACCCGCTTGCAGAAGTGAATACTGACAAAGTGACGGCTGAAGTACCTTCTTCCTTCACAGGAACGATTAAAGAACTAATCGCACAAGAAGGAGAGACGTTAGAGGTAGGAGCCGTAGTCTGCACGATTGAAACAGAAGGCGGAAACAGTGAATCCAAAACGGAAGCGGTTCCGGCGAAAGAAGAAGTTGCAAATGAAATGCCGGCTGCAGGTTCTCAAAAACCAGCCTCTCCTTTAAAGCGTGATCAAGAGTCAAAAGCGCGGTACTCTCCAGCTGTTCTGCGACTTGCACAAGAACATGACATCGACTTAACCCTTGTTAACGGTACTGGAATGGGTGGCCGTATAACAAGGAAAGACCTACAAAAACTTATTGAAAGTGGAACAATTCCTACCCCACAAGGTGGCCCGGCTCAAGGAGAACCCGCACAATCAGCTGCAGCTCCAAGTAGCCAACCAGAATTGAAAACAACTCCGGCACCTACTCCGATTCAATCATCTGCTGGAGATATTGAAATACCGGTATCTGGTGTCCGCCGCGCAATTGCGAACAACATGGTAAAGAGCAAACACGAGGCACCGCATGCATGGATGATGGTCGAAGTAGACGTCACCAGCTTAGTCAAATACCGTGACTCATTGAAGAATGAATTCAAGCAAAAAGAAGGATTCAATTTAACTTACTTTGCCTTTTTCGTAAAAGCTGTCGCTCAAGCATTGAAAGAGTTCCCGATGATGAATTCCATGTGGGCAGGCGACAAGATCATTCAGAAGAAAGATATTAACTTATCAATCGCCGTTGCAACGGATGAAGCACTTTTCGTACCGGTCATCAAACATGCCGACGAAAAGACTGTTAAAGGAATTGCAAGGGATATCAATGACTTAGCTCTCAAAGTACGTTCCGGAAAACTGAAATCAGAAGATATGTCCGGTGGTACGTTTACCGTAAATAACACAGGTTCATTCGGTTCAGTCCAATCGATGGGGATCATTAATCACCCACAAGCTGCAATTCTTCAGATCGAGGCGATTGTGAAACGCCCAGTGATCATTGATGGAATGATTGCAGTCAGAGACATGGTGAACATATGTCTATCTTTAGACCACCGTGTATTGGATGGTTTAGTGGCCGGTCGTTTCTTAGCACGTGTGAAAGAGATATTGGAAAAGACAACGAAAGATAATACATCAGTATATTAATCATTTCGAGACTGGTTTTACACACCAGTCTTTTTCTTTATTTGTGTTCCTCCTGATTTATAGTCTCATAATATTATTATGTTAACTAAAATAGAAAGCGCTTTATTGAATGTACCATCTCGTATAAAATATATGAAGATACCAATTTTTTCAGAGGGGGGTTGGAATAGTGACGATTGAACGATTAAGAGGGACTTCATTTACTCAGAAAACTTATGAGGCATGGAAAGTAGAAGCTGAAAAAGCTTTGAAAGGTAAGCCGTTCGAAACTTTAGTTACTGAAACGCTGGAGGGAATAAAACTCCAACCTTTATATACAAAGGAAATGGTTGAAAATCGTGACAAGATTTCAGCCGCAGTAAGAAAACAAAAAAATACTGGCAGTTGGACAATTGCCCAGGACGTTTTTACTGATACGGCCGAGCAGTATCTGCTCAGTTTAAAAGACTCCCTTTCCAAAGGGAACGAAACTATCGTATATAAGAGTTATGGATTCGAATGGTCTGAGAACCAATTACATGAATTGGCACAACTTATGACCGAATATCCCATTCATTTTTACATATACGATCAACATGATCCGATCATCCAAGTGTTCGATATGATTGGTCAAAAGGATTCAGTGAAAGGATTTATATCAGACCCTAAATACCTTACTGCATTCACCAACTTGAAACTAATTGTTGATACGACGGAAATTCACTACATGGGAGCAAATACAGTCCAAGAGTTAGCAGTTGCTTTGTATATGGTGACAAAATCGGATAAATATTTAAATCGTATAGCTGTTCGCTTTCAAGTGGATACGAATTTCTTCATGGAAATGGCTAAGTTACGAGCATTCCGAGTGCTTTGGAAAGCATTGATCGAAGCGTATGACACGGAATCGGTTCCGGTTGGTTTAATTGCCGAAACATCCTTACGATCGTTCTCTAAATTAGATCCGGATGTGAACCTGTTAAGAACAGGAAACATGGCTTTTTCAGCTGCACTTGGTGGGGCTGAACTGATTACGGTGCACCCTCATACCATCTTGACTGGTACAACGGAAAAATCCGTCCGCTTAGCACGCAATGTCCAACTGATTATTAGAGAAGAGGCGCATATCGGTAAAGTTGTGGATCCCGCAGGAGGATCTTATTATATTGAATCGTTAACTGCTCAATTGGCAGAATTAGCTTGGACTCAATTCTTAAACATACAGGAAAATGGATTGGACCAGTTATACGCAGAAGTGGAATCGGTCAGAAAGAAGAAAGAAGATCTTTTGGCTGTCCGAAAGGTCTCGCTAATCGGAACGAACAAATACGCTGACCCTTCAAACGAAGTCAATACAACAATTGCCATACCGGTTAAACGATTGGCAGAAACTTATGAACACTTAAGGGCAGATGGGCAACCTCCAAAAACTGCACTTCTCCTATTTGGTCCTTTAAAAGATGTTAAACCTCGTGCGGATTTTGTCAGTGGATTCTTGAATGTAGGAGGGATTTCACCAGTATGGAGCCCTTCTTTCAATGATCCTGTAGAATCGTTGAAATGGCTGCGGGATGAGAAAATTGAATATGCAGTGGTCTGTGCAAAAGACGATGAGTGCCCGAATATAGTGGGATCACTTCTTAAATTGAAGCCTGAGTCGATCATCGATATTGCCGGTCGGTTCGATCAAAAAGTAATGGATGCTTGGAAAAAAGAAGGCCTGAACGGGTGCATATATAACGGACAACATATAGTTGAAAAATTGGCGTCCATTCTTTCATTACGAAAGGAGGCAGAGAACCGATGAGTAAGCCAAACTTTAAAGATGTTGATATTAATATGGTGATTCAATCCTCAACAAAGACGAAAGTTGACGGGGTAGGATTTAAAACATACGAGGGAATAGAAATAAAACCTCAATATGATTATGACCAGGACTTTGATCATTCCAATGATTTACCGGGAGTTGCACCGTTTACTCGTGGTCCATATCCGACGATGTATGTGACGAGACCTTGGACCGTCCGTCAATATGCAGGGTTCTCTACCGCAGAAGAAAGTAATGCTTTTTACAGAAGGAATTTAGCAATGGGTCAAAAAGGACTGTCGGTGGCTTTTGACTTGGCGACACATCGTGGATATGATTCCGATCATCCACGTGTTACAGGCGATGTTGGAAAGGCTGGAGTTGCGATCGATTCTGTAGAAGACATGAAAATACTATTCGATGGAATTCCGCTTGATCAAATGTCGGTTTCGATGACGATGAATGGGGCAGTCTTGCCAATAATGGCATTTTATATAGTTGCTGCGGAGGAACAGGGCGTTACGCCTGGACAACTTGCCGGTACGATTCAGAATGACATTTTAAAGGAATATATGGTGCGGAATACGTACATTTATCCACCAGAAATGTCGATGAAAATCATTGCTGATATATTTGACTACACAGCAAAGAATATGCCAAAATTCAATTCCATTTCTATTTCCGGCTATCATATGCAGGAAGCCGGAGCTACAGCAGATATAGAATTGGCGTATACATTAGCAGACGGTCTTGAGTATGTGCGGACGGGAATAAAAGCGGGGATTGATATAGACTCTTTTGCTCCTCGGCTATCGTTCTTCTGGGCGATCGGTATGAACTATTTCATGGAAGTAGCAAAAATGCGGGCTGCTCGCCGGATTTGGGCGCAGCTGATCAAAGGCTTCAATCCGAAAAATCCGAAATCGTTATCTTTACGGACCCATTCACAAACGTCCGGTTGGAGCTTGACCGAACAGGATCCGTACAATAACATCACTCGTACATTGATAGAAGCGAATGCAGCTGCAATGGGTCACACACAGTCTCTCCATACGAACGCACTCGATGAAGCGATTGCATTGCCTACAGATTTCTCAGCTCGCATTGCACGAAATACACAGCTATTCCTACAAGAAGAGACGATGATGACCAATGTTATAGATCCATGGGGAGGTTCCTACTACGTAGAGTCGTTAACCGAAGAGCTCATGGGTAAGGCTTGGGAACTCATTGAGGAAATTGAGGAATTAGGTGGAATGGCAAAGGCGATTGAAACAGGTTTACCGAAAATGAAAATAGAAGAAGCGGCAGCAACAAGACAGGCTAAAATTGATTCCGGCAGGGAAGTCATTATCGGTGTGAACCGTTACCGCCCGGAACAGGAAGAGCCGATCGAAATCTTATCAATTGATAATACAACCGTCCGTCTAAAACAAATTGAACGTATTCAGAAGATGAAGGCTGAGCGTAATGAAGAAGAAGTTAAACAATTGCTGGCTCGCTTGACCATAGCTGCGGAAACGGGAAGTGAAAACCTTCTTTCTTGTGCAGTGGATGCAGCAAGAGCCCGTGCAACATTAGGTGAAATATCAGACGCGATCGAAAAAGTATCAGGCAGGCATAAGGCGGTGATTCGTTCGGTGAGCGGAATCTATAGTTCAAATTATTCCAACGAAGAAGAAATCGCATCAGTGAAACAAATGTCAGAAGAGTTTTTGGAAAACGAAGGTCGCAGACCACGAATCCTGATTGCAAAGATGGGGCAGGATGGACATGACCGTGGGGCTAAGGTCGTGGCAACTGCCTATGCTGATTTAGGATTTGATGTTGATATTGGTCCGTTATTCCAAACCCCTGCAGAAACAGCACTTCAAGCAGTCGAAAATGATGTTCATGCTGTCGGAGTCAGCTCGCTTGCTGCTGGTCACCGGACATTAGTTCCTGAATTACGACAGGAACTAAATCGCCTTGGCCGGGAAGATATCCTGATTTTTGTTGGTGGCGTTATTCCTGCACAGGATTATGAATTCCTGAAAGAAAACGGCGCTGTTGCCATTTTCGGGCCGGGTACGGTCATACCGGTTGCAGCGGAGATTATTTTGGAAGAAATCTATAAGCGTCTTGGTTATGAGGAAGTGGCGGATTGATGCACCAGCCTAAACGTTTCAAAAAGATTAGTGGAATTGAAATACCGATCCATGAATATGCAGAAGAAATACGAAGCGGGTCCAGATTGCATTTATCGAAAGCTATCACACTTATTGAAAGTATGAACCGTGATCGGCAGGAAGTAGGTCAGGAATTACTTCAACTGCTATTACCTGTTACAGGACGTAGTATTCGAATCGGCATTACAGGGGTGCCTGGAGCTGGTAAAAGTACATTCATCGAAACTTTCGGAATGATGCTATGTGAAAAAGGGCATCGGGTCGCGGTTCTTGCCGTCGATCCGAGTTCTTCCATTTCCGGTGGCAGTATTTTGGGCGATAAAACAAGGATGCAGGACTTGTCCAGACATCCTAATGCCTTTATCCGGCCATCCCCTTCAGCTGGTACACTTGGCGGAGTTCATCGTAAAACGAGGGAAACGATGCTGTTATGCGAAGCAGCTGGATATGACGTAATCCTCATCGAAACTGTCGGTGTAGGTCAAAGCGAAACCATCGTACGTGGCATGGTGGACTATTTTCTTCTACTTGTCCTGACAGGTGCAGGTGACGAATTGCAAAGTATGAAGAAGGGCATTATGGAATTGACGGATGCCATTGTGGTGAATAAGGCTGATGGGGACAATGAAAAACTGGCAAAGAAAACAGTCCGAGAATATAAACAAATCCTTCACTTCCTACAACCGGCTACGCCAAAATGGACAACTTCAGCCTTTGCGGTATCCTCTTTGAAAAATATTGGATTGGACCATGTTTGGAAAGACATAAGTGAATTCCAGAATCAGATGAAAGAATCAGGTTATTTCGACGAAAGGCGTAAATTGCAGACGAAAGATTGGTTCAGGGCTATGATCACTGATCGATTGATCGATGAATTTTTTTCTCAAAAGAGGAAAAACGCTTATGATCTGGAAAGTCAGTTAGTACAAGGGGAACTAACTGTTTCCCAGGCAGTGGACAAACTGTTCAAATCTTGAAACAAGGTCTTTGCAGCTATCTTTTATTCCTGCTATTATAGGGGTAGAAATGAGAAGGAGATGCAGTATACCATGAATTTTAATATGGATTATGACTTACTATATCAAGAAACAGTCAATCGTTCCCGCAGCGAAATCGAAGCGAGCGGATATGAACAATTAAAGACTCCTGAAGAAGTGGAAGAAGCATTTGCAAGTAAAGGTACAACACTCGTAATGATCAATTCGGTTTGTGGTTGTGCCGGCGGTATTGCTCGTCCAGCTGCAGCGCATGCTGTACATTATGACAAACGCCCAGATCGTTTGGTAACTGTTTTTGCCGGACAAGATAAGGAAGCGACGGCACAAGCAAGAGCATTATTTGGCGAAGATCATCTTCCTTCATCCCCATCGTTCGTTCTTTTAAAGGATGGCCAAGTAGTAGCTGAACTTGGCAGACACGAAATTGAGGGACATGATCCAATGTCAGTTGTAACAAACCTCCAAGCACAATTCGAGGAATTTTGTGAAGAAGTATAATGATAGAGACAAAAGGGTGCGTTCAATCGTATCCTTTTTTTCATGAAAGGGGTTCCATCTTCCGTGAAGCTTAGACGCTATTCAATCGGATATCGTACATTAAAAACGGCAATCGGCGCGGCTGCAGCCATCTGGATTGCTCAATCCATCGGGTTGAATTCGTACGCCTCAGCTGCAATTCTGACCGTTCTTTGTATTCAACCAACAAAGAGAAAATCTGTGAGAGCAATTCTTTCCAGGATTGTCGCCACATTGATTGGTTTAGTATTTGCTGTTGTCTTTTTTGAAGGGATTTCATACAATCCAGGTATTTTTGCCATTATGATTCTCTTATTTCTCCCAACATTGGTTTCACTTCGATTCCAAGACGGCTTTGTCTCTAGTGTCGTTATTCTGCTTCATATTTATTCGCAGAAAAATTTCACGTTTGAATTATTAATAAATGAGTTATTGTTGATGTTAATCGGTTTTGGTACGGCTTTCATCGTTAACTTTTACATGCCTGACATTAGTCGGAAACTAAAAAGATACCAAGTCGAATTGGAGACCCTTTACTCGAAAATATTCAAGGAAATCGCCAACTATTTACGGAATGGGGATTTGGAGTGGGGTGGGAAGGAATTAACAGAAGCGGCTGCCATATTAGGAAAAGGGAAAGCACTTGCTTATCAAGACGTTGAGAACCATTTAACAAGACATGAAAACGAATATTATTCGTATTTTGATATGAGGGAAGAGCAATTTGAAATTATCGAACGTGTACTTCCAAAGATTACAGCCATTCCAATGGTACTTTCACATTCCCATATAATCGCTGATTTCATGGACGAACTTGCAGAAAATGTACATCCAGGTAATACGGCTAAAAGGTATATTTCCAAGTTGGAAGGTGTAAAGGAAGAGTTTGCAGATCTCCCTTTGCCTCATTCCCATGAAATGTTCAAAGCTATGGCTTCGCTCTTTCAATTCATCGAAGAAATGGAACATTATTTGGAGATAAAATCGAAGTTTAAAGGGATGAAATAATGGAATAACAAAAAATCAGCCGGTTATTACCGGCTGATGCTGTTTATATTAGAAGAACATGCTGAGGCCCATCATTACAGAAGATAAGACCATTGCACCAATCATCGCATAGACGACGAACTTTCTGAATTTAGGATTACTCATTTTCCGACTCTCCTTTAATCTATGTATTCATTATTATAACAAGTAGAGATTTATAGGACAAATAGGTAAAATGGATATAGACGAAGCAAAGGGGATGTTGCATTTGGAAAAAGTCGACCATATCGGAATCGCGGTAAAAGACTTGGACAAGTCGATACCTTATTATACGGACATATTAGGTCTTCCATTACTGAAAATTGAAGAGGTAGAATCGGAAAAAGTTCGGGTTGCGTTTATCGATGCAGGAAATATAAAAATTGAACTTCTGACGTCTATGGATGAAACGAGTGCCATACATGGATTCCTCTTAAAACGGGGAGAGGGAATCCACCATATCGCCTTTGGTGTCAAAGGAATAGAGGAAAGGCTGGCGGAGCTGAAAGAAAAAGGAGTTCAACTCATAAATGAACAACCGAAAATCGGTGCTGGAGGGGCGGAAGTAGCATTTCTTCACCCGAAGTCATCTTATGGCGTACTGATGGAACTATGCGATAAAAGCAAAACTGAGGGGTGAATGTAGTGGATATTTACGATAAAATCAATGAACTTTACGATAAGAAGAGACAGATTGAATTAGGTGGCGGGGACGATAAAATCGCCAAACAACATGAAAAAGGTAAACTGACTGCGAGGGAACGTATTGAGTTGTTATTAGATGAAGGAACTTTTGTTGAACTCAATCCGTTTGTCCAGCACCGAACACGTGACTTTGGAATGGATCAACAGGCCGGACCCGGCGATGGTGTAGTGACTGGATACGGAAAGGTAAACGGCCGACCTGTCTATTTATTCTCACAAGACTTTACGGTCTTTGGCGGTGCTCTTGGAGAGATGCATGCGATGAAAATTGCAAATGTCATGGATTTGGCTGCGAAAAATGGGGCACCGTTCATCGGGTTGAATGATTCGGGTGGCGCCAGAATCCAAGAAGGCGTAGTATCGCTTGACGGCTATGGACATATCTTCTATCGGAATGCAATTTACTCCGGCGTAATCCCACAAATATCAGTCATTATGGGACCTTCAGCGGGGGGCGCAGTTTATTCGCCTGCCATTACGGATTTCGTATTCATGGTGGATAATACGAGTCAAATGTTCATCACAGGTCCGAAAGTGATTGAAACGGTAACAGGAGAGAAAATCTCTTCCGAAGATCTTGGTGGTTCTAAAGTACATAATACAATTAGCGGAAATGCTCATTTCCGAGGTGCGACAGAGAAAGAAGTGCTGGAGGAAGTACGTAAGCTTCTAAGCTATCTACCGCAAAATAATGAGGAAAAACCACCGCTTGCTGAAGTGGGGCAAAGTGATGATTTGCGGCCAGACCTAACGGATATCGTACCTTCCGATGCAGTCCGGCCTTATGATGTACGTAAAGTGGTGGAGCAAGTAGTAGATAGCGGGTCATTCATGGAAGTGCATTCAGAGTTTGCCCGGAATATCGTCATAGGTCTTGCGAGGATCAAAGGTGAAGTGGTCGGTCTTGTTTGCAATCAGCCCAAGGTGATGGCAGGAGGTTTGGACATCGATTCTTCTGACAAAGCTGCAAGATTCATTCGTTTCTGTGATTCCTTCAATATCCCGCTGATTACCTTCGAGGATGTCACAGGTTTCTTCCCGGGCATTAAGCAAGAACACGGTGGAATTATTCGCCACGGTGCGAAAATACTTTATGCTTATTCCGAAGCTACAGTTCCGAAAATGACAGTGATCCTTCGAAAAGCATATGGCGGGGCATATGTGGCACTTAACTCTAAATCGATTGGTGCCGATATTGTATTTGCATGGCCAAATGCTGAAATAGCTGTAATGGGCCCTCAAGGAGCCGCAAATATCATCTTTGCAAGAGAGATTTCGAATAGCAGTGATCCGGAGGCAGTCCGAGCGGCTAAAATAGATGAATATCGTAACAAATTTGCGAATCCGTATGTTGCTGCGGCTCATGGTATGGTCGATGATGTCATTGATCCAAGAGAGACTCGCATTAAGCTCATTCAGGCATTGGAAATGATGCGCAATAAGAAAGAAACAAGACCTTCAAAAAAGCACGGCAATATACCACTATAAAGGAGTTTTTCAACATGGCAAACGAACGCTTAATCAATGAATTTATGGAGTTAGTAAAAATCGATTCCGAAACAAAGAATGAGCAAGAGATTGCTCCTATTTTAAAACAGAAGATGGAAGAGCTTGGTTTTGATGTGGTTGAAGATGACTCCGCGGTAAGAAGCGGCCACGGGGCAGGCAATTTGATCGCTACGTTGAAAGGTAGTCTGGATGTTGAGCCTGTTTATTTCACATGCCATATGGATACAGTCGTTCCCGGATTGGGCATTAAACCTGAACTGCGCGAGGATGGGTACATTTATTCTGATGGTACAACAATCTTAGGGGCGGACGATAAAGCAGGAATCGCTGCATTGTTTGAAATGGTCCGTGTTCTGAAGGAAGAAAACATTGCACATGGGGATATCCAATTCGTTATTACTGCAGGTGAAGAAAGTGGACTGGCAGGAGCGAAAGAAATAGATCAAAGCTTGTTAAAGGCTAAATTCGGTTATGCAGTGGATAGTGATGGGAAAGTCGGCGGAATCGTTACAGCCGCTCCGTACCAAGCGAAATTGACAACCATTATACGTGGAAAGACGGCTCATGCCGGGGTAGCACCCGAAAAAGGCATTTCAGCTATTACACTTGCTGCAAAATCCATTTCAAGGATGAAATTAGGCCGAATCGATTCTGAAACGACAGCGAATATCGGACGCTTCGAAGGCGGACGCGCAACGAACATCGTATGTGATGAAGTTTATATCCTTTCTGAGGCACGCTCCATTCATCCTGATAAATTGAATGAGCAAACAAAGCATATGGTTGAAACTTTTGCACAGACCGCGAAGGAACTGGGCGGAAGCGCTGAGACGGATGTCAAAATCATGTATCCAGGGTTTAGTTTCGATGGGGAAGACAAAGTCGTCAAGATTGCCCAAGCCGCTGCAGAAAAGATTGGACGCGAACCAAAGCTTATGACAAGTGGCGGCGGCAGTGATGCGAACATTATTAACGGGTTAGGCATTCCTACCGTCACTCTATCAGTCGGTTATGAAGAAATCCATACAACGAATGAGCGTATGCCAGTGGAAGAGTTAGAGAAGCTAGCTGAGTGGCTCGTGGAAATCGTGAAGGAATCAGCGAAATAAGATCCGGGGGAAAACAGAATGTCAAATGTTAAAGCAGTCATTGTCCGTTCTGGCAATGAAGAATACGCATTACCAGTAGAAAACGTGATATCAATCGAGAAACTTGAATCTATTAATCCGATTCCTCATTTACCGGACTATATGCTTGGATTGATGAAAATCCGAGGTGAATTGGTACCTGTCTTGGATTTAGAACAAATCTTGTACAACAGAAAAGCCCCACAAAACGATGTTGTGCGGGTTGTCGTTGTCCAAACGGATTCCTTGAATATTGGACTATTGGTTTTAGATGCAAAAGAAATACTTGATTTACCTGAAGATACATTGAAGCAAATTGGCCTTTCCAATTATTCACGGACAAAATTCGTATCATCCGTCGCTAACTTGGAAAACCGGATGATTACCTTAATTGACCCAACCGTATTAGTCACAACATTAGAAGGTGTTAAAGAAATAAAAGAATATATGGATTCAGTAGAATCTTGATTGAATGAGGGCAGTCTATCACAGGCTGTCCTTTTTGGGGGAGGTAATATATATGAGAACCATCACGTTATCTAATGGACAAACTGTTGAAGTTGAATGCTTAAGTTGCGCACTTACAGGTGGGTTAATCGAACCTGAGGGAGGAGTCATTGTTGAAACAGAGTACTTCCATGCACATCAGGATGTTGCTTATCCCATTAAGGGGCTGGTCATTTTAGCATCCAAGAGGCATTTTACTTGTCTGGATGAGATGACAGAATCAGAACGGATCGATTATATGGACATTCTTACGAAAATCCGGAAAGCACAACGTGAAGCATTGGGGATTGACTATGTGTACTATTTCTATAACGAGGACACTACCCATCATTTTCACACTTGGATGGTGCCGCGATATAAGTGGATGAGCGAATTTGGACGTTCCGTTGAGTCGGTAAGACCTGTATTACTTCATGCGAGGAATAATATGAATCATGAACGAAATAAAAATGAAGTCCGTAGTGCAATAAAGGTATTAGCAGAAGCCTTAAGGAACTAAGACGTGAAGAGTAATAATAACAAAAAGCAATTGATCGAATGAATCGGCCAATTGCTTTTCTTATTTATTATATCGTTGTTCCACAAATCACGTTTCGGGGACCTCTGTTTCATGTACCACTAACCTTATTCCACTTCTGAAAAGGAAATAGAAACACAGGTTTGGTATAATGTTAATAACTAATTGTGCGGAGCGATGTCCATGGAAGAACAACAGAAAAATAAGGCGCGTGTCATATTTCACTTGGATATGAACAGCTTTTTTGCTTCGGTGGAACAGGCATACAACCCATCACTCAAAGGTAAACCGATAGCCGTGGCTGGTAATCCGAAGGAACGGAAAGGAATTTTAGTCACATGCTCATATGAAGCACGGGCAAAGGGAGTTTATACAACGATGCCTGTGTGGGAGGCTAAAAGGAAGTGCCCGGATATCATTTTACTTCCACCAAATTTTGAACGTTACCGGATAGCTTCTCGGGCGATGTTCGATATTTTGAGGACATATACCCCTTTAGTCGAGCCAGTGTCGATTGATGAGGGATATGTAGATGTCACGGAACTGCATGAGGAAAAAACCGCAGTGGAACTGGCAGTTGAAATACAGCAACGTGTTTTAACGGAATTGGATCTACCTTGCTCGATAGGAATTGCACCGAATAAATTCTTAGCTAAAACTGCTTCAGATATGAAAAAACCAATGGGCATTACGATTTTACGAAAACGAGATATACAAGAGAAGCTTTGGCCGAGAGAAATCATTGAAATGCATGGAATTGGGGAAAGTACTGCCGCTAAACTGAATAATTTAGGCATTACCACGATAGGCGATTTAGCAAAACAAACAGAATCGTTCATGAAAACAAATGTAGGGAAGTATGGGATTCGATTATGGCAGCGGGCCAATGGGATAGATACGCGAGCAGTAGATCCACAATCCGTTTATGATACGAAGAGCGTCGGAAATTCCATGACTTTGCCTGCGGATGAGACTGAGATGACCGAATTAGTGAGAAGCTTAAACAAGCTATCTGCGAAAGTTTCGGAGCGGCTTCATACGAAGCAACTTGCAGGTCCGACAGTGTCCATCCAAATTAGAGATTCAGATAGGAATAATTACTCACGGAGCAGAACATTGAGAAATGATGTTACAACTAAGGAAGAAATCTTTGAAGTAGCAGCAGAGCTTTTCCGAAAACATTGGAATGGAAACCCGGTACGTTTATTAGGTGTAACAGTCAGTAATGTTGTTGATCGTTCTGAGACCGTGGAACAGTTATCGATCTTTAATTTTGAAGAGCATATAAAAGATGAACCCATAATGGATTTAATGGGAAATCTAACTAAAAAATTCGGAAAAGAAGTAATCACTAGAGGTGTAAAGTTGAAAGGGAAACCGTCTAAAGGTTCCGAATCGAGCTTCAGTAAAGACTTCCTTGATGATACACGCGAATAGAGAAAGTAGGGACAGTATGCAGCTGCAATTTTTAGGGACAGGGGCGGGAATGCCTTCTAAACAACGGAATACAAGTTCACTTGCACTAAAGCTATTAGAGGAACGACGGAAGATTTGGCTATTCGACTGTGGAGAAGCGACTCAGCATCAAATACTTCATACAACATTAAAGCCTCGAAAAATCGAGAAAATCTTCATCACTCACTTACATGGTGACCATATTTTTGGACTTCCCGGTTTATTGGGTTCACGTTCGTTCTTAGGTGGAGATGAAAAATTGACCATCTACGGGCCGAAAGGCTTGAAGGAATGGATTCAGCTTACG
The DNA here is from genome assembly GCF_042651785.1 of Chungangia koreensis. Taxonomy (NCBI): domain Bacteria; kingdom Bacillati; phylum Bacillota; class Bacilli; order Lactobacillales; genus Chungangia; species Chungangia koreensis. The sequence goes on from NZ_JBHSEC010000019.1 coordinate 601,490, forward strand.
CTCAAAATTAGCCAAACACATCTTAACTATGTAATGGAAATAATAGAAATTGAAGAGGGAATAATTTTTGAGGATGATTCCTTTATCGTGACTGCGAAAGAACTTGAGCATGTTATTCCTTGTTATGGATACCGGGTGGAGCAAAAACCGTTGCCAGGAAAGCTTTTAGTAGAGAAAACGAGTGAAATAGGTGTTCCGAAAGGTCCACTGTTGAAACGACTAAAAGATGGACAAGATGTCACACTTGAAGATGGTCGGCTTATCAGAAGTGCAGACGTGACAACACCGCCAATTTCAGGGTTTACAGTATCTATATTAGGAGATACACGGTATTGCCATAAATCGATTGAACTGAGTCGTGATGCACATATCGTTGTCCACGAAGCAACGTTTGATGCCGGAACCGAGGAATTGGCCAAACCATACGGTCATTCAACGATCTTGGAAGCAGCTACGGTTGCCAAGGAAGCAGGTGCTAAAGCCTTGATTGCGAACCATATTAGTGCCAGATTTCTCCCTGAGGCGGCAAAAGCTTTAGAAACACAAGGCAAGTCAATTTTCCCTGATATTTGGATTGCCTCCGATTTTGCAGAGTTTGAAATTAAAAACGGAACGGTATTAGAACGGACTTCTTGACCGATGCTGATGGCATCGGTCTTTTGTTTTCTGAAAAATGAAGACTATTAAAATGTTTCCACTATCTTCCTAGCTATTTTCAGCCGGTCTTTTTTCCTGTAAATTTAAAGTCTATTTATATTTCCGAGAGGGGCAAGTATATGAAATATTTCGTTGTCATCATCGGCTCCTTGATTGTAGCCATCGCATTCAATCTTTTCTTAATTCCTTTTGGGATCTTAAGCAGTGGAATAAGCGGCATTGCCATCTTAATTGGAATACTTACCCCTTTCAGTATTGGAGCCTTGAACTTTCTGTTAAATCTGCCGTTACTGATTCTGGGGTATTTTACTCTTGGAAAACGGATAACCTATGCCACTCTTCTATGTGTTGTCTCGCTCAGTATTTTCCTGTATGTATTACCTGAACGGGCTGTCGCGGATGATATTCTGTTATCAACCATCTTTGGTGGATTCATCGGTGGGGTTGGTATTGCTCTCATCTTGAAATTTTCCGGAACATCCGGCGGATTGGATATTGTAGCCATGATACTTTCAAGAAAGAGTAATGCACCGGTCGGTCTATTGTTGACGGCTATGAATGGAGTAATCGTACTCGTCTCTGGAACTGTTTTCGGTTGGAATATTGCGCTTTACACACTCCTATCCATTTATATCACTGGAAAAGTCATCGACTCCATCTATACGGATCAGATAAAAGTGACGTTGCAAATTATCACGACTAAAGGAGATGCGATCCGTCAAGATCTCTTAGATAATATTTACCGTGGATTTACGATGAGTGATGGGTTTGGTGGTTATTCCAAAGAAGGGAAACAAATGATCTGGATGGTTGTCACTCGATATGAAACACTTGAAATAAAGAAAATCGTTCGTTCACATGATGAACATGCTTTTATTAACATTTTCAACACAATTGAAGTCGATGGACAATTTGCAAAAAATATGAAATGAACTAAAGTGCTGCTCCTTTGCAGTGCTTTTTTTATTGTTTTACAGGGAGATTCTATCGAGATTAAAGTTATTTATTAAAAAATAGTAGTAGACCTCCAACAGTAAGTCGGAGGTCTATTTTAGGCACTTAGAAACGCCAGCCCCGTTCATATGGTACAGGGGCTTTTAGTTCTGCATTCAGTTCTTTTGCCGCGCGGTATGGCCAGTATGGGTCACGGAGAAGTTCACGGGCTAAGAATATCAATTCTGCTCGATTATTCTTTAAAATTTCCTCCGCTTGCATCGGATGGGTAATCAGTCCGACAGCCCCAGTAGGAATCGGTGTTTCATGTTTGATTGTTTCTGAAAATGGCACTTGGTAACCGGGATAAGCATCGATATTTGCCATGACCACCGCTCCAGAGCTGACATCAATCAGATCCACACCTTGCTCCTTCATCCATTTAGTCATCTTCACATAGGACTCAGGGGTCATGCCGCCTTCTGTATAATCGTATGCTGAGATTCTAACGAATAATGGAGCTTCCCAAACTGAACGGATTTCGTCAATAATTTCCCTTAAGATACGGTAACGGTTTTCATCCGTTCCTCCGTATTCGTCCGTTCTCTTGTTTGTAAGAGGGGAAAGGAATTCATTAATTAAATATCCATGTGCTCCGTGCAATTCGATTACGTCAAATCCTGCGGTCTTTACGCGCACTGCCGCTTTTTTGAACGCTTCTATGGTTTTCGCAATATCATCTTTTGTCATCTCGACTGGTGTTTTATAGTTTTCACTAAATGCAATAGGTGAGGGAGCATAAATATTTTCTTTTACTGTCGACTTACGGCCAGCATGAGCGAGTTGGATTCCCGCTTTGGAACCATGCTGTTTAATCAATTTGACAAGCTCGGTCAATCCTTCAACATGAACATCGTCCCATACTCCAAGGTCTTGAGGAGAAATTCTCCCCTCAGGTTGGACAGCTGTCGCTTCAAGGATAATAAGTCCCACTTGTCCTACTGCCCGGGAAGGATAGTGGACCCTATGCCAATCCTGAACAATTCCATCTTCGTTATGGCACTCATACATGCACATAGGAGACATGACTATTCGATTCTTCAACTCAACGCCACGTATTACAAATGGTTCGAATAACTTTGCTTTCATCACAATACCTCCTGACAATAAACTTACATATTTACACTATCGTAAGATTAGAGAGAAGGAAAGTAATTGAGATTTCATGTTGTATAATAATATTATGTAAACTTAAAGAAGGAAAACTTCAAATAGTGTCAAATATACTGGTTATAAGGAGGGGAAGTTATGAGGTATTTAATTATCTTAACGCGGGGAGAAAACTGGAAGGATGGCATTCGTTTACCTGATCAGCCCTGGATGCCGGAACACGCGGTCTATGTTCAGAATAAGTTTGATTCTGGGGATGTATTGGTAGCAGGCCCATTTGACGATCATACTGGAGGTGCAATCTTAATCGATGTTGAAAAAAAGGAAGATCTCCTCAAGTTTGCACAAAATGATCCAGCTGTTGTAAATGGAATTTTTAAATTTGAACTTAAGCCATGGGCAGGTCTAATGAACAAATATGAAAACCGCAGTCCGAATTTCGGTCAAGAGTATATCGACTATAAACATTCAGTGCAAAAAGAATTGAATATTTTATAAGAAGTTAGCTTGGAAGGCTGCGAGCTTTTTTCTGACTTGCCGCCTTCCTATGAAGTGATATTTTGGAGGAACGAATGGAGAAAAACATTAATTATAAGTTCTGGACTGTTTGTCTTATTCAAGACGGGGAGCATGTCTTATTATTGAATAGACAGCATGACCACTTTAAAGGCTTCATACCGCCAGGCGGTAAGGTGGACTTTCTTGAAAGCTTTACGGAAGCCGCTATTCGTGAGGTAAAAGAAGAAACAGGATTGGACGTACGGAATCTGATTTATAAAGGGATTTACGAGTATGTAAATCCGGTCAAACGGGATCGATACATAATATTCAATTACATTTGTAAAGATTTTAGTGGGGAGCTAATAGAGGATTCCCTTGAAGGTAAGCCGGTGTGGGTTCATTTGAATGAAGTCGAATCGCTTCCGATGCAAGAATCGATCCGAAGACGCTTTCCTTTGTTTTTTGAAGATGGGACATTTGAAATATTCGTTGAGTGGGATGAGCAGAATAATCGGGAAGGGAATGTCACCATCAAGAAAATATGAAAGGAGCAGAAAGTCTGCTCCTTTTTCAATACATTTCCCCAAGCTCACGAGATCTTGCTTCCGCCTGTTGGATGCATGTTGCTATTAGATCTGGAAATCCTTGATCGCTAAGAGCACGAAGACCCGCTTCGGTCGTACCTCCTGGACTGGTAACTTTGCGTCTCAAATCTGCCGGTTCATTATCAGGGTTTTTCATCATTTCCGCCGCTCCAACCAGAGTTTGAACAATTAGGTTGCGAGCGACCTCTTTTGAAAGACCTTTTTCAATAGCCGCTTGTTCTAAAGCTTCGGCAAAATAATAAATATAGGCTGGCCCGCTTCCTGATAAGGCTGTCACAATGTGCAGTGAATCTTCCTCAACTTCTTTCACAGTTCCAATTGCGGCGAGTAAATCAGTAATGCGATCACGCTGCCTCGCTGTAACCAACTCATTGAATGCTACTGCACTGGCTGATAATCCGATGGCTGCTGACGTATTCGGCATGGCCCTCGCTATTGGCCTTTTACCTAATCCTTCTTCGATGGAACGGATTGGAACGCCTGCAGCAACTGAGAGAATTACCGCTTCAGAGTGAAGCCTTGATGCAATTGAGTCCATTGCGGCTCGGATATCTTTCGGTTTCATTGCCAAAATCACAAGTTCTGCTTTTTCCACAATCCGATTTTTCATCGTAACAGGCACAATTCCATAGATGTCGTGGAGGGACTCTAATTTTGCCTGATCCGACTTATTCATCACATATATGTCTTCAGGGCGGGCTACACCTTCTTTTATCCATCCATGAATCAATGCTTCTGCCATCGAACCGGCTCCTGCAAAAAGAATCTTTTGCATGTCATCTCCTCCTTTTTAATAAAAATAAAAAAGCGCAATCATCCTTCGTTGAAGGACGAAAACGCTTGTTTCCGCGGTACCACCTGCATTTGCCATAAGGCACATCTCAAGCCCATTAACGTTGGGATCCGTCCATGTTTTTCATGGAAGCTCGGAAGCAGGTTCTAAGCGGGAGCGGAAGGCGGGGCTTTCAGCCAGCGGCCACACTCTCTAAACTCCTTCACCGCAAATACTATTCTTCGTCATAGCCATTTCCTATTAGTTATATGCGATTATATTCAGTTTACGCACCACATGTCAATGAAAGAAGGGTAAATATTATAAATTTTCTGTTCCATCGCTGTCTTTTAAGAAAAAACGAATGATTCCAAGCATCATTCCAATGATTGAAAGAACAAGACCCAAATTAGCCAGGGTTTCTTTTTCCGCATAAATGATTATTGTTAGACCTGCTATTACGATCAAGATGGAAAATAGCAATACATCTGTTAACTTCCTATTTCTTAACGAATTTACCGACAGTAAAACAAAACCGATCAAGATGATGAACCCAACAATGAACAATCCCATTACTCTTACCCCTTTCTTTTTTTAATGCACTCTTTCACTGTTCCACTTTATTATATAGTACGATACAATTAATGAATATTCATTCACTTTTTTTGGAGGAGATCAGCTTTGACTATACATAAAATCGTTATACCAACCCCTTTCGCGGTGGGCGACGTGAACGCATTTTTGGTGAAAGGGGATACTTTGTCACTTTTTGATGTAGGACCGAATACGGCTGAAGGATTTGAGGCATTGAAAAAAGGGCTGAAAGAGGCGGGATATGACTTCAAGGACGTAGAACAAATAATCCTCACCCATCATCACCCCGATCATGCCGGTTGCTTAGCCCCATTCGAAAATGCCCGGATCATCGGTCATCCCTATAATGATTTATGGTTGAAACGTGACGCTTCTTTCTTTGAATACCACGACCGCTTTTATATGGACTGCCTTAAGGAGGAAGGGGTACCTGAATCCTATTTATCATGGGTTGAAAAAATGAAGAGGCCGCTCGATTTGATGGGGGACCGTCCGCTTGACGACGTATTGAATGAAGGAGACGAACTTCCGGGGCATCCAGGCTGGAACGTGTTGGAGACATTAGGACATGCTCAAAGTCATCTTTCCTTTTATCATGAAACGACAGGTTCTATGATTGGCGGTGACTTGGTTTTAGAGAAGATATCATCCAATCCGCTTATAGAGCCACCATTGTATTCTACGATGGGACGACCGAAGTCACTACTTCAATATAATGATTCTCTACGAAGACTTTTAGAGATCCCGGTATCTATCATCTATGCCGGCCATATGGGAGAAGTACGAAATGTCCATGAGTTGATTGACACTCGCTTGGAAAAACAGAGAAAGCGTGCGATGAAAGTTCGGGAAATGCTGAATGCTGGACCGAAAACAATTTTTCAATTGAATGCGGAGTTATTCCCGACAAAGTATGAGAAAGAATTAGGCTTGACCCTTTCAGAAACAATCGGGCAAGTAGATTATTTAGTGTTGGAGGGGTTAGCGACCGAAAGCCGGGATAAACTAGGAGTTTTGCTCTATGAACGCACGTAAAATCTTCATTACAGGAGGCACGAGTGGGGTAGGGCTGATCGTAGCAAAGAAGCTTCTACAAAAAGGACATGAAGTCACGGTGACTGGTCGAAATCCGGCAGTTCTGGCAGAGTTAGAAAGTTTGGGTGCACGCACCATTCAAGCTGACCTGTCAAATGTAGTTGATCTGGAATCAGCTATTTCCTTCGCTGGATTACCTGAAATAGTCATCTTTTCTGCAGGAATTGGTACATTTGCCTACGCGGATGAATTGACTGATGAGCAAATGGAAGCCATGTTCCATGTAAATGTAATGGCTCCCATGCAAATGACCAAAAGGTTATTACCCGGGATGAAGGGCCGCGGTTCCGGCCATTTTATATTTTTAGCCTCACAAGCGGGCAAAGTGGCCACACCAAAAGCTTCTGCATACGCGGCGACAAAGCATGCAATTATCGGATATACAAATGCACTGCGTATGGAAATTGAAGCAACTGGAATTCATGTAACTGCAATCAATCCAGGACCAATCGACACACCGTTTCTTGACATTGCTGATACAACCGGCAGTTACCGTAATTCAATGAGGAAATTCTTACTTCCAGCTGAAAAAGTGGCGGATGCTGTCATTCATTCCATTAATTATCCTAAAAGAGAAGTGAATCTGCCCTCTTATATGTCTCTCTCAAGTAAATTGTATGCTTTAGCTCCTACTTTTTCTGAAAGACTTGGAAAGCGTTTTTTTACGAAAAAGTGATATGTAAACAGGTAGTCTAAAAAAAGTTTTTTAACCTATCTTGGAAAACATGCTAAAACTGTTTTATCAGTATATGGAGATAAGCGTAGGCAATCACCGATCAGCTTGAAACGTTCCAAGCATTCTCCCATAATAGGCCAAGAAACTTCGGAAAAGCATTCTGGATTGAATAGCAAGACTTGCTATAAAACAATTACATGCAATTACAAACAAAAAAGTCAGTGAATGCATAATTCCAATCCTTAAAAGTCCAATTTCTTTCATTAAAAAGAAGTTGGTCTTTTTCATGTCTTGTAACGCTTTATTCCCCCATCCGTCAAATAGAGTGAGGAGGAGAATACATGGTCAAAAGGTTTTGGTTACTCCCTTTAATGGTATTACTGCTGGCAGCATGCGGTACATCAACTTCAACAAATGGAGGGGCAAGTGGAGTGTCCGATCAATTATCAATCTCAACAGAGGGCAAAACAAAAGGAGAAGGGTTTATCATAAAAACGGAAGATCACAAAGTTTTAGTCAATGACACGTTTTTTACGATAGACGATAAAACCCATTTAGTAAGTATAGGTGATGGGGGAGAGAAACAACTTGAATTTGAGGATTTAGAAATAGGCATGAAAGTGGATGTTTACAACTCAGGAATCATACTTACATCCTTTCCGGCTCAAGGGTATGCGGATATTTTCGTAGTGAAGAAGGACGAAGAATCTTTGAACTATGCAAAGGCATTCGAAGCTTTTCTTACGTCAGAAAATCGTAAAAACATCGTCTTGATGGGGGAAATCGAATTCGATGAGGACTTCATCGAGTTTAACTTTACTGATATGGATACAAATGATTCCTTTCATGCGAGTATTAATGTTTCAGAACAAACATACTCATTAAACGTATTGGAGCAATAACAGATCGTCAACAGAATCACATATTCTTATGACACTGATAACTTATGTAAAAAAAATAACCCTTACACAGGATTACTCGAGTTCATTGAGTACGTGCTGAGTAAGGGTTTTTAAGTCGATTACCGTATCTTCCGTAATAGCATCCTTGAGCATGACATCCTTGAAGTAGTTCACACTGACAGGGAGGGGAAGCGATAAGAGCTTCCGAAGTGCTGTTTGATACATCACGATGAATTCTGGTTCCGTATTACCGCGTTTCAGCTCCGTAAAGGACTCGTAAAACTGATCAAGCTTATCAGCGAGCTCCAACAGTAAACCTTCCGTCGTGTTATCCTTTCCTTCCTTCATGCGGTGGAAAAACACATCTTGGAACTCTTCTGGTATTTGCTCCATTATGAACCTTTCCATCATTTTCTCTTCTACGTGCGATAGCATTTGCTTCAATTCAGGGGAAGCATGTTTGACCGGTGTTTTAATATCGCCGATAAAAACTTCCGCGAAATCGTGGTTGATCGTCTTTTCATATAATGATTTCCAATCAATTGTAGCCCCATTATTTTCTTCTAATGTGGCAAAGAACATCGCATACATTGAAACCTTCCAGCTATGTGCTGCCACGTTATGCTCCTCATACTTGAATTTCCCCGGAGCTCGAATAATCCGTTCTAAGTCATTAAACCTAGTGAAAAAATTATGAATGCCCACTTACATCAACTCCTTTCAATATTACTTTCCATTTAAGTATTGAATCAAACTTCGATTCATTGTTGATCGTAGCATAGAACACATTTCGGGAGACATTAACATCCAAAAGTTAACCTATTCTTTACAAGGAGGGAGGGTAGGTCGTTGTAATAATTTTATGTCAACTAAATATAACAATCAGAAATCCAATTGGCCTAAATGAATTAAAATACACTTGAATACATTTTTATGACATGTTATGATTCGTGTATAAATATTAATTAGTTATATTGCATAAAGATACAACATTTAATATCTTATGCATAAACATTCATGGAGGTATAACGATGAATAAAAATAAAAAAGTGGTTTTAGCCTATTCTGGCGGTTTGGATACATCTGTAGCGATTCCTTGGTTAAAAGAGCGTGGATACGACGTAGTGGCTGTATGCTTGGATGTCGGTGAAGGAAAAGATTTGGAGTTTATAAAAAACAAAGCAATTCAAGTGGGTGCTGTCGAAAGTTATATGGTGGATGCAAAAGATGAATTTGCCGATGAATATGCGCTAATTGCCTTGCAAGGTCATACATTGTATGAAGGGAAATATCCATTGGTCTCGGCTCTTTCCCGTCCATTAATCTCTAAAAAGCTTGTTGAAATCGCCGAAAAGACAGGTGCAGATGCTGTAGCACACGGCTGTACAGGTAAAGGTAATGACCAAGTTCGTTTCGAGGTATCCATTCATGCCTTGAATCCGTCACTTGAAGTCATCGCACCAGTCCGTGAATGGAGCTGGTCACGTGAAGAAGAGATCGATTATGCAAAGAAGAACAATATTCCGATTCCGGTCAACTTAAACAGCCCCTTCTCGATTGACCAGAATTTATGGGGACGTTCCAATGAATGTGGGATCTTAGAGGACCCTTGGGCTGCGCCTCCTGCCGATGCGTATGATCTGACGGCGGCATTGGAAAATACACCTGAGACACCTGACGTTATTGAGATTACGTTTAATTCAGGCGTACCAGTAGCACTTGACGGAGAGGAATATAAGCTTTCTGAACTCATTCTGAAGTTAAATGAAGTAGCTGGAAAACATGGAGTCGGCCGTATCGATCACGTTGAAAACAGGCTTGTCGGCATTAAATCTCGCGAAGTTTATGAGTGCCCTGGTGCTATCACGTTGTTAACTGCACATAAGGAGCTCGAAGACATAACATTAGTTAAGGAATTAGCACACTTCAAGCCGGTTGTTGAAAAGAAAATGACGGAACTCATTTATGAAGGACTTTGGTTCTCACCACTTAAGCCTGCATTAGAAGCCTTCCTAAAAGAAACACAGAAATATGTGAATGGTGTAGTTCGTGTCAAACTCTTTAAAGGCCACGCTATTGTAGAAGGACGTAAATCCCCAAATAGCTTATATGATGAAAAATTGGCGACGTATACGACTGCAGATGAGTTCAATCATGCGTCAGCTGTCGGCTTCATCGAATTGTGGGGATTGCCAACTAAGGTTCACGCAGAGGTAAACTCTTCCAAGAAGGTGAAATCATGAGCAAGCTTTGGGGAGGGCGTTTCCAAAAATCAGCTGAGGAGTGGGTCGATGAGTTCGGTGCCTCTATCGGCTTTGATCAGGAATTGGTCATGGAAGATTTACAAGGGAGCATTGCACACGTTACGATGTTAGGCAATTGCGGTATTTTGCCTTCTGAAGATGTGGAAACAATCATTGATGGATTACAGCAGCTGAAGTTAAAAGCGGAAAGTGGAAAACTCGAATATTTGATTGAAAATGAAGATATCCATTTGAACTTGGAGAAAATGCTAATTGACCTGATCGGACCGGTAGGAGGTAAACTTCATACCGGTCGAAGCCGGAACGACCAAGTAGCGACAGATATGCACCTCTATCTAAAAGAGCAAGTGAACGAAATCTCTTTGCTGATTGCAGCATTTCAAAAAACTATTATTGAACAGGCTGAGCAGCATATCATGACAGTTGCACCTGGCTATACACATTTGCAACGTGCTCAACCGATTTCTTTCGGACATCATCTTATGACGTATTTTTGGATGCTTCAACGTGATAAAGAGCGTTTAGCCGATTCGATGAAACGAATCGATATTTCCCCATTAGGGGCGGGTGCCCTTGCAGGAACAACTTTCCCTATTGATCGGGAATCCTCTGCCGAACTTTTAGGGTTTACATCTGTCTATCAAAATAGTATGGATGCGGTAAGCGATCGTGATTTCATCGTCGAGTTCCTAAGTAATTCCTCTATGCTGATGATGCACTTATCCCGTTTTGCTGAGGAAATCATCCTTTGGTCCAGTCAGGAATTTCAATTCATCGAATTGGACGATTCTTTCTCTACAGGGTCAAGCATCATGCCACAAAAAAAGAATCCGGACATGGCAGAATTGATCCGTGGCAAGACTGGCAGAGTATACGGAAATCTATTTAGTCTATTGACCACATTAAAAGGCTTGCCTCTGGCGTATAACAAAGATATGCAAGAGGATAAAGAAGGCATGTTTGATACCGTTCACACATTGAAAGGATCGTTAAAGATCTTTGAAGGGTTGATCCGTACGATGACGGTTAAAACCGAACAACTAACAAAAGCGGTAAATCAAGACTTTTCAAACGCAACTGAGTTGGCTGATTATTTGGCTGCCAAAGGAATGCCGTTCCGAGAAGCGCATGAAGTGACAGGGAAACTTGTTTTCCTCTGTATTCAACGTGGACATTATCTGGTGGATTTGCCTCTTGAGGAATTCCAAAAAAAATCGAGATTAATCGAAGAAGACGTCTTCGAAATCCTTTCTCCGGTCAAAGCGGTGGAACGTAGAAATTCCTTCGGCGGAACAGGTTTTGAACAAGTGAAAAAGCAAATTGAGCAGGGGAAAGTTCTGTTATAAAAAAGTAGCGTGTGGTTGCACACGCTCTTTTTTGGTCTTGTAATAGGAAATTTACACTATCTTCATATGCCCTTCATATAGGTCCTATATACTACCTTCATAGACAGAAAAATAGAAAGGTTCTACTTATGAGACCTACTACCTTCAAACATGTACAAAACATGTTCAAGCATTTCATTAGAGAACAAAAGAGAAGTATTCAAAATACAACAAAACATATTGCATTAGATTGGATGATTGAAAAGGAAGCCCTCGATACATTTTTCCAACCGATCATCTCCCTTTCGAGTGGGATGAATTTAGGATATGAAATCTTGAATCGCCCTCCTCAGGACAGTGTATTTCAATCTACAGAAGCATTCTATGATTTCGTAGGTCAAACAGAAATGCACGGACGATTTGAACAGTATTGCATCCATCTCTCAACGAAGAGGTTCAGTCAGTTTTCGCAAGAACTGCCAAATGGCTTTGATACGCTTTTATTTTTGAATATCGCTCCTCAAGCCCTCGTACAATTGGAGAACAACCTGAAAGATTTTGAACAATTGCTTTCCTACCATGGACTTCTTCCGAGTCAAGTGATCTTTGAAATGACCGAAAAGCAGGAGTGTCCAGATTACTCTGTTATGGAAAAACCGTTGATTACATATCGAAAAGCGGGTTTCCGATTCGCAGTAGATGATGTTGGTTCTGGTTACAACAGCTTGAAGACCATCACGGTGATCAAACCGGATTTCATCAAACTCGACAAGTCTCTGATTCGATATATTGACCAGAATTTAGATCAACAGAATATGATTCGTCTATTAGTTAACTTTTCACAGGCATCGGGCTCCAAACTTGTGGCAGAAGGGATTGAACGTCCAGAAGAGATTGAATACCTAACCGCTGCAGGTATACATTATGGACAAGGTTATTTAATCGGCAGACCCGCTCCCTTATTGAGCGAGGGGGCTCTCCCGATATGTTATTCAATGGGAAATCAGACATAAAACGATGAATAAAAGTATAGAACAAAAGGGGTGTTTTAAGTGATTGCTTATATAGGGGATATCGCAAAGAAAATACCGGAAATCCCACTTGGAACAGCATGTGAATTAGCGGAAGAATTATTTACTGCTGAGCCGGGAATCCAAGGCATCGCTATCATGGACGACTCCGTTCCGGTTGCACTCATGACCCGTATGAATTTCTATCAAAAGATGGGGACCCGCTATGGCTATAACTTATACATGAAACGGCCCATTGAACTCCTTGCGAATAATAAACCCTTGATTGTAGATTTTTTTATGTCAGTTACTGAAGTTAGTAAACTTGCAATGGAGAGGCCAGAAGAAGAACTATACGATTATATATTAGTGAACAAAGACCATCGCTTATTTGGAGCTGTCAGTATTAAGGATCTCTTAATGAAAGTCGCGGATATTCAAGCTGAATTAGCAAGTTATTTAAATCCTTTAACAAGACTGCCTGGCAATAATATTATCCAGGAACAATTATACAGCGCCTTTGAATCCAAAGAGCCATTTAGTGTACTCTATATCGATTTGGATCGCTTTAAAGCTTACAATGATACATACGGTTTTAAAAAAGGGGACGAGTTATTACAGGCTACTGCATCAATTCTAAACGACCATATGGATCAAAACGAAACCTTCTTGGGCCATATCGGTGGAGATGATTATATTGTCATCCTCAAAAGTTATGACTACGAAGAATATTGCCGCAAAGTGATTTCATCTTTCGAGGAGAGGGTTAAAAGTTTTTATACCGAGGAGCATTTACAACAAAAATTTGTATCCACAGAAAACCGATCTGGATCGTTGGAAGAATTCCCCCTCGTCTCAATTTCCATTGCTGTCGTTACTAACAGAGAATCCCGTTTTGAGGATGTAGAAGAAATTATCGTTGAGGCTGCAAGAGTGAAGAAACTTTGTAAGTCAATAGTAAAAAGCTGTTACCATTCCAACGAACCACAGCTGCAATTATAATCTGAATATCTTTTTACGACCGCTATCACGTTTTTTAAGAGCTGCATACACTAAAAAATGTTCATAGCCAACGGAAAGGGATGATCAGCAATGTGCGGTATTACCGGCTGGGTTAATTTCCGGCGCAATCTGCGTCCGGAAAGAAAAATGGTGGAGAAAATGATGGCTACACTGTCGAAGCGGGGACCAGACGAAGGGAATGTGTGGCTCGATTCTCACATCGCATTTGGTCATCGGAGGCTGGCAGTTGTCGATCTCGAGGGTGGAAAACAGCCGATGACCAGAGAGAAAGAAGGAACTGGTTATACGATTTGTTATAATGGCGAGCTCTACAATACAGAAGATATTCGTAAAACACTTTTGCAAAGGGGTTATATATTTTCTGGACATTCTGATACTGAAGTGCTCTTAACTGCCTATATCGAATGGGGAGAGAGTTGCCTCGAACATCTGAATGGTATATTTGCCTTCGCAGTTTGGGATGAACAAAAAGAAAAATTGTTCATCGGCCGCGACCGCCTTGGAGTGAAGCCGCTATTTTTTGCGGAACCGAATGGAGGGCTATTATTTGCCTCGGAACAAAAAGCGATTCTGGTCCATCCTGACATGAAGGCGGAAATCGATCGTGAAGGATTGTCAGAACTCTTTGGACTTGGTCCATCGAGAACACCGGGAAATGGTGTTTTTAAAGGAATAAAGGAGTTAAGACCTGCACATGCTCTTACCTTTACCAAAGATGGTCTGAAAGTTTGGCGTTATTGGAATGTAACGAGTAAGCAACATACTGATTCATTTGAGGAAACAGCTGATCATGTCCGTTTTCTTTTTACAGATGCAGTAAAAAGACAACTCGTCTCTGATGTACCCCTTTCGACGTTTTTGTCAGGTGGCCTTGATTCCAGTGCCATTACCGCAATTGCCGCAGCTAGTTATGCTGGGGAAGGAAAACGGCTTCATACGTATTCAATAGACTATGAAGGAAATGAACAACACTTTAAAAAAAGTTTCTTTCAGCCAGATTCGGATGAGATGTTCATTCAAAAGATGACCGATACGTACAGTACTATTCATCATAAATGCGTAATTCCACAAAAGTCACTGGTTGATCGGTTAACGGATGCTGTACATTTTAGGGATCTTCCGGGAATGGCAGATATTGATTCGTCATTATTATGGTTTTGTGAAGAGATCAAAAATGATTTTACAGTCAGTTTGTCCGGTGAATGTGCAGATGAGATCTTTGGGGGCTACCCTTGGTTTCACAGAAAAGAGGACTTGGAACGAGAAGGATTCCCGTGGATGCGTTCAACCGGTCTTAGACAAGAGCTACTAAAAGAGCAATGGCAGAAGAAACTTTCTTTAGAATCATACGTAAATGACCGTTACAGAGAAACGATTGCCGAAGTACCGATTTTAGAAGGGGAAAGTTCGATTGAGGCCAGGCGGAGAGAACTATTCTACTTAAATATGCTGTGGTTTATGAGTACTTTATTAGAGCGTAAAGACCGCATGAGTATGGGAGCAAGCCTTGAAGTAAGGGTTCCATTTGCAGATCATCGTCTCGTTGAATATGCCTGGAATATTCCATGGGATATGAAAATGCATGAAGGAAGAGAAAAGGGCTTACTTCGGAAATCTTTAGAGGGGCTACTTCCTAATGAGGTCTTATATCGTAAAAAGAGTCCTTATCCAAAAACCCATCACCCTGTTTATCTTGAAGAAGTCAGTACATTGCTGAAGAGCTTCACAGCTGACAAGAACAGCGCGCTGCACGAGTTTTTTGATTGCGATCAATTGAATGGCTTGATTGAATCAGGTGGAGCTTCTTTCCAGACCCCTTGGTTCGGCCAATTGATGACGGGTCCACAGTTATTAGCGCACATCGCCCAAATTCATATATGGTTCCATGATTATAATATACAGTTAACTGACTAAGCTTCGGCCAATGCCGAAGTCTTTTTAATTATATGCTTCCTTCCCATCTTAGTTTTTCACTGGATATAAATTTTCTTCAAACCATGTTAAACTATTGTCAGAAAGTTCAATCGTAGAGTCATAGGGGGAAGTTGAATGGAGAAATTGGCAAATGAAATCGAGGAAATCCTTTCGTTATCCGATGGAACATGGGGTGTTGTAGTAGCGGATCTCGATCGGAATGAGCGGTGGGAATGGAATGGGGACGAACTATTCTACGCAGCCAGTGTGATTAAAGTGCCAATTATGGCTGCGGTATTTCAAGCTGAATGGGAAGGAAAACTATCGCTTGATGAATTCATATCGTTGAATGAAGAGGATTACGTCGGTGGTTCCGGCGTCATTCAACACCTCACGCCAGGCACTAATCTGAGTATTCGTGACATCGTCCTTTTAATGATCATCCAAAGTGATAACACTGCGACGAATATGATGATCGACCAGGTAGGTGTCGAGAAAATACAAGATATGATGAAAACGGTAGGGATGGAAAGAAGTACATTCTACAACAAACTAATGATCAGCGCAGAAGGCAGAAGGCACTTCAATATGCTGAACGCGAACGATGTAGCGAATTTACTTATTGGAATTGCGAACAGTGAGGTAGTTTCTCGTGAAGCTTCCAGGGAAATGATTGAAATCTTGAAGAAGCAGCAAATTCGTGACTGCTTGCCGGAAAAATTCCCATCTCCTTATTCAGATACTTATGATGATCACGTTTCGTGGGAATTTGCGAATAAAACCGGTTGGGTTCCTGGACTTCGTCATGATGCAGGAGTTCTTTACACAAATGGTCGGAGAGTCGTCGTTTCCGCGTTTTCAAAAGATGAAGATGATCTCAAATCGAAGCGCATGTTAGCGGAAATTGGGGAAGCTGTATACCGGTGGATGCATGATGTCGAAAGTTAAATGGGCCATTCTAATCGGTTTCACAGTAGCATTATTGCTTTTCGGTTCAACACTATATAGTCAATATAAGCCGGATCCATCACTGTATGGCTTTCCTGTTCCAAATCTTGCCGTACTGACGAAGGAGCATAACACTGGGAAAAACTTTGAATGGTCGCGTGCTTCTGAAGAAAATGGCATTCCTTTCGATTATGAAATGTCTCTTAAACTGCGAGGCTGGAAAAAAGGAGAAAGGGAAGGTGCTGCAGTCGTTTACACGAAAGACCAGCAAGTCATAACATTGATATCCCAAACAGATATACTGAATGTATTAAAAACACCGCTTCGTTAAATCCGGAGCGGTGTTTATCTGTTCACTATTGTAAATTTATCCGCCACTTCTTTAGCGAAACGATAATAAGAGGAGTGAGGGCGATCTTTCAGTTTGCCCAACGTTTCCTTAGCTAAGGTACTTGCTTCCACCTGTTTGCCTAATCCCGCTAAACAAAGAGCTTGATAACTTGTAGAAATCCACTTTATAGACCTCACCAACGGAAAGTTGTTACATCTTATTTCTGCATTTTTAGGAACTTGCTGAAATAGTTCCCAAGCTTCGTTATACTCATCCATCTTCACTAACGCCCGTGCTTTCAGATCGTAAGCCAATTCTATATAACTTCTCTTCTGTTCAGGCGATAGGGGACTATCCAACAGTATATATTTAACATACTCATCAGCCAACTCAACGGCAATCTCGTCATTACTCTCGTAATACTCCTCCAGATGGATAAAAAAGATGCCATGTTTCGCAAGAAGTGATTCATTTTGAAGCGTTTGTACAAATGTATTTGCTGTATTAACGATTGATCTGGCTGACTCATGATCACCGATTTCATAGTGAAGAAGAGCTTTCATTTGTAGCAACTCATAGTATTCCCCAAGTTCCAAAGACTGACGTGCCATTTGGATGGTCCTATCAAGCATATCCACCGCTTTTACTACATCCCCGACTGCTTCTTGCGCAATCGCCCACAGCATAAAACAGCGAATTATTGTGCTTGCTTGTTGACAGTTTGAGCAATCCTCAAGAATTTTCAGTGCCTCTTCAGCTGTACCGTTTTCTAATTGGTTTACCGCTATTTTTAACTTGACAGATACTGCTTGGTCAACCATCCCATTCTTTTCATATATCTTAATCGCCCGAATCAATGCCCACTCTTCGTATTGGTCACTCGCTTCCGTGAAGAGTTCATGTAGAATGGCCGCTTCCACGGTATCGTCCAATTGTTTAAGAATAGGGGATATCAGTAGAAGAACTTCATCACGCGAGTGATTTTCTATAAATGATTTTGCTTCAATAATGATTTGTTGAAGCTCGCTCTTCGTATAATTTCCAAGGAGGTCTGACACTGTCACGTTTAGTTTATCGGCTAAATATTGGAGGCGTTCTATTGAAGGCTGCGTTTTTCCGTTCTCTATTAAACTAATCATGCCGCGAGAAATCTGTTCTCCAGCTAAATCGGAAATGGTCATTTTTTTCGCTTTCCGTATACGTTTGATGTTCTCTCCGACATGTCTCATTTTTTCACCTCTTAACTAAGAATCCTTTTATATCAGTCTATCAGCTTTTTGAGAGAAAATTAAGAAATTTAATAAGTTAAATTTCGACAGCATTCGTGTTTAATATATTAAACTTTCGACAAAGTTATTGTAAAGAAAAAAACCGTCATCAGTAGACGGTTTTACTGTAAAAATAAGATAGTTGAGAGATAAATGACAAACGCAACTGTTAAACTGCTAAGTAAAGTAGTAAACAATACAGTTTGAGCTGCACGATCGGGTTCGACATCGTATTCCAATGCAAGAGAAGAACTGTTTCTTGAAGAAGGAAAAGAGCTGGCGATAAATAATGATTGAGCAACAATGCCTTCAATTCCCATTATATAAATAAACGCTAACGCAACTGCCGGACCTATAATAAGTCGTCCGATTGAGCCCGCGATGATCACTTTATCCAAGAATTTGAACTTGATCTGAATCAGCTGGGCACCGAGGGTAATCAAAGCTACTGCAATAATGGCATCTGACAAGTGCTCAATCGGCAGCCAGAGAAACTGAGGAATTGGTATATTCAATGCATTTAAAATGCCACCCGCAATCAATGCATGGATAATCGGCATCTTAAATAGGGAGCGTACTATTTCAAGTCCTGATTTCGTAGCCGATATCAAATTATACAATCCATAGGTGAACGTCAAAACGTTTTGGAAAACTAACACGATAATTTGTACCGCCATCCCAAGCGGATGTGTTTGAAACACAAGCTGACTCACCGGCAACCCATAGTTTCCAGAGTTAATGAGGGACACACTGTTCTTGAAAACAGCTGATTGCCCTTTGTTCAGCTTTAGCAATTTGCTGAATATTGAACCTAAGATGATCAATGTTCCTCCAAACAATAATAGATAGACCATGATTTCAACCAATAACTGTGGATCAATTTCAGTCAAGTATATATTGACGAATACCGTTGCCGGCATTAAACAATACGTAATCAAATTCGATAAAGCTCTTAAATTAAAGTTAAATTTCTTCTGCAGAGCACCACCGATTGCCAGCAGTATTAGCATCGGAAAAATAACATTTAAAAAAATCACTCCAATATATGACATAATCCTCACCCCAACTTTAGTTTAAAACTTTTGGGTGATAAGTTAAATTACATAGTTTTTATGCCTCAACATAAGGAAAAGTTATTGATTGACTATTTTGTATTAAACTTTCGTTGCTTTGTTGTTACCCCCGAAGGTTCCACTTACAATCACCTCTATAAATTAGTACAGGAAGAGGATATTTTAACACCTTACTAATATGTTATATTGGGAGAAATAGACATACAGGCAGGGGAATTGGAAATGGGGAAAGAAAAACGAGCTATTGGCATTGCCATGGTTTTAATAGGAGCAAGTTTTTGGGGAATAGGGGGAACTGTGTCACAACGGTTATTCCAGGAATCGGGAATTCCAGTCAACTGGCTCGTGACCGTCCGTCTTCTGATTGCAGGAATGCTGTTGATTGGGCTTGCCTGGATGAAAGACCGGAACAAAGTATTCCAAGTTTGGAAGGAACGCCGTGATGCTATTCAGATTATGATTTTTGGTCTTGTTGGGATGCTATCGGCTCAATATACTTACATGGCGTCCATCAGCCATGGCAACGCTGCAGTCGCAACGCTGTTGCAATACTTAGGACCAGTTGTCATCATCGTGTACTTAGTTTTAAGAGGAATCAATAAATTCTCCGTAAGAGACTTGGTCGGAGTAATCTTTGCGCTGTCCGGGACATTCCTGCTTTTGACGAACGGCTCTGCAGGGGCGTTAGCTGTGCCGGTTCCGGCAGTTGTCTGGGGCTTGCTATCGGCCATTGCTCTTGCGTTCTATACGTTATATCCTGCGGAACTCTTAAAAAAATATGGATCACTTACCATTATCGGCTGGGCGATGTTAATCGGCGGGGTTGGAATGAGCTTCATTCATCCACCATGGAACTTCAATGTAGCAGGATGGGGGATGGACACAGTCTTCTACCTTGCATTCGTCATCGTTTTTGGAACAATGATTGCTTTCTGGTTCTACTTAGGCAGCCTCAGTTACTTGAAACCGCAAGAAACGAGCCTGCTCAGCAGTGTCGAACCACTTGCAGCAATTGTGACATCGGTAGTTTGGCTGCACGTGTCATTCGGCTTCTATCAAGTAATCGGAATGGGACTGATCTTCTGTATGATCATCTATTTGGCGGTCTTTAAGGAAAAGGTGGAAGTGCCGGATATCGAGTCCACGATTATGAACTAATATCATAGATTTGCCGTTAGTGAGTTATGCTTACTTGAAAAGGGGGTAGTTATCGTATGCATATTCTTAAAATGGATGAGATGAATCGGTTACAGCAGGAAAGGCGTGAGCTTTTTCGTAAAGATGTGCTCCATATTTTGAATGGTCAGGCCATGTACGAGGAATTTGAAGATGGAAAACTGTTGGGTGACTCTGATTACGTTCCATTTAATGAAGCGATGTGTGTACACACTACGACTAACTTCGTGTTTGATCAAAAGTTTATCGAAACCCGGGCTTTTGGACATCATGATTCTGTAGAAAATTATCGCAAAAAGGTGATTGAACCATTAGACAATCTGATCAATAAACAGTATGAAGGGATTGTTTTATGGTTTGGTGAAGACATGTTTTGCCAGATGAATGTACTTACACTGCTTGCCTACTTGGAACAGTCGGGATATGATCGCAACGTCTACTTAAATAGCTTTCAAGAGGACGTGTTTAAGGTGAGTCAAACAGAATTGACATTAGGCAACTACTCATCTGTTTATGAAGATGTATTGATCAACCACCATAAGCCATCAATTGTCCTGCTTCCTATAATGGATCGAGCAATCGATCTCTATTTAGACATGCTAAAAGAAGAGAATGCAGTTGTGCAGTACATATCCGACCATAAAGAGTTACCGGAATCTGTATTAATCAATCGTTTATTTATCCGTTTTCCGGATCTCGGATATGGCGATGTCCAATATCGGGAGCTTATAAATAAAATTAAATGATTATCTGCGCATAGATTATTCGTTGTTGTATTGTTGCATGTTGCTGCATGAGTGAGGCTACACAATAGCAGGTTCCCAGAAGGGATCGGCACCAGCAGACTAACCTCCCGGATTGGCAAATCTCTCAAGGGCGGTTAGTCTTTTTTATAGAAATCAACCGTAAAAAAGCACAAAACGAAACACCAGCAAGCAATATTCTCGCTGACGTTTCGTTTTTATTTATCTTTAATTCCTCATTCCTTTATGATCCATTCTTTTTTCCATTCTCAAAAATTTTTACGCCTCAATTTCAATTTCACGCCCTTTTTCTCCTGTAACTTTCCGCCACTTACATTTAATACATTTGAATACGAACATTCGTTTCGGGTATACTCTTTATAGAACGAACAGAACAAATGTTCTTTAATTCAAAGGAGGGTCACAGATGTACGAAAACATGCCGGATCGGAAGATTGTGTGTCTGGATATGCGGAGTTTTTATGCAAGCTGTGCGGCGGCCGATGCCGGGCTCGATGTGATGGAGACTCCAATTGCGGTCGTTGGCAACCTTCAGCAGAAGGGCAGTATCGTCCTTGCTGCGTCACCGAAATTGAAAAAGGAATTTGGCGTAAAACCAGCAAAACACCGATTGTTTGAAATTCCGGATGATCCGTCGATCCGCCTGATTGAGCCGAAGATGGGGCTTTTTGTGAAAGTATCGATGGAAATTGTCCGGCTACTGAACCAGTTTGTGCCGAAAGAAGCGATCCATGTATACAGCGTTGATGAAAGTTTCATCGATTTAGGAGGGACCGAAAAGCTGTGGGGTCCAATCGAGGATACTGTCCACCGCATCATGGATGAGCTGGCACTGCAATTTCAATTGCCGTCTGCCATGGGGATGGGGCCGAACATGCTCATGTCGAAACTGGCCCTCGATCTTGAAGGGAAAAAGACCGGCTTCGCGCGCTGGACATATGAAGATGTACCGGAAAAACTCTGGCCGGTGTCGCCGCTCTCTGAAATGTGGGGCATCGGGTCCCGGCTTGAGCGGACGTTGAATGGCATGGGGATTTTCTCAATCGGAGATTTAGCAAGGACAGATCTCCGGATGTTAGAAAAGAAGTTCGGCGTTATGGGGAACCAGTTGTATCACCATGCGTGGGGAATCGATTTGTCCGAACTCGGGGCACCGCTGATGGATGGCCAGGTAAGTTTCGGAAAAGGGCAAGTCCTGTTCCGCGATTACAATACAGCCGAAGAAGTGCTCGTTGTCATTTTAGAAATGTGTGAGGATGTGGCGAGGCGTGCAAGGGAAGCCGGAAAGGTCGGGCGGACTATACATCTTAGCGTAAGCTATAGCGACAAAGTGTTTGGCGGCGGTTTCAGCCGTTCCCGTTCCATTGAAGAAGGAACAAACGAAACGATGAAAATTTACCGGGTATGCAAGGAGCTGTTAGAGGAGTTCTACGACGGCCGGCCGGTGAGAAGACTGGCAATTTCCCTCTCCAATTTGGAGGATGAACATGTTATGCAATTGAGTTTATTTGAAGAACGCAAATGGCAAAACCGGAAATTGGGCGAGACAATCGACCAACTCCGCAGCCGTTACGGTACTACCGCAGTTCTCCGCGCTGTGTCGTATACCGATGCTGGCACAGCAGTCCAACGAGCACATCTGATTGGCGGGCATAAGGCAAACTGATGAGAGACAGGAGGAATGGCTATGCTACGTGACCGAGGCAGCAAAAAATGGACGGCAATGATGCTGCCGGAGCATCTGCGGCTCCTCCGTGAATGGCAGGACGAGGATGCGATTCCCGACCGGAAGGAACCGGATGAGCAGCAGCTGGAAGAATGGGAGTTTCTATTGTCTGAAGCGATGGAGTGGAATAAAGAGGTTGCCATCCGTTACTGGAAGAATGGAAACCCGCAGGAAGTGAAAGGGTATGTCCACTGTTCACACAACATGACCGGAACACTTCGGATCGTGACACAGGATGGGGAAGCAAAAGTGGTTCCTGTACGGGACATCGAACGGATTTCGGGGATGGAATGATCGGTTGAATAATAGAGAAGGGAATGAATCATCAAACCCGAGAAGGGATTAATGTTCTTTCTATTGAAATAGTAGTGAAGGTTATAAAGGGGGAATGGGACTTGTTAGAAAATCTCGCAATTGATCTAAAGACTGATCCGAACCAGTCTTTAGTCATTTTGATGTGCGGAATCGCTGGATCCGGAAAATCGACCTTATCCAAAAAGATAGAAGCAGAAAAAGGATTTGTCCGCCTTTCCATAGATGAAGAAGTATGGTCCTTCAGAGGTCGTTACGGAATAGATTATCCCGTTGAGAAGTACGAGGACTATTTAGACGAGGCGGAGCTTCGTTTGATAAATAAGCTGATTACATTCATCCAAGAGAAACGCAACATTGTCGTCGATACAAGTTGTTGGAACCGATCCATAAGAGAGAACTATAAAAGGGTTATTGAAAATGCCGGTGGGAATTGGAAGCTGGTCTATTTAAAAGTTCATCCTGATGAATTGAGAAGAAGGCTTGCAATTAGAAACGAACGATTTGACGCAAATGCAGCTTTCCCAATCACACAGGAGATCCTTGATTCTTTCATAAGAGGGTTTGAGGAGCCAAAGGGTGAAGGGGAAATCGTACTTAAGAGTGAAATGCCTTCGTCATAGAATGAGGCATATGGTAAGCCAACTAAAGAAGGAGAAAATCGTTCCTCCTTCTTCTGTGATCGAAATAACTGTCAGCACATGACAATAATTTGGAAGGGTGTCGTCTGGGCAGGAATGCTTCTTGTAGTAGCACCATATACAACGATTAAATTACGGTTAGCGGGACTTCGCGTAAAAGCCTGGCCATTTTCTAAGAGAAGTTGGGTAGTAGGAGAGAAATTCAATTTCAATTGGCCGTCGCCGCTCACATAGTCCTCATTGAAGAAGGACACTTTTACATTTCGATAGGGCGAATCTTTTGCCATGACCAAGCTCCGGTATTGCGGAGGATAAATGAGTGGTACAGGCGCATCCGCATCATAAAAACCGGTCACCCTGTCACCGGCCACCACCATGGCATGGTCAACGAAATAAGTGGTAGGTTCCACAATGAAATTCACGGTAGAACCATGTCCATCGTTAACCGCCATCAATTTAAAGCAACCCGCATGTTCCGCGGCCACATTAAAATCACTGATTGAAGTTACGACTCCGCTGAAAGATAAAAAATTCATTCATTTGCCTCCACGATTAACTTATACAATTAACTTATTCATCACAGAAATGAAAAGTGAGCAGGTCGTTTTAGCGAAATCTCGTGGTACGACCAGTGTTAACAAACTAGTTAACACTGGTCGTTTTTTAATGAAAAAGTATGCTTGGATTGAATTCACTTATCCGAATTCTTCAACTCCCGGTCTTATTGCCTCTAAGCTCTCACAAGCCCCCACGAATCTCCTTTTATATTCAACTTAGAGAGCTCTAAAACTTCCTATAAACTAAGCATTCCTATAAAACTCAAAACATATAGTTAGGTATTACTGATAGACGGAAGTTTATAAAAGAAAGAAGGCTGATAGATAGGAATGAAAAAAACTGAATAAGTGAGCTTAAAATTAGTGCTTCTCAAAAAATGAAAAGCTATAAAAGCAGGGATAATTGTCGCCAAAAACATAGTTGAAATTCTAACACGGAGGTTTGCTTATGAACGTAACAGAATACTACCAAGAATCTGTCCAAAGAGTCATGAAAAAACTTGACGTAACCATGGAAGGGTTATCGGATTATGAAGTACAAGCCCGGCAAAAAGAATACGGGTACAATGAGTTGCAAGAAGGGGAAAAACAGCACGTCGGTCAAATCTTTCTTCAGCAATTCAAGGATTTTTTAGTCATCATACTAAATATTGCAGCTATCATTTCGGCCTTTTTGGGTGAAGTGGTCAGCTCAATTGTCATTTTAGTCGTAGTGATCCTGAATGCAGTTCTCGGAACCGTCCAGCACATGAAGGCGGAAAAGTCTTTAAACAGTTTAAAAGCAATGGCCGTTCCCACAGCAAAAGTATTACGCAACGGACAGATTGTTGAAATCCTCTCCAGAGAAGTAGTAGTAGGTGATATTCTCCTATTAAATGCTGGGGATTATATTTGCGCAGATGGCAGAATCATTGAAAGTCACAGCCTGCAGGTAAATGAAAGCTCACTCACAGGTGAATCCATCGCCATCGAAAAAATGGTGAATTCTATTAACAGAAAAGATGTAGCACTTGGCGATAAACAGAATATGGTCTTTTCAGGGAGTTTTGTAACAGCCGGAAGAGGACAAGCCATTGTGACGTCAATCGGGTCACAAACAGAAATCGGCAAAATTGCGAACTTGATCGAGAGCGCGAAGGAAAAGGATACACCTCTTCAAGTCAGTCTGGAGCAATTCGGAAAACGCCTTGCTTTTGGAATCATTATCATTTGCCTAATCGTTTTCGGTTTAGATCTTATCCGTGGGAATGAAATCGTCGGATCATTTATGTTCGCTGTATCATTGGCTGTTGCTGCTATCCCGGAAGCATTAAGTTCAATTGTCACCATCGTCCTTGCATTCGGGACACAGAAAATGGCGAAAGAAAATGCCATTGTACGCAAATTGCATGCTGTCGAAAGCCTCGGCAACATTTCAGTTATCTGTTCGGATAAAACAGGGACATTAACTCAAAACAAAATGACTGTTCAGCAAGTTTATGTGAATGAAGAAGTGATTTCCACTGAACAATTTCAAAGAAGCGGAGAGATTCAAAGGAAATTCATCAACATGACATTGTTATGTAATGACTCTGTGGCAGTGGATGGGAAAGAAATCGGCGATCCGACAGAAGTGGCTCTAACAAATTTCGGAAAGAACTATCAAAATGCTTCCACTGTTCGGGAAATGTATCAGCGGTTAGGGGAAATCCCATTCGACTCGGAACGGAAATTGATGAGTACCGTCCATCGGATAGGAAACCGATATGTCATGATCACGAAAGGAGCAATTGATGTACTGCTTCCAAAAATCGTGAAGATGGAGACGTCCAGAGGAGTAGCAAGCATTTCAAAGCATCAGCAAGAAGCGATCAAACAGGCAAATTATCTCTTCTCCAATTTAGGGCTGCGTGTCATCGCTTTTGCATATAAAGAAGTTCTTTCACCCATGGTGAGCCTTGAAGCAGAAAAAGATTTGACCTTTGTGGGGTTAGCCGCAATGATGGATCCGCCGCGGAACGAATCAAAACAGGCAGTCGCTGATTGTATCGAAGCAGGGATTAAACCGGTGATGATAACAGGAGACCACAAAATCACGGCCATTGCCATCGCTTCACAAATCGGAATTTTAAAAGATCCAACTGAAGCGATCGAAGGAAAAGATATTGAAAAGTTATCAGATGAGGAACTGAAAGAAAAAATTGAAGACATTTCAGTATTTGCCCGTGTTTCACCGGAACATAAAATCCGGATTGTGAAAGCTTGGCAGGAGAAAGGGAACGTCGTGGCGATGACTGGCGATGGCGTAAATGATGCTCCGGCATTAAAACAGGCAGATATCGGAGTGGCGATGGGAATAACAGGAACAGAAGTCGCTAAGGATGCTTCCTCGATGGTTTTGACAGATGATAACTTCGCAACCATCGTTAAAGCGGTTTCCAATGGACGAAGCATGTATTCAAATATTAAAAACGCAATCCAATTTTTATTATCCGGTAATACTGGAGCCATCTTAGTCGTGCTTTATGCATCCCTTTTGTCATTGCCTACACCATTCGCTCCGGTTCACCTTCTATTCATTAACCTATTAACGGATAGTTTACCGGCGATTGCCATTGGGTTGGAACCCCATAACAAACAAGTTTTGAAAGAAAAACCCCGTAACAGACATGAATCTTTATTGAATAAGGAGTTTGCATCTAAAGTAAGTCTGGAAGGTTTGCTCATTGCAGCAGTGACCATCATTGCATTCCAAAATGGATTATCTACAGGAAATACGATGGTCGCAAGCACAATGGCTTTCGCTACCTTATGTTTATCAAGATTGTTCCATGGATTTAACTGCCGTTCAAACGAATCAATATTTAAAATTGGAATTTTTTCAAACCTTGTATGCTGGGCTGCATTTCTGATTGGTGTTTTGTTGTTAAATACCGTATTACTCTCAGGAATATTTGAAGTGGCTACATTAACCAACCAGCAATTAGGCATCGTATATGGCTTGTCATTTGTCCCATTGGTGATCATTCAGTTTTATAAGCTATTTTTGAGAAAAAAATGAAGAAAGATATTTCAGAATCCGAAAAATCTTTCATTCCCTCTCTTCTCTAAATTTAGAACATTTGCTAAACTGAGATAGTCTGCAAAAAGAGAGAGCAGAGGGGGGTCATACATATGAGAGTATTTTTAGATTTAAGTTGGTATTTCAAAGAACGCTGGAAGCAATACACCGCTGGGATTTTAGTGCTCGCAATCGTAGCGTTTTTACAGCTCATTCCACCGCGAATTATCGGAACGGTGGTCGATGAAATCCGTTTAGGGGATTTAACATCCGAATCCTTGTTTAAATGGCTCGTCATCTTGGCTGGAGCTGCAATCCTGATGTACGTATTGCGTTACTACTGGCGGGTGATGATTTTCGGTTCCTCTGTCACACTTGCGCGGAAAATGCGGGAACAGCTTTTTAAGCATTTTACAAGTATGTCCCCATCGTTTTACCAAAAACGCCGTGTCGGTGACATGATGGCACATGCGACGAACGATTTGTCTGCAGTTCAGCAAACAGCCGGTTCGGGAGTATTGACGCTTGTCGACTCACTAATGACAGGCGGATTCGTGATTGCAGCGATGGCCATCACAATTGATTGGCGGTTAACATTGATTGCACTAATCCCAATGCCGCTTATGGTCATTTTGACGAGTTATTACGGAAAGCTTTTGCACAACAGATTCCATTTTGCACAGGAAGCCTTTTCGGACTTGAATGACAAAACACAGGAAAGCATTTCAGGGATTAAAGTCATTAAGACGTTCGGTCAAGAGAAAGAAGACATCGATGAGTTCGTCCAATTGTCTGAAGATGTAGTACAAAAGAATATTCATGTAGCGAAGGTCGACTCCATGTTTGACCCGACAATCTCGCTCATGGTCGGGATTTCATTTTTCCTTTCCATTATTTTCGGTGCGAGGTTCATAATCGCAGGAGATATGACGATCGGTCAGCTCATCTCATTCAACGCTTATCTTGGCCTACTGGTTTGGCCGATGCTTGCATTCGGTTGGCTATTCAACATCGTGGAACGCGGTCGTGCTTCCTACGACCGGATTCGTAACTTGTTAAATGAAAAACCGGAAATCGAGGACATGGACGGTGCGATTGACCGGAAACCTGAAGGGGATATCGAATTCAAAGTAAAAGAATTTAAATTCCCAGAAGACGACCGTCCCGCACTTCATGACGTCAACTTTACGCTTAAACGCGGTGAAACGCTCGGAATCGTCGGGAAAACCGGTTCCGGAAAGACGGCCATATTGAAACTATTGCTTCGTGAATTTGAAGGATACAACGGTTCAATTCTTTACGGTGGAACACGCATCGATGCATATAAGAAGAGAGGACTTCGGGAAGCTATCGGCTACGTACCCCAGGATCACTTTTTATTCTCGACAAGCGTAGCGCAAAATATCGCGTTCACGAACATTGATGCACCAGAGGAGAAGATTCATGAGGCGGCAAGGCTTGCACATATTCATGAGGATATCCTGAACTTTACAAACGGTTATAAAACAATCGTTGGTGAACGTGGCGTATCGTTATCCGGAGGACAAAAGCAGCGGATCTCCATCGCTCGTGCCTTACTCATGGAGCCGGAACTGCTAATTTTGGACGATTCGTTATCAGCTGTTGACGCGAAAACGGAAGAAGCGATTTTAGAATCTCTTAAGGAAACGCGTACAGACGAAACGACCATCATTACAGCCCACCGGCTAAGCGCAATCCAACACGCACATCAAATCATCGTCATGCACGAAGGAACGATTGTTGAAAAGGGCACACATGAAGAATTGATGGCCATGCAAGGCCGTTACTTCGAAATGTATGAAATGCAGCAACTGGAAGCACTTGTCGAAAAAGGAGGCGAGGCGTAATGGAACAACAACAGCCAAAACTCACCGGCAAGGAACAATGGAACATTCTGAAGCGTTTGCTGGCCTATTTGAAGCCGCATAAGGGAATGATTCTCTTTGCAATGACTTTACTCGCCTTGACAGTAGCTGGAGATATTGCCGGTCCGTATTTGATCAAGATTTTTATCGACGATTATTTGACGCCACGAAATTTCCCTACGAACGCAATGCTCGGCTTAGCGTTAGGTTATGGATTCATCCAAATAGCTAACATGTTCATCAGCTACTTCCAATTGCTGAAATTCCAGGAGCTTGCATTGAAAATCATCCAGCAGCTAAGGATTGATGTATTCACTAAAGTGCAAGGGCTTGGAATGAGATATTTTGATCGAACACCTGCAGGAAGTATTGTATCTCGAGTCACGAATGACACGGAAGCAATCAAAGACATGTTCGTAAGTGTACTATTGTCATTTCTTCAAGCTGCATTTTTAATTGTCGGTGTGTATATCGCAATGTTCAGCTTGAATGTAAAACTGGCACTCTTTACTTTGGTCTTGCTTCCGCTCCTGTTCCTGATTGTGAAAACGTACCGGAAATACAGTTCGGTCTTCTATCAAGACTTGAGAGAACGGCTTAGTCAGTTAAATGCCAAGCTTGCAGAGTCTTTACAAGGAATGGCCATGATCCAGGCATTCCGCCAAGAGGATCGTCTGCAAGATGAATTCAATGACATCAATGATAAGCACTGGAGAGCAGGAATGCGGAACCTCAAACTGGACGGTATCCTACTTCGTCCAGCAGTTGACCTTGTCTACGCGTTAGCGTTAATCTTGCTGCTAAGTTTCTTCGGGATTACGTCCTTTGATAATGTCGTGGAAGTCGGGGTCATTTATGCATTCGTGTCATATATAGACCGATTCTTTGAACCGATCAACAACGTCATGCAGCGGATGTCCATTTTCCAATTGGCGATCGTCGCCGCATCCCGTGTATTTGCACTGTTGGATGAACCGGATATGGCGCCAAACCAGAAGGAAGAAGAATCTACCCGGATTACGGACGGCCGAATTGAATTCAAAGACGTCACCTTCTCATACGATGGAAAACAAGATGTACTTAAGAATATTTCATTCACAGCCGAACCTGGGCAAACAGTTGCGCTCGTCGGACATACAGGAAGCGGGAAAAGCTCGATTATCAACTTGCTCATGCGCTTCTATGAATTCGAGAACGGGGATATCGTGATTGACGGGAAATCAGTGAAGGATTTCAAGAAAGACGAACTCCGTAAAAAGATCGGATTGGTCCTTCAAGATCCATTCCTTTTCTACGGAACAATCGAAAGCAATATCCGACTCCACAACACCAACATGACGGCTGAAGAAGTCATCGCTGCTGCAGAATTCGTTCAAGCAGATTCGTTCATCAATAAGCTGCCTGACAAATACAAGCAGAAAGTAACCGAACGCGGCTCCACATTCTCGAGCGGTCAACGCCAGCTTGTAGCATTTGCCCGGACGATTGCAACGGATCCGAAAATCTTAGTGCTCGACGAAGCAACAGCTAATATCGACACGGAAACCGAAGTCGCAATTCAATCAAGTTTAGAGAAGATGCGTAGAGGCCGTACTACAATTGCAATCGCACACCGATTGAGTACAATCCAGGATGCGGAGCTGATCTTAGTATTGCATCGCGGTGAAATTGTAGAACGTGGATCCCATCAAGAGTTGCTTTCACAAAAAGGTTTATATCATAAGATGTATCTTCTTCAAAACGGTATTGTAGATGAGGATGTTATTGTATAAAGAATAATCGCAAAAGGGGAGATCTGATATGGCGAACCAGTCATTAATCGAGATCATCAATTCAGTGGAGGAAGCGTTCAATCAAAATCCCGAACCAATTGCTGGGGCAAATGTCATTTATCAATTCAACATAAGAAGGGGTATTCCAGCTTCACCTGCAAGACGGAACAGCAAAAGTGCTACTCGACACGAGCAGTACAGCCAATTGCACGCTAAAGATGTCCATGGATAGCTTCAAGAAATTCCTGTCAGGTTCCTTAAGCGGGACGATGGCATTCATGACAGGAAAATTGAAAGTCGACGGTGATTTGGGGAAAGCACTTAAGTTAGAAGCAATTTTGAAACAATATGATTTCAGTTAAATACAAAAGTATCGCCATCCTATCAATTTAGGATGGCGATTTCTATTCCTTGCCTTTAGAGATTACCCAAAAGGTTTGGATACGAATTTTCACCGGTACACCGGGCATTGGGCGGGGCTTTTTTCTATAACTTCTGATGCTAACATATAGTATTAGAAGATAAACTCAATCTTAGTAATAAGGCAGACATAAAAAATTCACAATCATAACTAGAGAATAGAAGCCCGAAATCTGATACGATGGGGACAGCTAAAGGAGGGTGCTATGCTCATGGCAACCGATATTAATCTATTGTTGGCATTCGGTGCTGGGTTCCTCAGTTTCATATCCCCATGTACTTTGCCGTTATATCCTGCTTTTTTATCGTATATTACTGGAATGACGCTGGATGAACTGAAGTCGGATAAGGGAATTCTACAAAAACGCGGAATGCTACATACATTGTTTTTCTTGATTGGTTTTTCGATCATTTTTATCGCGATCGGTTTCAGTACATCTCTATTCAATGAGTTCTTCGTTAACTACAAGGATCTGATCCGACAAATTGGAGCAATTTTAATCGTCATCTTCGGATTGGTAATCGTTGGATTATTGACACCAGAATTCATGATGAAAGAGCGCAAGTTCCACTTAAAGAACCGGCCATCCGGATTTTTCGGTACAACCTTAATCGGAATGGCATTTGCAGCGGGGTGGACACCTTGTACAGGTCCGATCCTTATGTCAATCATTGCACTTGCTGGTATGAATCCTGGATCGGGTATTTGGTATATGCTCGCATATGTCCTCGGATTTGCGATTCCATTCTTCATACTTTCGTTCTTTATTACACGTCTTAACTGGATTCGTAAACACAGTGCAAAAATCACAAAAATCGGCGGTTGGATAATGATCGTCGTGGGTGTCTTGCTGTTCTTTGACGGCATGACATATATCATTCGTATTTTGACACCAATCTTTGGTGGTTTCCAAGGATTTTAAGAACAGAATGGAAGTGTAAGTATGTTTGACCGTTTTCCACCAGAGGTCTATTTAATCGTCTCAACAATACTTGCCATTGGAATGGGGACATTAACTTTAGTTGTCCGGACAAAAGCGGCCAAAAGACCTGTCAGTATGAAAAAGATTATTCTTCCGCCGATTTTCATGTCCACTGGGGCATTGATGTTCATCTTCCCTGAATTCCGTGTTCACCCAATGCAGATTTTAGAAGCTTTATTAGTCGGTTTTCTTTTTTCACTAATCCTTATACGGACAACAAAATTTGAAGTGCGTGAAGGGGATGTCTATATGACTCGTTCAAAAGCCTTCCTCTTCATCCTGATCGGTTTGTTGATCGTAAGGATAGTGGGTAAGCTTATTTTAAGCTCTACAATAGATATTGGAGAACTTGGGGGCATGTTCTGGATACTTGCATTCGGAATGATTGTTCCTTGGCGGATTGCCATGTTAATGCAGTACAAGAAAATTGTGAAAGTCCCTTTAAAAGTAAACTAAAAAAGCTGTCCAGCACTGGGGAAATCGCGGTTTTGGACAGCTTTTTTAGTTATAAAACGCAGGTTTCGTAGCCCTGGTGTTTATTCAAATAAATGCTCGTACGGTGAAATATCCACATTCATCTCATCTAATTTTTTCCGCAGGAATTTATGGTCCCGCTTCGGTGTCGCTTGGATATACCCTCTAATAATAAGATCAAAGTTGATTGCCTTCGCTTTTTCTTCAAGAGCCAGTTTCCCGATTTTTCCTGCAATTTTCTGTTTTGCTACTGGACGGAACAAATCCGGTACAGGGGTCACCAATTCATTCAACAGTTCTTTTTGTTCGTTTCCCCAAAGGTGAATGGTTTTAGACACATAATATTCTTCCCAATCCATATCGGATTTTCCATCTTCTTTCGGAAGACGTTTTAAAAACTTTCGGAACATGAAATACCCGCCAATTGCAAATGAACCTACCAGTACAACCACCCAAAATAATATAAACCAAAGGAACCAACCTTCTAATTCAACTTGCAACAAACTCACCTCTACTATCTTCTGAGGCTATTATAAAGCAAAATCAATCATTTTCGCTACAGATGTATCCCTTTCTATTTTCACCTTCTATTTAATGAGTGAAAGGAGGTGGATGGAAATGGCAAGTATCGAGTACAAGAACGCAGTCATTCGCTTATCTTTTGAAGCGGGTCAAGATCATGACGGAAAAGTCATCAAGAAGTCTAAGACGTATCGCAACATCAAAGCTGGGGTAGATGCACAGTCCCTGGTAGACGCAACAACCGTGCTGGCAGGATTCTCCGAATGGCCTTATATGGGTGCGGAGAAGATTGAGACAGCGAACATTATGGAATTCTAATTAGTAGAATTTTAATTCCTTAAAAGGAGGGGAGAACATGGCACAATCTTTGGAACTCCGTTTTGAAACGGAAGCTGGAAAGGCATTGACTTTAACAGTGGACCAGCCACGGGTAGATTTGACAGAAGGTGAAGTTGAATCAGGTATGGCAGCCATTA
The DNA here is from genome assembly GCF_042651785.1 of Chungangia koreensis. NCBI lineage: Bacteria > Bacillati > Bacillota > Bacilli > Lactobacillales > Chungangia > Chungangia koreensis. Next base: position 635,300 of record NZ_JBHSEC010000019.1, read on the forward strand.
TCGCAAGCGATGTGTTTTACGTGGAAAGCTTGCCGCTTAGTGTAGCGAAAAGTGCTCGTCTTGTAGAACGTAATATCACAAATTTGTATGAAGCATAAGGAAGTATAAACAAACAGGTAACATGATTAGAAAACAGTCTGTTCACTACGCGGGATAGGAGGAGGGCAAGACCTCTACAGGGATACGCCAAGGAGGCTTTCCTTCTTCCCGCGTAAGTTGGACGGATTTTTTGATTGAGGAGGGAATACGTTGGAAATCATTATGCAGTTCATTCAAGAAGTGGGTTTTCCGATTTTCGTGTCATTTTACTTGATGCACAGAGTGGAAACGAAGCTGACGATGATCCATGAAGCACTGATTTCGCTTCGGACCTGAAGTCACAGAAATGTCGGATAGAAGTAGGTAACATTCCTTGAAACATAAATAATCGTCCGATAAGATGAGAAAGGAGTATTAAAGGAGGCCCGTACCATTGAAAAACAAAATAAAATTCTTCACGATATTAGTTATCGGAGCCCTATTGATCAGCGCATGCTCAAGCGGTGGGTTTGAGGCGGAAACCGATTGGGAAGTGCAGGATTTCTCATATGAGAATCAGCGTGGCGAAACAGTTTCTCTCGATGATTTAAAAGGTAAGGTATGGCTTGCCGATTTCATTTTTACGAATTGTACATCGGTTTGTCCACCTATGACGTTTAATCTGGTAGGTATTCAGGAGAAACTGATTGAAGAAGGCGTGGAGGATTACCAAATCGTCGGTTTCAGTGTTGACCCTGAAGTAGACAAGCCCGAAGTACTAACGGATTATTTGACGAAGTTTAATCCACCAGATGAGACGAAGTGGCAGCTATTGACTGGATACACAATGGATGAAATCAGCAAGTTCGCGAAAGATTCCTTCCAGGCAATTGTCATCGATGACCCGAATACAGACCAAGTGATTCATCATAGCGCGTTCTTCCTTGTCGATAAGAATGGAATTGTCGTGAAATACTACCCTGGTGTAGAGGACGTACCGGTGGATGAAATTGTATCCGATATGAAAGCATTATCGAAACAATAATTGACAGAAAAAAAGTAAAGGTCCGGTATATGACCGGTCCTTTTTATTAGAGGGCGGTTAGGATGCCGAAAAAAAAGAAGAAAAAACCTACGTTATCTCCAACTATTAAGGCTTTAATGATTATCCTTCTCCTACCAGTGACGGTTACGGTGTACACAATCACCATTATTACTTGGCAGGGAATACGGGAATTACCCATTGTAAACCAACTTACGGTATCAGCAAAGCAATTCCCTGCTAAGGGAGACGATTTACCGGAAGAGTATATTCCGATCTATCAACAGGCAGCGGAGGCTTATGGAATCCCTTGGACTCTCCTTGCGGCCCACCACAGAATAGAAACACGCTTCTCTACAATGGAAACGTTAGTATCTCCAGTAGGAGCAGAAGGGCATATGCAATTCATGCCTTGTACGTTTGTCGGATGGAGTTATCCTGGCTGCGGAGGGTTAGGGAAAGGAAATATTCCTGATGAAGATAAGACGGATCCCGCTGTAATTGAAAAATATGGTGGTTACGGAGTAGACGCAAACGGGGACGGCAAAGCTGATCCTTACGATTTGGAGGATGCCGTTTTTAGTGCAGCTAATTATCTATCAAAAAACGGAGCTGCCGAAGGTGAATTGGAGCAAGCCATTTTCATGTATAATCGCAGTGATGATTATGTACAAGATATCCTTTATTACTATCGGTTATATGAGGAACGTTGGAAGGAAAAGAAAAAAGAAGAACAGTAAAAAGGATGGACCCTTATAAAGAGGCCCATCCTTTTTATCACTTTAAATTAGTCATTACGACGTAGCATACGGAGAATCAGGCTGACAATGGCTACCAAGATAATCGCACCGATCAAGGCAGGGATAATATAGATGTCCCCAACTTCAGGTCCAAAGTCGCCGAATAGCGAACCACCGACCCAAGCCCCGATAATACCAGCAATAATGTTACCAATGATGCCTCCTGGTAGGTCTTTCCCTAAGATGAGTCCGGCAAGCCAGCCTACAATACCTCCGATAATTAGATACCAAATGAATCCCATTTCTTTCAGCTCCTTAGTCGATTTAGTTTATTTGACTACACTCTTGATATATCCGATTCAAGAAGACTTTAAACATTGCACACTTAGTATGGACATTTTTTCATTTGAACAAACCTTAGTGTACACTTGAAAAAAAGGGGACAGTATAATGAAGTTAAATTGGGATAGACAAGCATTAATCACATATTTCTCTGATCATAAAAATATAGAAAAATCACCTAAAATGGCGTCCTATATGAAGAACCGCTTTCCGTTTTTAGGCATTGATAGTCCACTCCGGACGGATTTATTAAAACGATATTTTTCTCAATATGAGCTCCCTCCGGCATCACAAGCATGGGATGAAGTATTCGCTTTATACGAATTGCCGGAAAGGGAATATCATTACGCTGCAATTGCACTAATAGGTAAAATACAGCCTTCTATCGAAGATATAGGGTTAATTAGACAAATAATCGAGACAAAATCATGGTGGGATAGCGTCGATTCGATTGCACCTTCAATTTTAGGGAATATCGTGAGACGTAATAGGGAAAAGGGAGAAGAGGTGATGAGAAATTGGTCACTCTCTGATAATTTTTGGGTAGTCCGAGCTGCATTGCTTCATCAGCTGAAATATAAAGCAGAAACAAATGAATGTTTACTTTTCAGCATGATTGAGAGACATGCAGATTCCGAAGAATTCTTTGTTCAAAAAGCGATTGGCTGGGTATTAAGGGAATATGCGAAGACAAATCCGGAAAACGTCAGAAAGTTTGTGAAGTCAATAGAATTAAAGCCGTTAAGCAGGCGAGAAGCACTTAAACACATTCAGTAAATTTTAGTATAAACAGAAAAGGTCATTCGTTTTACTTATAACAAACTATAATTTTAATGTAATTTACTTATGTATAGAGTTAGGCTATTATAAGTATTGGAGAAAAGACGCTAGTTTAAGCCTTTTCAAATATAAAGGAGGAACAGACATGGCAAAAAGTAATTTGCACAACAGCCGCACTTCTTTTGAGCTGAATGGCAAAACGTACAACTATTACCGTTTAGCCGCTTTGGAAGAAGCAGGAATCGCGAATGTTTCCCGTCTTCCATATTCTATTAAAGTGTTGCTCGAATCTGTTTTACGCCAATATGATGGTTATGTCATTAAAGACGATCACGTTGAAAACTTAGCGAAATGGGGTAAGGATGCAGATCCTGAAGCTGAAGTGCCATTTAAGCCTTCACGCGTTATCCTGCAAGACTTCACTGGTGTACCAGTAGTTGTTGACCTTGCTGCACTTCGCTCCGCAATGGCGAAATTGGGCGGCGACCCAGACAAGATCAACCCTGAAATTCCAGTTGACCTTGTCATCGACCACTCCGTTCAAGTTGACCAATATGGTACTCAACAAGCATTGAACGTGAACATGGACCTTGAGTTCGAACGTAACGCTGAACGTTACCAATTCTTGAACTGGGCTCAAAAAGCTTATGATAACTATCGTGCTGTACCACCTGCAACAGGTATCGTTCACCAAGTAAACTTGGAATACCTTGCAAATGTTGTACACGCAATCGAAAACGAAGACGGTACATTTGAGACATACCCAGACACTTTGGTCGGTACGGACTCCCATACAACAATGATTAATGGTATTGGTGTACTTGGATGGGGTGTAGGCGGTATTGAAGCTGAAGCTGGTATGCTTGGTCAACCATCTTACTTCCCAATTCCTGAAGTAATCGGTGTTAAATTAACAGGTGCAATGCCTGAAGGTTCTACAGCTACAGACTTAGCGCTTAAAGTAACGCAAGAATTGCGTAAAAAAGGCGTAGTTGGTAAATTCGTCGAATTCTTCGGACCTGGCGTAACAACACTTCCACTCGCTGACCGTGCAACAATCGCAAACATGGCTCCTGAATATGGTGCAACTTGCGGTTTCTTCCCGGTAGACAGTGAAGCACTTGACTACATGAGACTGACTGCACGTGACGAAGAACACATCGCAGTAGTGGAACAATACTTAAAAGAAAACAGCATGTTCTTTACTGCAGACAGCGAAGATCCATTCTACACAGATGTAGTTGAACTTGACCTTTCTAAAATCGAAGCAAACCTTTCCGGTCCTAAGCGTCCACAAGATTTGATTCCTCTATCAGCTATGAAAGAAGAATTCAACAAAGCGATCGTGGCACCACAAGGAAACCAAGGCTTCGGCTTAAAAGAAAAAGAACTCGAAAAAACAGCAACTGTTCAATTCGAAGATGGAAGCTCTGTTCAAATGCCTACAGGTGCACTTGCGATTGCTGCTATTACATCTTGTACGAACACTTCCAACCCATACGTAATGCTTGGTGCAGGACTTGTTGCAAAGAAAGCAGTTGAGCACGGCTTAACACCACCTGCATACGTGAAAACATCTTTGGCACCTGGTTCTAAGGTTGTTACTGGATACCTTCGTGATGCTGGCTTGCTTCCGTACATGGAACAAATCGGCTTCAACTTGGTAGGTTACGGATGTACAACATGTATCGGTAACTCCGGTCCGCTTCTTCCTGAAATCGAAAAGGCAATCGTAGATAGCGATCTATTAGTATCTTCTGTACTTTCTGGTAACCGTAACTTTGAAGGACGGATCCACCCGCTTGTAAAAGCGAACTATTTGGCATCACCTCCATTGGTTGTTGCCTACGCTCTTGCTGGAACAGTCGATATCGATCTTCAAAAAGAACCAATCGGTCGCAGTAAAGATGGAAAAGACGTTTACTTCAAAGACATCTGGCCAACTACTCAAGAAGTTGCTGATGCAGTGAAGCAAACAGTTACACCTGAATTGTTCCGCAAAGAATACGAACGCGTATTCACTGAAAACGAACGTTGGAATGCAATCGAAACGACTGACGATTCCTTGTATGCATTCGATCCTGAATCGACATACATCCAAAACCCTCCATTCTTTGAAGGGCTTTCGAAGGAACCTGCTGATATCCAACCGCTTTCCGACTTGCGTGTTGTTGGTAAATTCGGTGATTCCATCACAACGGACCACATTTCACCAGCTGGTGCAATCGGTAAAGATACACCTGCAGGTAAATACTTGCGTGAACATGGCGTAGAACCTCGTTACTTCAACTCTTACGGTTCCCGCCGTGGTAACCACGAAGTAATGATGCGTGGTACGTTTGCTAACATCCGCATCCGTAACCAGATCGCTAAAGGAACTGAAGGCGGCTACACAACTTTCTGGCCAACAAACGAAATCATGCCAATCTATGATGCAGCAATGAAGTATCAAGAAGAAGGCACTGGTTTAGCTATCTTGGCTGGTAAGGACTACGGTATGGGATCTTCCCGTGACTGGGCTGCAAAAGGTACTTCCTTGCTTGGTATTAAGACGGTTATCGCTGAAAGCTATGAGCGTATCCACCGTTCAAACCTTGTAATGATGGGTGTTCTACCACTTCAATTCCTTCCAGGTCAAAGTGCAGAAACTCTTGGTTTGACTGGGGAAGAAGCAATCAGCGTCAAGATCGCTGAAGGCGTAAAACCACGTGATATCCTAAAAGTGACAGCAACAGCTAAGGACGGCAAAGTAACAGAATTCGAAGCTCTTGCTCGTTTCGACTCCGAAGTTGAAGTTGACTACTACCGTCACGGCGGAATCCTTCAAATGGTTCTTCGCGACAAATTGAAAAACAACTAATTTTTAACATTGAACCCGGTGCAATTTTGCATCGGGTTTAATTAATTTTTACTGCAACTTTTCGTATACTGCGACATAACGTTGTGAACGGAATCTCCATTCGCATACCCACAATCAATATATCCTACCTTTCAGGAAAGCCCTTCCAAAAAACGTTCTATTCAGAAGATTCCTATGATAGAATCTAACTAACGGAACTTGGAGGTGTGTATGCATGGAACAGACAACAATCCTTCTTTCAAAACTGATCCCGCCGGTGCCTTCCTCAAGCTTTATGAGAAGACCTTCATTGAACAAACTCCTAAAAAAATCATCTGATGCTAAATTGACATTGCTTCATAGCGGGGCGGGTTATGGAAAGAGTTCTTCGCTTGCACAATATTTTCTTGATTCCCGACTGCTTTACTCTTGGTACACAGTGACTGCAGAGGATGATGATGTATTGCCATTTCTGCGTCATCTCCAGTTAAGTATACAGCGGGTATTGCCGGATTTCGGAGAGCGATTATTTACACATGAGCTTCCTTCCGCTTTTCCAAAAGAAGAGGAATTACGGCAATGGCATACACGTTTTACCAATTCCTTATTCGACATTAAACAGCCATTGTATATCATTCTGGATGACTATCATTTAGTTGACCATGTGTTCCAAATCAATTACATCATGGAAAAACTGATTGAATTTTTGCCTCCTCATGTACATATCATCGTCGCTACCCGACATCGACCAAAATGGGCAAGCTTATCGAAGCTGAAATTGAATAACGCACTTAATGAAATTACTGAAACCCATTTTTCATTTTCCGAAGAAGAAATTAGTGTTTACTTTGAAGATTTCTTCGGAAAAGTCATTTCAAAAGAAGAAGCACAGGCAATTATAGAATTGACAGAAGGATGGGCGATTGCAATCAACCTTCTCGCAAGACAAACTGAAACCCTCCAATCCGGTTTGCCGGATAAGCCGGCATTGCAAGATCTTTTTGCCTATTTGACTGAAGAAGTGTTTAACAACATGTCCAAAGAGGAACAAACATCGCTTCTATCATTTTCAATCTTCCCAACTTTCACGGAGAGTTTGATTGGCGATTTTTATGGCTACCAGGAAGCAGAAAAGTTAAAGGCGTTGGCAGATCGGCATGTATTCATTCAACCTCTCCGTGAGGATGGAACTTATCGTTTCCATGCATTATTCCAACAATTTTTGAAGAATAAATGGATTCAACAAGACAAGGAAGGGTGGTTGGCTGCCCATAGACGAGCGACCGAATATCATATTAAAAAGGGAAATTCGACTTTCGCTATCGACCATGCATTAAAAACAGATGATGTTGCAAATGTAGCGGCTACATTATTGGCTACTGCTCCTTCATTCATAAGATCGGGCCAATTCGATTTAGTGATTGACATTATGAAAGAATTGCCGGAAACGCTGAAATCTAAATCTTATTCTTTGTATTACTATGAAGGTGAAAGCCATCGATACCGTGCGTATTATGAAAAGGCACGACAGTCATACATGAAGTGCCTGGATTTGGCACAACGAGAGAATGATTTAGTGTACATTAGCAGAGCAAATGCCGGACTTGCACATATTTACTTAGACACCATTCAGCCTGGCTTAGCAGAACCTTATTTAATTGATGCACTTTCTTCTGCTGTTCAAACAGATGCCTTCAGCAAGAAGGAAATGGATCAACTGAAACGTCAATTCGCTGAAAACCTCGTTAACTTAGGAAGGGCATCTGAAGCAGCGGAGTTTGTTAAGACCGAAAAATTGGACGAAACCATCCTGATTGACGGAAATTTGGATGCCCGGATCTTGCTCCGTACAGGACAATTGGTAGAAGCGGAACAATTGCTAAAAAGCCGGACAACTGAATACAGGTTGCCGGACTCTCATAGAGAAACTGAAATATTGCTCTCATTTGTATCCGCATTAATAGGCAAGGCGGAGCAGGCAAAAGAAAGTGCAGATCATGGGATTGCAATTGGACAGAAAGAGAAATCCGGTTTTGTGGAAGCGGTAGGCAATATACGAAAAGGACATGCTGAATATTTGATAAACCCCTTCGACTTAGGGAAAGCGGAACAACTCTACGAAAAAGCAATCCAGCAGATGGATGAGCTGAATGTCTCAAGAGGAAAAGCGGAACCCCTCCTCGGGTTAGCCATTGTGAAAGCAAGAATGGGACAGAGTGCAGAAGGCATTCAGCTTGCCTTAGAGGGCTTGCGAGAAACGGAAAAGGTGAATGACAGATGGCTATCTGGACTAATTAGAATTGGATTATCTATCATCTACAGCTATGATCATAACTTTGACGATGCCATTGCCGTCGCGAAAGAGGCAGAAAGAATCTTTGTCATATGCGGGGACCATTACAGTGAAATGATTACCTCATTCTGGCTCGCCCGTGCCTATCTCTTAAAAGAGGATCAAGAAGGATTTATCGAACACATCAATCGATGCACGTCGCTCTGCAATGAGTATAAATATGGATTTTTCTTTAATCGCGATACTGTTTTCGGACCTTTTGACCGTGAGATTTTCAAACCCATTCTTTTGAAAGCCTATCAGTTAAATGAAGAGCATAGCGGAATACAATTTGTATATCAAAACTTGGAGTTGGAAGGCTTAACCTCACATCCGGGGTATCGCTTATACGTTAATCTTTTGGGACCATTTGAGCTCCAGATAGGTAAAGAGGTAGTAGGAGACCGGAAGTGGCAGCGGGATAAGGCGAAAGAACTTTTTATATTTTTACTACTGAACCGCGGAAGATTTGCTGCAAAAGAAGAAATCATGAGCGTGTTATGGAAAGATTCCGACCTGGAATCAGCTGACCGCGACTTTAAAGTTGCACTCAATGCATTGCTGAAAGTGTTGGAACCTAATCGAGGGGCACGAGAAGAATCGTTCTTTATACAACGGAAGCAAACGATGTATCGACTAAACCCGGCTGCCAGTATCATTACGGACTTGGATCTTTTTACTACTTACGGTGAGAAGGGAATGGAAGAGAGAGACGCAAAGAAAGCGAAAGAATTCTTAACTAAAGCCGTTGACCGATATAAAGGGAATCTATTCGAAGAAAAGAGTACGTTGGATTGGCTTGAAGACGACAGAAGAAATTTGGAAGAAACGTTTTTAACTATTTTAGAACGTTTAGCTCAGACCTCTACCAGGTTAAAAGAGTTTGGCAATACGATTCACTGGGCTGAAAAACTATTGAAAATAGACCGAACATGGGAAGAAGCATACCGATTGCTTATGTTTGCACACTACCAGCAACATAACCGATCCCTTGCAGTTAAATGGTACGAACGATGTGTGCAGGTTCTCCAGGACGAATTAAACATCGAGCCAATGGAAACGACTGAACAAATGTACGATATGATTGTCTCTGTGGTACCGGAAACTGTATGAAATTGATTGGGCTGTTAATTTCGAAAAGTGTTAATCATTTTAGAGGATTAACACTTTTTATGTAGAAATTATCAATAGTACTAAACTGTGGGAGGTAAAAAGTTATGATTACTCAAGTAGGACAAATTATGGTGTATGTGCAAGACCAGGAACAGGCGGTACGTTTTTGGAAAGAAAAAATGGGCTTCAATGTTGTATCCGAGGAAGATAACGGGCAGGGAATGCGCTGGATTGAAATTGCTCCGCGTGAAAACGCAGAAACGACAATCGTGCTTCACAACAAAGAAATCGTTGCAAAGATGGAACCAGAAATGAATTTAGGAACGCCATCATTAATGTTTTTCACAGACAATGCAGAAGAATTGTACAGCGAATTAATGAATAAAAAAGTAACTGTAGGGGAAATGGTGAACATGCCTTCCGGCAAAGTATTCAACTTTGCAGACGATGAAGAAAATTACTTTGCTGTCATGGAGAGAGGTATGAGGTCGCCAAATTGATGTACAGTTCATTAAAGGATATTCTTTAAAAGAGTTGTGTCATTTAGCCATTTTTCAAGAAATTTTACGACTAAAAATACGCACCGCGATAGCGGTGCGTTGGTGTTCAGATTACTTATACAGGAAGAATACAAACCATTTATAACTGCCGTCCATATCTTGAGTCAAGCCAACTCCGATATCTGTTTGATTTTCTTCAAATATAGAGGGCTCGGTAATTGAATTCTTCATTAGCCTGGAAAAGGCTTTTTCAACTGAACCAGCCGCAATATTTTCTTGTACTTCTTTCGTTAATTCTTCTCCATACAACTCTTTGTAGAAATTAGAATGTTGAGTTAACACATAGTCTTCATGAGGAAATCTCACGAATGCTCTTGTTTTTAGTCTGGCCATTTCGAATAAACGTTCATTTTTCTTTAGGACAGGAAGGCCTTTCTCCGATCTGGCCTCATTAATTAAATCAGCCAGTTGTTCTTCTTTAACTCTTATTTCTTCATCAGAAAGCCAAACCGGCTTTACCCGTTGGTGTGTTACTGGATCATAATTCACGAATTGCAAGCTCATCTTGTTGAAGTCTACACTGACTGTCCGTGCCAAAAGCGCAGCAAATTCCTGACGTGTAATAGAGGAGAAGGGGTGGAAACTGCTATCGTCATACCCAATGGTGATTCCTGCATTCGCTAATGCATTAATGGCTTGTTTTGCCTCTAAACTTGGTGGGACATCCTTGAATTTTACATCTTGTCGATCTAAAGGAATATCATAAGCCCGAGTCAAAATTAACGCCATGTGAGATCTGGTCAGAGAGCCTTCAGGATCAAAATAGAGGGAACCATCTTTACCGGTTTTCCCTTGAATAATGCCTTGTTCTACCGCTTCAGCAACCTCAGTATAAAATCCATCGCCTTTCTTAAAGTCAGTAAATCCCGGGTCAGGTGCGCCGTCAAAACGTAGTCCCATTTCACGTGTTAGCATGACTACTGCCTCTCCTCGTGTCACTGGTTCATTCACACCGAAAGTACCATTATTGTAACCCTTTACTATATTACGACCAGCCAAATACTCTATTTCTTTTGAAAAACGTGTACCAACATCAGAAAACTTTCCAGCCGCTCCTACTTGTACCGGAATTATTAACGATATCGTCAGAATTGATGCAACAACCTTCTGTTTCCAGTTCCTCACAAACCATCATCCCCTTTTACAGTATTGATAGAGATTCCCATCCATTACCACCACTATAAGAGATTCCTAAGGAAATTAACAGAGAAAGGGGAAAACTTGCGCTTAAAACATAAATTTGCAACTCATTTGTAACTCTCTTTTTCTATGATGATAGCGAGCAAGGAAAACGCTTACATTCCACAAAGGGAAAGGGGATTACTATGAAAAGAAAACCGTGGTTGCTTGCCAGCTTGGCTTCATTACTATTGTTCAGTGCAGCTTGCAATAATTCGGGTACAGGTACAAGTTCAACTGATGGAGACGAACCAGCGGAGGCAGCTGAAGGCGGCACGATCAAAATCGGTGTCTTAGCCTCCTTAACTGGAGCTCTTGAATCCTACGGAAAACAAACGAAAAACGGATTCGATCTTGGACTCGAATATGCTACTGGAGGAACAAATGAAGTAGCAGGAAAGAAGATTGAAGTTTTCTACGAAGACACCGAAACAAAACCTGAAGTAGCTGTTCAAAAGGCGACAAAGTTACTTGAAGAGAATGAAGTAGACTTCTTAGTCGGTTCTTCCAGCTCTGGAGATACATTGGCTGTTCTACCTCTTGCTGCAGAATACGAAAAGATTATGATTGTTGAACCTGCAGTAGCTGACAGTATTACAGGTTCAGAGTTTAACGAATACATTTTCCGTACTGGACGTAACTCTTCTCAGGATGCTGTAGCGGGTGCTGCTGCGATTGCTGGCGAAGGAGTGAAAATTGCTACATTCGCACCTGACTATTCATTTGGTTGGGACGGAGTAGCAGCATTTAAGACAGCTGCTGAAAAATTAGGCGCTGAAATCGTATTGGAAGAGTATGCTGATCCTGCTGCAACGGATTTCACATCCAACTTGCAAAAGATTATTGAGGCAAAACCTGATTTTCTATTCGTTGTTTGGGCGGGAGCTAACTCTCCTTGGAACCAAATTGCGGATATGAAGCTACAAGACAAAGGGATTAAAATTTCTACAGGGGCACCTGATATTCCGGCACTTAGCGTTATGGAACCACTTGTTGGAATGGAAGGGTTCTCAGTTTACTACCACACACTTCCTAACAATAAAATCAACGACTGGTTAGTTGAAGAGCATAAGAAGCGCTTCGATGGGGCAGTACCTGACCTCTTCACACCGGGCGGCATGAGTGCTGCAATCGCGATTGTTGAAGCATTGAAGAAATCCGAGGGGGATGCGGATGCGAGCAAGTTGATCGACATTATGGAAGGTATGTCATTTGACACACCAAAAGGAACGATGACATTCCGTGAAGAAGACCACCAAGCATTACAACCGCTCTATTCGATCCAGCTTGAAAAACAAGATGGTGTAGATTATCCGGTACCAGTCCTAATCCGTGAACTATCAGCGGAAGAGACGGAGCCGCCAATCTTAAACAAGAAATAAATCAGTTGGGGCAGCCTTCCATTGGAGGGCCTGTCCCTCTATATACGAATAGGAACTCTCGCATATAGAGGGATGGCAGAAAGGGGATGACCACATGGAACCAATAGTGAAAACGGAAAATTTAACGATTCGTTTCGGCGGCCATACAGCAGTCGATCATGTCAATTTTGAAATGCCAGAGAAGCACTTCAAGTCGATTATTGGCCCGAATGGTGCCGGGAAGACGACTTTTTTCAATTTAATCAGTGGTGAGCTGAAGCCGAGCGAGGGAGAGGTCTACTTTAAGGGACAGCCGTTAACAAAGCTTTCTTCAGTAGAAAGAACAAGACTGGGGCTTGGACGTTCATTCCAGATTACGAATGTTTTCCCGAACTTGACGGTCCTTGAAAATGTAAGGTTGGCGGTTCAATCCAAGGAAAAGATCCGTTATCAGATGTTGAAACATTTCCGTAGCTATCAACTTATTACGGAGCGTGCCCATGAGCTGCTCGAGCTTGTACTCTTATCCTCGAAAGCGGATGCTTTTGCAAGCCAATTATCACACGGTGAAAAGCGAAAGCTTGAGATTGCTATGTTACTTGCATTGGAAACCGAAGTTCTCTTATTAGATGAACCGACAGCCGGTATGTCATTGGAAGAAGTACCTGCCATTCTGGAAGTCATTCATCAAATTAAGAACCGTGGTGATCGAACCATTTTACTCATTGAACACAAGATGGATATGATTCTCGATCTTTCCGACTCTATCATGGTGTTATTCAACGGCAAGTTGCTTGCTGACGGAACACCGGAAGATATCATGAACAATGAGACGGTCCAAAATGCGTATTTGGGAGGGTTATACGATGACAGTCTTGTTAAAAGTTGATGATGTCCATACACATATCGGCCAATACCACATCCTTCAAGGGGTTTCATTTGAAGCGAAGAAGGGAGAAGTAAGTGTTTTGTTAGGGCGGAATGGAGCTGGGAAAACGACAACTTTAAAAACGATTATGGGGCTGACTCCGAATTCGAAAGGGAAGATTCTTTTCAATGGCGAAGAAATTTCTAAAAAGCCTACATACAACATTGCTAATGGCGGAATCGGCTACGTTCCGGAGGATCAAGGCATATTCGGTCCACTGACTGTTGAGGAAAATATGAAAGTTGCCATGCGTAAAGAAGATGATGCCGCATTTGAACGGCAGGAATACGTACTAAACTTATTCCCGGACTTAAAAAAGTTCTGGAAGAAGGACGGTGGCCATTTATCCGGTGGGCAGAAGCAAATGCTCGCCATGGCCAGAGCTTTTGTCAATGACAGTAAGTTGCTTCTAATCGATGAACCATCGAAAGGACTGGCTCCAATCGTTGTAGAAAAGGTAATGGAAGCAATAGTGGAAATGAAGAAAAGGACAACGATTGTTTTAGTAGAGCAGAACTTCATCATGGCCAGCCGGATTGGTGATACGTTTACTCTGATCGACGATGGTGAAACGGTTGAATCGGGCAGGATGTCAGAGCTAATCGAAAATGATGAATTGAAACGTAAGTACTTAGGAATTGGGCAAAGGGGGGCTGAGCATGGAGTTGCTCATTAACTTAACCATTAACGGACTCGCGACAGGCATGCTCATCTTCTTACTGGCAGCAGGACTAACCCTCATATTCGGTTTAATGAGCGTCTTGAACTTTGCACACGGAGGCTTGTTTGCCTGGGGAGCTTTTGCCGGGGTCTGGGTCTACGGGATGACTGGCAACTTCTTTATCGGAATTGCAGGTGCACTCATTACAGGTGCAATCCTCGGATTCTTTACAGAGAAATTGATCATTAAGCCGGTTTATGGCAACCATGTTCAACAGATCTTAATCACTCTCGGTCTCATGCTCGTTTTGCAGGAGATGATTAAGGTAGTATGGGGCCCGAACCAGATTGCTGTTAAAACACCGGACTATTTAGCGGGCAGCTGGGAAATCGGAGATGTCATTTTGATCAAATATCGACTTTTCATTATCATAGTAGGAATGATTGTTTTTGGTATCTTCCAGTATATCTTAAAACGTACAAAAATCGGGCTGATCGTCCGTGCCGGAGTCATCAACAAGGATATGGTCCAGGCGCTCGGCATTAACATCAAACGTGTATTTTTACTTGTATTCATGACCGGTTCTGCACTTGCTGCACTTGGAGGCGTATTGATGGCCCCATACTCAGGTCAAGTATATGCGGAAATGGGAATGGAATTTGCTATCTTAGCGTTCATCGTCGTTGTCATCGGCGGAATGGGGTCTTTCCCTGGTTCGCTATTAGCGGCTATTCTAGTCGGTCTTGCAGGAAGCTTCATGGCTTACTATGTTCCGGCACTATCACTTGCGGTCAATATGATCCTGATGGCAGTTGTATTAATCTTCCGTCCGCAAGGTCTATTTACCGCAAAGGGGTGACGAAATGAAAAAATTTCAATTTAATTACGTAATTCTTTTACTAATCGTCACGGCACTGGCAATCTTCCCATTTGTCATGGAATCGCGCACATGGACGATATTGCTGACTCAAGTATTCATTTTCGGTATTTTAGCTATGAGCTACGACATTCTTCTTGGATATACCGGGATTGTGTCTTTTGGGCATGCCATGTTCTTCGGAATGGGCGCCTACACTACAGCAGTTATGTTAGATCGAATGGAACCGACAATCGGTTTGTTCGTTCTCTCCATCATTGCAGGTATGGCGATTGCTGGTGTCATCAGTTTTGCCGTTGGACTCTTGACACTACGGCTAAAGAGCCACTTCTTCGCTATGCTGACCATGGCATTATCAGGACTATTCTTAGTCCTTGCGGAAAAATGGCGAAGTTTAACTTTCGGCAACGATGGATTCACATTCAAGGCACCGGAAGTCTTCCGTGATCGGATTGTTTTCTATTTAGTCGCATTAGGTTTGCTCGTCGTCATCTATTTGTTCTTACGTAGATTCGTGAATTCTCCATTAGGTAAGATTCTTGTTGCCGTCCGGGAAAACGAACCGCGTACTCGTGCCTTAGGGTACAATACCCTTCATTACAAAGTTATTGCATCAGTTGTTGCCGGTGTTGTCGCCAGCTTGGCGGGATCGCTTTACGCTGTATCACTACGATTCGTCAATACGAGCGTATTAACAATGGATATAACACTTGATGCCCTACTTATGACGATTATTGGCGGGGTCGGAACACTGATCGGTCCTTTACTTGGAGCTGGAATCATCGAACTGGCACAACATTATTTATCTGACTTGGCCTCCACGCATCCGATTTTTGAACGCTGGATTATCTTCTTTGGGATTATTTACATTTTAGCGGTTATTTTCTTCCCGATGGGGATCGTCGGGTTCTTCCGAAACCTTAAAATGAAACGAAAAAAACGAGTAGAAGCTTCCGTCATATCTTCTAAGAGCAAGGAGGCTGCATCATGAAAGTCGGAATCGTAAGCACGGGAATATATTTGCCGGAAAAAGTGATGACAGCTGAAGAAATCTCTTCCAAATCCGGTGTACCGGTAGGTGTCGTGAGAGAGAAGCTGGGGATTATCCAAAAACCAATCCCCGGTCCAGAAGATCATACGGTGGCAATGGGAATAAAAGCTGCAAGGGAAGCACTCCGAAAAGGAAATGTCGATCCGAAAGAAATCGATCTCATCATTTATATCGGAGAAGAGTATAAAGAATATCCGCTATGGACCGCAGCCATCAAGATGCAAGAAGAGCTTGGTGCGTTTCATGCATGGGGATTCGATGTTGCGCTTCGATGCGGTACAACGATTATGGCCATGAAAGTGGCTAAAAGCATGATGGAATCGGATTCATCCATTCGTACAGTTCTCTTGGCAGGTGGCTATCGGAACGGGGATTTTATTGATTACGAAAACGAAAGAACACGGTTCATGTTCAATTTAGGAGCCGGTGGTGCAGCAATGATCCTTCGAAATGGTCACCAGGAGAATATCCTCTTGGAGTCTGAGATTGTCACAGACGGTTCTTTTTCCGAAGATGTAGTGGTTCCCGTTGGTGGAACAATGCATCCTCTGACAGCAGAGTCTCTCACAAACGGCGAGTACCGACTTGACGTATTGGATCCTGAAGGAATGAAGGCACGGTTAGAACAAAAGTCGATGCAGAACTTCCTTCAAGTAATTCGTAGTTCCGTAGAGAAAAGTGGATTCAAGGAATATGACATTGATTACTTGGCCATTTTGCACATGAAACGTTCTGCGCATGATTATGTTCTTCAGGAATTAGGGCTATCAGAAAACAACTCAACCTATTTGAATGAATACGGCCATATCGGACAGATGGATCAAATTCTTTCATTAGAACTTGCCGAACAAAAAGGGCAGCTTAACGACGGTGATCTTGCAGTATTAGTTAGTGCTGGAATCGGCTATGCATGGGGAGCCATCACAGTTAAATGGGGCAAATCATAAGGGAGGAAGAGTAATGGCACTTCAAAAAATCATGCTTGAAAACAATGAGGTTATTACATATCGGGAACGATATGGCGGAGAAAAAGTAATAGTTTTAGTTCACGGTAATATGACATCATCCAAACACTGGGACGTTCTGATGGAAACGCTAAGCCCGAAATATAAACTCTATGCTTTGGATTTAAGGGGGTTTGGCGGTTCTTCCTATAATAGCCGCATTACTTCCATCAAAGACTTCTCAGATGATTTAAAAGGATTTGTGGATGCACTTGGACTCGAGGACTTCCATCTGATTGGCTGGTCTACTGGCGGAACAGTGTGTTTGCAATTTGTAGCGGATTATCCAGGGCTATGCGACAAGTTAGTATTACTTGCGTCTGGCTCTACAAGAGGGTATCCGATGTATTTAACAAAAGAGGATGGATCTCCCGACTTAGAAAACCGATTGAAAACAATCCAAGAAGTAGAAAAGGATGGCAAGACCATTGGGGTTCAAGGGCTCTATGATACGAAGAATCGTGATGGCCTGAAAGCTGTCTGGAATGCAGTAATTTACACGCATAACCGACCGGATGAAGAAAAATATGAAGAGTATATCGATGACATGTTCACCCAGCGAAATTTGGCTGATGTCTACCATGCACTCAATACATTCAATATCAGCTCACAACATAATGGAGTGAACGATGGAACAAATCAGGCAAAAGATGTAACAGTACCAGTATTAATCTTAAGAGGTGACCGCGATTATGTGGTGACCGAACAAATGACCCAAGAAATCGTAGAAGACTTGGGAAACAACGCGAAGTACGTTCCATTAAATGATATGGGACACTCCCCATTAGTTGATAATTTGCCAGTGTTAAAGAGAGAAATCGAAGAGTTTTTAGGATAGGAGTTTGGAAGAATGAGATTATCTGAAAAAATAACAATCATTACCGGAGGAGCGAATGGAATCGGCCTGGCTGCAGTCAGGCGTTTCGCTTCCGAGGGGTCGAAGGTCATTATGGCAGACTTTGATGAGAATGCAGGAAAAGAGCAGGAACAAGCCCTTCGCAAGGAAGGGTATGACGTTACATACGTACAAGTGAATGTCGCAGATCGAGAAAGCGTTGATCAAATGATTGGAAAAACGATCGAAACGTATGGAACGATCGATATTCTCATCAATAATGCCGGAATTACCCGAGACGCTATGCTGACAAAAATGGAACCCGCTGATTTCCAACGTGTTCTGGATGTCAATTTGACCGGCGTTTTCAACTGTGCACAAGCAGTCATTCCTTACTTAATCGAAAAAGGAAAAGGAAAAATCATTAATACTTCATCCGTTAGTGGTGTGTACGGGAATGTGGGCCAGACAAACTATGCCGCTACAAAGGCTGCGGTAGTCGGAATGACAAAGACTTGGGCAAAAGAATTAGGGCGCAAAGGTATAAACGTAAACGCAGTAGCACCAGGTTTCACCGCAACTGCTATGGTTGCGAAAATGCCTGAAAAGATTATCGATCAGATGAAATCAGTCGTTGCATTGCAACGCTTAGGACAGCCGGAAGATATAGCGAACGCATACCTATTCCTGGCAAGTGATGAATCGGACTATGTCAACGGGCATGTTCTTCATGTCGATGGTGGAATCATGATGTAAATGAGAAAGGGGGGAACGCTCGTGTTAACAGAACTGAATTGGATTATAAAACGTGCCGCGATGTCTCCCACACACACCGCTTTAGTGAATGTTCATTCCGATGAGCACTGGACATATAAAAAACTGATTGGCCGCATATCATTCTGGCGCAACGTTTTTACAACTGAAGGACTAAGTAAGGGAGATCGGATTGCAGTCCTTTCTCCTAATCATCCGGAACTTTTCGCGATTCTATTCGCCTGTGGATTGGATGGATATATCTACGTACCATTGAACTGGCGTTTTAGTGTTCATGAGTTGCAATATGTAATAGGGGATTGTCAACCTTCCTATATAGTTTTTGATGAATTAATGGAAGATGTCGCAAACCAATTGAGTGTCTCCACTTCGCGCTCATTATCAAACAGTGATGCTACCGTACAAGAGGTATTCCAAAGTTCAGTAGAGCTCAAACCGGAAGACCCTTGGCTTCTCATTTACACAGGTGGAACAACCGGTAATCCAAAAGGAGTCATTCTTTCATTTGAAGCTGTCAACTGTAATTCCATCAATACGATTATCAGTTGGGGATTAACCGAAGAAGATACCACGATCAATTATATGCCGTTATTCCATACAGGCGGAATCAATGCATTAAGCTTGCCAATTTTAATGGCTGGCGGTACGGTCGTGATCGGTAATCGATTCGATGCGGATATGGCATTACGTGCCACGGACCGATACGAGGCTACGATTTCCTTATTTGTTCCGACGATGTACCAGCAGATGATCCAGGAAAATTATTTCAAACAATCATCATTTCCGTCTATGAAGGTCTTTCTTTCGGGTGGTGCTCCTTGTCCACAAACGATCTATAATCGATTCACTGAACGGGGATTTAAGTTTAAAGAAGGCTACGGGTTGACTGAAGCTGGACCAAACAACTTTTTTATCCGCCCGGAGCTAGCTGAAACTAAGAAAGGTTCAGTCGGTAAAAGCATGATCTTCAATTCTGTGAAAGTCGTGGATGAAGAGGGTAATCCTTGTGGACCAGGAGAAGTAGGCGAATTATATTTGTCAGGCAAGCATATTTTCACGGCATACTGGAATAAGCCGCTTGAAACTTCGGCTGCGTTCGATGATGGATGGTTAAAGACAGGAGACTTAGCGAAATTCGACGAAGACGGAGATTATTATATCGTCGGACGGAAAAAGGAAATGATCATTTCAGGCGGTGAGAATATTTATCCGCAGGAAGTGGAGCAATGCCTGATCCATTTCTTAGGGATCCGGGAAGCAGCAGTAGTTGGGATTCCCGATGAAAAATGGGGTGAATCGGTTACGGCCTTCATCGTCTTGGATGATGGTATTGAGTATGAAGAAGAAGCCTTGCTGATCCATTGCAGAAAGTATTTAGGCTCTTATAAAGTACCCAAAAAAATAGTCATCTTAAGTGAACTTCCAAAGACACATGTCGGAAAAATCGATAAGAAGAAGTTGCAGGCATTCGAGCCATCACGTTGAGCCTCTTCACCTTTCTCCTGTATAATATGGAGAGAGGTGATTTTTCATGTTTGTTAGCGAAAAAGAGATTGAGGTCCGTTATGCTGAAACGGATCAGATGGGAGTCGTTTACCATGCGAACTATCTGGTCTGGATGGAAATCGGACGGACAAGTCTTATTCAGGACCTCGGGTTTACATATCATCAGCTGGAAGCAGACGGCTACGTATCCCCGGTAACGGATTTAAATATTCAATATAAGAAAGCGGTAAAATATGGCGATCGACCGACTGTCCGTACATGGGTAGAGACACATGGTAAACTACGGACGGTTTATGGCTATGAAATCGTTCACGAAGATGGAACGTTAGCGGCAACAGCGAAGTCAGAGCATGTCGTGATTCGGAAAGATAATTCAAGGCCAGTACCTCTCTCTAAATTAGATCCAGAATGGAATGCGAAGTATACGGAAATTGCACGGAGCGGCAACTAATGGCATTCGGAATTAAACGGGAGGAGCTTCAAGCTTGGAAAGCGGCCGTGAAAAATGAGGAAATTGCCTTTTTGACCCACTACTGGCTTGATGATCGTTTCCCAGGCTGCAACACTGTTACTAAAGTGGGTTGTGCGAATTTGACTAAGCTGATGGAATGGGGAAAGAAATACGACTTGAAACCGGAATGGATCGATCAGCGGGGGAACTATCCACATTTTGACCTATTCGGAATTCATCAAGAACGTATTTTAAAGAACGAAGGTTTAGGTGAGCAATTGCTAAAATTTAAGAAATGGGAGGGATCCTGAACGGGATCTCTTCTTTTCTTGCCATTAAAAAATCTCCAAACTACGATGAGTTCGGAGATTTTCTATGCTATTCATAACGGTAGGACAGTTCGTTTTTGGTTTCGTCGACACCGACATACAGATCATGGCCGCTAAAATACCACACATCCTTTTCCTCAATGAAAAAAGTGATGTCATTCTCTTTCGTTTCCACCGCTGCTTCCATAGGCTGATCAATCATAACGCCCAACGAAAAACCTTCATGTAATGGGCTTGAACCACCGTAGCGGGCATAAAAGCGTACCATATCGCCTGGTTCCGCATCCATTTCATCTTGAAACCATTTCTTCGCCTCGTCGGAAATATGGATTTTCATACGAGTCACCAACTTTCAGTCAAGTTAGTTCTATTATATTATATCCATTTTATTTTTGGCTCAGTTCCTGCCTTGATCCTCTTAATATTCTCTCGATGACGGTAGAAAATGAATATCGACACAATAAGAATCAATAGAAGGAGGGAATAATCTCCCGTATTGATTGTGTAAATGATAGTATAGATAGTTGCAATGATCGTCATAATCATAGACGACAGCGATACCATTTTCGTGATTTTCAAAAAGATGAAAAAGCTAATGATTAAGATCAAGAATAGAGGCCAGTGGTAACCAAGTACCACTCCTCCAGAAGTTGCTACAGCTTTCCCGCCGCGGAATCCTGCGAAAATCGGATACATATGTCCGATCACCGCAAGCGATCCTAATATGAGCGGATGAACAGGTGAATCTGCAAAAAAAGGTATGAGTGGAAGTAGAGTTGCTGCTGTTCCTTTTAAGATATCAATGATCGTAACAATGAGACCAGCTGTCTTTCCTAAGACACGAAATGTATTCGTACCGCCTAAATTCCCGCTGCCGTGCTGCCTTATGTCCGTTTTATAAAACCACTTTCCAATCCATAGTCCGGACGGTATTGATCCAAGCAGATAGGCTATCAATATGATCATGACTGTTTCCAATGTGTTTGCTCCTTTTCCGTTCGAGTCATTAGGACTTACTCCTAACAGTTAGCATTAGTTTACCATGTTCATAGAGTCTTCTACAACGGAAATTTTGTAGCTCAAGATTACGGAAACAGCGTCATATCGGGAAATTGAATTGCCAAGATCGTTCGAATTGATTTACAATGAATGAAGCCACATAGCAATCAGCATGAAATTGACATGCTTTTGTATAAGCTGTACGATTAAAAGAAAATAGGGAACAAACGTTTTGTTTGGGGGCGAGATTTTGGCAAAACAGCAAGCTTCAACGGTATATAATGATGATTCCATCCAGGTCTTGGAGGGATTAGATGCCGTTCGTAAACGTCCAGGGATGTATATCGGTTCAACCGATGCCCGGGGACTTCACCATTTAGTATATGAAATCGTAGATAATGCCGTTGACGAGGCTTTGGCCGGTTACGGAAACCATATCATTGTGAACATTCACGAAGACCAAAGTATCAGCGTACGGGACTTTGGCCGTGGAATGCCAACAGGGACCCATAAGACAGGTAAATCTACAGTTGAAGTCATTTTAACCGTCCTGCACGCCGGAGGTAAATTTGGCCAAGGCGGCTATAAAACAAGCGGCGGACTCCACGGGGTCGGTTCATCAGTCGTCAATGCACTTTCTTCTTGGTTGGAAGTGACCATTCACCGTGAAGGAAAGCTCTTCCGCCAGCGTTTTGAAAACGGTGGTAAACCGGTAACGCCATTAGAAGAAATCGGGAAAACGAAAGAAACAGGAACTATTGTACATTTCAAACCGGATCCTGCTATTTTTTCTGTCACGAAATATAATTTTGATACGCTTAGCGAGCGTCTCCGTGAATCTGCATTTCTTCTCAAAGGCCTGAAAATTGAATTACATGAGTTAGCTACCGAGAAAACGGAAGTCTATTTTTATGAAACAGGCATCGAAGCGTTTGTTGAATATTTGAATGAAGAAAAAGATGTGCTGCACCCGGTTGCTTTCGTGGAGGGTGATCAGGATGAAATAGAAGTAGAATTTGCATTTCAATTCAACGACGGTTATTCAGAAACGATTCTTTCCTTCGTCAATAATGTCCGTACGCGGGACGGCGGGACGCATGAAACAGGTGCAAAGACTGCAATGACCAAGGTCTTCAATGAATATGCACGAAAAATTGGCCTTCTGAAAGATAAGGATAAAAACTTGGAAGGTTCTGATATCCGAGAAGGGGTCTCAGCAGTCATTTCAGTCCGGATTCCGGAAAATCTGTTGCAATTTGAAGGGCAGACGAAAGGTAAGCTTGGGACAAGCCAGGCAAGAACAGTAGTCGATTCCGTCGTTTCACAGAAGTTGATGTACTTCTTGGAAGAAAATGCGGAGCTTAGCGCATCATTAGTCCGGAAAGCAATCCGTGCCCAACAGGCTCGCGAAGCTGCTCGTAAGGCACGCGAAGATGCCCGTTCCGGGAAAAAGCGTAGAAAAGATACGCTCCTTTCAGGCAAGTTGACACCTGCCCAATCCCGAAACGCAGCTAAAAACGAATTGTTCTTAGTTGAGGGTGACTCTGCAGGGGGATCTGCCAAACAAGGCCGTGACCGTTCATTCCAAGCGATCTTGCCGCTCCGTGGAAAGGTCGTTAATACGGAAAAAGCGAAATTGCAGGATATTATGAAAAACGAAGAAATATCGACGATTATCCATACAATCGGCGCAGGAGTCGGTCCGGAATTCACCATTGATGATGCTGCCTATGACAAAGTCATTATCATGACCGATGCTGACACGGACGGGGCACATATCCAAGTGTTGCTCTTAACATTCTTTTATCGCTATATGCGTCCGTTAATTGAGGCAGGGAAGGTCTATATTGCCATGCCACCGCTGTACAAAGTCTTTAAAGGTTCAGGCAAGAGTGAAAAACTTGAGTATGCTTGGACGGAAAAAGATTTGGATGCAGCCATCAAGAAAATCGGTAAAGGTTATATGCTTCAGCGCTATAAAGGTCTTGGAGAGATGAACGCCGATCAATTATGGGAAACGACGATGAATCCGGATACCCGGACATTGATACGTGTTCAGATTGACGATGATACACGCGCGGAACGCCGGATCACGACATTGATGGGTGATAAGGTAGAACCGCGCCGTAAATGGATTGAAGCGAACGTCGACTTCAGTTTGGAAGATGAAACAAACATCTTGGAAAATGATTTATTGGTTGTAGAGGAGGAACATGAATGAGTCAAACCGAGCGCTTACAGGACTTACCGTTAGAAGAGGTGATCGGTGACCGGTTTGGCCGCTACAGCAAATACATCATCCAGGACCGGGCTTTACCAGATGCACGAGATGGCTTGAAACCCGTTCAACGACGGATTCTCTATGCCATGTTTCATGAGGGAAATACGAGCGACAAAGCGTTCCGGAAGTCTGCAAAGACCGTAGGTAACGTAATCGGTAACTATCACCCGCACGGAGACTCCTCCGTATACGAAGCAATGGTCCGGATGAGTCAGGACTGGAAGGTCCGCCACGCATTGGTAGAAATGCATGGTAACAACGGTTCCATCGACGGTGATCCGCCTGCTGCGATGCGTTACACTGAAGCGAGGTTATCAGCGATAGCCGGAGAACTATTGAGGGATATCGGAAAAAGAACGGTTGAATTCATTCCCAACTTTGACGATTCCGAAGTTGAACCGACAGTATTACCTGCAAGATTCCCGAATTTGCTCGTAAATGGCTCAACCGGTATTTCTGCCGGTTATGCAACGGATATTCCACCACATGCACTTCATGAGGTATTGGATGCAGTCCTCATGCGTATGGACAACCCTGAAGTGACAGTCGATGAACTTATGACTGTCATCAAAGGGCCGGATTTCCCGACTGGCGGTATTATCCAAGGGATTGACGGAATTAAAAAGGCTTATGAAACTGGAAAAGGTAAAATTGTTGTCCGTTCCAAAACAGAGATTGAAGAGCTCAAGGGCGGAAAAGAACAGATTGTCATCACAGAAATCCCTTATGAAGTGAACAAAGCGAACTTAGTGAAGAAAATCGACGAAATTCGCTTTGATAAAAAGCTTGATGGCATTTCTGACGTACGTGATGAATCCGACCGTTCCGGACTTCGTGTCGTCATTGAATTGAAGAAAGAAATCGATGCGAATGGAATTCTTCAATATCTCTTTAAAAATACGGATCTCCAAGTAACTTATAACTTTAATATGATTGCCATTAACGATCGACGTCCGATGCTTATGTCACTTCCAAAGATGCTCGATGCATATATCGGACACCAAAAGGATGTCGTTACAAAGAGGTCCGAGTATGACCTGATTAGAGCAAAAGACCGTCTACATATCGTAGAAGGCTTAATGAAAGCTCTAAGCATTTTAGATGAGGTCATCCAAACAATCCGTAAATCGCAAGACAAACGGGATGCAAAACAAAACTTGACGAAAAAATTCGACTTCAGCGAAGCTCAAGCTGAAGCGATTGTTTCCTTGCAGCTTTACCGTTTGACGAATACGGACATTACAGAGCTTCGTTCGGAACAAGAAGAGTTGAACAAACTGATCGAGGAATTGTCTGCAATCTTAAACAGCGAGAAAAAGCTCATTAAAGTCATCAAAAAAGAATTGCTCGATATTCGTAAACGATACTCTGAAAGTCGCCGATCAGTCATTGAAGATGAAATAGAAGAGATCAAGCTTACTCTTGAATTGTTAGTGCCAAGTGAAGATGTCGTAGTAACAGTTACAAAGGATGGGTATGTCAAACGGACAAGCCTTCGTTCCTATAATGCTTCGAATGGGCAAACCTTCGATATGAAGGAAAGCGATTATTTGTTATATGAAGCGACGATGAATACACAACACCAATTGCTGTTATTTACATCGCACGGCAATTATATTTATCAACCTGTCCATGAGATGCCGGATATCCGCTGGAAGGACCTTGGCCAGCATATTTCAAGTATTGTCGGACTTGAACCGAACGAGCACATCATTTCAGTGGTGGGTGTTGAATCATTCGAAGAAAATGAGCAACATATTCTGAGTGTATCTAAAAATGGTATGGTGAAGCAATCCAAACTGTCTGACTACAAAGTGCAGCGTTATTCAAAGACCTTAAAAGCAATGGGTCTAAAAGGCGACGATGAAATGCTCACGGCAATTCCTGTGAATGGAACAGAAGATGTGTTCATTTTCACTCACAATGCATATGCAGTCAGATTCCCGCTCAGTGAAGTTCCTGTATTAGGAGTTAAAGCAAGCGGTGTCAAGGGCATTAATTTGAAAGACAGTGACTATGTCGTTTCTGCTGCAGCCGCGAACGAGCAAGCTGATTTGTCTATGTTGCTCATCACACAACGTGGTGCCGTTAAACGGATGAAGCTGAGCGAATTGGACGCTGGAACTCGTGCGAAACGGGGAGTCGTAGTATTGAAGGAACTTAAAGCGAATCCACACCGGGTAGTCACAGTCGATATTGTAGATGATCAAGAAGTGTATGTTTTGGAGACAAATAATGGCGGACGCGTTGATGTTGAAGCATCCACCATCAGATTTGTAGACCGCTATTCTAACGGAACCTTCAAGGTAGATGAGAAGGAAAGTGGTACCGTCGTCCATGTATTTAAAAAAGTGAGTCTACCTGAAACTAAATAAGTTAATATTACCCCTGGGTCATTTCGGATCCAGGGGTATTTTCATTGAAATAGTTGATAGTTATACAATGACCTTCGCACCTTTTCTATGTATACAAGACAAGCAGTATTTCATAGTTTAATAAAAGTGAATTTTTTAGCTGCTACTCTAACAACGTAAATAGTTATGAATTCAAATGATCTTATTTTTATTGCATTTATAAATTATTAGGCGGTGTACTGTGAAAAGGGATTTACCTTTAATGTTAGGTGCCGTTTCCATATTGCTTGCGATTCTTCCATTTTTCCCAAGGATTTTCTTTGCAATCGGGGCACTTGCTGGCTTTTTAGGTATCGTTTTAACGTTTAACGATATGAAGAGATACCGTCGGCAACATACTAATATGTTAAGAGTTGCCCAAGGTTTGTGCTTTGTCGGTACTGCTGCATGTGTATTCATTCTCATTTATTTTGTCTAAATACTTAATGACAAACTTCGAAATCCGAAGTATAATAGGCCGACAGATAACAGAAAAAATGGGGAATGGGTATGTGGAAGGACCGGAATGTTTGGATCATTCTTTGCGGAGAAATGATCGCGGGGCTTGGATTATGGACTGGAATCATCGGAAACTTAGAATTCATGCAAGAAAAGATTCCATCGGATTTTGTAAAGTCACTGATTATGGGTCTTGGACTTCTTGCTGGAATCCTTGTAGGACCGTTAGTAGGCAAGATTATTGACCAGTCGCGCAAAAAGAACATATTACTTTTAGCTGGGGCAGGAAGGCTTGTCAGTGTCGGATTCATGCTAATAGCCATTTGGACCGGCTCCATTTGGTGGATGGTAGCCTTTATGGTAAGTATCCAATTGTCAGCAGCATTCTATTTTCCGGCATTACAGGCTGCAATTCCACTTGTGGTGAAGGAAGAGAACCTGTTGACGATGAATGGGTGGCATATGAATGTAGCAACCATCGCACGAGTAGCAGGAACAGCGTTAGCAGGTGTTTTACTGGTCTATTGGCCAATATCAACGCTTTACCTAATATCCATGGTAGCTTACGTAGGACTTTTGTTCTTTACATGGATGCTGCGCATTGATGAAGGAAAGGGGAGGGAGGCACAGGTCAAAACGACCGCAAAAAGCGGTGGTTTCATGGAAGTGTTTCCTGTGTTGAAGTCATATCCAGTCGTAACAATGACGGTGATCATGACGTTAATCCCGCTATTATTTTTAGGATCATTTAACTTGATGGTTATCAATATAAGTGAAATCCAAGATTCTTCAGCCATCAAAGGAATGATTTACGCCACAGAAGGATTTGCGTTTATGCTTGGGACGATGACCGTGAAATATCTTGCCAATAAATGGAAAACTCAAACAATCTTATTTATATTCGTGTGCCTAATTGGTTTTGCTGAAATGATGTTAGTCTTTGCTGATCAGCAATTTTTGACATTAGTAGCATTCGCGATATTCGGATTTTCCATTGGATGCTTTTTTCCAACAGCAATGGTCATTTTCCAAAAACAAATGCCAAAAGAGTTCCATGGGCGATTTTTCTCGTTTCGTAATATGTTAGAACGAGTTGTATTCCAAATCGTATTACTGGCAACCGGGGCGTTGCTGGATCTAATCGGGCTTCAATCGATGGTCGTTGTTTTCGGTACAATGAGCTTAGGCTTAACAGTAGTATTCTTTATACAACTAAAACGGAAAAATATCATATTAGATCAAATGAAACCAGCCGCTAAAAGTGCATAACTTTTGGTGGTTTTTTCTTTTCTGTCTCACTATTTCAAGTATACTTTGAAACGAGATTCAACTTCCTATAATTTATATTATGTAAACTAAAATTTAAAAAAAGAAAAAGGAGGCTTTTTAACCTCTTATACCTTTCGCCTGCTTCTAATTTCATTGTGTTTTTAATTCCTGTATTGTCTAATTTCTATTTGTAAAATATTTTTTCTTTCAAGAAATAAATCGCTGTGATTATAAAACCTCTTACTTGATCTTCCATCACTAATATAAACTCTAAAATGATTTGTATGTTTAATAAGATTTGCTTCAAAATCCTGTTCTTCCAAGTTCTTCATTAAGCTAAAGAATGCTCCTGTTTGTATGCTGGCTAAAAAAACATCTACCTAATTTACACACAATAAAGTTAATGGGCATAAACTTATACATGATGATTGGAGGTTAAAGATGACTGATTTCAAGGAATTATGCCAACAATTCTCCTCCATTCTTGGTGGAGAATTGAATATTAAAAAGGGCGTATGCACAGTTCAAAAAAAACGTTCCCATATTAATGTAAAAATCATGGGAAGACCCGCTAACTCTGTTCTTCAATCTTTTTGCTCGTTTGAATCAATCGACCACCAAGGGAAAGCTTTAAACTTAGGAGAAATAGCACTTCTTCAAGAAGAGGTTTATCCATTTACCTGGAGCTTACAAAGATCCGGAATAATATTGACTGCCTTGCATAATCATTGGTTATTTGATAATCCACGTATTTTGTATGCACACTTCATTTCGGTCGAAGATCCATTATCTTTTGCACATAAAGTTGCTGAAGCATTTCAATTGCTCAAATGATATTCCAATACGAACGATGTAGTTACAAGTGAAAGAATCTAATGTTCCATCGCCCATGATAAATTTCAATTCATTAACGTTCACACGCTATTGAATCTTTATCCCGATCCATCTTTTTATTCGCGTCATATAAAGCTTGAGAAACAAATGGTGTATATTTTGTCTTTCCGCCTTTGTTTTTGACGTTGGCCGCTCTTGCCAATCCGCCTTTATACACCTTATTCAACTCAGTGCAGTTTTTGTATGTCACGACTTTCTCACTTTTCGCTTCAACAGATATATTGCCTGCTGCGAAAATAAGTGTAAGCAATATAGCAGAACAGATAATCGCCATCTTCTTCATAACAACAGCCCCCTATTTCCTAAATATTCCTCATATCTAAAAATACAATAAACTATTAACTCTATATTGTCCAAGCAAATTTCTATACGTACTCTAACAGCCATATAAAAAAATCCCGAAAAAATCAGGATTTTTGGAGTATCTGCATCATTCATTTGAACATTGGGCTTGTTAAAATCATTCTATTGATGTAAGTTGTCTTCCGAACTATTCGATATAATTAACTCTACAACCGTTCCCTCATTTTCCACGCTACTGATCTTTATCTCCCCATGATGTAATTTAATCATCTTTTTAGCAATATGAAGGCCTAATCCCGAACCTCCTGTTTCACGATTTCTTGCCTTATCAACTCGATAAAAACGGTCAAAAATGTTTTTAATCTCTTTTTCTGGAATACCAATACCATAATCGGTCACACGAATAATTGAAAATTCTTCATTACCCTCTAAACAAATTTCAATTTTGTCCTGACTATATTTAATCGCGTTGTCGAGTAAAATAATGATGACCTGCTTGAGTTTTAATTCATCTGCCATTATAAGTATCGGTGATTGATTGTAATGCAGAAGGATATCTCTTTTATAGACCTCTTTCATTTGTTTTATAATCTCTTGACATAGCAATACAAGATTCACTACGTCTAAGTCGAGTTCAACTTCTTTTTCTAATGAAGCCACTGCCAAAAAAGTCTCTGTCATTTGCTGAATTCTTGTTGCTTCAGAGTGTATAGCATGGATCGCTTCCTCTGCTAATTCTTTATCATTAAGTCCATGCCGTCTTAACAAATTTGCATAGCTTTTTATCACTGTTAATGGTGTCTTTAATTCGTGGGAGGCATCTGAGACAAATTGTGATTGCTTTTCAAAACTCCCCTCCAGTCTATCAATCATCCGGTTAAACGTATTTGCCAGCGTTTCAAGTTCATCTTTAGTATCATTCACAATGTTAATCTTCTTAGGAACGCCACTGCGTTCGATATCTTCCATCGTATTAATCATGTTGGTAATTGGACGCATAATAATATTCGACAGCCATTTGCCGCTCAACAACGACAAAATAACAGCCAGCAATGTACTAAATCCCAGAATCCACAAAAGAATATCTTTTCTTGTTTCAAGGCCTACCAATTCTTCCCCAATTTCGATACTCCCGTTTAAACTTGGTATATTTTCGATTGGAGAACGAACAATGATTATTTGCTTTTCTTTTTTTCCAACCTTTATTGCACGTCTCTCAGCTTTCTGTGTTTGAACAAACTTACCCTTAACTTTGTCCGATAATTCCTCATTATTGGTTATTTCATATAAAACCTTTCCATCAGGCTGTAAAATTCGAATATAAGAATTCTCAGTGAGATTATTCTTCACATCAGCATTAATTTGAACAGTTTCATTAACCTGGATGTTTTCAATAAGATCTGCTGCTTTTTGAAAAACCCTATCCTCTTCCATATTAACAGTCGTTTTCATAAACAATATAAAGACTAAAATATTAATCAAAATTAGTATTAAAAGCATCCATGCGGTTGTTAAAAGATTAATCTTTTGGGTAATCCTCATCTACGTTCTCCTTTATAGTATAGCCAATCCCTCTAACCGTGGTTATTAGAGGTTTAGCAAAACCTTCTTCAATCTTTTTTCGTAAATGTCGGATGAACACATCAATCACGTTGGTTTCTCCTTCATAGTCGTAGCCCCAAACATTAAAAATGATGTTTTCC
Organism: Chungangia koreensis; assembly: GCF_042651785.1. Taxonomy (NCBI): domain Bacteria; kingdom Bacillati; phylum Bacillota; class Bacilli; order Lactobacillales; genus Chungangia; species Chungangia koreensis. Next base: position 666,323 of record NZ_JBHSEC010000019.1, read on the forward strand.
CTTGTTACAACTTTGCTTTTATTTTCTATTAAAAACACTAATAAGTCGTATTCTTTCGGTGTTAATGGAATGGTCGTTCCATTTCTTTTAACATCCCGAGTATCAGTATTAATAACGAGATCCTCTATTGAAAGAATTGAATCATTCATTGGTTGTTCATGAGAAGAATAATGACGGAAACATGCACGAATTCTTGCCAAAAGTTCTTCAATTTCAAATGGCTTTGTAACATAATCATTCGCGCCCTGATCAAGTCCTGCAACCTTATCAAATGTAGTATTTCGAGCTGTTAAAAGAATAACGGGTATGTTTTCCTTTTCCTTTCTTAATCTTCTTAGTACCTCTATTCCGTTTAATTTTGGAAGCATTACATCTAATATAATGAGGTCAATATCTGTGTGTAATGCCGTTTCCAAGCCCGCCTTACCGTTATATTCCACTGTGACTCTGTAGCCTTCATATTCTAATTCCATTTTGAGAACTCGGGCTATTTGAATTTCATCCTCTACTACTAAAAGATGTTTTTTCACTTCTCTCCCCCCAATGATAAAACCTTTAATTCAATTCATCTACGCGAACACAAGTATACCCTTTTGCCCTCACAGTTAATAATACATCCTTCAAAGCATTAATCGTGTTCAAAGGTGCATCAATTTCTGCTCCGGGTGTATCTCCACAATCATGAAGAAGAATGATGTCACCGCCCTTTATTTTTGATAATCGGTTCTTAATCTTATTAGATCCGCCAGAAGTCCGCCAATCTTCCGCCATGATCGACCAAAGGATAATTCTATATTTCCCCTTATTGACCATATCAAATAGATTAAGCATTCCCCACGGCGGACGATAATAGGAAGATTTAATGCCAGTAATTCCTTCAATTATTTTAGCAGTATTCTCTACACCTTTTCGTACTCTCCATGGAGACATAAACCAATTCGAACGGTGAACATAATTGTGTATACCGATCAAATGGCCTTCATTATGCATTCGCTGAATGATTTCTGGGTGCTTTTCCGCTTTTGAACCAACAACAAAAAATGTGGCTTTCACATCATTTGTCTTTAAGAGATCCAGAAGCATATGTGTATAGATCGGATCCGGGCCATCGTCAAATGTAAAGGCTATCTTATTCTTTTCGTGTCCTCTTTTTAATACATTAAGCCCTAACCCTCTTGATAAGGCATATGGAATTACCGTATACAATAATAATAGAAAAATAAGTACCGAAATTATCAATCCCATAATATTTTCATCTCCACACCAAGTTCTTCTTCACTATGCTTTTGTTTTTAATCTTAGGTGATTGACCACGATTTTCCGCCTCAACAATCAGATGAATTGCATCTCTTGCTGAAGATGTAGAGTGATTTTGCTCGATTCTCACTTTCATCCTTCTTAATGGTGCTGAATCATAAATAAGCTGATTAATTAGTTCACTCAAATCTTCTTCAGTTTTCGCAATGAATGCGTAGCCAGAACGATATAAAAACTCCATATTTTCTTCTTCCTGACCGGGGAGATGGTGAAATATCAATAGCGGCAAATCCATTGCCATGGCTTCCGAAATTGAAACTCCCCCAGGTTTTGTAATCATTAGATCCGAAAGGGCCATTAATTCCTGGATATTCTCAGAGAATCCAAAAATTTTTACATGATGCTTGGAATTTATCAATTCCACTTCCAATTGCTTTCTCAGCTTATTATTCTTGCCGCAAACGATCAAAAACTGAATTGGCACTGAAATTGATTCCAGAAATCGGAATGAGGGGAATTCTTTATTAAACAAACCGTCTCCCCCTCCCATAATTAAAATAGTGAACAAATTTGGATTTACTTTATATTTATCGGCAAGAATTTTCTTAGTTGGAACATCGTTGAATTTTTTCCTAACAGGAATTCCGGAGTGGATAATATTATTACTCTCTATTCCTAACGAAATTAAACCCTCACGTACGTCAGCCGATCCAACCACATATAAATCGGTATAAGGATAAATCCAAAATGAGTGATTTGTGAAATCAGTGATGATTGTAATCGCCGGAATATCGATCAGCCCCTTTCTCCTTTAACTTTGACATAATACCGGCAGCAAACGGATAAGTGCTAATGACCACTTTCGGTTTTATTTCTTGGATATGCTTAAGTACTGTTTTCATCCCCAATAAAAATAATAAATTCAATTTAACTGAAAATGAATTTCTTTCATAGGTTTTCCTATACAAAAAGCTATAAACATAAGGAAATTTTTTGATTCCTTTTGTATAGATGAAATTACTAATTGGATAGGAATAGGGATGAATAGATTTCATGATATCAATGATGATCGGCTCTGAATTAGCCAAGCTCTCAATGGATTCGCTTATGGCATTTGCCACCTGATTATGTCCTTCGCCATAAGTTGCAGATAAAATTAGATATTTGTCGTTTCCATGTTCGTTCATTCCAGTTTCCTCCAAACAACTTATGCTCTTGCCAAATGGTAGACTTTTGAATCAATACGTTTTCTTGCTGGGCTAATAGAATCAATGTCAAGAATCTCTCTCAAAAAACCCACAATTTCCTCTGAGTCTGCCAGTTCAATACTATTTTCAAAAGATTGGATGGATCTTTCCCAATTACTCATAAGCTCCTTGTTTTGTAAGAAACTTAATAATTCCACTTCTGATAAATCTTTCTCATTCAATTGAAAAACAAGTCCTTTTTCTAAAAGATACTGTAAGTTAATCTCTTCCTGACCTGGAAGTACGGAGTGGACAAAAATAGGCAACCTCTTTTGTAGTGCCTCACTAATCGTAACCCCACCGGGTTTTGTTACAATCGCATCCATTTCATCATATAAATGGTTCATTTCTTCTCGTGACGAAATATAAGGAAGAGGATGAATATGTTCCGATTGCCATGAACTTATTTGATTGAATAGTCTACTGTTCTTTCCACATAAAACATAGAAATCGCATCTTGAATCATGTCTGGATTCTCCCAATAATTGAGCTATACCTCCAAGACCATTATTTCCTCCGGACATTAATATCTTTGGTCTGTTTAAAGACTTTTTTATTGAAGTGTTTTTAGTTATATCCTGGTGAACCGGTATGCCGGTAACAACTAATCTTTGTCCTTGTATTTGAACCTTTTTACTAAATTCTTCTTTATTATCTTTATGAGGAAGGAAATGATATTCGATTTCCTCTCGTCCCCAAACTTTATTAATAAAGAAATCCGTATACGCGTTTACTACAGGAGTATTGCATTTTCCTCTGCTTTTTAATTGGCTCAATAAATAGGATGGGAAACCATGTGTACAGACAATTAAGTCTGGTTTCTCTTCCATTAATAATTGCTCCAGTTTTTTGTAAAAGTAAAAAAAGTACCACTTCTGTGAATGTTGAACGCTTCTGGACGGTGAAAAGAATAATTTCTTGTAAACGAGATCATATGTGGATGGAGCATAGTTGATCCAATTCAGATAAGATGAAGTAATTAACTTTTCCATCATTGGGCTGGCATAGCTCATGAGATCAACTTTTTTCACAAAAATCCCTTGTGTTTGTGTTTGAACCATATCCATTAATGCCTCGGCAACTTGATGATGACCAGACCGCATTTGTAAAAATGGTAAGAATAATATTTTTTTCATTTTCTTCATCTCCTGTTCAAAAGTCATTTTAACTATGATTTCTACCCATTTAATGTAACATCAAACTTTTTACAACCTACCTTTTTCATCAATTTTTAATGGACTGAAAAGATAAAATTAAGACAAACAAAAAAGCGTCAAGTGCTCCATCTGGCACAAGACGCCTTAAACTTCCAAGGTTAAGTATTTCTTTTTTTAGAGTACTTTACGATACCAAAAACGATAAAGAGCAGCATGAGGAACAATCCTATATAGGGCATATACTCCAGATTAATATTAAATACACCGGATGTATAATAACCGATCAGAATAAAAGGCATTGTCCACACTAACGTTCCCAATACGGATGTATAAAGGAACTGCATAAAAGGGACCTTATTCATTCCCGCAAAATATGGACTTATTTGACGGATTCCAGGAATATAAAATCCAAACACTATCGTTTTTTTGATATTTCCTTTATACTTTTCTTTTACTTTTATCCAACGCTCTTCAGTTATTCCAACATATTTCCCATATTTATGAACAAAAGGCATTCCTACATATTTTCCGATTGCATAGGCGAATATCATGCCTGAAAAAGCTCCAAAAAAAGCCGACAGTCCCGCAGGTATGAATGCTAAACTACTTTGGTCAATTAGCACTCCAATAAAAAACAACAAAGACTCTTCCGGTGCAGGAATACCAACGATGCCAAAAAATAAAAATATACAAATAATAATATAACCATAGGTATTAATATAGCTTAAAAAAGTTTCAATACTCATAGTTCCCTCTTTTGTACAAAGTTTTTTAAAATCCTCTTCGAAATGGCAGGAGTATTGTTATAGGTTATTTAGTCACACTCTCTCCATCTCTACCTCCTTCAACAGTTTTAATATCTCGATAAAAATAATATTCACGCCTAGCCAGACTCCTCCAAAAACATACCCGGCAACAATGTCACTTGGAAGATCGATGCTAAAGAACAAGCGGCTAATGGCAATGAACATTAAAAAAAAGTAACGTAATGATTGGAATAATAGTTCGATAGTAGACAGGTTTTAAGGAGCGGACAACTATTAAAACCGCAAAGCCGTAAATGACGAAATTCATTAATGATTGTTCACTTGGGAAATTACTAAATAGATGTTCCGTAAACGAATAGGAAATAGGAGATAAGTTTTGAAAAACTCTCCTTAAAATTTCTTCGTAAATTTCTCCACCAAGGATCACAATGATAAGCGAAAGTAATTCTAATGTTTTTTTCTCGCTTTTCCATAAAATCAAAATGAAAGTAACTCCAATGATGAAAAATTGTATTTCCCTTGATCCTAATAATAAAAATGCTTGCATAATCTGTGTCCAATCATTATTGAACACCGACTGAATCAATATACGTGTGGCTGTATTGAAAGTGGTGAATTCATTTCCAAGATAATCCTGGATTAAACCAAACATGAAAATCGAAAGAACCAATGATAGGAAGGAAGTGATGGTTATTAGGAGTACTACCCTTCTTCTTGTATGAAATATGGTTAAAACCAGATTTAAATATTCGATAATTTTCTGTTTAATCTCAAGATGATATTTTTTGTAGATGTAAATAGCAATGAGTATAAAGGCTGCTGCAATGCCCCCTATAATGAGGTATCTTTTAATGGAGCTATGAAATGTTTCCCATTGGGGGCCCAATAATTTTCCAAGTGAAATAAATACGCTTACCCATATGAATGCACCAATATATGCAAAAATGGCATAAGTCCGGTATGGAAGCCGGGTCGCTCCTGAAAAATATCCCGTAACATGTCTAATTCCAGGGATAAAATAGGCAATCAGCAGTAATTTAGCCCCATATTTACTAAACCAGTAGGAAAGTTTTTTATAACGTTCCGGGCCTAAATGAAATCGATAACCATATTTTTTGAAAAATGGTTGTCCTAATTTATACCCGACCCAATAAGAAATAGTCATTCCGATACAAGATCCCACACCAGCTATCAAAATACTGAGTATCCAGTTAAACTGTCCTTGGAAAACAAGGTAACCTGCATAACTCATAAGCACTTCTCCTGGCAAGGGAAGTGCGATTAATTCCAATAACAGTGCTACAAAGAGAACAATGTATCCGAACTGGTCGATATAAGATGTTATAAAACCCACCACTTATCACCCTCTATTTTCTGATTGTTTCCCAATTCGATCACATCATCTTCATCTTTTAGCATTACTTTTTCATCTTTGTCCTTATCTTAATACATTCAAAACAACAGGTTTTACTCTTAACCGAACATTAATCTTTTATTAAGGAAAAGATTAGATTTCAATTTTCGATTCAACAAACTTTACTTCTCAAGTGAAATACTCGGTATTTATAAAGAACTAAAAATAAACTGATTGGTGTCTTAGTACCAAATCAGTTTATATAATAGTGGCTTTCCCTTCAAATAGTGTTTATATGTGTGAATAACATTTGATCGTTGGCGTTTAATCTTTAAAGAGTCAATCTAAGATTACTTTCCTATCCTAACACTCGTCTCGTATAAGGAATTAACCTGAGAACATGCGCAAAAGCAAATGTAGTTACAAGTGAGAGCAGGCTAACAATTACAAACTTACTGATCGCTGGAATGTCCAATGTATGAAACAATATAGACCAGCTCACTATGACAGGAGGATGCAAAATGTAAACTGTAAATGCATTATCTGATAACCATTTTATGAAATTAGGCATATCATTATATTTCTTCTTGAATAGTTCTATCAGGAGTATTGATAATCCAATACAAACAAAAGGCTCCCAAAAAGCATAAATAATCGCTTGGCTGTTCCATCCCCCATTCACCTTTAGAGGGCCGCTTAATGCGCCAGTAAAGACCAAACCAATTGGGAAAATAGGAATTGCAATGAGAGTAATCCATTTCCATATTTGCAGCATTTCTGACGTTATACTTTCTATCCAATCATTCCGATACGCAACAATGCCAATATAAAACAACAAAATATAAGACGGAAAATAGCCAAATTGCAGCCCTAAGATTCCAGTACCCACCGGAAAGACTAAGCGTATTGCAAAGGCGGCAATACCTAATAAAATCGCAGTGCCCAAAAGTACTCGGTTAGTCGGGAAACACAGAGATTTACTTGGCTTTTTTATAATCTTTTTATAAAGTACATAGACTATCGTGAAAATAAGCAATGCTTCTACGAACCAAAGCGGGCCTATGAAAAATTGATGGAAAGATAAGATTTGTGAACGGTAAAATTCTACCAAGCTCATTTGATGTTTAACGTTGAGGAAATACTGGATGAGAGGTCCTATGATGAATAGATAGAATAACAGTGGTATGCCAAGACGAATAAAACGATCCTTTAAAAATTTGCCTGTTCCCTTTCGTTCGTAAGATCTTGGCACAAAATAACCAGATAGGAAGAAGAAAAGTCCCATAAAAAAAGCCTGATTTATAGCTGTGAATAAGGAAAGCATGATATTGGTCACTGTTGTACCTTCTTCGGCATCTATAAAAATCCATGACCCTGATGCTCCATAGGCAATTGCTGTATGATGCAAGATTAAAAGAAACGTTAGAAAGACACGCAATCGATCTAAAAAATATAAACGATTACTCAAGAAACATCCCCCTTGAATGAGAAAAATGGACTAACCGAAATAATGGTACCATAGAACCAAATTAAGGTATATAAAGATTTTTAGAGTGGTTTATTGAATTGAGTTTTACTCTTGAAATTTTGTAATAAAAAACAAAATAATTGTCATACCATTCCTCAACGTTCATTTTTTTGTTCAACGCTCCCCCCTCCCCCCTTCTAATAACATGATAAGAATTACCTCATACGAATTTTACCAGTAGCATCCACTCGTATATTGCTTCCCTGTATTTTAAATTATTCTAAAAAACTGTAGGCAAAACGGACTTCCCTCCGTTTGCCTACAGTTTTTTTATGGAATATAAATGCCCTGTTAATACGCTTGTGGCGGCACTCGCAAACTTGTTTGCTACCTCAATCCAAAAAATAATTCAAACACTTTGCAATTCCAACTCGTGTTGTAACAGGTCAGTTGGTTTCATGGACTGCTGTCCGTCAACAAGCAAATCGCATGGACGTCCGACAACTTCAATACAGCCGTCTTTCAATTTTACGATGCGATCTGCTATTGCATAGGCATCATTTTCGTCATGTGTAACTAAGATTGACGTTATTTTGGCTTTTTTAAGAATATCCCGTAATTCTTTCCTAATTTTGACTTGTAATTCTGCATCCAGATTACTGAAAGGTTCATCCAACAAGATCAAATGAGGATTCGGTGCAATTGCTCTCGCTATAGCCACACGTTGTTGCTGTCCCCCGCTAAGCTGATGAGGATAGCGTTTTTCAAACTCTTGAAGTTCCACTAATTCCAAAACTTCCCGAAGCCGTTTTTTCTTTTCTTCATTTTTCAATTGTGACAATCCAAATAGTATATTTTCACGGACCGTCATATGAGGGAACAATGCATAATCTTGAAATACCATTCCGATTCCACGTTTTTCAGGCTGCAAGAATGTAGTACCATCAAAAACCACTTGTTCTTGTATCGTAAAGGAACCTTTTGTCGGTGCTTCAAGACCAGCAAGGAGGCGTAGCATGGTGCTCTTACCGCTTCCACTTCTACCTAATATGGATATGACTTCCCCTTTTTCAATTGTTAATGAAAAATGATCAATGGTTGCCCGATTTGCATTTGGGTACGAGAAACAAACATCTTGAATGGAAATTGACATGTCAATCCGGCTCCTTTTCGAGAAACTTATAAAAAACAATGATGGCAAGGGCACTTATACAGACAATTACTAACGAAGCTTGTGAGGCTTCCATAATCTTCTCATCACTCGCATATTGGAATGCTTTTGTTGATAGTGTATCGAAATTAAAAGGACGTAAAATCAGGGTCAATGGAATTTCTTTTAAAATATCAATAAAGACTACAATAAAACCACTGATAATGGCGCCTTTCAGCATGGGTACATCGACTTTAAAAAATGTTTTTGTAATCCCCGCTCCAAGCAGTCTTGAAGCATCCCTAAAATCAGTCCCTATTTTATCGTATCCAGATTCAATTGAATTATAACCAATTGCAAAGAACCTAATAATGTAGGCCGCGATTAACATCGTTAGGCTTACGCTAAGCACAAGTGTGGTGCCAAGGCCCAATATACCATATATAGGAGCTAAAAAACGATCCAATGCTATAAAAGCAGTTACAACAGCTACTGCGATTACAGCCCCAGGAATTGAATAACCAAGAATCGTTATTTTAGGCAGAAGTTTCGCAACTTTACCATGCACCAAACGGTTGAAATTACCTACAATCAAGGCGAAGACGATGATCACCGTTGCACTGATTCCTGCTACTGTTACCGAATTTTTGACGTAATGAAGAAAATCTTCAGTCGGAATGGTTCCAAATGTTAAAAGCATCCAATCAATCAGCTGAACAACAGGAATGATAAATCCCAAGGATAAAATAATCAATCCATAGCTCGTAGCCATGAAAGCTTTCCAACCCTTTAACTGAATTAGAGGCAATGGCCGAACTTTAGTGGTCGAATAACTGTATTGCCGTTTGCCACGTAATAATTTTTCAATTATGAGTACAAAGATGACAAACCCCATGAGGGATGCAGCAAGTTTAATTGAAGTCTCGATATCACCTAAACCAAACCACGCTTGAAAAATTCCCGTTGTAAATGTTTGGATCCCATAGTACTTTACAACACCATAATCATTCAACACTTCAAGCACTACTAAACTTGCTCCACCAATAATAGAGACCCTGGAAATAGGAATAACGACTTGAAAGAAAATACGCAAAGGACCCTTTCCAAGCATGCGTGCACTTTCGATTAAGGAAGCAGATTGTTGAGATAGGAAAATCCTCGTAATTGTATATACATATGGATATAAAAACATTGTATAGATGAAAATGGCACCAGGCATATTCATGATATCAAAGTACGCAGGATTTAGTTCCAAGCCAAATGTATTCCGAAGTGTAGTTTGGATGATGCCAGTGTAGTTGACAATACCATGGTACGTATAGGCCCCAATAAACGGCGGTATGGATAATGGAAGTATCAATGCCCATTTTAAAAATCGGCGTAAAGGAAACTGATATTGGGCTATAATCCAAGCCAAGCTCAAACCGATAATAATGGTTAATACGGCTGTAGCACTTATTAGGATTAGCGAAGTTGTAATGAATGATTCTAAAACAAATTCCTTCATATGTGCCCAGTTTTCATTTGATGGAGAAAAAATGCCTGTGACAATCGTTAAGTTGGGCAACAGTAATAGAATCATGATAATCATCGCCGTGACCGTCCATATGTTGATATTTGCCAGTCTACGTTGCATATCCGAACACCTCAATCTATCTACAAGAAATCCCTTGTCGCGTCTTACTAACGACAAGGGCATATTAATTATTATTTCCAGCCGACTTCATTAAATATTAAAATCGCTTTTGCGTTGTTGTCGCCCAGAACGGATAAAGGAATATCCTGTTCTTTGAATTCACCCCAGGATTTAAGCAATTCAGTTGGTTCAACTGCTTCATTCACTGGGTATTCGTAGTTAGCTTCTGCAAATATGCCTTGAGCTTCAGGTGAAGATAGGAACTCAAGTAATTTAATTGCATTTTCTTTATTCTTCGCTGATTTTACAACACCTGCACCACTAACATTTACGTGCGTGCCCGTTGTGTCTTGGTTAGGGAAGAAAATACCGAGATTTTCTGCTACTTTTACTTCTTCCGGATCTTCGGAATTCAGCATTTGACCAAAATAGTATGTGTTCATAATCGCCACATCGCCGATACCAGCTGCAATTGCTTTCGCTTGGTCACGGTCGCCGCCTTCAGGATCCCGGGCAAAGTTCTCTACTAACCCCGCTGCCCACTCTTTTGCTTTTTCTTCGCCATTAATTTCGATGAAAGACGCTAACAAAGATTGATTATACACGTTTTCGGAGCTTCGAATCAAGACACGGCCTTTCCATTTGTCATCTGTCAACGCTTCATACGTTGATAATTCCTCAGGTTTTACCGTTTCTTTGTTATAGATAATTACACGTGCACGTTTTGTTAAGCCATACCACATTTGATCTTTATCTTGGAATTTCGCTGGAATTTGTTCATTCAATAGATCACTTGTTACAGGTTGCAGTATTCCGTCAGATTTTGCACGGTGTAATCTACCAGCGTCAGCCGTTAAAAATAGATCAGCTTGAGATGCATCCCCTTCACGTTTAATACGCTCAAGCAATTCATCGGCTTCCCCTTTTATGACATTCACTTTAATACCTGTTTTTTCTTCGAATTTTTTATAAAGCTGGTCGTCAACATCATAATGACGGGCTGTATATAGGTTTACTTCTTTACTTTCTTCTTTTTTGGTTTCATCATTTGCATTATTTGTGGAAGGTTTTTCATTTCCACACGCAGACAATGCGAGTAACGCAATAGTTAAAAATAAAATTAATACCTTTTTCACTTAAAAATCCTCCTTATGAATGGTTCATCACCAGTTGAAAATGATTCTCAATATCAATTATAGATACTTCACTTTTAAAGTCAACAAATATATTGAAACGTTTTCAAACAACTTTACCAATCATAATAGCTTTATGTACATAAACCTAAGTTATTAAGCGCTTAACTAAAGGATGGGTTACTTTAATCATTTAATACCATCACATTTAATGTCGCGAATACAGCTGCAATCATAATATCAAGACTTATTTGACAAAACATCAAGAGATATATCTTTGTACATATTAGTTAATGATTAACAATGACACTTTTAATTTATTTAAACGTTAACATTTCTCGTAGCTGATATTGATAATGCCACTTCCCTTGCCAAGTCGCTTCTAAGCAAATAAAGAAGCAATTCCCCATGTGAAAAACTAAGGAATTGCTTGTGTGTATATCAATCTATCTATAGTATGATCAATAAATTTCTAAGCCCTTTTCTCCTATTTACAAGTACTACTTAAAATAAACTCATCTAACCACTCTGCACATGTAAAAGTATTTAGTGCCCCTTCGTTATCCTGATCTTCCATACCCCAGCAGGCGTAAAGCATCGCCATTGCAAAGGAGGCTCTCAAAAAACGGTCCCTGTCCAAATTTAGTAAGGAAATTAATCGATTGATCCGAAATTCGAATACGCTTTTGGGATTCGCCTTTTCAAATAGATGATTCGTAAGAAATGAGGTCAGGTCAAAATATGGATCACCGACAACACCTTTTGGATCAATAGCGGACCATCCCTTCTCATCCGAATAAAGAATATTTTCATGATGTAAATCGCCATGCAGTAACTCCAAGTTTTCTGAAGTCTTCATCAAGTCATCAAAGATTGCTTTTGCTCGCTTCACCATTTTGACAGGAATCCTTTCTTCAGATGATTTTACGTAATCCAAATAGCGGTCTAAACCCTTTGACCAGTCCAATATTGTCGGAAATGGCCAGTCTGGAGGGAAAGGTCGTCTAATCGACTTCCATACTTCTGCGAAATGCTCTACTGCTTCCTTTTCACTTAGTTCAAAGAGCATCATACCCGGTTGAAGCCTTTCTAAAAGCATAGCACCTGCTTGGACATCCTCTCTCAATAACTTCGCGCAGCCTTTTCCATTATATGCCCGTACAGTAATTGCCTCATTTTTAAAATCAAAATTAGCAACTCCTATTTTCAATATCACAGGCATAGAGTTTTGATCAATCGCTTTAGCAACATAGTTGTAAGAAAGATTTTCAACATGCCCTTCAATCGTTAAATCCCAGTGTTCAGAAATTTTTTTGATCTTCTCCTCTAAACCTTTTAAGAACTCTTCTCCCTCTTTCCCGAATGCCCCAATAATTTTTTGAGTAAACACGTTTGGCAGCTTCAAATACAACAATCCCCTTTTTACTTTTCATTATTTTATCGACTTGTATTCTTACCATCTCTTTTAATAAACGTAACAGACTTTTATCTTCATTAATATGATAAAAAATGGACGCTTCCTTCAATGAACAGGAGTGGATATATGGGAGTTATAAACGGAAAACAATTTATTGACAGGCTAAATAATCTGGAAACGGAAATATGGATGGATGGACAAAAGCTCACAGGATTGAAATCTGAACATCCTGCTTTTAAAGGCATGCTGCAAACGAAAGCTTTACTCTTTGATTTACAGCAAGATCCGGATTTTAAAGAGGAAATGACATTTGTTGATCCGAAATTCAATGAAGATATAGGTCTTTCATTCTTGCGGCCGAAAGTAAAAGAAGATCTAATCAAGCGAAGAAAGATGATGGAGCACTGGGCTAAACTCACGAATGGCATGATGGGAAGGACTCCGGATTATTTAAACTCTGTAATCATGAGTTTCGCTGCCTATGCACCTTCCCTACAAGGAAAGGTTAACTGCTTTCCAGAAAACATTATGAATTTATATGAACTTGCAAAGAAAAATGACTTAACGTTCACTCATACATTTATTACGCCACAAGTGAATCGATCCTTATATTATTTTCGAACATCACAAGATCCGGTTACAGCAACAGTTATTGACACGAACGACCGAGGAATCATCATTAAGGGAGCACGCCTACTTGCAACCCAAGGTGGTCTTACAGATGAAGTATTAGTCTTCAGTATCCCAAATTTCAACATCGACGAGAACGAAGCGTTTGCCTTTTCAATCCCCTCGGATACCAAAGGCATAAAATTTATATGCAGGGATTCTTTTGTAGGCGGATCTTCCTCATTCGATCATCCACTGAGCTGCAGATATGAAGAAATGGACTCCATTGTTGTCTTTGACCATGTTCTTGTACCATGGAATCGTGTGTTTTTTTACGGAAACATAGAAGCATCGGCAAACTTCATAAGGAAGTGTCCCTTCAACTGCTTTGCTCTTTTTCAAGCAGTAAATAGACAAATTATCAAACTTGAGTTTATGTTGGGACTTGCGGAAACTATTGTCGACACGATTAATGTAAGCGAATATCTCCATATACATGAAAAAATGTCGGAAATCATTATTGGCCTTGAAACGATGAAAGCTTTACTTGATCGAGCTGAAAATGAAGCTGAGGTGGATGAATACGGTACTTTGCGCCCTAATAGCCTACCGCTCCAAGTAGCCAGTAACATATTTCCTAAAATCTATCCCCGTTTTTGCGAAATAATCCAGTTGATCGGGGCCAGCGGATTGGTCTCGCTGCCCACCGAAAACGCGTTCAACTCAGAAAACCGTCATGACTTGGACCATTATCTACAAGGTGCAACGAAAACAGCCGAGGAGCGGGTAAAAATTTTCCGATTAGCTTGGGACCTTACGATGAGTCCATTTGGAACGAGGCAAACCCAATATGAACGTTACTTTTTTGGTGATCCGGTCAGATTGTCTAGCACATTGTATAAAACGTATAAGAGTGATCAATATGTAAAAACTGTTTTAGATTTTCTTAATATAACTAAAGATGGTATAACTCCTGAAGGATAGAGATGTTACATCTTTTGATTAAAACTATTATCGAATAATAAGTAGCCATCCCCGCTGTTATGAAACGGAGATGGCTTTTAGTCCTATCATAAAGTAGTACTTCTTACGGACAAGTTTATAAAAACCGGGGCTAAACTTCTCAATTCCCAATCCATAACAAATTTAATTTAACAGCTATTCCATGCCAAAGGTACATTTTTTGTTGTTTGGACAACTTTATTGTCATATTTTTCTCCATGCGAACATATATATGTATAATAACCAAAGTATATCCATTAACTACCATTTAGTTTTTATTTAAAGTAAATAATCCCAAAAAATTTACAATCGCATACTGGGCGGACGGTTGGCTGCTTCTATCGTGAATTGCATGAAAACTCGCGAAAGCGAAAGGAATGCATAACCCGTTTAACGGGCACCGGAGGTGGTTACAATGACGATCTATGAAACGATGAGTTTGTTGTTTCAAGCATTTGCAGGAGTCATTACATTGTTGTCTTTAATGGTTACATTAGTAGTAGTAATAACCAAAAAGAAATAGCCGTCCCCCGGTAAAGGTAGACGGCAATGTCTGGAACTCAATGGCCTCCCGCGTGTCATGCCTGATTGGCATAACTCGAATCTGCCCGGTCAGCAATTGAAAGGAGTTAGTGTTCGAGCACTAACTCCTTTTTATCTTATGCGATGAATTGACAAAAATACCTGCAAACTATGAAACTTTTACACACCCATTTTTCTTCGAGTAGTACCGACCTTTTTAGACTGCTGACTTTTCATTTTCATAGAAGGCTGATCATTAAATCCGACTTTCCCGCCAGAAGCTTTAGATTTTTTAGCTTCAAGTTGTTGCTTAACGAGTTCTTGCAAGCTCTTTTTTTCCTTTTGCGTGTCCATATAATCCCTCCCCGGGTGTTTGAGAAGATTATAGCACGTAACACAATTGACATCTAAACTTTATCCAATACTTTTTTGAAGTTTTTAACCGTACGTGATTTCCACTTCGCCTAAAAGATCTTGGTTCAACCTTTTTAGCGTTTGTAGAATGATTTTCTGTTCCTCAGTAACTTCCCACCGTTCATCCGGTATAAACATGAATGGGATTTTTCTGACTTCCTTTGATACATTATCCCCTACCGGATTCAAAGAAATCGTATCAAGTACTTCATCTTCTCCATTTTTCTCACGTTTAATGACGACTATATCAATTTCCCCATCAAAAGGCTCAGGCTCACTTAAATAGACCGAACCAGTGATGGTTTCACCTAATTCGAAGTGGGATAAATCCACAATTGTTTGTACTTTCACTTGGCTATTTTCCATAGTTCTCCTCCCGATGCATAGCAAGGAGCTATTCCACTCTCTTACTTTTCATACGTCCGATATTGCTTGAGAGGATCGAATTCGTATCGATCATATCGACGTTGGAACAATTTAAAGAGATGTGAAACAACTACTTTTAATAATGCATACCCTGGAATCCCTAAAATTACACCAAATACACCGAATAGGGAACCGGCTGTTAAGAGAACAAAAATAATCGTAATCGGATGGATGTGAAGCGATTTACCCATAATTTGTGGGGATATGAATTTCCCTTCGATTAATTGAACACATGTCCAAACAATCAGCAACTTAACCAGCATAAATGGAGAAGTTACGAGTGCGATAATCGCTGCTGGTGTTATTGCGATGACTGGCCCCAAGTAAGGTACCACACTTGTTAACATTGCCAGCACACCTAATAATAGCGCGTATTCCAATCCGATGATTCGGAACCCGATTGTTACCATGATTCCAATACAAATCGAAACTAAAATTTGTCCCTGTATATACGAACTAATTTGGTGGTCTGCCTCTCGCATGACTTCCTGCGCATCGTCACGTAATCGCGGCGGCAAAATACGGTAGATAAATTTCGGCAATTTTTCTCCTTCTAAAAGTAAATAGAAAAGGATGAACGGAACGGTCACAAGTGAGAGAACAAAACCTGCAAATGCTGAGATGAAATTTGTGATTCCAACAGCCAATCCTGAAATGGCACCGGTCAAGAAACCTGAGATCTCCTGAATTTTTTGTTCGACAAGCTTTGGAATATTAACATCCAACTCAGTATAATAAGGAGCAAAGATGGAGTTCCGTAAGAAATGATCAATATCTAAAAGAAGCTTCTTGAAATACATAGGGAAATCTTTGATTAAATCTTGAAATTGTCCCTTTAAAAATGGATAGATAACGACTACCAATGTTGTCAGAATACCGATTAAAATTAGAAAGAGTAGTAAGATTGCCCATACTCTTGGAATCTTTAACTTTTCGTTCATGATTTTGACTATCCCTCTAAGTAAATAATACGCAATCGTGGCTACAATTAAAGGAAAAACAATTGTCGAAATCAAAACAATAATCGGTTCGAATATGAAGGATATTTTACTGAAAACAAAAATGATCAGACCTAACAAAAGAATACTGATCAATAAAAACAATGTATTCTTTCCGCCTAAAAAGCGGATGAAATTTGTCGCAAACAGGGATTTCTCTTTATCCATCCTTAAGCCTCTCTTTCTATAATGAAACAAATGTGGAATACCCCTCTATCATCTTAGCGGCATCCCGATAAATTTGCTGATGGCCTGTTTGTTCTGATCCAGGTCAAGTTCGATTACGGAACCAGCGTGACTATAAGAAGCAAATGAGTAGCTTCCTTCTACAGGAACGGTCATTTTATCAATTTCAAGACCTCCTCCTGCCATGATTTCGATTACTTTCCGAATTTCTTCCCCCGTCGTCAGATCAGTCTGTATATAGCCATTGACTGCACCGGCAAGTTTAGGGATTCGTGGTAAGCTGGAAGGTGATAATAATTCCTCTTTTAACGCTTCAATTACTTTCTGCTGACGCGCCACACGGCCGAAATCCCCTTCCTGGTCTGCACGGAATCTCGCATAGCCCAACAGCTCTTTACCAGATAACTGCTGAGTACCAGGCATTAAGGTAACGCCGATCTTCTCGGACATTTCTTTCTCGACATTGACCTCTACGCCATTAGGAGCTGCAATGTCGATCAAAGTCTCGAAATTATCAAAATCGATTAATGCGTAATGATGGATTGGAATCCCGAACATTCCAGTCAATGTGTCTTTTAATAATTGTACACCATCAAGATAGTAGGCGGTGTTCAGCTTATAGGATTCGTAACGTGGTATATCTGCATAAATATCTCTCATGAAAGAAATGAGTTTTACAGTATCATTATCCTTATTCCATGATGCCACAATCATCGTGTCAGATCGTGATTTGCCGCTTCCATCGTCATCTACACCAATTAATAAGATGTTCTCAATATGCATATATTTCGGATCCTTCGTGTCTCCGGTGAAATCCTCATCTTCAGATGCTCCATTTTCACCCGCCAGATTTGAACCTTCCCTATACTGTAAAACAGAAAAGGTGGCCATTCCGACGACTGATAGCAATAGAATCAGAAAGAAAAATCGTCCAAAGCGGAATCGCCTTTTCCTTCTCCCGGTTCTTGTTTCTTTATGTTCAATTTCCATGATGGTTCCTCCAAACGAAAACTTCACAACTAATGACGAAATGCGTGTTTTTAAGTTCCTGCCGTATTGTAGTGCATCCCGTCAAAATGCTACAATACTCCTTGTATAGGTACAAGGAAGGTGAATAGTATGTCTAATCGTTTAGAAAAAGCGACATTTGCAGGCGGTTGCTTCTGGTGTATGGTCAAACCATTCGATCAATGGGACGGTATTTCATCCGTCATTTCCGGTTACATGGGTGGTCATTTAGAAAACCCAACTTATGAGGACGTGAAAACAGGTGATTCCGGCCACTTGGAAGTGGTTGAAATAGAATTCGATCCTACTGTTTTTCCGTATGAAAAACTGCTTGAAATCTTTTGGCAGCAAATTGATCCAACCGATGAGGGCGGACAGTTCCATGATCGTGGTGATTCCTACCGTACTGCTATTTTCTATTATACAGAAAATCAGAAAGAGAAGGCGGAAAAGTCTAAAAATGACTTATCCGAAAGCGGAAAATTTTCCAAGCCCATCGTAACAGAAATCCGTCCGGCTGCCACCTTCTACCCGGCAGAAGATTATCATCAAGATTATTATAAAAAGAACAAGTCGCATTATGAAGAAGATCGGGAAAAATCCGGCCGGGATGAATTTATTAATAGCCATTGGAACTAACCCCCTATACTGGGGGTTTTCTTACGAATGCCCACTTTCCCAATCCATGCTATAATAGTAGTCATTGTAAAGTAGGAGGAAGATTGAATGATCCAAGTTAATAATGTAAGTCTCCGTTTCGGCGACCGGAAACTTTTCGAAGACGTCAATATAAAATTCACGCCGGGCAACTGTTATGGTTTAATCGGCGCAAATGGCGCCGGTAAATCTACATTCCTAAAGATTCTATCTGGGGAATTAGAGCCTCAAACCGGGACAGTTTCGATGAATAAAGATGAACGATTAGCCATTTTAAAACAGAACCATTTTGAATACGAGGAACATGTCGTACTTGAAACGGTCATTATGGGGCATGAGCGTTTATATGCCATCATGCAAGAAAAGAACGCCATTTACATGAAAGAAGACTTCTCTGATGAAGACGGCATGCGTGCTGCTGAACTTGAAGGTGAATTTGCTGAGCTTAACGGTTGGGAAGCCGAATCGGAAGCTGCAATTCTACTTCAAGGATTAGGTTTACCAGAAGAATTTCACAACAAGACATTGGCGGAACTTTCCGGTTCTGATAAGGTAAAAGTTCTTTTGGCCCAAGCCCTATTCGGAAAACCGGATGTTCTATTGCTCGATGAGCCGACGAACCACTTAGACTTAAATGCGATTCAATGGTTGGAAGAGTTCTTGATCAACTTTGAAAACACAGTGATTGTTGTATCCCATGACCGTCACTTCTTGAACAAGGTTTGTACGCATATTGCCGATCTCGATTTCAGCAAAATTCAAATCTACGTCGGCAACTATGATTTCTGGTATGAATCCAGCCAATTGGCACTAAAAATGTCACAGGACCAAAACCGGAAGAAGGAAGAGAAAATCAAAGAACTTCAAGCCTTCATCGCCCGTTTCAGCGCGAACGCATCAAAATCCAAGCAGGCCACTTCCCGTAAGAAAATGCTTGATAAGATTTCTTTGGATGATATTAGACCTTCTTCACGTAAATATCCATATGTTAACTTCCAAATCGGCCGAGAAATCGGAAATGATGTGTTGTCTGTAAAAGGATTGTCCAAATCGTTGGAAGGCGAACAAATGTTTAAAGATATTTATTTTAATATGAACAAGGAAGATAAAATTGTCCTACTTGGTAATCCTCTCGCTAAAACAGCGCTATTGGAGGTTTTAGCAGAAGAATCGCCAGTTGACGAAGGAGAATTCCGATGGGGAGTAACGACTTCTCGTGCATACTTCCCTCTCGACAACTCGGAATACTTTGAGGGTGATGAACCATCTTTAGTTGATTGGCTTCGCCAATTCTCACCAGAAGACGAAAGTGAAACATTCTTGCGCGGCTTCTTAGGACGTATGCTATTCTCAGGTGAAGAAGTAAAGAAGAAACCGTCCGTTCTTTCAGGTGGAGAGAAAGTTCGCTGTATGTTGTCTAAAATGATGCTTTCAAACTCAAACGTTCTTCTATTAGATGAACCGACAAACCATTTGGACTTAGAATCGATTCAAGCATTGAACAATGGATTGACTGCATTTAAAGGTGCCATGATATTCACAAGTCATGACCATCAGTTCATTCAAACTATAGCTAATCGCGTCATTGAAATCCGTGAAGACGGATCTATATTAGATAAACAAATGTCTTACGATGAATTCCTCGAATGGAAAAAAGCTCAAGGGCTTTCATAAGACAAAAAATGTGCTTTGGCATTCCTGCCAAGCACATTTTTTATTTCTTTTTCTTTTTTATAAAACGACCAAGCAAAGATCTTGAAGGCAGTTTTCCTACTACGGTATTGCCAGTTTCAGAGATTTTCTGCAAAGTAAATAATAATTTTTTATCTCCTGCCCAGTTTTCCTCTAAGACTTCCGGGGCAAACTTATTTAATAATGTATTTACGACAAATGCCGCTACAATCACATCATCCATGAAGCCGCCAGGTCCGACGAGCCCTTCCGGCAAGACATCAACCGGTGATATGAAGTAGAGCAATCCACTTCCGATTAGCGCTTTACTTTTAGCGTCGATACGATTGTCCAACATAGATTTCATAAGCAAATGAAAAAGGTCCGGAGCAAACAAAATATATTCTCCGAATTTGCTTGTTCTTCCCGATTTTGTATGTAACCAGTCTGTAATCCGAATACGGAGTTTTTCATAAAAATCTTTTTGTTCATCTTCGGAAGGCAAAGGTTTTTTTAACTCGATTTCAGACATACTAATAGTCCCCTTTCCTGTATTACTGTTTTTACTATACCAAATAAACCTTATTTTGAAACTGCTGAATACTTGTCAGCGTCTCATGAGCAAAGGAGATGAATGAAATGAAAAAATTACTACTATTATTTTCGTGCTTCTTTCTTCTGGCCGGCTGTACAAATAACAACCAAGAAACAGATGATCCGGCAAAAGATCAAAACGATAATAGCGCTCAAGGAGATAATTCAAATGACACCGGCGATGGAGAATCAGGGTCAATCGTTGATGCGGATGAAGAAGATGCAACAGATAATCTAATGTTCTTATCATATTTCATGAAAGATGGGACTGTTGCCCATTTTGAAGGTGAAGGAAATGAATATGCGACCTACTCAGCTCGCACAAAATATTTAGATGATAATTACATCAGTATTTATGAGGATAATGGCGGAACAGTCATGCTAAGAATCTTCAGGGTCGAAGAAGACCAAGTTCTTCTTGTCTTTGAACAAGGTGAACGCTATGAAGAATTAAAACCAAATGAACTGGCTCTTGAATCACTTGAGCCTATAAGCGTTTATTTGAAAGCACCTTTGGAAAAAGGTTCAGAATTTGACGGTTGGACGGTTATTGATACTTCTTCGTCTTTAAATACACCAGTCAAAGATTTTGAAAATGTCTTGGTGATTGAGAAAAAAGGTGAGGATGGAACGAATCGTCGATACTTTGCAAAAGGATATGGGGAAATTAAACGCGAGTTCATTATGACTTCCAATGGTACGGAATCCAAAGTGACATCAACTTTATCGAAAATTGATTAACATGGGATTGTATGTAAAGCCGCTCCAGGCGGACGCTTTCCAAAGGCGATCCGCAAGCCTCATTGGAGAACTTTCTTTGTATAAAATTGAAACAGAAAAAACGAGGCATCGCTTAATGGATGCCTCGTTTTGTTTGTCGGATTAAAGTTTTGTAACGTTAGCTGCTTGTGGTCCACGGTTTCCGTCGACTACTTCAAATTCAACTTTTTGACCTTCGTCAAGCGTTTTGAAACCTTCGCCTTGGATTGCGCTGAAGTGTACGAATACGTCGTTTTCGCCTTCAACTTCGATGAATCCGAAGCCTTTTTCAGAGTTGAACCATTTTACTGTACCTTGTTTCATTGAAATACCTCCAAAAATTAAAAAGTAAACAATATGGAATTTTCCTACCGAGAATAAAAAAATTCACATATTATAAAAAGTACCGTTTCAGCCGATCACTTTTTATAATATGTGAATACTGTGTTCCGGTAAATCAATTTCAATTGTTGTCTATAGTATATCATCCGTTTAAAAATTGTCAAACATTGTTCATAAAATTTTATTTGTTCACTGATGTTCGAAATTTCCGACTGGTTCACCATCCCTCAGGACCATGATTCCGTGATAAATTTGAAGAATGTCATCACAAGGAATGCAATATTCCTTCTCATCCTCTGACCAAAATGCCCAAAAAGCTCCGTTTTTAGTAGCCTCATGTGTATATTTTGCCCGAAATTCAGTAAGTAAACCTGTTAAGTGGAATTTTACTTCTTCCAAATTTTCGAAGCTTTTCTTATCGATTACTTGCTCTTCCCAACCCTCGAATAACCACCATGGTTCAAAATCGGCTTTCATATAGATGACTTCATACAAGATGCAACAACCCTCTTTTTCTTACGTTCTCTTTCGTAACATTATTTTACCAAATGAATGAATTTAGTCCATTGAAATGACTTCCATATGGAACGGTTTCATTGAAAAAATATGGGTTCTACGATAAGTTTAAGTAGTGAAATGAAACCTTTAGAACAGCTTATACGTATAAAGTACCAGTTAACATATTAGGAGGGTTATATATGCAGGATGCAGGCCAATTCATACTTCGACATGCCTTTTCACTCCTGATTAGTATCATTGCTGCCATTACCTTTTTGACGATAGATTGGGGATTTTGGATTTCGACTGTCCTCTTTATCACGGTGTATTTCATCAGTTCATTTTCAATCAAACAATTCCAGCTACACAATAAATTGAAAAAGTTCGGTTTGACAAGAGGCGAGTATCGTCATATCAAATCACAGCTATCGGAAGCGAATAAGAAAATCCGTGAATTGAATCGACAGTATGGAAAGGTTCGATCCATTCGTGCATTCAAGCAACTGTTCGAAATGAATCGCTTAGCAAAACGGATTTTCTCAATTGTTAAAGGTAATCCGAGAAAATTTTATTCAGCTGAAAAGTTCTTTTACTCCCATCTTGACTCAGCAGTGGAATTGACATCGAAGTATTCATTGCTTGTTTCTCAGCCAATCAAAGATGCTGATATGAAGATAGCACTTCAACAAACAAGAGATACACTTGAAAGTATCAATGATGTGATGGAAGATGATCTTCGGAATGTCCTTTCAAATGACATTGAAGAATTAAAAATGGAACTAAGTTACGCTAAAATTTCTATAAAACATGAAGAACCGTTGAAATTGAAAGGGGAAATGCCTCATGACCGATAAACAAACACTACAAACTGATTTAAAATCTGTTGATGACTTGTTGGGCGATCCATTCAAGATGGACATGGACATGCTCTCCCCTGCTCCGCATCAGGAACAACCGGCTCAACCAGTAAAACTAATTGACCGCCTTTCTGAAGAGGAACAGCAGAAGGCAAAACAACTTGCTCAGCAAATTCCCGCAGGAAACTATGAAGCAATCCTGACTTATGGGTCGAATGCCCAAACGCAGTTATCCCAGTTTTCCCATAAGATGCTCGATCACGTTCAGCGGAAAGATATCGGTCCTGTAGGGGATATACTTAAAGACTTGATGAACAAATTATCCGAATTAAATCCTGAAGAACTGAATACTAAAAAGAAATCCGGTATTGCAAAATTTTTCGGGAAAGTCTCTCGATCTGTTCAGGAACTTATGACAAAATATCAGAAGCTTAGTACTCAAATAGACCGGATCGGTATACAACTTGAACATTCAAAGCGTGGTCTCTTGGAAGACGTTCATATGTTAAACCAGCTATATGATCAAAATAAGAACTACTTCCAAGCATTAAATGTCTATATAGCTGCAGCGGAATTAAAACGCGATGAAATCATTCACGAGGTCCTCCCTGCTTTAAGAAAGAAGGCAGAAGAATCGGATGATCAGATGGCTTATCAGGAAGTAAATGATATGGCCCAGTTCCTGGACCGACTTGAAAAAAGAAT
This sequence comes from Chungangia koreensis, assembly GCF_042651785.1. Classification (NCBI taxonomy): domain Bacteria; kingdom Bacillati; phylum Bacillota; class Bacilli; order Lactobacillales; genus Chungangia; species Chungangia koreensis. Next base: position 690,157 of record NZ_JBHSEC010000019.1, read on the forward strand.
TTATGATTTACAATTATCCCGGCAAATCACCATCCAGACAGCTCCACAGATCCGGATGATTCAACAAACTAACCAAACACTTGCTGAAAAGATTCAATCATCTGTAATGACATCTATTCCATTATGGAAGAACCAAATTGCAATTGCTCTTACATTGAACAGGCAGATGAAAGCCGTGGAAGCTCAAAAGCAAGTATCCAAAACAACTAACGACTTGCTGCTTAAGAATTCAGAAATGCTTAAGATGAACAGTATTGAAACTGCGAAAGAAAATGAACGCGGCATTGTAGAAATCGATACACTGAAGAAAACACAAGAAAACCTACTCCAAACAATTGAAGAAACGTTAAGAATCCAAGCAGATGGCCGAGCGAAGCGAAAAGCTGCAGAGGTCGAAATATCCCGTATGGAAGAAGAGTTGAAAAATCGTCTCTTAATCATTCATGAAAGTCGTCAAGAAGGCAGCAGATAATTATGCAAAAGACCCAAGAATGTCATGAAACATTCTTGGGTCTTTTTAATGGGATTGAACAACTAAGGTCAGCATTTTCCGTAGTATGCGTAACGTCTGATCGCTAAAATCTTCCACAGTATCGGAAGCAGCTGACTTTGCTCCATAAATCATCCTGAAGAGTTCCTTCTGCTCTTCCGAAGGCGCAACTGTATTTAAAAATAAATGGAGTACGGATATTCCCGCTTTCTCCGCCTGAATAACAGCCTCTGCAGTATCGAGTATTCCATTTTGATCATAACCGAACGCAGACGGTTCTCCATCCGAGAAGACCAACAAAAATTTATGTTTTTCCTGCTGGTTTTTTAATCGTTCCACCATCCATCTAATAGCAAAACCGTCACGATTATCTTCATGGGCATTAACTGATAAGATAGCATGTCCGGAATCCTTTACTCCATCTTCCAATTTGTGAACCCATTCGAACGTATTAGGCTGCATCGTCGCAGTTGCTTCAAATGCATCTTCATAGAACAGAACGATTTCATGGCGTATTTCCAATCTCCTTAAGATGTCATGGAATAACAGGACAGCCATTTTCGTTTCCTCTAATTTATCGGTCATGGATGCTGATCCATCAACGAGCAATCCAAAAACCGCATCCAAATTTTTAGAAGGTGCCTGTTTTCTATAAAATGGTCTGGGTCTTTCCTCTGTGACTAATGGAAGAATATTAGACGACAGTCTTCCGATAGAAAGATGATCCCGCCGACTTCCTCGTTTCAGATCGATACGCCTTCTTAACTCTTTCACGAAAGCACGCACATGAGGTTCCTGCGCCAACCTCCATTTCTCCAAAAGTCCCGCCTTCTGCTCATCCTTCGTATAGTCAATCCGTTTTTCTTCATACACAACATATGCATGGTTCTCACCAAAGATGGACCCATCTTTCTTACTAAAATCGACCCGGTCGCCCTCCCTTTCAGGTATACCTCTTTTGGGCTTTTGCTTGCCTTCGGAACGTCCTAACCCGATTTCTGTTATGTCCGTATCCTCGTGACCCTGTCTTGCGTCTGTACCACCTCGACCGGATTGTCCATTTTCGAGTTCGAAATTGAGATGTACACCTTTTTCAGTTTGGTTTTCGCGATGCCATGTCCTAAAAATCTCTTCAATCGTATCTTTTTGTTCCTCATCTCCAATATCCGCATCTTTTACACCTGCATGATAATGGAATGACTCGTCTTTAGACAATTCATCCCCTAACGAGTAATAAGTATGAACGAGATCCCGCTCAATCCATTCTTCAGCTAACTCTGCAATGAGTGTGGCAAGTGACATATTTGACTTCGTATCTCGTTGATCGTAAATTCTTTCAATCGGTTTGACCAATATTGAAAAGAAGTCTGGACCTTCTAAAGATGAACTGAACATAGTTCCTTTATGGACTGAAATATATATATAGTTCAACAAGGCATCCGCAACGAACCCTTTTCTACTGTTTTCGAAAAACTGTTCTCTATGGTGGTGGACCATAACGTCCGTTCGAATAGTAAACAACTCACTTGTACCAGGCCGCTCTTTTATAACTTGCTCCATTAGACGAAATTCTTCAAACAAAACCCCGATCTGAATTGCCAAATTCCGGAGAGGATGCAAAACAACTGTTTGCAATAATCGTTGATAGGAAGCAATGTCAAAATCACGCCAAAAACCGGCTGCTAACAAATATATATCCGTTTTTTGCCCAGCCCTCTCGATTTCTTCAGAACGATGTTTCCAAAAGAAACTGAATGAAATCGCTCCCTCCGATGGCCGAAACTCCATCAGCTTCCGCTGAGTCACCTTCAAATACGTTGCACTAGACAAAGCACGGGCTAACAATTCATAAGACAAGAGCTTCTTAGCATCCACTTGTTCATTATTGAATTTGATAAAACGATTAAAGGATGTCATGTATTCGCCCTCATTTCACCCACGTCTTCGTTAAGTCCATCACTAATTCACGTTCCCCGCGGTCGTCTAATTTTTCCGCAATTGAATATTGAACGGCACGAATGGGGCCGATATGCTGAGCCAATTCCGTAGCATCCATAAGACTTCGAATGGATGCAGCTTCATCGCTTAATAAGCCGTTTTTCACCTGATTGACCAAGTCTTGCGAAATATTTAGCATCGTATTGATGAGCTCAGCCGGTGCTTTTTGAAACTCTCGAATTAGTAATTGTTTCAATAGTTCCCCGTTGATATACGGAATTGAGAAGGAGATAAAACGGTTTTTAAGTGCCTCATTCATGGGGGCAGTACCGATATAACCTTCATTAATCGCTGCTACAACCGAAAAGTCCGGATGTGCATGAATGACTTCTCCCGTAAAGGGATTCGTCAACATACGCCGATAATCCAAAATACTATGAAGAATAGGAAGAGTTTCCGCTTTAGCCATGTTGATTTCATCGATATAAAGTAGGTGACCAGCCTTCATTGCCTTTACTACGGGTCCCTCAACAAATTCGATTTCTGTCTTTCCCTCTGATTGGACAATTGTTTTAAACCCTAATAATGATTCTGCATCCAAATCGACCGAACAGTTGATACTGTGCATCGGTTGCTGAAAAAATGAGGAAATGGAATCTGCTAATTTTGTCTTCCCTGCACCTGCAGGCCCTTTCAATAAAACAGGTTTTTTCAAAACAACACTAAGGAGCACATCCTCCCACAAATATTCATCTGGAGAAACATACCCTCCTTCACGGATGAGAGCGGACTCCTTCTTTGAATAAGAGCGAACAATCCTCTGATCGCGTTCAGCATTAATCAATGTATTCATTACAAAAGCCTCCAATTAAAAAGCCGATGAGCAGCTCATCGGCAATCATGTTTATCATTCAAAATAATTCTTGTAGAATCCACCGACATTGCCAGTATTGTCGATGATGAAAAGGAATTCTTCAGTCTCGTTCTTCACTTCATATTCCTTTCCAACTGTGAGAACATTCGAAACTAAAAACTTTTCAGCTTCTGTATTCGTACATGTCACTTTTTTAATAGTCGGTGCTTCTTTCCAATTCAAGTGTCTCATTTTATATCAGCCTTTCTTTCCATATCTATGTTTAGTATAGGGTTCATTGGTGATCTTTTCAATTCTAATCTTCCGGAGAATCCAATATAGAAGAGCACCGAAGATAATTACAGAAATTGAAATAAGGAACGGCTGAATTCGCTCAATAATATAGTGATAAGCTGATGGGAAAGCTCGTCCTAAGGAGAAATAGATAAGCATCCAAAGAAAGGCTGCTGGATAAGCATTGACTATAAAAGATTTTAAAGGGAAACGATTAGAACCAACAACGTAAGGCATCGCCCAGCGGATACCAGGTAAAAAGAAGCTTGTAGAAATTGCCCACTTTCCCTTTTGTTCGAGAAACATACCGAACTGTTCAATCGTTCGGTGGAGAAATGTTTTCCGTAGTCTAATAAGTATTCTTTCTCCCCATCGGTAACCGATAAAGTATGCAAACGTAGTGCTTGTAATCAGCCCGGCATACGCTGTTAAAAATGCGGGGATCACCCTGAATCCTGCCACTTCGGTCATCATTCCTGAGACAGCCGCAGCAACCTCATTTGGAATAGGTACTCCGAATATAAGCAGCCAATTAAAAAGAAACATGCTGAAATAACCGAATTCTTTTATCAAGCTGATTAATAGTGACTGATCCATGGCACTCCCGCCTTCTGTTCATATGTCTCATTTTGCCACATAAAAACGAAAACCAGCAAATATTATGCCGACTATCTATAACTACCTTATTTCCATTAAAAGCTACTCTCAATCCTACAAATACATCCCCATTAAAAAAAGGCAGCACCCGCATGGGTACTGCCTCGATTGTTATTAAGATTCAAGAAGTAAATCTTCTGGGTTTTCAAGCAATTCCTTGATTGTCTTTAGGAATCCTACAGAATCCTTACCATCGATCACGCGGTGGTCGTAAGACAATGCAATATACATCATTGGACGAATTTCAATTTGGTCTCCGATTGCTACCGGACGTTTTTGGATGGTATGCATACCCAAAATACCAACTTGAGTTCCGTTCAAGATTGGTGTGGACATCAATGAACCGAATACCCCACCGTTTGTAATGGTGAATGAACCGCCAGACATATCAGAAAGCTGAAGTTTTTTATCTCGTGCTTTTTTCGCAAGTGACGCAATGTCCGCTTCAATCTCAGCAAAGTTCTTACGATCAGCGTCACGAACGATTGGAACTACTAATCCTTCTTCAGTTGATACGGCAATTCCTACATCGTAGAAGTGTTTCATGATCAACTCATCACCATCGAGTTCAGAGTTGACATAAGGATATTTCTTAAGTGCTGCAACTGCAGCTTTCGTGAAGAATGACATGAAGCCAAGGCGTACGTCATGATCTTCGAAGAATTTATCTTTTTTACGAGAACGAAGAGCCATCACATTTGTCATGTCGATTTCGTTGAAAGTTGTAAGCATTGCTGTATTTTGGCGTACTTCCAAAAGACGTTTTGCAATTGTTTGGCGTCGGCGTGACATTTTTTCGCGAGTAGCACGACCGTCTTCCTGTTCTGGTGCAGCAGCTGGTTTAGCTGCAGGTGCTGGTGCTGCTTTAGGAGCTGAAGTGTGAGCCTCAACGTCCTGAACGCGAACACGTCCCATTGGATCTACTGGAGAAATTGCAGCCAAGTCAATTCCTTTTTCACGAGCCAATTTACGTGCTGCCGGACTTGCAATCGTACGATCAGAAGACGAAGAAGACTCTTCTGTTGCTTGTGGTGCTGGTGTTGGTGCTGATGCAGCTTCCTGAACAGGAGCTTCTGCAGCAGGAGCTTCAGTTTTTGCAGGTGCTGATGCAGCCGGAGCACCGGATCCTGCCCCAACAATTGCGATAACTTGGCCAACTTCAACAGTATCTCCTTCTGCAGCCAATAGTTCTTGTACTACACCTGCTTCTTCAGAAATAACCTCAACGTTTACTTTATCAGTTTCAAGTTCAACAATGAACTCACCTTTTTCGACAGTCTCACCCGGTTGTTTGAGCCACTGTGCTATTGTTCCTTCTGTAATGGATTCCGCCAATTCTGGCACTTTAATCTCAGCCACAATAATTTCCTCCTTTGAATTGATTAAGAACGGGTTACCGCTTCATCAATGATTCGGTTTTGTTCAAACTTATGGGAATCTGCGTCACCCTCTGCAGGGCTTGAACGGACAATACGTCCAACATATCGTATGTCTTTTCCATCAGCTATTTCCTGTAGATATGGATATGCAAAGGACCATGATCCCATGTTCTTCGGTTCTTCCTGTACCCAAACCAATTCTTTTGCATTCGGATAACGATCAAGAATTGCTTTAATTTTTTCAGATGGGAACGGATATAACTGTTCGACACGTACAATATGAAGCCATTCGAAACCTTTACCATCTTTCACTCGATCAGCCAGGTCGATTGCCATCTTACCGCTTGCGAAAAGAACTCTTTCTACTTTCTTAGGAGAACCACCTAAGCCCGGTTGTTCAAGAATCGTTTGGAAGTGTCCTTCAGTCAAATCTTCAACTTCAGCTCCCACTAACGGATGGCGCAATAGCGATTTAGGTGACACAATTACGAGTGGTCGGATCGACTCTTCCCCGAGCATTGTAGCTTGTCGTCTTAAAATATGATAATAGTTTGCTGCACTTGAAAGGTTAGCGACAGTCCAGTTATTCTCTCCAGCTAATTGTAAGTAGCGTTCAAGTCTTGCACTGGAGTGTTCAGGACCCTGCCCTTCGAAACCGTGAGGCAGAAGCATGACAAGACCAGATTTTTGACCCCATTTAGAACGGCTGGATGAAACGAATTGGTCAAACATGACTTGAGCCATGTTCGCGAAGTCGCCATATTGAGCTTCCCAAAGAACTAAAGCATCTTCGTTCTCAATTGTATAGCCAAATTCATAGCCAACAATTGCCGACTCTGTTAAAGGACTATTGTAGACCATAAACGATGCATTGGAATCTGAAATATGATGCATTGGAACATACTCTTCACCGGTCTTTTCGTCATGCAAAACCAGGTTCCGATGTGCAAACGTACCACGTTGAGCATCTTGCCCAGTTAAGCGGATCGGTTTACCGTCTTGAAGAATCGTACCGAACGCCAATGCTTCCGCATGAGCCCAATCGATTTTACCTTTACCTTTGAATGGTTCCTCACGGCGTTTTAAAATTCTGTCCAATTTCTTAAACACATTGAATTCCGAAGGCCAAGTCAACAACTCTTGGTTCATTTTTTCAAGTCGTTCGCGCTCAACGCCAGTAGGGACTTCCGGATATCCATTCAAAACTGCCTCAGGAATTACACTTTCCTGATATTCAGTTTGAGGAAGTTCTTTTACGCGATCATAAGCTTCTTGCATCATTTTAAATGTTTCTTCATCAAATTTTACAGACTCTTCAAGTGTTAACACATTTTCAGAGGCCAGTTTGTGGGCATAGATTTCTCTAACTGTCGGATGATTATGAATCGAATGATACATAGTCGGATTTGTAACAAGTGGCTCATCCATTTCGTTATGTCCAAATCGACGATAACCAAGAAGATCAATCAAAACATCTTTTCCGAATTGTGAACGGTATTCAAATGCCAAACGTGCTACTGCTAAGACTGCTTCAGGACTATCCGCGTTGACGTGGATAACTGGTACTTCATAGCCCTTCGCTAAATCTGAAGAATAGAACGTTGAGCGGGAATCATAGTACTCTGTCGTAAAACCGATCATATTGTTTGCGATAATATGAATGGAACCGCCAGTACGATAGCCTCTAACACGACTATAGTTGAATGTTTCCGGTACAATTCCTTGACCAGGGAATGCAGCGTCACCATGGATTACGATCGAATAAGCCGCATTTGTATCTTGTTCAGGCGCACCTGACGTCGTTGTGATTTCTTGGGCAGCCCGTGTTTGACCATTTACAACAGGGTTCACTACCTCTAAGTGGGATGGGTTATATGCAAGTTTCAATTTAAGTCCAGAAGGAGCCTTATACGTTGCACCCATATGGTATTTAACATCACCGAACCAGCCGCGTGTCATTTCAAGCGACCCGTCTTCAGGTAGGAATGATTCAGTTGGAACATGTGCAAATTCACCAAACATCATTTCATACGGTTTGTTTAACACATGAGTTAAAACATTCAAACGGCCTCGGTGTGCCATACCGATTAATACTTCTTTCACGCTTTTCACTTCAGATTGGCGAACCAGTTCATCTAATAAGACAACTAATGTGTCTAATCCTTCAACAGAAAAGCGTTTCGCCCCTACAAAGGTGCGATGAAGGAATTTCTCAAAACCTTCAATCTTTGTAAGACGTTTTAGAAGTTCTACTTTTTCCTCTTTCGGTAACTGAATTGATAAAGAGTCGGATTCAATGCGAGATTGAAGCCACTGTCTTTCTTCAGTAGAAACAATATGGCTGAATTCATAGGCAATTTTATCCGTATACACGGATTTCAAATAATTGATCGCATCTAAACCATTTGATACGTTAGAAGGTGCGTTTTTCATTAGTAACGCAGCTGGGACTTCACGTAAATCCTGTTCAGAAAGTCCATAATAGCTAGGTTCAATTCTCTCCGCAGCTTGTGGACGGTCATTTAACGGATAGATATCCGCTGCCAAGTGTCCATGAGTACGAATAGCATCCGCTAATTGGACAGCAGCCAGCACTTTACCGAATTGATCCGGTTCAACTTGTGCAGTCGCATTGTGTCCAGGGGATGAAATTACTGGTGCTCCATACTCTTTAAAGAGCGCGGCTAACTCCGGTTCTACTTCATCCGGTGATTGGGTATAAAGGTCGTACATTTCCATAACATACCCGAGGTTCGGTCCCGAAAAGGATTTCCAAGGCGAAACTCCGGTTGCACGATTGTTTGACATTTAGTAAAACCTCCACTTTTGCCTCCAGGCATTTCCTTTGTTTTACTTTTGCAATCGTTGTCATTTTATCACGAAGATTGAGGATGACAAAGTAATTGCAATCGATTAAATTCCATTTCAATCTTACTACTCTGCGTAAAAAAAACAATGGTTTTTGTGAAATTAATCACACAACTTTATGAATCTGCTAAACTCGATGACTCTCGGGTTTACAATAAATGCAAAATTGGTCTTTCCCATACTTTTTCGCTTCATAAAGAGACTGATCTGACTTGTCTAACAGTTCATCCAATGAACTTCCATGATCAGGATAAAATGATACCCCAATGGAGGAAGTTGGGGAGAAATCGATACCTCCGATTGACCATCCTTCCATCAAGTTCCTTTTGATACGCTCAACGATGATCATCGTATCTCTTTCCCTCTCAGCGGAATTGAGCGGCAAACCAGTCAATAGGATGACGAACTCATCTCCCCCTAATCTGGATACCAAATCTTCTGTTTGAATGCTCCGTTTTAAAGCGAGACCGAATTGGCGGATGAATTCATCCCCCACTTCATGGCCAAAAGTATCATTGATCAGCTTAAAGTTGTCACCATCAAGATATAGTACTGCAACGGAATGAGTCTCTGATTTGGCTTTTTCTGCAATAATCGGGAATTCCTTCAACAGGAAGCTACGGTTAGGCAGGTTTGTCAAGCCGTCATGATACGCCATATACCGAAGGTTTTCTTCCAATTTCTTGCGTTCAGTGATCTCCCTGGACATGATTACATGTTGATATACTTGACTGCTTTCCATATCTTTTACTGGTGTGATAAAGGTCTCAGTCCAAAGTGAATCACCATTCTTGCAAATGAGTTCATATTCACCAATGACACTTTCCCCGGCACTGATTTTCTGAATGGACTCATCCAGCCATCTCCTCCTACTTTCTTCAGAAAGCAAATCAGTATAAAAAGTACCGAGTTTCTCTTCTTTTTCAAGTCCTAGCCTCTTTTCATGGGAGGGTGAAGTATATAGGACAAATCCATATTCATCTGTTATCGCAATCAGATCATTCGTATTCTCCGTAATTAGATTGAAGGTTTTTTCGATATTCCTTAATTCCGATAGGACTTTCTTTTTTCCAGTAATATCGAATTCAATGATCAGAAACTTTTCGATTTCCTCTTCCCCATCGTTTAAGGGAATGACAGTCGCATCCACCCAGTATGACTGGCCATCTTTTTTACGATGTTTCAGTTCTCCGGTCCAAACGTCGCCTGCATATACCTTATCCATAACTTCATGATGAAATGGATAAGAATGATTGTCATTAAAAATTTTATGATACGTATTCAGCAACTCATTTTCCTTGTATTGGGAAGTTTCAATATAAAGGTCGTTGACATGCTGGATCTTGCCGTGCCGATCTGTGATCGTCACGATAGCAGCAGTAGAAATCCCTTTCTTATACCCTTCCAAGATATTTAAAGTTGCTTTAAGATCTTCCTTAAGTTTCATCTCTTCTGTAATTTCCTGGAATAGTATGAAAATCGCGATGACCTCTTCTTCTTTCTTAATAGGAGAGAAACTGGTCAAAAAAGTTCCAATTTGACCGTCTGCCTTGATCCTCTTATTCAATATAGAAGATTTTCCTTCACCTTCTAATGCCTGTTGGAAATTCGACTGAACATTATTTACATCCTGAAAGGAATGAATGGGTAGCTTAATATATGGAGTTCCTTTATATTGATCGATCGGCAGTCCGAATATCTCCTCAAACCGATTATTCATATCAAAAATGGTTCCATCTCTTCTAACGACAACTGTCGGATCAATGGACACAGTTAAAAGAGACTGGAAGAAAAGGTACTTTTCCTCAATCTCTTTCTGTCTAGATACTTCTTTTGTAATAGCCAGAATGTAAACATCGTCTCCCTTAAAAACTGGAGTAACAGTTGTTTCATTCATTCGTTCGTGGTCTGAAAAAAGATAGAAGTCCCGATACGTTAAAACTCTTCTTTCTCGAACCGCCTTTTCGTAGTTCTCCAAGATCGGCTTTGCATGTTCAGGAGAAAGGAATTCATCAATTCTTTGACCGATTGGTGATTGTATGAACACATCTTTTGTAGGATTATTCAAGTAAATATATTCATAACCTTCTTCTACCTGTTTTAAAAAGAACACATAATCTTCGCTTAATCCAAACAAAGCATTAAAATGTTCGTAAGTAAAAAATTGTTCCACCAATAGGCCCTCCTTCCAAACCACTCCGTTTTCGCTTTGGAAACTCTCTAACACGTTACTAATGTCCTATATTCAATCATAAATCGAATTATAGTTAAATACAATCAGAATATTATTCATAATTACATTAATTACATTCTTATAGTTGTTTATAATCCAAGATGAGTGAAACCATTTCATCTGGGGTTTTCGGTTGTTTAGCCTTTTGCATGGATGCAATAAATTCAGAAGAATGATTTTGTACTATAGCAATGGATTCTTCTAAGCTTTGCTCTGTAAGTTCTTCTTCCATTAAAACTTCAGCAAATCCTAGCTTTTTAAATAACTTTGCGTTTAAAATTTGATCTCCCCTACTTTGCTGAGCAGATAACGGGATCAGTAACATCGGCTTCTTCAATGCCAAAAATTCGAATATGGAATTTGAACCAGCTCTTGATATGATGATATCAGAAGCAGATAACAAATCAGATAGCTCTGTTGTAACATATTCAAGCTGCTTATAGCCTTTTACACCTTCCAATGAAGAATCGAGCTTTCCTTTTCCGCATAGATGAAAGACATCATATTCAGTTAATAAGGTAGGTAAAAGTTTACGCACTGCATCGTTTATAGTTACAGAGCCTTGACTGCCACCCATGATGAGAATGACTTTTTTTGTCCCATCAAATCCCCCGACTTTTAACCCATTGCGGGGATTTCCTTTAAATAGACCGGGGCGGATCACTGCTCCCGTACAAGTGGATTTACCGGCAGGAAGGTGTTCCAATGTTTCTTCAAATACTGTGAAAATATGCTGGGCAAATGGCAAAGCAAGTTTATTGGCCAATCCTGGTGTAACGTCAGACTCGTGGATGACAACTGGAATATTTGCAAGTTTCCCTGCCATTACAACGGGAACTGATACAAATCCACCTTTTGAAAAAATGACCTCAGGTTTTAATTTGCGCAGCAAGAATAGTGATTGCATAGCGCCGCTTAGAACTTTAAAAGGATCTGAAAAATTCTTCACTGAAAAGTATCTACGTAGTTTCCCGCTACTGATCGGATGATAAGTTACTTCTGGAAAAGAATCGGTGATCAACTCACGTTCGATGCCATCATGTGATCCAATGTAGTGTAATTCATAGCCTCTATCCATAAAAAAAGGAATCAGCGCCTGATTCAAGGATACATGGCCTGCTGTTCCTCCTCCTGTCAACACAACTTTAGGGGTTTTCATTCCATTTCTCCTAACATTCAATAATCATGATTTAAAGTATGACAGCGAAAAGCTTATATGCCTTAAGCGATCAGAAGATGCTATACTTTAATTTAGTCTATTAGAAGGGAAATGTAAAATGGTTGAAACTGCATCTATGAAGAACAAATGGTCCAAAATGATAAGTATCATCTTCCCGATTTTAATCACTCAAGTAGCCATGAATCTTATTTCATTTTTTGATGTATTTATGTCAAGCCGCTACGGTACTGATGATTTGGCGGGTGTCTCGATCGGTTCTTCGATTTGGCTACCGGTCTATACAGGACTTGCTGGAATCTTATTATCTGTCTCTCCTTTAGTGGCTCAGCTATCAGGAGCAAAAAATAAAAAAGAAGTACGATTCACTGTACAACAGGGTATATATGTTGCAATCGGATTGGCACTAATTGTATTTATACTTCTACAGCTTATTAGTCATGCCTTTTTAGTTAGAATGGATCTCGAGCCTGCTGTAATCCGGATTGCAAGCGAATATTTGTTTTCCATGAGTTTTGGACTTTTCCCTCTTTTCATCTATAGTACCATCCGCTCTTATATAGACGCTTTAGGAATGACAAGGGTCACGATGTTCATAACTTTAATGTCTGCGCCAATCAATGTTCTCTTTAACTATCTTTTCATCTTCGGAAAGTTTGGCTTCCCTGAATTGGGTGGTGTAGGTGCAGGGGTGGCGTCTGCCATTACATATTGGTTGATTCTCGGAATTTCCTTGTGGATTCTTAGAACAATGCCAACGTTTTCAGAGTATCAAATATTAAATGGATGGTCCAAAGTTTCCTTTGGAAAGATGAAAGAAATCATTACACTCGGAATCCCGATTGGAATATCCATTTTAGCGGAAGTGAGCATCTTTTCTGCGGTAACCTTAATGATGGGTAAATACGGAACAGAAATTATTTCCGCTCATCAGATCGCTATGAACTTCACTTCACTTCTTTATATGGTCCCTCTTTCTGTTTCGATGGGGGCAACGATTCTGGTCGGTCATGAAGTCGGAGCAAAAAGATACCATGACGCCAAACAGTATAGCTGGATGGGTGTAACTGCGGCAGTTGTTTTCAGTTTCTTTTCCATTGCAATTCTTCTCCTCTTCAGAGGGCAAATAGCCAGTTTGTATTCGTCCGATCAGGCTGTGGTCTCCTTAGCTATACAGTTCTTTGTCTTTGCAGCATTGTTCCAGCTGTCTGATGCTATTCAAGCACCGGTTCAAGGAGCGCTTCGCGGATATAAAGATGTCAATGTAACCTTTATAATGGCTATCATATCTTATTGGATCATCGGGCTTCCAACCGGTTATTTACTATCCGAATATACTGACCTCGGACCATTCGGTTATTGGATTGGTTTAATAACTGGATTGACAATAGGAGCGGCAACTTTGTCAGGAAGGTTACTACGTCTTCAAGCGAAAAGAAAGTCTAATGATAGTGTACAAGCATAACCAAAGCCCAAGAAAATTTTAATGTTTTCTTGGGCTTAATTAATTGATCATTGGAGTATGCCTGTTGAATAGATCGTTGACTTAACTTTCACATCAAAATCTATCTTCTTATAAGTATCATGCCATTTCCCCTCTTTCCAAATGTTCGGATGAAAGGCACGTACTTGCCTACCTATTCCTAAAGCATCACTTTCTGCATCTTGAATTTTCTGGAATATCCCCTTCATATCCCCCTCTATTTTTTCATTCAGAAATTTTTCTAATTCATTTATGGTCTCTTTTTTAGCTATACTTTGCACAGCCAACTCATTGATTGAAATATTTAAGTTATACGTAGCGTGTAGTTTTAAATTTTCTCCGTCTATTCTCCACTTTTTCTTAGCTTTTTCCACATCTATTATCAGTGGATACTCTTTCCCTTTATGATTCCACTGATATGTTAGTCTTGCTTGTTTACCAATTTGGTCTCTCATAATGTTCAGTAAAACCGATTCCTTGGTTGTCAAATACTCTCCGGTATAAACCATGTCACTGAATAATGCAGCGCCACCAAGCTTGGGGTTAGAAGATTCTTTGTCAATCTGCAAATAAGGAAGGGTCAAATCAATCCCTGGGTCAAATAAAATGGTACATGCCTTTTGAAGTGTGACATCTATCGATTCAGATGTTAATACAGAACTTTCAATCAAATCACTATAAAAGTCAGGTAATTCAGCTGTAAGGTTCAACTGTTCGTTTATATAGTCATCCATTGAACCTTCTACAATTACCAGCCTTGCATTTAATCGATTTTTTGGGATGCGGTAGAACGGATCAAGATAATCGTATATGTTATGGGTAACGGTTTCATCCGACATTAACGCAACTTCTAAAACAGAAAGGTCGAGTAACTGGTTAGTCTTTTTATTTGCCTGTATTCTTGCTGCATGTAATGATATTCCCTCCCCTTTAATAACCAGATATTCTATATTATCTTTACTGATTTTCGGATAAGAAAAGTATGCGGTTATTTCCCCAGGATCCCCTTCATAGCCTACCATTTGTACAATTGATATGTTCTTGAATAATTGTTCATCCCAACAACCACCGAGTAAGAAAACGACAAAAAGTATGGGCAACCATTTCTTTTTCATTTTTGTCTTTTCCTCCATCCAATGAGTATGACGAAAAATGGAATGATCATTGAAAATAGAATGTAAAGGGGGATAATGACATATCTCAAGATATTCATCACTTCCAACCTTATTAGGAAACTAGGAATAATGATCAAGAGCAAATGACAGACGATGGTGTACACTCTTTTGTGACGCTTGTTATTGTGCCGATGGACTAAAATTTTTGTGAAACTCAACATCGTAAAAGTGACTATGCTCCAAATGATCCAAATATATAAGAAAAAAAGATCCAGCCTCTCTAAAAAGGTAACCTCTTGAGATTTCAAAACATAAAGTAACGGTTCCTGAATGATTTTGATCTCGGCCATACTGAAATAAAGTAATACGATCAAAATCGAACCTAATAAAAAGACTGTTACAGTAAACCAATACCAAAAGAGAGGTTTTTTCATTCGCTCATCAGATGCATTGACATACTTTCGATAAATTAGATACACTTCCGAACCTAAAAAGACAATTTGTGCATATAATAGCCCTTCACCCCATTGTTTTAATGTTGAAGTTCCTAACGGAAGAATATTTGTCCAGACCAGGTCATCATAGGCCAGTAAAAGAAACAAGACAAATAAAGCGATTAAAGGAATGAAGATTGCTCCAAGATTAAGTACAGTTTCCGGACGACCCATATTTGCGTAAAATGAAACAAGAACCATTAATGCGATGATGATGAAATGAGGAGTATTAGGAAAAGCCCAAATTGCTAATATATAGTCAACCGTTACAATAATTCCTATATTAACGATTAGCCAGTAGATTTCATACATCCACGATAAAATGCGTCCTAAGTGAAAATAATGATAACCTTTTTCGTACAATAGAAGTTGAATGTAAAACAGTATAGAGGCAAGAATGAAAATCAGCCAAGCATCCCTGCCGCCATAATTGATAATTGATGATTGAAAAGTGATAAACACAACGCCGGTTTGGATTATAAAGACGAGTAAGAAAAATTGAATCCTCGACAAAATGATTTTCATATATGTTTATCCTCTTGATCCATAGGCATCTTATAATTATCCGTCTGTCGTTTAGGCTTTACAAAAGGCATTCGTGAGAAAACTTTTGCGAATTCTTTTGGTTGAAAAGGTATAAATGGCGATAAGTACGGTTGTTTTAAAGACGAAAGATTTAATAGATGAATGTAAAGTAATAAGGAACCAATGGCAATGCCGAAAAAACCGAAAATCGAAGCTGCAGCCATAAAAGGGAATCTCAATAACCTAATTGCTGTATTCATTTCAGCTGATGGAATAGTAAAACTGGCTAATGCAGTCAAGGCAACTACAATAATCATGACATTGGAAACAAGCCCCGCATTGGCAATAGCATCTCCAATTACTAGACCGCCTACAATTCCAATCGTTTGTCCGATTGGAGCAGGTAACCGGATACCTGCCTCCCGGATCATTTCAATCATCAATTCCAAAATCAGGGCTTCAAATATTGGCCGATACGGTATTTCGTTTACTACTTGCTTGATTTGCCTGCTTAATTCAATTGGAAGGATTTCAGGATTGTAGGAAACAACAGCGATATAAAAACTTGGCAACAGCACTGCAATTCCAAACCCTAAAATTCTGAGCAATCTATAAAAGGACCCAATCAAAGAGCGGCTGTTAAAATCATCAATAGTTTGGTAAAACGAAAAAAAAGTTGCAGGGCCAATGAGGGCGGTTGGTGAGCTATCGATTAAAATAGCCACTTTCCCTTCCTGCAAGTTAGCGATTACCCGATCTGGCCGTTCTGTATTCAATAGTTGCGGAAATGGTGACCATACGTGTTCCTCCAAATAATCCTCCAATAATCCGGGGCTTGTCATAGTGTCGGACTTAATCAAATTTATTTTCTTTTCTACCAATTGAATAACATCTTGTTCCGCAATAGTGTGCATATATATTATGGTTACGTTAGTTTTAACAAGATCACCAACCATAAAATTTTTCACGACTAAATCTGAAGTAAATACTTTTTTTCTTAGTAAAGATATATTCATATCAATACTCTCAACAAAACCCTCATGACTTCCTCTGACTACTTGCTCGTTTGCAGGTTCAGAAGGAGATCGGACCGCTACCTTTTGCATTTCAAGTGACATCATTAAGTTTTCAGAAGGAAATATTACGACTGCATTTCCCTTTGTTACTTTATCCCGCAAGGTTTCCATCCGGAATGCTTCCACATTAGAGATAAAAGTTTCTCCGAAATGGTCTTCTTGAGACCAATGTTTTTCAATAAAAGTTAATTGTTCATTCATTAGGGCTTTATCCACAACGGTAGAATAATAACAAATAATGATGGATTGTTTGCTCCACTGCATTTCTCTAACAATTAAATCTGCAGTATTATTAAAGCTTTTACGTATATATGAAATCAGTTTCTCATTAAATAGTTCTGAAGATGGCATACGATTCACCTCTTCAGACAGTATGTTCTTCTGATACTTACCTTAAACAGAAAATGCCGACAGGATTGAAAGAGAAATTGTAGACAAAAGTATTTCTTCAAATTTAATATCGGTAAAATCGATTACATTAATTACCATTGAACGATTGTTACATTTATATTACAATAGTATTACATTTAAAAGACAAAAAAGCACTGCAAAGTGCAGTGCGATTAAGAATTAACACTATTCAAGTTTTCTCTTATTTTTGGATGAATTGTTGTGTCCAAACGTTTCCGTTTTCAACATATCCGATACCGATATGTGTGAAGTCAGCTTTCATAATGTTAGCACGGTGTCCTGGAGATTCCATCCAAGCTTTTACCACTTCTTCTGGTGTACGTTGCCCCTTAGCAATATTTTCACCAGCAGAACGGTAATCAATCCCGTTTGCTTTCATTTGATCGAATGGAGAACCTAAAGTCGGACTATTGTGATCAAAATAACCGTTTTTCGCCATATCTGCTGATTTTTCCTCAGCTGAATTCATCAAAGGCATATCGATCGCTAATGGTTTTAGTCCTTCTTTTGCACGTTCAGCGTTAGTCAAATCAAGAACTTGTTGCTCAAAATCGCCAATTCCCTGAGTGGCAGGTTTTTCTTCAGCTTTTGGAGCTTGCGTTTCTGTTCTAGCTTGTTGAGTGTTTGAAGGAGCTGGAGCAGCTTGTTTTGGTTGTTCAGCTTTTGGCGCTTCTTTTACTGGTGCTTTTTCTGCTTTGAAGTCTTCTTGAGAAGGCGCTTTTTCTGCTTTAGGAGATTCTTTAACAACCTCTCTTTTTGGAGCTTGTTGTTCTGTTACTTTGCCATTTTCAAAGTTGAATGAGTTTCCTTCAAAGCCCTGAAGTTGAGCAAGAAGATTTTGTAATGCTGCTTTGGAAGCTTTCAAGTCTTCCAAGCTATTTAAATCGGTTGAGATTTTTTTAACCTCACCGTTTACGTAAAAATTGATAGTTGTGTCTGAATTCCAGACTTTATATTCTTTTGTATATTCATGATCAAACGATGAAGCCTCAGCATTTAAACCTGGTGTTACAATTGCTGTAGAAAGCATAATGATTGGTAACCATTTTTTCATATGCTTATTCCTCCTCTCTGCGAATATCTTAACGCAGAGTTAAGAGAAAGATAGAGCCATTCCTTTCCAGTAGTTCCATTAGGAAAGGAATGGCTCTATTATGAGGGCAAGAATAAGATGATAATTGGTTACTATTGTAAATGATTTAACTTATTGGAAGTCAATTCGGGTTGACAGTCTTTACTATGGAGGCCAACTCGTTATGATATAAACGAATAAGCTCACACTTGACCGCTTCCACAACCTCCAATTTCTCAATCCGCGCAATCGCCAACTGATACTTCTCACTCGGCGTCCTACGTACTCGAGGATGGGTAAACTCATCGTTTAATTCAGAACGAATTAGGTTTCTTACATCCTTTAGTGAACCACTTTTCACCGAACTCCGATCACGCCACATCAGTGCAAATGCCTCTACAATCTCACGATCATGCATGTGCCATTCCTCTGAGCCATTCGATTTCTTTCAAATTCTCGCCTATTAAGACAATTTGAGGTTCCATTTTTATATACTCAGGGAGCCATTGAACCATTCCATAAGCATATTGGAAAAGCATTGGATACTTCTGACCTTCAATCAATACATGCCCTTTCATACGATAGACAGTAGAAGGCAGGTTTCTTACCCAATTCTCAAAGTTCTCCATTTTAACAGTGGACTCAAACTTTATTAGCTTAGCCGATAGATGTAATTCGTTTCCTATTCTTGTCTTCGTTACATCTGAATTGTTCACGTTAGGAATCATTTGCTTTAAAAATGAAAGAGGAAGCTTCCCGTGTACCGTTTGAATAACCATGGCGTGATCATTAATCATTTGGATACCTGATGTAACAGTTGAAAGTTCATTTTCATCCAGAAGATCACTTTTATTGAGAAGTATTAGATGTGCATGTCGTAATTGTTCCAAGAAGAGCATTCTGACTTGGGGAGATAACTTCTCCTTTTCGAGCCACAACTTGCTATCTGCCACAGATACGATCCCTTTAAATTGTAATCGATCCGCATACAGAGGTGACATGACGGCATCCAATGCTTCCACTGGATGAGCTGCTCCAGTTGTTTCGATTAAGATAACATCCGGATTATGCTCAAGCAAAAGCGATTGAATTTGAGCTTCGGTTTTTTCAGAGCCAGTACAACAAATACACCCTTGTAAGAGCTCTTTTAATGGTACATCACCATCCACTGCCCCAGAGTCAAATGGCAGTTTACCGAATTCATTCATGATGACTGCCGGCAGCTTCCCTTCTGCCTTCCACTGTTTAATCAGATGTTGAAGAAGGGAAGTTTTCCCGCTGCCCAAAAATCCACTTAACAAATATACATCTATCACAGTTTCCACCTACTTCGTTGAATCAGCACGACCAAGTTCTTGTAGTAAAACTTCCTTCGCCTTTAAAAGTTGGGGGTCATCCTTTTGAACCTTTTGGCGAAGCTGATCCATTAAGGCATAGGTCGTATCCCCTTTTAAGACTCCGTCAACCTTGATTTTTTGGTCATCCTGCAATGCTTTCACTGCTTCTTCCGTAGAATCATCATACAAACCGTCTACTTTACCAGGATCATAACCAACAGCTGTTAGCATTTCTTCCGCTGCTTGGATAGAACTTGAAAGCATACCGTTTTTCAGCTCGATGGACGGATCTAAAAATGGCAGTGACGCATATTTAGGATAATCCACTTTATAATCTGGAGCGATTCCTTTTTCATGAATCCAATTTCCTTCCGGAGTCAACCATTTGGCAGTTGTGAATTTCAGATTGGATCCATCTGGAAGGTCATTTGCTGTTTGGACTGTTCCTTTACCAAATGTCTTCAAACCTACTAGTGGTGCTCCAGCTGATTCCTTTAATGCCCCTGCAAGAATTTCAGAAGCTGATGCACTTCCTTCATCGATTAGCAGCG
Source organism: Chungangia koreensis (assembly GCF_042651785.1). NCBI lineage: Bacteria > Bacillati > Bacillota > Bacilli > Lactobacillales > Chungangia > Chungangia koreensis. Next base: position 710,110 of record NZ_JBHSEC010000019.1, read on the forward strand.
CGAAAGGAACTTTCACTTTAAGCCCTTCTGTTGCTACAAAAACCTCAGGTTCTTTGTCTTTTTCCTGAACTTGCAGAATCGGATCTCCCGTATTTACAAATAGGTTGGAGATTTCAATAGCGGCATTTAGTAGGCCCCCTGGATTTTGACGAACATCCAGGACCATCGCCTTCATGCCTTCCTCTTCCATTTTAGCAATGGCGTCTTTCAGTTCCTCATACGTGTGTTGTGAAAAGCTTGTAATTTGGATATGTGCAACCCCGTCTGCCAACATTTCGGAGTAGACTGTCTCAATCGGGATTTCATCACGAGTGATTGTTACTTCCATTGGTTCGCTATTTTCGCCACGTTGAATTGTAAGTTTCACATCTGTCCCTTTTTCACCACGAATCAGTAGCACAGCTTCTGAAGCACTTTTACCTTGAATGTTTTGACCATCAACCGCAATAATTCGGTCATTCGGTATAATACCCGCTTTCTCGGCCGGTGAATTTTTAATAGGTGAAACAACGGTAATAAAACCATTACGTTCTTGTATTTCCGCTCCAATCCCTTCAAAGCTTGAAGAAATGGTTTCATTCAAATGGCCAGCTTCTTCCTGATTCATATAATCTGAATACGGATCACCAAGGGCATCGATCATCCCGTTGATGGCACCATTCACCAATTCTTCATCATTTAGATCCGAGTAATATTCTTCTTTCAATTGGTCGTACGTTTCAAACAACTTTTGAAACTCGTTTCGTTCGACTGTAACGGAACCCACTTCAACAACCTTATCATCCCCTGCTGTCAACGCAAAAATAGTAATCCCTGCAGTTAACAGGATTAGGCCGAATAACAACATAAGGAAATAGAATGGTTTGATACGTATGTAGCGGTTTGCCGGAGCGGCCGATTTCTCTTCCTCTACCTTCTCGGCATTTTCCGATTTCACCGGTTCTTGCTCTTCCAAGTTATCATGTTCTGAATTGCTCAAAAATCTCACCACTTTCAGAATAGGTTTGAAAAAGACCGCCAATAACATTGACGGTCTCACAGGATATCATCAATCTTCAATCGAAGCGTCAAGTGCAACAACAATCATATCATTGAAAGTTGTTTGTCTTTCTTCCGCCGTTGTCGCTTCGCCGGTAATGATATGATCACTGACGGTGAGGACAGTCAGTGCTTGTCGGCCATACTTGGCAGCAAGCGTATATAAAGCTGCAGCTTCCATTTCAACGGCAAGTACTCCATGTTCGGCCCATTTATCATGCTCTGCAAATTCATTGTAAAATAGGTCAGATGTAAAGACGTTTCCTACTTTTAGTGAAAGCCCTTTTTCCATGCCAGCTTGATAAGCCTTCAATAACAGGTCAAAATCAGCAATTGGGGCAAAGTTTACTCCATTAAAGATGGTGCTCATGATGCTGGAATCGGTAGTAGCTCCTTGAGCAAGAATTACATCACGTACTTTAACATCATTCTGGATCGCGCCGCAAGTACCTACTCTTATCAATTTTTGCACATCATAATCCTTCATCAATTCTGTAACATAAATCGAAATAGACGGTACACCCATTCCAGTTCCTTGAACCGAAATCTTCTTTCCTTTGTATGTCCCTGTATATCCGAACATATTTCTTACTTCATTATACTGTTGGACATCCTCTAAAAATGTCTCCGCAATATATTTTGCACGAAGGGGATCTCCCGGAAGAAGTACTGTATCCGCTATTTCGCCTTTCTTAGCACCAATATGAATGCTCATGTAAACAACCTCACTTTTGTACGATATCCGTTTTATCATACTGTTTTTCTTACCTTCTTGCAATAAAAGACCTTTGCTCTCTTAACCTAAACTTCTTAAGTCATCATACTCTTTCCATAAATCATCAAAAACTGATGCCGGCATTTGTGGATCAGCTATTTCTTCGATATATTTCGAAAGCGGGTCAAAAGACTCTTCGTATTTCGGAAAACCATGATCCTTAAACATGGACTCTGCAAAGACTGCTTTCATGTCTCCTTTAGGACCTCCGCGGTATTTAAGTACAAAATGATAAAACGAGTGATTCATAAGACCTATCCCCCAACTGGTAAATTAGTATCTTAAAATTTCAGAAAGATATAGATTATTTTGTCATAAGTTAGTACACTAATGACAGCATATCAATAAGAAAAGATGGTGAAAGCTGTGTTCAACAAAAATCCACAAAAAATCAAACCCCCGAAAAAACAAAAAAAAGGGGAAAACAGAAAAGAAATAAAACAACTTCAGCTCTTTAAACGAAAGAAAACGAAAGATTCTATTAAGCCATCCAAAGCTCGCTTTTGGAGTTTAATACGTGGACGAATCGTTATTATTTTTTCAATTCTCATTTTAATTCTCATCTCAATGCTCTATGTTTCCAACCGCAACACTGCCCAGCTACAATCGGAACTGGAAGAGTATACAAAGAAAGATCTTGTCGAACAGATGAAACTTAATGAGCTTACCACGACAATTTCAGAAATGTCCAATGCAGAGCAAAGCTATGTGATCACTGGAAGATCCACTTTCTATAATACATACAAAGCGAAAAAAGATGAAGTTGACCGCGCGTTAAAGGAACTCACTGCTGTATTTCAAGGGCAGGAAGAAGAATTAAAAAAAATTGCTTCTATTAAATCTTTTTACAACAACTATGTTACATATGCTGACCGAGTCATCTCAACAAGAGACGAATTCGGCATTGAGAATGCACAAAGACTGGTCATGACCGGTAATGGTAAAACAGCAATGGACACTATTGATGTTCATATTGATATGATGAATGATTTGTTAAAAAAGAAAAGCGATGAAAACTTGGCTGCGATCCAACAGCAAACCAAGATCGCTACTGTTACCTTCCTGATTATCACAACAGTAGCCGTCCTGTTAGCAATCATTTTTGGATTCTTACTGTTCAGATCTATTCGTAGAAATACCCGTACAATCAATTCTTCAATCCTCGATATTGCTTCGGCAGGAGGAGATTTGACACGCCGAGTGAACGTTCGTACAAATGATGAATTTGCAATCATTGCGGGCAGTACAAATCAATTAATCGAATCGATTGCTGAACTTGTCAAAAAGGTTAGCATGCTGACTGAAAACGTATCTGCCGGTGGAGAAGAATTGATGGCTTCTGCCGATGAGACAGCATCTACAATTCAAGCAATTGCTGATTCGACAAATGAAATATCTGTAGGTACAGAACAGACTATGAAAAGTATGACGGGTGCTATGCAAAAGATGAATTCTCTCGAAGAATCCGTCCGTTACTTGAATAACCAAGCGCAAGCAGTCAGTGAAGCGACAGAACATATGAAAGACGCTACAGTAGTTGGTAACCAATCCGTACAGCAGTCTTCCAAAGTAATGATGACTATTGAAGAAACAATGGCCAATACGAGTTCTGCCGTACAATCTCTCGGAGAGAAATCTTATGAAATCACGTCAATTATCAATACAATTACAGGTATTGCCGAACAGACGAATTTGTTAGCGCTGAATGCGGCGATTGAAGCCGCCCGTGCAGGTGAACATGGACGAGGCTTTGCCGTTGTAGCGGACGAAGTACGCAAGCTTGCAGAACAATCGCAAAATGCTGCAAAAGAAGTTACGAAAATTGTTACATCGATTCAAATGCAAGTATCGGAGATTGTTACCCAAAATCACGAAGGTGTGGAGTCAGTCATCCGCGGTGTTGAAGTTTCAAATGAAACGACTTCTGCCCTATCGAAGATTATGGAACAAACGGAGTCTACGATTGAAGTCATTAACGAAATGGTGACTCATATTGAACAAACTCTTACTTATAGCCAAGATGTGGCCACTTCATTCATAGAAGTAAATCAGATTGCGGAAAATACGGCTTCAAATACTGAAACATCTGCAGCTGCAGCTCAACAAGGTTCAGCTGCTATGCAAGAAATCAATGCCTCTGCCATCGAACTTGCCAATCAGGCTGATGAACTACGAAAAGTAGTTGGAGAATTTAAGATCTAACATTTATGAGGACCTGTCCATAGACAGGTCCTCAGACTGTTCATAAAATAAATTAATAAGTAATTAACAAATAGCAGTTCCCGCCACTTCGCTTTCCGTGGGCTTGGCTTCAGCCTCCTCGTCACTTACGTTCCTGTGGGGTCTTCAGCTCAAGCTATTCCCACAGGAGTCTACGTGGCGGGAACTGCTTGATATAAACGTTGAATTTACCAAGTAACATTAAAACTTGTTTAACAAGTTGAAAAGAAATTAAAAGCTATATTAACGCTCTGCTATTAGTATAGCAGCACTAAAAAGCGGAAGGCGGCGACTCCTGCGGGAAAAGCAAGCGAACTGAGACTTGTCCATAGACAGATCCTTTTTCTATAGTCTCACTCGAAATTAGACCAAAACAAAAAGTCCGGCATTAGCCGGACTTTTACTTAAAACAGTTTCAAGTAGTCTCCATAACCTTCTTCTTCAAGCTTATCCTTCGGCACAAAGCGAAGTGCCGCGGAGTTGATGCAGTATCTTAGCCCATCTGGACCTGGACCGTCTGGGAATACGTGGCCAAGATGGGAGTTGGCTGTTTTGCTTCGGACTTCTGTCCGGCGCATTCCGAAGCTTTCATCGAAGTGTTCAGTAACTTCCGTTTCCTCGATCGGTTTTGTGAAGCTTGGCCATCCGCAACCAGCGTCATACTTGTCCTTCGAATGGAATAATGGTTTTCCAGAAACGATATCCACATAGATCCCTTCATCAAAGTGCTGATCGAAATCATTTCGATATGGCGGTTCTGTACCATTTTCCTGTGTTACATGATATTGCATAGGTGTCAGCTTATTTTTCAATTCTTCTTTATTCATGTTCTTCACCCCATACTTCCTGTTTGTAATGAGCTCTCCCTGAACCTACATGGTAACGGTTGTAATGTTGAGGGTTTTTCTTATAATAATCCTGATGGTACTCCTCTGCAGGATAAAATTCCTTTGCCATAAGAATTTGTGTAGCAATCGGCTGATCGAATTTACCCGAGCGCTCTAATTCTTCTTTAGTCTGTTCAGCGATTTCTTTCTGTTCTTCCGTATGATAATAAATGGCTGTTTGATACGATGTTCCCCGATCAAAGAATTGTCCGCCAGCATCAGTCGGATTAATTTGCTTCCAAAAAATGTCCACCAATTCCCTGTACGTAATCCGCTCCGGATCGAACGTGATTTGTACTGCTTCCTTGTGTCCTGTCGTTTCTGTGCATACGAGTTCATAGGAAGGATTCGGAATATCTCCGCCGGTATAACCGGAAATGACTGACTCTACTCCTTCGTAACGGTCGAACGGCTTAACCATACACCAAAAACAGCCTCCTGCAAAAGTCGCTATTTCCGTTGCCATGCTAAAACCCCCTATTCGGTATGATGATTTCCATGATGATTTGATCCTTCTCTAAATCGATTTCTTTCGCCTTTACTTTCACATCTGAAGTTACGGGCAGTTGTGACAAGTCAATGTATACCTCCTCTGCAGAAGGTCTAATAATCATCCATTGAGGCATTTTGACCGTATCTTGCATTAATGACAATACTGTTGAAGGTGGTATTTCCAAATTACCGACTTCAACAGTGGATTGTTCAAGTCTTAAATTGCCGTCATCTTCTACAAACGGATCGAACTCCATGACAACAGGAAGTTCAATTCCAAAAACGGTCAGTTGTGAAATGAGAACAATCTGATCCTCCACCAGAAGTTCTACAGGAAGCGGCTCGCCTTCTATGGCCTTTGAAATATACGTATTGGCGATTCCTTCTAAATCCTGTTTTGAGGCAGTTACCGTTAATACATTGCTATTACGCGGTGATTTCTCTGCAACAGGAATCGGTGGGTCCTCGGCCGGGTTGCCGATCCAATAAGCCAATGCAATGATGGATGTTACTAATATGGCAATTAATAAGAAAAAAGCGACTTTCCACCGATTCAATTCAACTCAACTCCTTAAAAATCCATTTCCCCATTTGTCAGATCGTATAAACTGCATTCTCCTAAGCTTTCGATAATCCGATCAGCCATTAACTGATAACCATAGCCGTTCGGATGGAAAAAATCTTTATGATACACCATATGTTCATTTGATTCGAATAGGTCTGTTACCGGTACATAACATGCATTGCCGTCGAGCTCTGCAACCCCTTCTAATACTGAATTCCAATCTCCTATAATCTCTTGAAATCCGTTCACTTCATCTGTTACAAGTGAAAAAGGGTTATATAAACCGGGCATAATAATCGGTGCACGGGCATTAGATAGTCGGATTTCATGAACCGTATCCAACATACGTTTTTCAAAATTGACGAGTTCTTCATAGAACGGTTCCTTCGTCAAATTGAAAAAATCCCGTTTAACAATTTTCATCATATCATTTCCGCCGACCGTTAGTACAATAATGTCCGCCCCCATAAGAGCGGTTTTAGAGAACTCATCTTCTTTTAGTTGTTTTAATAACTGATCGCTTCTTCTGCCTCGTTTTGCTAAGTTTTCGAGCTGTACGTCCTTTACGCCTTTCCAGCTGCTCATATGTGTAGATAATCGTCCTACGTATCCGCCTTTATTAAGTTCATCCCCGACACCTTCCGTTAATGAATCACCGAGAGCGACTACAGATATATCTTTCGGCACAAAATAAGGTGCAATTTCCCATTTGGTAAAGCTAATGGGCGGATGCACAGCTACATCTGGAGGTACTATACCCTCTTGGCTGCAACCGGATAGAATGATACAAAGCCCTATTATTAATCCGTGAATTTTTTTCAATCTCTCATCTCCCTTAAATCCGGATTATGAGTGTAAACAGCCATATTCCCTTATTCTTCAATCTATATGAAATTCCCTTCCAATATGAAATGTTTAAGTGGAATGGACAAAAGGTATTTATTTTTAGTGGAAATCTTCGCTTTTGAACCATTATTTTAGTATAGTTAAACAAAAGGAGGGGTTCATTTGTCCGAGGCATTTGACTATAAAAGTTGGAAAGAAGAAATATGGAATGCGATCACCCATGGAATTGGCCTTGTTCTAAGTATTCCAGCATTGGTTGTACTGATCGTCTTTGCTATCGATCGGGGTACTGTCGAACATATCGTTAGTTTTACCATTTTCGGAACGACGATGTTCCTACTGTATCTCATGTCGACATTACTTCATAGTATGCCGGCAAAATATAAACGAGTGTTTTCAATACTCGACCATTCTGCTATTTACTTATTGATCGCAGGCACATATACACCTTTTCTTTTAGTATCCCTTAATGGTGCTCTCGGTTGGACCTTGTTCGGGATTGTATGGGGACTCGCAATTTTAGGTATTTTGTTTAAGTGTTTCTTCATACATCGTTTTGAATTTGTATCGCTCATCTTTTATGTGTTGATGGGTTGGCTCATCATAATTGCGATTAAGCCCCTTTACGCAGAGATTTCGTTTGGAGGTTTGTCACTTTTAGTGACTGGAGGAATCTTCTATACGATCGGTTCCATATTTTACGCATGGCGGAAGCTTCCGTTCAATCATGCAATCTGGCATCTATTCGTCGTAGCAGGTAGTGCATTCATGTATTTTTGTGTTTTGTTTTACGTCTAAATATAAATTCAACGTACAACCATAAAGGGAAGCCTCCTGACTTTTACAGTTTGGAGGCTTTCCATTTGTTCATAGAGATTATTTTGAATGGTTATTGAGACCGTTCATAGACTAAGAATTTATAACGGGTGCCATCTTCATTTTCTTTTTCTTCGGATTCCTTTACAACATTCCATTCATCCCCATAATTCGGGAAGAACGTATCCCCTTCGTATTCCTTTTCGATCAGCGTAACGTATAACCGATCGGCTAACGGAAGAGCTAAGTTGAAGATTTCCCCTCCGCCGATGACCATTACTTCATCAGCGTAGTCTGAAGCGGTTTTTAAAGCTTCTTCGAAATCTTGAACGACTTTCGCGTCTTCCGCCTCATAGTTAGGATTCCTCGTAACAATTACAGTCAGTCGGCCAGGAAGCGCCTTTCCGATGGACTCAAAGGTCTTACGTCCCATCACCATCGCCTTGCCCATCGTCATTTTCTTGAAATAAGCAAGGTCTTCTCTAATATGCCAAGGCATTTTATTATCTTTTCCCATCACGAAATTCACGTCATGAGCGACGATTAACGATATCATAGCTTCTCCTCCAGACGATTACACAGCAATCGGTGCTTTAATCTTCGGATGCGGGTCATATCCCTCAACCTTTATATCCTCAGTCTGCAAATCGAAAATTGAATCTTTTTCTTCCGTAATGACCAACGTTGGTAATTTACGCGGTTCCCGTTGCAGCTGTTCTTTCACCTGTTCTACATGATTGGAATAAATATGGGCATCCCCTAAAGTATGAACAAATTCTCCTGGCTCAAGTCCACATTCCTTCGCAATCAAATGTGTAAGAAGGGCATAAGAAGCAATATTGAACGGCACTCCTAAGAATACATCTGCACTCCGCTGGTATAACTGGCAGGACAATTTGCCATCCGCCACATAAAATTGGAACAACGTATGGCAAGGAGGCAATGCCATATCATCCACGAATTCCGGATTCCAACCAGTCACTATATGACGTCTGGAATCCGGTGAATTTTTAATTTGGTGAATTACTTTTTGTAATTGGTCGATTGTCTTCCCGTCTGTAGTCGGCCACGAACGCCATTGTCTTCCATAAATTGGACCAAGATCACCGTATGTAAGTGCAAAGGTTTCATCCGAAAGGATTTTTTCACGGAAAATAATCATTTGCTCGTCTACCACTTGTTTGAATTCCTCATCTACAGCTGCCCTACGGCCAAAGTCCGTCATGTCCGGACCGTGGTAAACTTCACTTTTCACCCATTTTTCAAACGCCCATTCATCCCAGATCGGGTTGCGCTCTTCTATCAGTGTTTTGACATTCGTATCGCCTTTTAAGAACCAAAGAAGTTCAGATACGATTAGTCGGAAAGCCGTTTTCTTCGTTGTCATCAGTGGAAAGCCTTTATCCAAATCAAAGCGCATTTGATAGCCAAACACACTGTATGTACCGGTACCTGTGCGATCTTCCTTCTTAGTGCCTGTCTCCAAAATATGGCGGCATAATTGTAAATATTGCTCCATTCGGCTCACCCCATTTTTACTTTTAATTATGCACGAAAGTATTAAATTTGTCGAAAGCTGTCCTCCAAAATAATAAAAAGGAATCTGTAAAGAGAACTACAGATTCCTTTTTAGGTTTATGATAACCATTTAGGCGGTGTGTTCTTAGACCAATAAATATCGCCTAAAGCATAATGCTTAGAAAATTGGTCGTCTGCTGTATGGTAATGGAAACTGAAGAAATAACCGTCCTGTGGTTTTTTAAGCGTACGGACATGGAAACGGATGACATCCTTTTTTGTAGTAGTATCATAAATATGAAAAATCTTCTCGGAATAATCTCCAGCAGGCTTTTCTGTAATCGCTAACGTTTGCGGTTGTTCTTCTACGAAAGGTGTTAATGATAGTTCAATTGCCTCTTCAATTTTTGGCAAGATCACATCATTAAATTCATCCTCGATAACCGGTCCGATCTTTGAACCGAATTTTATGTAAGATTGTTCCTTTGCGGCAGTTTTTGCCTGACTCAAAAACGAAGGTTCTTCTGTTGCTTCGATGATTGGATAATAAGGTTCTTTTTCAGCAGAGAAATGCTTTGATTCATGTGTTTTATCCTCAAGCAAGTTTTCCCAAATGGCATGGCTCGGTGAAATGACACCAAAGGTCAATAAAGCCACAGCTAAAATCAATGTTTTTTGAATCCATTTTTTCATTTTTTCAGCACCCGCCCATTGTGTACGATTTGTTACCGATTCTATTGAATAACTACGTTTTCCGTAGCGAAATGGTTTCATCTTTCTATTTTTCATTGTACAATAACATTAAAAGTGTTTGTTGTTTTTTTCTAAAAAGGAGGATTTCTTCATGGATGTTTTAATTCCACTAGGACTTTTGGCAATGTTACTTTATATGACTTCTCTAAATTTCACTGACTGAGAAAACAAAAAGAATCTGTTCTGTTCCAATATGGAACGAACAGATTCTTTTTGTTATATGGTCATGGTCCCATAATGGAACTTAGATGCAAGCCTTACCTTACGTTCAAAGCCAAATTGCTCAAATAGATCTGAACGAAAATGAGCTTTAAGGATAATTCTTTTACGAGCTACCCGTTTCGCCTCATTTACCCATTCCTCTGAAAGCTGGGTGTGAAAGCCTGCTGCCCGTAACGATTGAAAATTGTCTGATTCCTCAATGACTTCTTCGAACATTGGGTCTAAATAGACTATGTCTACAGTTTTGTCCGGCTGTTCCTTCAAATACTCAAGTGAATCCCTTGGAATCACTTCAATCCTTCTCATAGCCTCTAAAAGCTCTTGACTTCCATCCTTATAAAGCCTCAGGCCCTCTTGCACAATAAATGCAATCACGGGATGGACTTCACAACCTCTGACTTTTCCTTGAGCTCCGGCAGCGAACGATGCAATTATGCAATCAGAACCCATGCCAAGTGTACAGTCCAAAATTGTATCTCCTTTGTCAATTCCCGCAGTTTCGACAAAAGGATCCACTTCCCCTTTCATCATCCGCTTTAGCCTAAACGCAGCAGAATTGGGATGAAAGAAGAATGGCTCACTCTCGGTTGAAGTATAAAAAGCATAGCGATTCTTTCCGGCCACCAATATTTCTGCTCCGTATTCTTGAATCATAGCAGAGACAGATCGTTTTTTTCTATCCTTAAATGGAAGGCTAAGTTTAATGCACGCAGCCTTGGCAAGAGCCATACTTTCTTCGTCTGGTCTTCCTGCAGTCGTAACAATCATGGTCAAGACTGGGAAACCTTCTTAATTCCTTCTTTTACATGTTCCTTAATTTCTTCAACTTCATTATATTCAATTTCCTCACGAGGAATAAAATAAGCTAATTTTCCGTCCTTCAAAATAGCGATTGAAGGTGAACTTGGAGGAACTTCTTCAAAGTAACTACGCATCCGTTCTGTCGCTTCTCGGTCCTGTCCGGCAAACACCGTTACTAAGTGTTCCGGTTTCACTTCTAATTCGTCAACTGCTTCCCTAACAGCCGGTCGAGCAAGACCAGCTGCACAACCGCAAACAGAATTTACTACTACGACTGAAGTGCCTTTAGCGTTTTCAATATGATTGTCCACCTCTTCAGCTGTGGTCAACTCTGTGAATCCAACATTCACAAGCTCCTCCCTCATCGGTTGAACAATTCCCTTCATATACTCATCGTACGCGTTCATATTATTTAATCTCCTTTCTATTGCTTTTATTTCTTAACTAAGCTCGTCCAAAATGAAGATCTACTGGAGTTTTAGTTACAATGATTTAGGCATTCTACTTGCGAACGTTCCCAAACGATCATATCTAAAGTAAAAAAATTTCAAAAGATCCACGAACATGATTTCAATAAGATTCCAGTTCACTGAGTGAATACCAAGGTTCACATTGAAAATAAAAGCAAGCAAGCAGGGTAATACTCCCCGTTACATACATGTGCATTGGGGTGATCCACTTGCTTGCAAAAATTGAAGAAGTCTTGACTCTTAAGTATCACTCAGCTAGATTAAATAGCTTTTTTTCACCAATCTAATATGGTGGGTACGCTGTAGGATTATTTACACCGGATCGATACTCTTGTAATGCAACTGCAAAGTTAATGCTGATGCCAATAAAACTGATTGCCGCACCAATAAAGATTAATAATGGCCCCGCTATTTCTGTCTCAGGCGAAACTCCGCTCGGATTCATCTCCCCACCTCACTCGTTCTACTCTATATAGTGTATTCTCCCTATCCTATTCGGTTCGAAAAGAATTCCTCAATACAGTTTAAGCATGAGAGGCTGATTATTTACCGGCTTTCCTTGCTTCAGTCATTTGCTTCCAAACGGATCCTTTTGCTTCCTCGCCTTCCTCGATACGAGCAAGCGCCATCTTAACTTGTAGTTTCACTTCAAACTCTTGATCATCTTCTGCTGCTTTTAAAGCAGGCAAAGATTTTTCTGTTCCAGTTTCATAGAGGAACATCGCTGCTCTCCATCTGACAAGTTTGTTTTTGTCCTTTAACGCTTCTATCATGGCGTCTTCAAATTCCTCGAACCCCAAATCACTCATACAGTCACCGGCAGTTCTTCTAACAGAAGCGCTCTTATCTTTCAAAGCTTTTTCAAGAAATGGAACAACGTCCGGATGATCGACCATTCCAAGGTAAACTGTAGCTAACCGGCGGATAGACATCTGTTCGTCTTCAAGCGCCTTATCCAACAAAGGAAGGTCTTCTACATCTGGATCGGCCATTTGATCAAGCAGTCGATAACGTGTTTGCCAATCATCGTTCATGAATTCCTCTAATGTCACTTTACGTCCGACCGGAGCAGCTTGCTTTTTCTCTTTGCTATTTTGAATTAGTTCTTTTAAGCGATCATCTGTATAAGCCGCTTCGATTTCTTTAAGTACATTTTCACCAATATCTTTTTTATCACCATAGCGGACACCATAGTCGGCCCATTTGCGTTGAAGAATGTAGTTCTCATCATCCGGGTCCATCGCTTGGTTCATCGCGTCAACGAACCGGTTGCTTAATCCGAATCGTTCTTCCGATGTACCGTCGAAGACCTTCACTTGAAGAGGAATCCCTTTGTATTGTTGAACATGAACATATACTTCTCCGTAATGCTCATCAATCTTCTCTTCGGATGAACCTTTCTCACCAGATTCTCCAAAAGCTTCACGAATTGAAGATAATATCGTTTCCCACTCATACTTAGGATGGCGGTCTACAGCAAGAAAATCCGCAACATGATAGACGCCTTTTACTCCTTCTATCGAAAGTATCGATGCAATGATAGGAGGCGCACTTTCAGCCTCTTCTTTTTTGTAGTTATGGCTCACCCCGAAAGGAAGCTCCTGATCCACCACTATTTTCATCGAGTTCGGACTTGGTGTAGGTTCAACAGTGAGAATATTCATCCTTTTTCCCTCCCAATTTTAAGATCCAGACAATTCTTCTAAATAAGCCCATCTTTCAATCAGTTGTTCATACCGCTCATTTAATCTGCTTAACTCTTCCGTTTTCTCTTGAAGTAAAGTAAAATCTGTTCCCGCTCCGTCTATTTCAGCCTCAACTGAACTGATGGTTTCTTCAACCTTGGAGATTTCATCGCCAATAGTTTCCCATTCTTTCTGTTCCTTGAAGCTCAACTTCTTGCGTTCTTTTTTTCGTTCCTGTTTTGGCTGTTCCTTTTGGACTTTCTCGACTTTCTCAGTCTTTTCATAAGACTTTTCCAATAAGTAATCTGTATAAACCCCTAGCCACAAATCAATATTTCCCTTACCGTCAAGTGCCCATAGCTTCTTCGCTGTACGATCCAAGAAGAAACGGTCATGGGAAATGGTAATGACGACTCCCATAAATTGTTCAATGAACTCTTCCAAAACAGATAGTGTTTGTATATCCAGATCGTTTGTCGGCTCGTCGAGCAACAGAACATTCGGTTGCTCCATTAAAAGTTTGAGCAAGTATAAACGTTTACGTTCTCCGCCTGACAACTTCCCTATAGGAGTACCGTGGACATTCAGCGGAAAGAGAAAACGTTCAAGCATTTGAGCAGCTGAATGCCGTGTGCCATCTGATGCTACAATATCATTCGAACTTTCCCTTACATATTCAATCATTCTCATCTTTTCATCCATGGGTGGCAAGTGCTGCGAAAAATGTGCAATTTTAACGGTTGGACCGACTACAATCTCTCCCGAATCAGGGACTATGCTTCCTGCAATCATTTTAAGAAGGGTACTCTTACCTGCCCCATTCGGACCTACGATTCCAATCCGGTCACCTTGTTGCAAAAGAAATGAAAAATCCTGAATGAGTGGTTGTTCGCCAAACTCTTTAAAAAGTGCTATTCCTTCAATCACTTTCTTGCCGAGACGCGTTGTTGTTAAATTCATTTGAAGATCGGTAGAATCGTCGCCTTTTACAACTTGACTACTTAGTTCATCGAAACGCTGGATACGGGCTTTCTGCTTTGTCGTTCTTGCTTTGGCCCCTCTTCTGATCCATTTCAATTCTGAACGGAAGCGGTTTTGCAGTTTTTGCTGGGTAGAGGCAGCCATTTCTTCCCGGATTGCTTTCGCCTCAATATAATCACCATAATTCCCTTTATGGGAATAGAGGGTCTGATCGGCTAACTCATAAATATGGGTGGATACTGCGTCCAGGAAGTACCGATCATGGGTAACGAATATAACCGCACTATCAGTCTTGCTTAATTGATCTTGAAGCCACTCGATTGCTGTAACATCTAAATGGTTCGTCGGTTCATCCAGCAAAAGTAAGTCAGCCGGTTCGATGAGGATTTTAGCTAACGCCGTCCGTTTTCTTTGACCACCAGAGAGTTCCCCCATCCGTTTGTCATATGTATCGATCCCCAGTTTCGTCAAAGCGGTTTTTGCAAGAGAGTTGATATCCCAACCGCCTTGCCTGTCCATCTCACTTTGCAGCTTCATAAGCCTTTCGATTAACTCTGGAGTTTCATTTTCACCAATTGACGATAATGTCTCTTCATACTCCCTATTTATCTTCAACAAGGGGGAATCTCCGCTAAAAACTGTTTGTAAAACAGTCATGTCTGCATTATATTCAGGATCCTGTGGTAAATAGGCAATCCTATAATCTTTCGGGTGATCCATTTCGATCGAGTCTGCTGGTTCATTCCCTGCAATAATCGATAGAAGAGTGGATTTTCCAGTTCCGTTAATACCAATAAGACCCGCTTTTTCCCCGGAATAACTAGTAAATTCGATATTTTTGAATAATGTCTTATCACCGACTGTCTTAGTTAAGCCGGATACGATTAAATGGCTCATGTCGTTCCATTCACTTCTTTCATTAACTGCTGTAAAAATGATACCATAAATAGATGCCGTTCTTCAGCCATTTGCTTCCCTTTAGGGGTAGTCATCAAATCTTTCAGCAATAATAGCTTTTCATAAAAATGGGTAAGCGTTGCGGTTTGCTTGTTTCTATATTCCTCCTCCGACATCTGTTTCCGAGCTGCTTCTTCAAAATCGTAGAGTTTTCTTCCCTTTGCACCTCCATATGCAAATGTCCTGGCAATCCCTACCGCTCCTATTGCATCCAAACGATCGGCATCTCTAACGATCTTCTCTTCAATCGTTTGAGCGATCCGCTCATTTCCGCCGCTAAACGAAACGGAAGCTATAATTTGCTGGATTTTTTTTTTTCTTCTTCTGTTAGACCAAGTTTTAAAAGTAATTCCTTTTCCTTAGATTTGCCGTCTTGGCCAGCGTACTTCGGATCGCTGACGTCATGGAGAAGAACCGCAATTTCGACAGTGAATCTGTCCGCTTCCGGTTCATCTTCCAAGATGATTTGGGCGTTATTCCATACTCGTTCAATATGCTGCCAATCATGGCTTGCATCAAATTGATCGTAAACGGATCGTACTAATCCCCTGAATTTTTCTATTTGATCTGTCATATTGTCCTCCTTTGTTTGCTTATTCTGAAAATACTTTCATTATGATTGACGAACTTATTCTTTTACTATATAGTAAAGCCATCCATTGTATGGTGCAATGGGCAGCTTTTCTATGGGAAAGATGACATTGAAGCTGATGGCGAGGAGGAACAGAACATGAATGTAGGTAAAGTGAAATGGTTCAGTAATGAGAAAGGCTATGGCTTTATCGAATCGAGTGACGGTGAAGACATATTTGTGCATTTTACCGGCATCTTAAGTGAAGGGTTCCGTACTCTCGAAGAAGGGCAGGAAGTTTCCTTTGAAATTATCGAAGGGAATCGCGGCCCACAAGCAGCCAATGTCCTGAAATTAGAGATGAGTTAAATGACATAATGAAACCCGCTGGGACGCTTCCAGCGGGTACTTTATTTTTGTCGTTCATTTTTGACTTTATTGAGTTCTTGGCCTAAAAATTTCAGCTGTTCCCCGACTGTACATTGTTCAATGCAGAAACGGTGAGCCGCTTTTTTTCCAAGATCAAGCTTGTTCTGTTTCTTTAAAAAACATTCTTCGCAATAATTCAATAACAATTCATCTATTTCCATCATTACCGATGATTTATCCATTGACTCACCTCAGATTCAGCATTTTATTATTTTACTACCACTTTAGAATTGTATTCAAGTTCTTTGTTTACGGACCTGGATTTTGAAGAAAATGATAAAATTTTTAAAAGCCTCTTAAGTCAGCTTTCACTTTGAACGTTAACTATACTTTTTATCATAATGAGGTGTTACTATGCTTGAAGTTTATATAGATGCAGCAAGTGCCGGTAATCCAGGACCAAGTGGAATTGGTGTCTACATTAAAGGGGAAGGCCATATCGTCAAAATCTCTGAACCGGTTGGGATCACGGATAATCACACAGCGGAATTTATGGCGCTGTTGCGTGGGGTACAAGAAGCAGAGAAATTATCAAAAGGATTTATATCAATACGTTCTGATTCCCAAGTAGTTGTCACAGCTGTTGAAAAGGAGTACGTCAAAAAAGAGGAATATAAAAGATATTTGGATGAGGCGTTGAAAATTGCAAATGGATTCGACTTCTTCTTCATCAAATGGATTCGGGATGAAGAAAATGGAGCTGCAGATCAGTTGGCACGTGAAGCAATCCAAAAAAACAACGGGTGATGATTTACCCGTTGTTTTTCAGTTGGCCAGCACTTCTGCGGGCGACTATTAAATAGAAAAGCAAAGCTACAATAACGACGAGTGCCGCTGTAAAGTAAAGATTCTCATACCCAAAGTTGGCTGCAATCATTCCAAGTACATAGGAACCGATCGCCATCCCCAAATCGAACAATGTGAAAAATGTCGCAGTTCCATAACCGCTACGATGAGGACCCGCATCCTGTACAGCTTTTGTTTGAAGACTTGGCACAAGTGCTCCATAGCCTAATCCGATCAGTACACCAGATAACAGGAACATGAAGGGATTGTTTATGAATGACATCAAAAGCAATCCCCCGCCAAATAAGATGAAGCCTGGGATGATAATATAGCTTGGACCCTTCATGTCAAAAATACGGCCAGTAAATGGTCGAGAAAGAATCATCGCTGCTGCATAGACTGCAAAGAAGAATGTAGCGATCTCTATTAATCCCTTCTGTTCAGCATAAATGGAAACAAAAGAAAGTACACTGGCGTAGGAAAACGATGTAATACATGCAACAAGAGCCACCGGCATAGATTTACGTTCAAACAAATCATTCAATGTGAATTTGAAATTGCGTTCTGCAGGTTTGTATTGTTCTTCTGGCATCAATTTAATGGAAAGGGCAGCTAACGAGCCTATAATGAGAGAAATACTTAATGTTAAAAAGAGCAGATCATAGCTGAAATGCTGAACCACAAATAAACCGACAAGCGGTCCTAAAACGATGGAGAGGTTTGTCGACATAACGAAATATCCGAGACCTGCCCCTCTTCTTTCAGGTGGAACTATATCAGCCGCGATGGAACCAGTGGCGGTAGTCGCAATACTAAACCAAATTCCTTGGAAGAACCGTAATACGAGTAACAGT
This sequence comes from Chungangia koreensis, assembly GCF_042651785.1. NCBI lineage: Bacteria > Bacillati > Bacillota > Bacilli > Lactobacillales > Chungangia > Chungangia koreensis. The sequence continues at coordinate 727,776 of NZ_JBHSEC010000019.1, forward strand.
CCAAATGGCTCGATAAAAATATATAAAATAGTACAAACTGTGTAAATGACCAAGCTCGTTAAGAGCATTTTCTTTTTATCAAATAAGTCCAATAGTTTACCGGTAAATGGTCTTACGATAATTGCTGATACAAGAAAGATTGATAATAATAGTCCTGCCTCTTCATCCGAACGGGATAATTCGTTTATTGCGAATAGAGGTAAAGTTGTTACCAGTCCATAGAACGTCAAAAAGATCGTTATATTTGTAAAGAATAGACTGATGAACCGTTTTGTCCAAATTGCTTTATTATTCTTTTCCACTTCGTTCATCCTTCTATTTTTAATTTTAACAGTATATTTCGTAATATCTCCTGTTCTTCAACGCTAATCCGATTAATGACTCCTTCTTCAAAGCGAACAACAGAATCACTTATTTCATTGAGTTGTAGCAGAGCATGTTCTGTAAGATGGACAATCTTCTCTCTCTTGTCCTCCCCTTCATGCCTCTCCACCAAGTTTAATTGCTCAAGTCGGGTTACTGTTCTTGAAATAGTTGGCGCCTCCACATTAAAGTACTTGCTTATGGCTGAGATCGCCATCGGTCCGTTGTTCTGAATGCAAAACAAAATGGACCACTGTGAGTGAAATAAATCATATTTCTTTAATTCCTCATTCAACTCTTTAGATAACACCCGAACAGTTTGAAACATTTCATGCAGTAAAGGATTCATCCTTACCTCCTCATATACTTACTTAGGTAAGTAATTATTTATCTATTATATTTCGCTTTGCGAAATTTGTAAAGAATAAAAGAAAAAAAGAGCTCATCGGCTCTTTTTCATTTGTTGTTACTTTGCTTTTTGAAAAGTGACGGATTGGGTATCTGAGTCAAATAGCACCCATTCACGGTTATCGATCACTGAACCTACATTAATCCCTGCTTTTTTACCTTTAAATTCATAAGTGATCCCAAATTGAGGCACTTTCCAGTCACCATCCATGTAATAGGCACTTCGATGACTGTGTCCAAAGAAGACTAATTCGTTATGTTCAAATGGTATAAAAGGGAGCCATGGATTTCCTGACCATTCCCATTGATGCCCGTGAATGACCTTAGCACCAGGTATTTCAATTACTTCAGGGTATTGAACTATTTGTTCCAACAAAGGGTCTTTTCCACTCATGATGATTTCAATTCTTTCTTCCTGGTTCCCTCTTACCGAAGGAAATGTTAACAGTTCTTCAAATCCATTCGGACGTGCCATGACATCATTTATGCTATTAAAACGCTCCGTAATTCGCGTTTTACTGATCACACATTCGTACAGATCACCGAGTCCTATTATCTCTGAACTCGGTGCAATTTCCTTTATATGGTTTAACACCGATTGTGTATCGTTAATAGAGGAGTGAAGATCTCCTAACATTGCAAACTGCATTTAACTTCCTCCACATAAATTATTGATCAATTGATTCATCATATGATTTCAAGAAAAACCCATCTACTTCAGACCACTCACAATAAATGATGGATTCGATTTTCGAGTAACCTTCTTCTTGAAGTCGTTCAACAAGCCAATCGTGGTTTTTACCTAAGTTTTTTAAACTTGCCTCATTAATTTCTCCTTCATCAATCAATAGATGACTTGGTATTTCTTGTTTAGGCTCTAAATTAAGCATTTCGGCTGTTACATTATTATATTTGGCGTACTTATTAATACTGACAGTACCACCTGGCTCAATATATAAATCACGTATTTCCCGAAGAGAAAAAATGCCTTGTTGGCGAAGCATCGTACGGATTTGTTCCATTTCAAGCTGGTTCTTTTTTAACTCATGGAGATTGAACTTCCCTGCAGAAATAATGATTGCAGGTTCCCCCTTCAGAAGAATTCGTGCCTTTTCGCTCCTTTTAGCTATATATTCAATGATAAAGATGGCAAGTGCCCATAAGATCAAAGCAAAAACTAAATGATGAACTTTGACTTTATCATCAAATAAACTTTCTTCAACAATACCACCGAGTACAAGTGTATAAATGATATCAAATGGAGTGAATTCTCCTAAATCTTTTTTTCCGAGGAGCCGAACTACTACTAAAAGCCCCAGCATTCCGATTAACAACTTTAAAGCTATTTCGATATACATCATGCCAATGACCTCCTCACATAGAAGTCCTATACCCTGGTTTACTTTTAATGAAGCAATCCATTAATTGGAGGTGAAAATGAAAATAGCTGTCCCCCATGACGTAAGAGACCAGCTAATTTCAAGATTCCGACGCATGATATGTCCGTTCAAGTCAAAGGCCGGGTGATACTTATGAACGGCCCTTTTCAATTCGTTCAGTGCGAATCCAATCACTAAAACCACCTACATAGAGCTTCACATCAGAATAACCGGATTGTTTTAACATGGCAAAAAGAGGAGCGGCTGTAACACCACTGCCACAGTAAACTGTAATCGGTTCCTCTTCTTTTAATGCGGCTTTTAAGTTCGGATCACTTTTCTTGAATCTTCCCGCTTCTTTCAAACGCTCCCAATTATAGTTAAGCGCTCCTGGAATACGTCCAGCTATTGGATCAATCGGTTCATATTCACCGAAATAACGTTCTTCTGAACGTGCATCTACTAACAATCCACCTGAATTTTTTGATACAACTGCTTTTACCTGTTCTTTACTCATTTGAATATCTTCATTCCAAATGATGTCCAACTGCTTCTGTACTGGTTGGGCTATAGAAGAATCGAGAGGAAGGGAAGACCTTTTCAGCTCCTCCCACCCTTCATGCAAGATATAAGCATTTTTAAAGTTAGCATAGGTTAACATGAACCAGCCTCGCGGCGCAAAAGGCTCACCGCCATGATCATATAGAACAATGAAATCATTTTGGTGAAGTCCAGAGCGCTCAAACAGTTCCTTCAAGTCCGACTGGGAAGGCATCGGATGTCTTCCTAATTCAGAGGACATGTCCGACAAATCTTTTTCAAGATCCCAATGTACAGCACCGGCAACATGTTCCTGTTCATATTGTTTTACGCCACGGCTTGGATCTTGAAGTGAAAAACGGCAGTCGATCCATTTTACATTGCCTTTCGGGATGTCACTTAAGGATATGAACGGTGTACTCATGATTTATCCCCTCCGATTCAATTTCTTGAACGCTTCTTTCCAATGATCCAGTGCAGTTCCTTCATTCAACAGTTCACGCTCTGTAGAAATTTGAGCAGAGGCTAATTTCAGCAAATACTTGTTTAGACCGATGGTTTCCTTTTCTAACCACTGCTGCGACCATTCCAGGATGTTCTCCTTTTGTTCGTCCACATAAGCTTCTGCGTCCGGCTTTGTAAGAGCTTCTAACGCTTCTTTAAGTTTTTCCCGCTCATTTTGCTCGAAGAATGCTTTACTATTACGGAATGTTGACCTCACACTTTGGTAAGGTGCAACGTCCTTGAATGGTCCTTGGAAGTTGAGTGTTTCCTGTTCACTCGTTTCATAAGGCGGGAAGGTGAAGGAAGGATTTAATTCCTTCAACTCAATTGTTTTTTCCTTGAATCTCTCACCTATCATGCGATCATTCAGCCTTCCAATTCGTAAATTGGTGACACGCATTTCTTGCTCAAAATCAAAACTTAACATTTGGAGGACTTCCTTCAAAGCGATTTCTAAAGCTTGCTGTGCCTTATGCCTTGAAAATAATCCAGGGTAATACGCTTCTCGGAAGAAGTCCGGATAGCGGTAATAGACCCGTTGAACTACATAATAGAGAAGCTCACTCAGTTCCCGCTCCACATTTTGGACCATTGCAGCCGTTGGGATATTCGTTAATATTTGTTCAAATGTATTCTCGATTTGATTCAGTTCCTCTAAACGATCTTCTTTACGTTTCAAATTTTCTTCTGTAGACCGAATAAGGGTTTCAAGACGTTCTACAGCCTTTTCGGTTTCCTCATGCAATGATTGGACAGCCATCATACGCAGATCCTCTGATAGGAATCGAAGGAAATCTTCTTGGAATTGCTCCATCTCTTCATTTAATATTCTTCCGTGCATCTTCTCATGCAATGAACGAAGACTGGAAACGCCGTAAAGTTTCGGGAAACGGATGCCGAACCGCTGTAATTCGCTACGAACATAACCCTTTACTTCCTCAGCTTCTTCTGCGCTTGAGGCGAGGTCGATTGCATTTACGACAAAAAACATCTTATCGAGTTCAAAGGCATCTTTCACCCGTCCTAATTGAATAAGGAACTCACGGTCTGCTCGTGCAAATGCATGGTTGTAATATGTGATGAAGAGAATCGCATCCGCATTTTTAATGTACTCGAATGCTACCCCAGTATGACGGGCATTAATCGAGTCGGCTCCAGGCGTATCAACAAGTGTTACCCCGGTTCTTGTCAATTCGCAATCGTAGTAGAAATCAATGACATCGACAAAACAGCTTTTTTTCTCTTCTGCTACAAAGGATTCAAAACCTTTCTTGCCAGTGGTAATCACTGTTCCTAACTGTTCCTTAAATTGAGGGTACCCCTCTTGAAATGCAGATACAAAGGCTTTATGGATATGTGCTTTTTCATCAAGCCCTTTTGCGTTCAAAGCTGCAGGTGCTTTTGCAAACGCATCTTCCAAAGATTGAACCTTTACGTTCAATTCCGCAAAGGAACGGCTGACATCTTCAGTCATCTGTTCAACCGTTTTTAGAGTTACATCCGCCGTTTCATTTTGGTTGCCTCCCTTTACCGGTTTAATGCGAGTAATGGTCGCAGTCGTCGGGTTTGGGGAAACCGGCAGAACGGATGAACCGAGCAAAGCATTCGAGAAGGAAGACTTCCCTGCACTAAATGCTCCGAACAAGGCAATTGTAAATTCCTGATGCTGCAAACGTTCTGCTTTATTTTCTAAATATTGAGCAATCTCACCAAAACCACTAACTTCTTTCAAGACATTTGCAGTTTTCATCGCTTCTAACATCGTTGATTCTGTAGAATGCTCTGGAGTTTTAGTGGAAAGTTTCAAGTGATCATCTTGGGCTTCTTCCTCATCGGCTAATTTGATCATGTTTGGATTAAATGCTTCAAAGTCATTCAATACTTTCCCATATTGTAAAAGCCAGTCCGATAAGATGGATCGACTAACTTTTAGAAATTCTAAAGAAGGTGCTTGGATTTGTTTGTTGAACACCCGAATGGAATCTTCCACGCTCTCAACCGCTTGAATGATAGACACTTTCTCTTTTAAAATGTTTACTTTCGCGTTCAATTGAACGTCGCTTATTTCAGATTTGGCTATTTCCTCTGCCATTGTAGATTTCCATTGGTCCGTCTGATCTTTCATCCACTTTTTCACTGCTTCTGTTAAGCGCTCGGACATATTCAAAACAGTTTCACCTGTCGTAACTGTTGGGGTTCCGATTACCTCTTCCATACGTATGATTGGAATGGATAGATCGAGTTTGCCGATTTCCAAAGATTTCTCCTCAGATAGTAAACCAATCTCTTTTAACGAAGTTTTCATTATATCCAACACGTGAACGGCCATGTTAGAATGGGCTTCCTTTTTCAATAAATCGTAAAGGTCCTGTAAGCGCCGGTTCCGTTCTTCCTCTGTTTTCTTGCCGCTGAATAAGAGACCCACTTTAAAGTCAGGCTGCTTTGCTTCCATGTATAATCGTAGCAACTCACGAAGTTCATAATTCATGAAGGAAGTTTTTTTGAACACGTCAATACGTTTCTCTTCAAATGCTTTAACCCATGCTTCCGGAGAAAGGAGTTCCACTTGTTTCGACAGTTTTTGATACTGCTCTATAAGTTCACTCCGTTCTTCCCACTCTTTTTCGGTAATGATCGACAATGATTGTTCATACCGCTCATTTCTTACTTCTTCCAAATACTGAAGATGTTCATCTTTCAGCTTTAGCAAGATACCTTCGGACCCTTGGATAATCTCATCATCGAGATTTCGAAAACTATTTAAAATCAGCGAACGAACTGTGGGGAAATCATTCTCGGGAAATTCCTTCTCTTTTAAGGATGTATAGAAAATCCCCTTCGGTTCAACTCCCCAAGCACTAAATGAATTTGCCACAACTTCCTTAAAGGTTTCGAACGATAATTCGTCTTCACGGTGCTTATCTATCTGGTTAACGATTAAATACACATTCGGGTTATACTTCATTAGTTGCTTTGTGAACTGGAAATTCAATTCGGATTGAACATGGTTATAATCCATTACATAGAAAACGATATCAGCCAGATGCAGTGAGGATTCGGTTGAAACACGGTGGGCATCATCAGTAGAATCTACCCCAGGTGTATCCATAAACGTGACATCAGCTGGCAGATTTGAGGACATATGACCAATTTCTATTTGGGATACAGTGCCCCCATCCTTTCCAAGAGCCTTAACAGTAGCTAGTTCATATTCACCTGAAAATCGGACTGTCCGCCCATCTGAAAAATGAACAAGTGCGTAGTTCTCGTCAGACTTTTTTACTTTAATGATATTTGCACTAGTGGGAATCGGGCTAGTAGGAAGCAATTCCTCCCCGGCTAAAGCGTTCACCATACTTGATTTCCCTGCAGAAAAATGACCGGCAAATCCAATTGTATATTCACGTTTCACAATTTTTTCAGCGAATAAATCTATCTTGCCAATTCGTTCTTGATCTCCCGACTCCTGGAATAATGCTTTTAATAAAGATGCTTGGTCCAGAATGGTCTTGGATTTTTCTTCGTATGTATTCATGAGGCTTAAGTAACTCCTTTTTCATTATAAAAACATCATATCATGTTTCTGTTTCCGCCCGAGATTTTTCTACAAATTTCGACAAAAGAACTTCCTTATACCTATTGAACATGCTAAACTTAATAAGAATTTTTAAAAAAGGTGGAGTACAATTGAGTTCATCCTATCATGTCCAGACTGTTTTGAATGGCACGATTAATTCTTTGAAATCCGTTTTGCCATTTGAACTTAATGTCCAGCCACCAAGTCTTATGGCACAACCATTCGAACAGGATGAAATCGGTGTACTAATCGGGATGATTGGGGATATTAAAGGCCGAATTATCATCAACTCGACGGAAAAAGTGTTTGGATCGATTGGCCAGTCCATGTTTGGTATGGCCATCGAAGGTGAAATGCTGGAATCATTTACAGGTGAATTAGGAAATATGATTGCCGGAAACCTTTGTACAATCGTAGAGAGCAGCGATATGAAACTTGATATTACGCCTCCAACTGTGATGGTCGGAAAAACGAAATTCTACGGTTTCACACATGCATTCAAGCTACCTGTTCAAATAGATCAAGCAGGAACGATGAATATTCTACTAACGATTGACGAAGAATAAGAAGAAGGTAGTCCTGTGGCACGGTATGTGCTTCGCAGGACAACCTTCTTTTGTTATACTCACCTTTATAAAAACTATGAAAAATCATAAGAAACCGGCACACAAAATCTGCGTGCCGGTTCTTTTTTAGTTCAGTTGATAAACTTTTTCATATTTACTTCGTAAATGGTTTACTAAATGTTCCGCATTTAGTCCCTCACCTGTCGCTTCCTGCAAGATTTCAAGTGGTTCTTTCATCTTGCCGTGACGATGGACCTTTTCTGTTAACCAGCTCAAGATCGGAGCGAAATCTCCACTTCTGCAAAGGTCATCGAAGTTCGGAATATCTTTTAACATTGCCGCTTTCAATTGCGCAGCATACAAAAAGCCTAACGCATATGATGGGAAATATCCGAATAGACCGCTCGACCAGTGGACATCTTGAAGAACACCTTCCCCATCACTTTCAGGGCGGATTCCCAAATACTCTTCGTACTTGTCGTTCCAGATTTGTGGCAGATCGGCAACCTGTAGATTTCCATTGAAAAGACCTTTTTCAATCTCATAGCGAATCATGATGTGGAGCGGGTATGTTAATTCATCAGCGTCAATACGGATTAGAGAAGGCTTGGATTCGTTAATTGCCCTAATGAAATCCCCAAGCTCCACATTTCCAAATTGTTCTGGAGAATGCTGCTGCAAAAGATGATAATTATGAATCCAAAAGTTTTCGTTCCGACCAATGAAGTTTTCATAAAACAATGATTGAGATTCATGTATTCCCATAGACGTACCGGTGGACAACGGCGTCCCGTCCAATTCCTCGGAAACATTCTGTTCATATAATGCATGCCCGCATTCATGGATTGTTCCGAAAATGGCTGAGCGGAAGTCGTTTTCATCGTACTTTGTCGTAATTCGAACATCCCCACGGTTCAGCGTAATTTGGAAGGGATGAACTGTTTCATCCAGGCGCCCTGCATCAAAATCATAGCCAAGCTGCTTAAGCAATTCATGACTGAATTTTTCTTGTTGATCTTTCGCAAACTTTTTCGCTAAAAAGTCTGTATCCGGTTTGTTTGCTGATTCTGCAATTTGTTTAACGAGCGGAACAATCTTACTGCGTAAATCCGCAAAAACTTCATCCAGAATTTCAGTTGTCATGCCCGGTTCATATTGATCTAAAAGTGTGTTGTACGGATTACCGTCTTTAATTCCCCAATATTCTATGAATCGTTTGTCAGTTTCAACAATTCTTTCCAAATAAGGAGCGAACATCGCGAAATCGGATTTTTCCTTGGCCTCTTCCCAAACGGATTCGGCTTTAGATAATAGCACCACGTACTCTTCATATTCCTTCTCAGGAATTTTACTGTTGAGGTTATAATTTTTACGTTCTACTTCAACCGTTTTACTGATTAAAGGAGAGAGTTCATCCCTTTGTTCCTCGAGTTGCGTAAGCATTTGGTCCAATTCGTTCGAAGTGGACATCCGATATAACTCTCCTGATAACACTCCGACAGTTTCTGAGCGTCGATCAAGCCCCTTTTTTGGTGCTCCGGTTCTCATATCCCAATACAAAACTGATAGAGCTTCATTGTAAGCAGACATCTTCTTTACGTAATCCATAAATCGTTGTTCAATAGACACAGCCATCCCCCACTTTCTCTGTTTACCCCTTCATTCTACCATAATTTTCTTACTTTACTGACGATTTTTCGTGTGAGATGGTAACTGGTAAAATATCTTCCCAGCGCTTTTGTAGTTCCATTTCAAAATCATTCAAAATGAGATGGATGGACCCTCGATCATTAGCCGTCCTTATAAGTCTGCCTATCCCTTGTTGAAGTCTTAGCAGCATATATGGCAAATCGACATCATGGAACGAATCCTCAGCAAACTTTCTACGGGCTTCGAATATCGGATCATTCGGTGGAAACGGCAAATCGAAAATGATAACCCTTGTCAAGGCTTCACCAGGTAAATCCAAGCCTTCCCATAAATGATAGGAACAAAGGGTCTGGTATTCACCATTTTGGAACTCTTTGATCAGAGTGGAAAGCTCTCGAATTCCTTCGAATGCTATTCCTTGTAAGCCGTTTGTTTCTGCAAATTGTTTAAACTGCAACATGTCATATTTGGATTTAAACAATAGTAATGACTGTTCTTGCTTTTGAAGTAATCTCTCCACTGTTTGATTCTTTTCTGATCCAGCATGATGCGCATATATAGACATGACTTCTTCGTAATCGAAAGGTGAAGGAACTGAGAATGATTGATGTGACTCAATTCCTAAACTAGTTGCCAAATAAGAGAAATCTCCATTTACAGATAAAGTGGCAGAGGAGAATATGATAGGCAGTTTCAGTGAAAATAATTTTTCATTTAAAATATCTGTCACAAGACGCGGCATGATCGTTAATGTCTCAAACTCATCACCAGTTTGCAACCAATCGATTGCATCGCCATTTTCAATGAATAAATTTAATGAAAATGAATATTGCTCCAAGTATTCTTCAGCCATACGCAAGTCGTATTCAGGGATAGCATACAATTCGGCTTCAAAAACGAATTCCTCAAGCAAATCATCTACTGTTCGGATGATCTTTTTCCCAAGCGATAATAGCTTTTCATTCTTGTTTATTTTTTTCCGTTCTAATTCGACACCTTCGGATGATTCTTTCAAAAGATCAAAGAAGGCGATGTGTTGTTCGATCAGATGCTCCATTAACAGCAGCGTTTTTTCCCGGATATCATCCACCATAACACGCTCAAGAAGATTAAGAATCGTTGTTTCCTGTACTTCGTAAGTCAATGCCTTTTGGGCTGCAAACTCCAGTAAATGCCCTTCATCTAAAATCATCATCGACACTTCAGGTAAAAGGGGAAGCTGGCCTTGCCGCTTTCGCGATTCCTTCGTCCATAGATGCTCCATTAAGAAATCTTGTGAACAAATGATTAAGTCAGATGATTCCCTGTAGAAATTCCGGTGTAGAGTTTGGCCGCACCGATTTCGCAAATCACAAACATTGCACTGTTGTACAGCATTGAAATTCACTTTCGACCACTGTGCATCTTCAATATCTGAAAAAGAACTGCGGTCTCCGTATGGTGTTGTAGAGCTCAAAACCTGATTTCCATTGACATAGGGGGGTAGAGAGTTTTTAATGTCGAAGACGAACTCTTCAGGTGAAGTTTGTTCAGCCTCCTCCAGTCTTTTTAGACAAAGATATTGATTCCTGGACTTCGCAAGACGTACATCCATCTCCAAATTCAGTGCTTGTTGAATTCTGTCGATATCTCCGCCTTCTTTGACCAATTGATTGATCAGCGTTTCATCTGCACAGGCAACCAACACAGGCTTCCCAGTGTAGCGTGCATAAGCGATTGCGGGTAATAAATACGCAATGGTTTTACCTGTTCCAACTCCAGCTTCTGCAAATAATGTATTTTTCTCCTTTAAGGATTTCACAATCTGATATGACATGAAGATTTGTTCATCTCGGATATCGTAATCCTTTTCAGGTAAGACCTCGTAAAAGATATCACCAAGCCAATCACTCAATGACTCAAAAAAGGATTTTTCCTTCGATAGAGGAAAAGGTATCGAACGTCTCATTTCTATCTCCTTTCAGTTGAAATGACGGAAGAGGTATCCCCTTCCGTCATTAGTGTTATCGATCTGATCGCTGACCCCAGAACTGATAAAAATCTGTTTTGATAAAACCATTAAATAACTTTCTTTTTTTCGTTGCCTTATTCCCATATAGTTCTTCAAAGTTTTCCATCGATGAAAGCATGTACACAGACCACGACGGATAGCTCTTCATAACTTTGCCCATTTCCCGGATCATCCGTTCAACTTCTTCTTTCTCACCAATCCGTTCCCCATATGGCGGATTTCCGACCATAACACCATCCGTTAAGTTTGTAGTGAAATCTTGTACTCGCATCTGTTTCCATGTGATCAAATCTGCAAAACCAGCTTCCACTCCGTTTTCAGAAGCCATCGATACCATTCGGTGATCAATATCGTATCCGAAAATTTGAAGAGACTGATCGTAATTCGCCAAGTCTTCTGCCTCCATCCTTACTTCATTCCAGATGGATTCTTTCATCCATGGCCATTCTTCAGAGATAAATTCACGATTGTAGCCTGGTGCGATATTTTGACCAATCATCGCCGCTTCCAACGGAATCGTACCAGAACCACAGAATGGATCAACAAATGGCCGATCGGGATTCCAACGCGTAATTTTAACAAGAGCTGCCGCAAGTGTTTCCTTCAAAGGGGCCTCGCCTTGTATTTGACGGTAACCTCTCTTATGCAAACCTGCGCCACTCGTATCGATCGTCAAAGTTGCCACATCTTTTAAAATACTGATTTCCACTTTGAATGTTGCCCCGGATTCATCTAAATAACCTAATCGTTTATACGCCAATTTTAAACGTTCAACAATAGCCTTTTTAACGATTGCCTGGCAATCGGGTACACTGAAAAGTTTTGACTTGACGGATTTTCCCGAAACAGGAAATGCTGCGTCAACTGGTAATAACTTTTCCCAAGCAATAGCTTTAGTACTTTCAAATAATTGATCGAATGTAGTTGCAGGGAACTGTCCAACGACAATTTTCACCCGATCAGCTGTTCTGAGCCAAAGGTTAGCTCGGGCAATAGCTCGCTCGTCTCCTTCAAAATAGACTTTCCCATTTTCAGTTCTTGTCTCGTATCCAAGTGCTTTCACTTCATCTGCCACGATAGACTCAAGTCCCATTGCAGCTGTAGCGACTAATTGGTAAGTTGCCATGCCATAATTCCACCCTTTCAACTTTTCGGGTTACATCGTTTCTTAACCTCAACATCATATGTAGTTTTCCATTAAAGAACACTATGTAAACAGAAAGAAAGCCCTCCGATCTGGAGAGCTTTATACTTTTCTCATATAGACACACGCGAAAACTCAATAAGCCATGTTTTGTCCCCCGGTACTCGAACGGCCGAAGCCTCGTACGTATGGGGTAGTAATCATCTATCTACAGGCATTTGCCTGTCCCTCCATCCGTTCATTTCCATCAGGAGAGTGCCCCTACCATAATTTGGGTTTCTCACTCGAGGGGTTTACCGCGTTCCACCTGTACCGTTTCCGGTACAGCTACGTCACTGTGGCACTTTTCAGGGAACCTCGGCCGTATCCAAAGGACTTAGGCCTTATTCCCGCCGTCAGCCAAAAGGCTGCCCCAGCTTATCTTTTCGCTGAGCACGAACACTACGGTCATCTCAGAGCCGTGTGAGCATGGACTTTCCTCTACAATTTACATTGCAGCGATTACCTGAATTTTCGTCATGGTATATACGAGTATACTAAAAATAACGGATCATTACAACTGTAAATAATTGTTATTCGTAAAGCTTGCTTCCAAAAACATGCTTCTCTAAATTTGATAAGCGTTTCAGAATATCAAAATTCGTTGTTCCTGCTTGTGATGCAGGTTGGCGTTTAGGCATCTCTTCAAGCTCTTCTTTTAAACGTTTATTTTCGGCTTTCAATTGGGAAATCGTCTTTTCAAACGCTTCGTAGTCTTGGATGATATCGTCAAGAAACTGATCGACATCATCCTGATTATAGCCGCGCATGCTCGTTTTGAATTCTTTTTCTAAAATGTCTTTGGCCGTCAATTTAAGGTCCATCTCACTCGCCCTTCCCATCTCTTACATTGAAAACAGTATAGCATATCTTGTCTTAATTTGTTTATTCCTGAAAGGAATTTTCACCATTTCCTGTCGAACACTGCGCTTCCCCGGGAAATACTTTTTTCATTTCCAAACGCACTAATCTCTTATTCAACTCCGCTAACAGTTTCTCACGGCTCTCGACCCTTGGGAAATAGTGATTCTCAGCAAGTTCATTTGCCGATTCAGCCGCACGTGAAGCTTCAAGAAAATCTTTGAATTGATGTTCATAGATCTTCGATAACTCAATGTACGCATCTATTTTCTTCCTGCCAACTAACCCCTCTAAACTATGTTGGAATGAAACGGCTGCCTCTTTGTAACGTTTCTCTCTTTTTAATTGATAGCCTAAATAATAAAATGCATAGGATGTATCGTTTGAAAATGATTCCGTTACATATAGGAATAAATCTTTCCCTTTCGAATTCACTTTAAGGTCGGCATACCATTTTCCGATATTAGTATATGTAACGGCAGATTCGTTTTCAGGTTCTGAAAGAAGCAGACTTGTGGATTGGATGAATAAAGTGAGAAGCGATAAAATATCCCATTCATTATGCTTTAGGACTTTCATTAATAATTCGGGATTACCCGATTTTACCGCGTCCATATAGATGACTGGTGCTAAATGGCCCGGAATATCTCCTTTTCTATGGAAACCAAGTTTCTCCTCTTCCACTTTTGTCAGTTTGAATCTTTCCATTTCATCCTTCCACATACGCCGAGTTCCTACAAGTAGATCGACATGTCGGTGTTCCTTTAACTTTGGCAATTCGTTGCGATTCAGTGTCCATCTCGTTTCAATTTGTGGCCAATCGAAGCTTTTGCCATTGTATGAGACTAACGTCATCGGCTTTTTCCATAAGTCCGTTTCAAATAGGAATGCCGCTTCGTTTGCTGGATCTGCGAGAACATATTGGACTAATTCTACTGCCTCTTCTCTCACTCTCAAGAAACCGATTAAAAAGATCAACGTGCCGGTCCCTTTTAAACCGGTAGTTTCTGTATCAAAAAATACAATCTCTTCATCATCCGTTAAATGGAATGGATGAACTTCTCCGGCGTCATGCCATTGGTCAAGTGCTCGGTGAAAACCATTCAATTGAATGTTCCCGTGGACATGATCTAAAGGGTATAGCGTCTTCTTACGAAACACTAATCCATAATCGTTTTCCAACGACTCAAGTCCTGCTCTAATCCATCTATCCGTATACTCCGGTTTTACCGGTTTTTTTCTTAGCTGTTTTTTCTCTTCTTTCACGATTGGCGCTTTCTTTAACAGGCTTTTCATCTGCAACAGCTTATTTTCGTAAGACATATCATTGTCCCTCTGCTAACGAAGAGAGTAATTTAAATACCGAATGTTTGATGAACCGATTTGCATCTTGAGGTCCGATACATACAGGGCATCCACTTTCACATGGACAATTTGACACATGAGCTGCAGTACGTTGGAGTAACTCCCTCCAAATATCATATATACCTTCACTGATTCCTATTCCGCCAGGGTAACTATCATATATAAAGAAGGTAGGTTCTCCGGATTGTACAGCCTTGACTTGTGGAACAACATGTATATCAGTCCTATCACACTGAACAAACAGAGGTATAAAAGAACCGATGGCGTATGCTGCACCTGTCATGGCATCGGTTAATGTGGACTCTGACCAACCGTCCGGACGTTTAAAAGAAATCCATGTTGAATTTGTATGCAACTCTTCCGGTGGTAAGGTAATGGGTCCAGATCCAATATTGTCATGTGTGCCAAATCGGATTTTCTTGAAAATGGTCGGCATTGCAAGTACAGATATATCTCCATATGAAACGTTGACAGTTCCAGTTTCATCGCTTTTATCTTGAGCTATGACTTTTAACTCAACCGCAAGATTAGCATCCGTATAATAGTCAACATCTACTTGAGTTACATACGCTTTTTTCTCTTCCCAATCCAGTGTCTCAACTTGGTATTGTACTCCCTGATGCAGGTAAATCGCTTCCTCATGTAAGAGCGTCATGGCACTATAGCGGTCCATTTCGCCGATTACCTTCGTCCCTTTTGGGATTGTCTGATCTATGATTACTACATTTTCTTGTGAAGCAGATCTTAAGCTAATGTCATGTGCAGGGAATCGATCACTCATCCAATGCCATTGATCTGAAACGCGCATTAGTACCCCTTCATTTTCAAGGTAAGCCAACAGTTCCTGTATTTCAAATTCGCCATATTGTTCTGTCATGGAGAACGGAAGCTCAAATGATGCACATTTTAGATGGTCCATTAGAATAATCAGATTATCAGGATGGATCCTAACTTCTTCCGGCGATTGTCCTAAAAAATAGTCCGGATGCTCAACAACGTACTGATCGAGAGCCGTGGATTGTGCGACATAGATGACTAACGCTTCATCCTGTCTTCTGCCCGCTCTTCCCGCCTGCTGCCAAGCACTGGCGATATTACCGGGATACCCGGTCATAATACATGCCTGAAGCTGACCAATGTCAACACCGAGTTCTAGTGCGTTCGTACTAACAACCGTCTGAATCGTTCCATCCCGAAGCCCTTTTTCAATCTCTCTCCGTTCAGAAGGAAGATACCCCCCACGATAACCGCGGATTGTCTGGTCAGAAAGTTTTTTCTTCGTTAAATCATTCAAGTAAGTGACGAGCATTTCAACCCGGACTCTGCTTTTGGCGAATACAATTGTCTGTACGCCCTCCTTATAAAGTTTTGAAGCTACATCCCGAACTTCTAAAATAGCGCTTCTTCTTACGCCGAACGTCGGATGAATAATAGGAGGATTGTAAAATATGAAATGCTTTTTTCCTGAAGGTGCACCATTCTCTGAAATCAGATGATGGTCAGTATTCGTCAAACTATCTGCAAGCACTTTCGGATTGGCAATAGTCGCGGAAGTACAAATGATGATCGGATTGCTTCCATAATAGGCACAAATCCGTTTCAATCTGCGTATGACGTGGGCAACATGACTTCCGAAAACTCCTTTATATGTATGCAATTCGTCGATGACGATATACTTCAAGTTTTCAAAAAGCGAGACCCATTTTGTATGATGTGGCAAAATACCTGAATGGAGCATATCAGGATTCGTCATGACGATATGTCCGGACTTCCTTACTTTTTGACGGATTCCTGGACTTGTGTCCCCATCATACGTATAACTTAATATTTCCTCTCCGCTATGCTCGATGAGTGTGTGAAGATCACTCTTCTGATCTTGAGCAAGAGCTTTTGTCGGAAATAGATAAAGTGCACGGGAAGAAGAATCATTTAAAATCGATTGAAGGACCGGTAAATGATAACAAAGTGACTTGCCTGATGCTGTTGGTGTAATGGCGGTAAACGATTTTCCTTCCATCGCCAGATCGAAAGCTTCCCTTTGATGGGAATACAGCCGTTCTATCCCTCGTTCCCGCAAAGCTTTTTGAATGGATGGATGGAGAACTTCCGGAAAGTCCGCATATTTAGCCGTCTTCGCTTCGACTGTGTGCCAATGGGCTATGCGTTCCTTCATTTCCGGGTCTTGCCTCCATTCAGAAATGACTCCCGATAATCCCTTTTTACTTCTGATCATCTTCCCCCTCCTCTCGTATTGCCCTCAAAAGCGTCTCTAACGTGTATTGAACAGCTTGAATCGATTGGACAAACCGTTTCTTCCCAGTTTCTTTATAAAACGACTGTACTAAAAATTGTTTCATCATATCTACGGCATGGTCGATTTGCTGAACTCTCACATGCTTCGGTCGATACGATGCAATCCATTCTTTACTTTGCTTTTCCCACTCATCAATCTTTGCATGGAAATGATCCACATGGGGCTTGACCTCCCCGAAAAAATCAGGAGAGCGATCTTCTTCCCTCATACGTTTATGTCGATTGAGGCATTCCTCGCACTCATTAAATAGTTTTATAGTTAATTGTTTTAGCGACATGTTTTCTGACACCTTACTCTTTTTTCCTTTAGTGTAACAAATTTTACGATGTAACTCCATAAAGACCGAACAAATATTCCTTTATTATAGGATTAGCGACAAAATTATGAGATAATGGTGGGTAGTATTATTGAAACCTAACTGGAAGAGCAACGTCTTCTCTTATGGTATGATAGGTTTCGGATAAGAGGTGCATATTATGGTTATACGTTACCCAAACGGGAAATCGTACAGTCCGCCCGTATCAAATCCTAAAAAAAACAAACAGTCCAAGAAGGATTACTCTTTTAGTAATCGGGGAAAAACGTTAGAGGATGAAATCAATGAAACGAATGAGTTTTACTTAGACCGTAACATTGCAGTCATTCATAAGAAACCTGTTCCAATTCAAATCGTCAATGTAGAGTACCCGTCCCGTAGTGCAGCCGTTATCCGGGAAGCTTATTTTAAAACACCGTCGACAACAGATTATAACGGCGTATGGAAAGGATACCATATTGACTTTGAGGCGAAAGAAACAGAAAATCCGACTTCTTTCCCGCTTAAAAACATCCATCCCCACCAAGTCGAACATATGAAAAGCGTAATACTGCAAAAGGGAATTGCTTTTCTGATTATTAGATTCTCTTCAGCTGATAAATATTATGCAGTCCCGTATTCTATGCTCGAAGAAAAATGGAAAAGGATGCTTCAGGGCGGCAGGAAGTCTATTCCTCTGAAAGAATTTGAACAGGAAGCAATCGAAATAAATACCGGATACAGTCCCCGTATCAACTACTTGGAGGCTGTAGAACAAATGCTCGGCAAGTAATTGCCGAGCATTCATAGAAAGTGAGGAAAATACTGTGGCTGATAGAAAAATGTCAAGAGAACAGCGCAGGAAAGAGCTTGAGAAACAAAAGAAAGCAAAAAAACCGGCGAAGGGCATATTTAAAAAGATTGTCACATTGATCGTTGCTGTGTGCCTACTATTGTTCATAGGTGGTGCCGTACTCTTTACTGTATATGCAAGCAGTGCACCTGAATTAGATGAAAAGTCTTTAAAGGATCCCATATCTTCAATCGTACTAGATAAAAACGGCGACCGCTTTGCAGTAATAGGTGCGGAAAATCGAAAGTATATCCCCTATGAAGAAATACCGCAAACAATGGAAGATGCCATATTAGCAACAGAGGACGTCCGCTTTTATAATCATATGGGAATCGACTTATTCCGCCTTGGTGGTGCTGTCCTTGCCAACTTTACGCAAGGCTTTGGATCCCAAGGGGCAAGTACAATCACTCAACAGGTGATCAAGAATTCATTCCTGAAAAATGAAAAGACATTAAAACGGAAAGCACAGGAAGCTTATCTTGCGATTCAGCTTGAACGGGAATATGAAAAAGAAGAAATATTTGAAATGTACTTCAACAAAGTTCTCATGTCCGGAAATCGATACGGATTCGGAACGGCGGCTGAATACTTTTATGGCAAAGAATTGAACGAACTGGAACTGCAAGAAATGGCATTATTAGCTGGCATGCCACAAAGCCCGAACAACTATAATCCATTTAAAAATCCAGAACGTGCTGAAAAAAGAAGAAATATTGTATTGAGTCTCATGCACCAACACGGGAAGATATCGGAAGAAGAAATGAAAGCTGCACAAGCGATACCTGTCACTGAAGGATTGAAGCCTGAAGACCAGCGAAAAATGGATTCAGACAATAAATACGAAGCCTTCTTAGATGTTGTTTTAGAAGAACTTAGGGTACAAGGCGATGAACAATTGCTTGCAGAAGGTATCACGATCCATACGACTCTCGATCCGAAAGCACAGCAAACGGTGGAAAATCAATTAGCCAATTATGACTTCCCTACCGAGACATTAGAAACTGGAATTGCTGTCATCGATACAAAAACCGGAGGAATTGCAGCGATTGGCGGTGGACGGAATTACATCTTCCAGAACTGGAATTATGCACAGGACCTGAAAGACCGACAACCAGGTTCTACCATTAAACCGTTATTGGATTATGGCCCGGCTATTGAATATTTAAGCTGGTCTACAGGACAAACGGTAACGGATGAGCCATATAAATATAAAGGAACAGATCAAACGATCCGTAATGCGGACGGTAAATACAAGGGCGATATTCCACTACGACAAGCTTTGTATGAGTCCCGAAATGTTCCATCCATTAAAGTGTTTGAAGAAGTCGGCACAAAACGTGCTGGTCAATTCATCAAGAAACTAGGCATTGACGTAGGAGACTTGAACTCCGCTGTCGCGATTGGTGGATCAGAAAAAGGAATCTCTCCTATCCAGATGGCTGCTTCCTATGCCGCATTTGGAAATAAAGGTGTCTATACAAAGCCGTATTCAATTACTAAAATCAGTTACCGTGATGGTCAAACTGAAAAAACATACAAGTCGGAACCAGTAGTTGCAATGAAAGATTCTACTGCATACATGGTCACTGATATGTTACGTGACGTCATTAATCATCCGAACGGATCAGGCAGGCGTGCTGCTGTTCCTGGAGTTGATGTCGCGGGTAAAACTGGAACGACAAACTACACAAAGAAAGAATTTGAAGAGTATAACTTGAAATCCGGTAGTGTTCCGGATTCATGGTTTTCCGGCTACACAACTGATTATTCAATTTCAATATGGAGCGGTTATAAAGACAAGAAAAATGCAATGACGACTTGGGATGAACGCCGAGTTCCTCAATATTTGTTTAGAAATATCATGGGTGAAATCTCTGAAGGAACAGCAAGTTTCAAAAAACCAAGTTCCGTTGTTGAAGCGACAGTTGAAGTTGGTACAAATCCATTGAAACTGGCCAGCGACTATACCCCGGATGAACTGAAACGAACTGAACTATTCGTAAAAGGCACTGAACCGAAAGAAGTATCGGAAGAATACGATATTGTTGAAGTAGGTGCACCAATCAATCTGCAAGCTGACTATAATCCTGAAGATCAATCAGCACTCCTTTCTTGGGATCACGAATCGCCGGATGAAGACCTCCAAATCGGATTTGTGGTTTCTGTAACAATAGACGGCGCAGAAAGCAAAGTCTTATCGACCCAACAGGAGAAACAACTCAAAGTTGATGGCATCCAGCCGGGTAGCAACTATACGTTCAGTGTTGTAGCCTTTGTAGATGAAGTTCAAAGTTCCCCTGCTACCGTTTCACTCCGAATCTCCGCTTCTCCGGAAGATGAAGGAGATAAAGGTAATGATAAAGGTAACGGGAATGGTCAAGGCAATGGGAACGGAAATGGAAATGGTCAAGGCAATGGGAACGGGAACGGAGAAACACAACCTCCGCCAGATGGCAGTGAAACACCTCCTGAAGATGGTGGAGCTGGAGAAGAACCACCTCCTGAAGAAGGGACTCCTCCTCCAGATGATGGTGGTGGGGATGATTCCGGAACCGGAACAACATCTGGAAGTAGTATCGGTACCCCTGAAAGCGACGGAACAGGTGAAACACCGCCAACTAACCCTTAAATAACTATACAAACTGAAGGACTCCATTTTAGGAGTCCTTCAGTTTGTTGACAAGAGAATTTTTATAAATTCCAATGTATATAATCTTTAATCTGGAGCCATCGCTCCAGTCGGACGCTTTCCGCGGGCAAGCACCGAGCCGCTTAGGGTCAACAGGATGTTGATCATGGAGGCGTTGCCGCAGGACGCGGCGAACTTAGCCTCTCTTCCTTAACAGCTCGTGCAGGGTCTCGCTTCGCTTGCTATTGGGCCCGCACGAAGCGGGTCATGCGTCCGTTGCCACAGGACGTGGCGATCTTAGGACGCCAACCTTAAAGGAGTCGCCGACTTCCGCTATTTTTACACTTATACTTAAAGAATGAATAGTAAAGCGGTGATCGCCACGAAGACTCCTCGAAAATGCTTCACATTTCCTTCGTGCGGTGTCTATTCGAGGAAGCTATTGCAATGTCCTGTGGGAATAGCTTGAGCTGAAGACCCCGCAAGGCACGTCAGTGACGTTAGTTATTGAACAAAGTCTAAGTGCGCCGCGTCCTGCGGCAACGCCTTTGTGACCAACTTCCTGTTGGCCTAAGCCCACGGAAAGCGAAG